>JAGIAI010000036.1 GCA_017744935.1 Variovorax sp.
CCTCGTCGCATGCATGCGCAAGCTGCTCATCACGCTCAACGCCATCGCTCGCACCAAGACTCCTTGGCGCAGCAACTTTGCTTCGGATTGACTTCGAGGTCTTCAAGATGGTTGCTTGTAGGACCAGGGAAATTCACCAGCTCGGACGGGCGACGCCCTCGCCGAAAGGCTCGTCGCGCTTGCGCACCGCGGCCCTGAAGCCGAGCGTTGCGACCTCGGCATCGAAATCCTTCTTGGCTCGCGAGAGATGAGCGCGTGCGTCCATCTCGGCGGCCAGACGCGGCAAGGTTCCAGCACCCGCCAGTTCGAGCGCGAGGTTGACGATGCGCTTCTGGGTCGCCAGCAGTTCGGGGTCGACGGTAGCGAGGCGATTCGCGAGTGTCGATACGTCTTCCTCGAGCCGATCGGCCGGAGCGCTCGCCACCACCAGGCCGATGCGGGCTGCATCGGCGCCGCTCACCAAGTCGCCGCTCAACAGCAGGCGCTTGGCCCACTGCGGGCCGACGTTGTAGATCCACATGTGGTTGGGCGGCGAACCCATGGCACGCGTCGCGGGAAAGCCGATGCGCGCGTCGTCGGCCGCGATGACCATGTCGCAGTAGAGCGCGAGGTCGGTGCCGCCGGCCACACAATGGCCGTGCACCTTGGCGATCACCGGCTTGTGCACTACGAAGGCGGTCCGCAGCAACTCCTGGAAGCGCTCCAGCTTCCACACGTCGTCGTCGAAGGAACCACTGCCGCTGCGGTAGTCGAGTGCGGCTTCGCCTTCAGCGGCATAACGCGCATAGGCCGACTTCATGTCGTAGCCCGCGCAGAAATCCGGGCCTGCGCCTTCGAGCACGATCACGCTCACGCTGCGCAGGTCGTCCGCCTCCAGCAGCGCGGCGCGCAGCTCGGAGAGCATCTCCCACGACAGCGCATTGCGCCTGTCCGGCCGGTTGAGGGTGATGCGCGCGACGCGCTCTCGCACCTCGAAGGTGAGGTGTTCACTGGATTGCAGCCACTTGCCCATGCACCGCCCCTCAGATCTGGCGCCCGGCGTTCTGCCAGAACCGGTCGCGCAAGCGGCGCTTGAAGATCTTGCCGCTGTCCTCGCGCGGCAGCGACTCGTGGAAGTCGATCCGCTGGGGCACCTTGAACTTCGCGAGACGTTCGAGCAGATAGGCCCGGATCTCCTCCGGCGTGACCTGCGACTCGGGCATCCGTTCGACGGCGGCAGCGAGCGATTCGCCGAAGTCCTCGTCGGGAATGCCGAAGACGGCGCAGTCCTTCACGCCGGGGCACTGGGTCAGCACCATCTCGATCTCGGCGGGGTAGATGTTTGTGCCGCCGAAGATCACCATGTCCGAGCGGCGATCGCAGAGGTACAGGCGCCCCTCCTTCATGTAGCCGACGTCGCCGAGGCTGATGAGGCCGTCGCGCTCCACGCTCTTTCGCTTTTCTTCATGGTTGAGATAGGTGAAGTCGGCATAGGCGGGCACGCGGGCGAAGATCTCGCCGATCTCTCCTTCGGGCAGGCGATTCCCCTCCTCGTCGTAGAAGGCCATGCGCGTGCCGGGCGTGGGCATGCCGACGCAACCGGGATGATCCAGCCAGTCCTGCGGCGTGGCGAGCGTGGCGGTGCCGACTTCGGTGCCGCCGTAGGTCTCGTAGACCACCGGGCCCCACCAGTCCATCAGGTCCTTCTTCACCTCTCGGGGACACGGTGCGCCAGTGTGCGTCACCCATCGCAGCGAGCGCACGTCGTAGCGGTTGCGCACCTCGGACGGCAGCTTGAGCATGCGCACGAACATCGTGGGCACCATCACAGCGTTGTCGATGCGGTGCTTCTCGATCAGCGACAGCGTCTCTTCCGGATCGAACTTGGACTGCAGCACCAGCACGTCCGCCGTCATCAGCGCCTGGCGGCCGTACGCGTTGGGCGACGCGTGGTAGAGCGGGCCGCTCACCAGCGCACGCACACCGGGCTTGAGTCCGTAGACGCTGGCGAAGAGCTCGACATAGGCCTTGCTTTCCTCGGGCGTGGCGGGCTGGCGCTTCACGCCCTTGGGGTGGCCGGTGGTGCCGGAGGTGTAGATCATCGTCGCGCGAGCGCGCCGCAGCGGAGCCTGCAGCGGCTCGAAGCGTTCGGCCCATTCGCGCCACACCGTGTCGCCCGGCAAGGGCCGCGCAAGTTCGGCCGAGACGCCGTAGCGCTGCTCGATTTCCGGCGGGGTCGGCACCACGAAGATGCGGATGCCCGCAGGCACGAGCGAGCGGATCGGCGCGAGCAGGTCGGCATGCGCGACCAGCACCTTCGGCTTCGCGTCTTCGAGCACGTAGATCACTTCTTCCGTGCGGCCGTGCCAGTTGAGCGGAACGCCGTAGGCGCCGACCGCGGCGGCGGCCTGCTGCACTTCGAAGAAGGCGAAGTCGTTGCGCAGCAGCAGGGCAACGGTGTCGCCCTCGTTCACGCCGAGTTGTTCGAAGCCGGTGGCTGCCTGCTGCGCCACGCGCAGCACCTCGTCGCGCGTCACGCCGCGGCCGTCCAGGTAGATCATGGGGGTGATGCTCATCGGTGTAGGTCTCAAAGAAGGGCAGCCGCGAGACGCGCGGCATGGGCGTCGGCGTCGCCGAACATCTGATCGAGCACGTGGATGCGCCGCAGGTAGTGCCCGACGGCGTATTCCTCCGTCATGCCGATGCCGCCGTGAAGCTGAATGGCGCCGAGCGCCACGTTGCGCGCGTTGCGGGCGACGGAGAGCTTCGCGCGGTGCAGGTCGAGGGCACTGTCTTCCGCGCTGGCGTCGTCTGCCGCAACGGCGGCGGCCATGGCCATGCTGCGCGTCATCTCGAGGCTGACCAGCATCTCGGAAGCGCGATGGCGCAGCGCCTGGTTCTCGCCGATCAGGCGGCCGAACTGCTTGCGCGTGCGCAGGTAGTCCATCGCGAGTTCGAAGGCGGCCTGTGCGGCGCCGCTCATGTCGGCGCACACGGCGGCGATGCCAGCGGCCACGGTGCCTTCGATGGCGAGACGCGAGCGAGTCGAGTCTTCGGGGTTGGCCAGCGGCTGCGCCGCGGCCTGCTTCAGCACCAGTTCGCCCGCCGCTGTGTCGTCGACCAGGCGGAACTCGCGCAGTGCGACGCCTGCGTCTTTCGCATCCACGAGGAACAACGCGCAGCCATTCGCGTCGGCCGGTCCACCGGCGATGCGCGCGCTCACGACGAAGTACCTCGCCAGGCCGCCGGCCAGCACGTTCGACTTGATGCCGTCGAGCTTCCAGCCGCCGTCCTTGCGTTCGGCACGCGCCTCAACCCATAGCGGCGCGTGCCGGCCGGCAGGTTCGTCATGCGCCCAGGCCGACACGATCTCGCCACTGGCCATGCTCGGCAGCAGTCGTGTCTGCATCGCTTCGTCGGCGCCGAGGCGCAGGGCAGTGCCTGCGAGCACCGTGCTCGCCAGGAAGGGCTCAATCGAGAGCGAGCGGCCGAAGGCCTGCATCGCGGGCAGCAAGTCGCGCGCACCGCCGCCGAAGCCGCCGAGCGATTCGGGCACCGGCAACGCGGTCAGGCCCAGCTCCGCCAATCCAGCCCAGGTCTTTTCGTCATGCGCCGCGCCGGAGGCGGTGAGCGCACGACGCTTCTCGAATCCATAGCGATCGGCCAGCAAGCGGGAAAGGCTCTCCGTGAGCGCCGCCTGATCCTCATTCAGTTCGAAATTCATGTTTGCCTTATCCGACGATGGCCTTGGCCAGGATGTCCTTCTGCACTTCGGTCGTGCCGCCGTAGATCGACGCTGCACGCGAATAGAAATAGCGCGGCGTGATCGGACCGTGCGTGACTTCGTCGGCCGAGCGGCGCTCCAGGCCGCCCGGGCCGACGATGCGTGCAAGAAGCGCATTGATCTCCTGCTGCAGCTCGGTGCCCTTGAGCTTGAGCACCGACGCGAAGGCCGGCAGGCGCTTCTGCTCGCGGTCGGTGAGCAGGAAGCGCCAGTTGGTGATCTCCAGCGCGCGCGTCTCGGCCTCGAGCGTCGCAATGTCTGCGCGCAGTTTGGGGTCGTCCAACAGCGGCTTGCCAGCTTGGGTGTAGCGCCCGGCGAGCTCGCGCGCATAGTCGAGCCGCTCGCGGCACAGGCCGACGTTGGCGATGCCCGTGCGTTCGTTCGACAACAGGAACTTCGCGCAATCCCAGCCCTTGTTCTCCTGGCCGACGAGGTTGGTAGCGGGCACGCGAACTTCATCAAAGAAGACTTCGTTGAGGTGATGCTCGCCGTCGATGGAGTGGATCGGCCGGATCGTGATGCCCGGCGTGCGCAGGTCGATCAGCAGGAAAGAAATACCTTCCTGCTTGCGCGCTTCGGTATCGGTGCGCACGAGGGCGAACACCCAGTCGGCAAGGTGCGCTGTGGTGGTCCAGATCTTCTGGCCGTTGACGATGTAGTGATCGCCCTCGCGGCGTGCGGCAGTGCGCAGCGACGCGAGATCGGAGCCGGAGCCGGGCTCCGAGAAGCCCTGGCAGAACCAGATGTCGAGATTCGCCAGGCGCGGCAGGAAGTAATCGCACTGCGCGGGCGTGCCGAACTTCATCAGCACCGGGCCGAGCATGCCGACGTTGAACACCTGCGGCAGCGGGGCGGGGGCGCGATAGGTTTCGTCGAGCAGGATCAGGCGTTCCATCGGCCCGAGGTCGGCGCCGCCGTAGCGCTTGGGCCAGTGGGGAGCAGCCCAGCCACGCTCGTTGAGGATGCGCTGCCAGGTCACGGTGTCCTGCTTGCGCGGCGGATGGCCGGCGCGCAGGCGTTCGCGGATCTCTGCAGGTAGTTTTTCGCGGATGAAGGTGCGCACCTCGTCACGGAAGGCGCGCTGTTCGGGGGTGAGGTCCAGGTCCATGGCGAATCATCTTATGGTTCAACCAATGAATATGCAATACTGCGGAACCCTCAAAAGGATCTTTCATGACCAACGAATCGCTCTTCCAACCTGTGCGCACCCGGCGTGGCTTCGAGGCCGTGTGCGACCGCATTCGCGAACAGTTGATGAGCGGCGAGCTGAAGCCGGGCGACCAACTCCCCGGCGAGCGCGAACTGGCCGAGCGCTTCGGCATCGGCCGCGCCGCGGCACGCGACGCATTGCGCAGCCTGGAGGTCTCTGGCGTGGTGGAAGCGCGCAAGGGCATCCAGGGCGGCTTCTTCATCAAGAGGGGTGGCAGCGGCGGGCTTGCGCAGACGGTGCAGGACATGGTGTCGCTCGCGCAAGCCTCTCTGGAGAACGTGATGGAGGCGCGCACCGAGATCATCTGCGTGGCGATTCGCCTCGCGTGCCCGCGCGCGACCAACGAGGAGTTCGACGCGATCCAGCAGGACATTGATCTGCATGCGGATCTGTTCCGACTGGGCCGGGCGTCGCGAAACACGCAGTCGGTGATCGAGTTCTACCGGCTCATCGCGCAGGCCACGCACAACCCGCTGGTGCTGATGATGGTGGATGCGCTGTCGGAGGTGTACCGCGGGATGCTCGCTACCGTGGACCCGCGCCCCAACAAGGACATCATGGTGGTGCGCCAGCGTGTGCTCGACCTCATGCGAAAGCGCAACGCACAGGCGGCCTCCGATGCCATGGCGGAACACCTGCGAAGGGTGACGGAATACCTCATCAGCGAACGCGACAAGAAGCACAAGCGCCCCGCGACGCGATCCGCCAAGTGACGGTCAGCCGGTGACGAGCACCACCTTGCCGGTGGTGCCGCGCGAGGTGATGCTGCGCATGGCCTCCACGGCGCGACCGAGCGGGTAGCTGCCCGAGACGAGCGGGCGCACGCTGCCCTGCTCGTAGTAGTCCAGCACCTGCTGCAGGTTGGCGCGCGCCTCGGGCCAACTGCCGTCACGCCACACGTCATAGCGGACGCCGAGGATGTCGAAGCCCTTCACCAGCGGGTAGTTCACCTTGATGTCGGGGATGCGGCCGGAGGTGAAGCCGATCACGAGGTAGCGCCCGTCGAAGGCCATGCAGCGCACCGCCTCGTCGAAGGCATCGCCGCCCACCGGGTCGTAGGCGACGTCCACGCCGCGTCCGCCGGTGAGCGCCTTGACCTCTTCGCGCCAATCGGGTCGCGTGTAGTCGATGGCGTGTTCGGCGCCATGCTCGAGGCACAGGGCGCGCTTCTCGGCGGTGCTGGCAGCGGCGATCACGCGCGCGCCCATGGCTTTGCCCAGCTGCACGGTGGCGAGGCCGACGCCGCCAGCCGCACCGAGCACCAGCAGCCATTCGCCGGGTGCGAGGCGGCCGCGCTGCTTGAGTGCATAGAGCGTGGTGCCGTAGACCACTGGGGTCGCAGCCGCTTCCTCAAAGGTCATGGTGGAGGGCAGTGCGAATACGCGTGCGGCATCGAGCACGATCTGCTCGGCGAAGCCGCCGCCGCGTGCGTCGGACACACCCATCACCCGGTCGCCGGCCTTGACCGATTGGACCTCGGCGCCGACCGCCTCCACCACGCCGCCCGTCTCGCTGCCCGGCACCCAGGGCAACGGCGGCTTGATCTGATGCAGGCCCTCGACTTTCAGCGAATCAGGGAAGTTGACGCCAGCGGCGTGGACGCGGACACGCACTTCGTGCGGCAGCAGTGGGCGGGCGGGAATCTCGGCGTAGTCGAGCTGGTCGACGGGCCCGAAGTTGCGACAGACGATGGCTTTCATGGCTGGCATTGTGATGTAAATGGTAGAACCATACAATCCTTCGACCAAAACGAATCGCCAGCCATGTCGACTCACATCCTTTGCCTCGCGGGTGACGCTGCCGTGCGCGCTGCGGCGCCTCGAGTGCCCAACGCGCAAGTGCACATCTACAGCGTGCTGCGGCACATTCCGACCGACTCGGTCACCGAGGAGCAGGCGCGGCGGCCCATCGTGCCGGACGCCGAGCGCATCCGCACCATCGTCGAATGCAGCTTTCCCGATGCGGCCGCGCAGGCCGAGGCGCAAGCCGGCGCGCAATGGCGCGCCTTTGCTGCCGCAGTGGAAGAGTCGGGTGAGCGAGTCTGTGCCTTCGATGTCTTTTCCAACGTGCCGGTTGCGTCAGTGCGCGGCGCTATCGACGGCGGCTTCCGCCGCTGGATGCTGCTGCGCCGTGCGGCGGCCAGTCCTGAGGCCTTCCGCGATGCGTGGTTCGGACGGCATGCCGATCTGGTGAAGCAACTGCCGCGGGTCGATGGCTATGTCCAGCACCTGGTGACGGCGCGCTTCGGCGCCGACGGCCAGCCGGCGGCGTACGACGGCCTGCGCGTCGACGGCATTGCCGAGCTCTGCTTCGCCGATGAGAGCGCGATGTTGGAGTCCTACGCCTCCGATGCACGCCTGCCGCTGCGCGACGACGGGCGTGTGCTCCTGGCAGGCAACGTAACGCTGCTCGTGCAAGGCACCCGCGCATCATGAGCGAGCACCTCGACGAAGTGGACGTGGTGGTCGTCGGCAGCGGTGCCGGTGGCCTGGCCGCAGCCGTGGCTGCCAAGAAGCTCGGACTGGAAGTTCTCGTCATCGAGAAGGAGCCCTGCTACGGCGGCACCACCGCGCGATCCGGCGGGGTGCTGTGGATTCCGAACAATCCCATCTCCACCTTCCGGCCGGAGCCGGATTCGATGGATGACGCACGCACGTACCTGCGCCACGAGTGCGGCGCGCACTACGACGCCGCGCGCGTCGAGGCCTTCCTGACGCAGGGTCCGCGCATGGTGGACTTCTTCGTGCGTCACACGGACGTACGACTGATCCCGCTGCCGGAGTACCCGGACTATCACGCCGAGAGCCCGGGCGGTCGCACGGCGGGGCGCTCGATCATGGCGGCGCCGATGGATGGCCGCGAGTTGGGCGATCGCATCCGCCAGCTGCGACCGCCGCTGCGCGAGATCACATTCGTAGGGATGATGTTCAACTCCAGCGCGGAGATCTCTCATTTCTTCAATGTCACGCGCTCGCTGCGCTCGGCCGTCTATGTGGCCCGGCGCCTGCTCACGCATGCGAAGGAGATGCTGGTGCATGGCCGCGCGATGCGGCTGACCAATGGCAATGCGCTCGCCGCCCGTCTGGCGAAGAGTGCGTTTGCACTGGATATCCCGCTGTGGCTGCAATCGCCTGCCGTCGCATTGGTGAGAGACGGCGAGCGCGTCAGCGGCGTGGTGGTCGGCCGTCGTAATGGGGAGCGCGTGCAGGTGCGCGCGCGCCGCGGGGTGGTGCTTGCAGCCGGTGGCTTTCCGCAAGACGCGGCGCGCCGTGCCGAGTTGTTTCCGCATGCGCCCACCGGCCGTGAGCATCATTCGCCTGCGCCGCCCGGCAACACCGGCGATGGCTTGCGGCTTGCCGAATCGGTCGGTGGACAAGTCACGCGTGACCTGCCGAATGCAGGGGCGTGGATTCCGGTTTCGCGGGTGCCGTACAGGAATGGCATCACGGGCGTCTTCCCGCACCTCATCGATCGCTACAAGCCGGGCATGATCGCCGTCAATCGCCGTGGCCAGCGCTTCGTCAACGAATCCGACTCGTATCACGACGTAGGTGTGCAGATGCAGAAGGCCTGCGGGGACAAGGCCGAGGTCGAAGCGTGGCTGATTGCGGATCACCGGACCATCCGACGCTATGGGTTGGGCTTCGTGAAGCCCTTCCCCCTGCCGTTGGGCTCGCATCTGCGTTCTGGCTACCTTCTGCGTGGCGCTACGTTCGTCGAACTGGCGGCAAAGGCAGGCATCGATGCGGCGCAGCTGCAGGAGACGGTGGATACGTACAACGTCGGTGCCGCCGACGGCAAGGACCTGCAGTTCCGGCGTGGGTGGCGCGTCTACAACCGCTTCCTCGGCGACCGCACTCACCTGCCCAACCCGTGCGTGGCACCGGTCGAGCAGGGACCGTTCTACGCGGTGAGGATCGTGATGGGTGACTTGGGCACCTTCGCCGGCATTCGTACCGATGCGCATGCACGGGTGCTCGACGGTCATGGCCGCCCCATCGAAGGCCTCTTCGCAGCGGGCAACGACAACGCGAGCGTGATGGGTGGTGGCTATCCGGGCGGTGGCATCACGCTTGGCCCGGCGATGACCTTCGGCTTCGTCGCCGCCGAGTTCATGGCGGGCCGCACCGGCGCGTCTGTAACCGCGCCGGGCGAAGCCGCAGAGCTCAGTCCATCGTGATGTTGTTGTCCTTCACCACCTTGGCCCACAAGGTGTGGTCGGACACGATGATGTCGCCCAGCGCCTTGGTGCCGCCCTTAGGGACCACGTAGACCGCGCGGAACTTCTCCTGGATGTCCGGTTGCGCGAGCACCTTGGCGATCGCGTCGGCCATCTTCGAGACCACTTGCGGTGGTGTGCCGGTGCGCGCGACCAGACCGAACCAGGTCTGGGTGTCGTAGCCCGGGACAACTTCCGAGATGCTCGGCACGTCAGGCAACAGCGGGCTGCGCTGCGCGGTGGACACGCCCAGGATGCGCATCTTGCCGTCCTTGACGAAGCCGGACGTTACGGACGACGGCGTCGAGAGCATGTACTTGGTCTGCCCGGCGAGCAGCGCCTGGGCGGATGGCCCCGCACCGGGGTAGGGCACCATCACCATCTTGTGGATGCCTGCCGCTTCGTGGAAGGCCTCCATCGCGAGCTGGCCGACGCCGCCCAGCGCAGAGGCGCCCCATTCGAGCGAGCCCGGGTTGGTGCGCGCCTGCTGCACGAACTTTGCGAGCGTGTCGGGCATCGACGGATTCGTCATCAGCACCATCGGCGAGGTGCCGAGCAGCGTGACCGGCACGAAGTCCTTCACCGCATCGTAGCTCGGCTTGCGCTGCACGAGCGGCACCGTAACGAGACCGCTGCCGTGCAGGAGGAAGGTGTAGCCGTCGGCCGGCTGCTGTACGACATACTGCGAGGCGATCGCGCCGCCGGCGCCCGGCTTGTATTCCATCACCACCGGCTGGCCGAGCAACTTCTGCAGCGGCTCCTGGATGTAGCGGCCGAGCACGTCGTTGGTGCCTCCCGCGGCCGCGGGCACGATGAACTTGATGGGACGATCGGGCCAGCGGTCCTGGGCCAGTGCGGGGGCGCTTGCGGCCACCGCGGCGAGCAGGGCGCCCGCCATGAGGGTACGGCGATACATGACAGAGTCTCCTTGTGGGCCCGGATGATCGGCCGAATTGGCCTAAATGTCTATAGGTCTTACCAAAAGACCACGAGCGGCGTATGATCGCTCCGATGAATACAACCCCCGCCACCCGCACCGTGGCCGAGCGCCAGTTCGATGTCGAAGATGCGCGCGGCCGCACCTATCGCGTGACCCGCTACGTGTGGGAAGAAGAACGCGATGGCGCCTGGATCGAGCTGTGGGACATGCTGCTCACCGCGACCGGCGGCCTGCTCGATGAAATGCCTGGCGGCGGCTACACCGTGGACGGCACCGGCACTTTCGTGCGCGAGGTACCGGGCAGCACCCGCACGCGTGCTTCTCGGCAAATGGAAACTGTCGTGCCGGCCGGCGCCACCGGGGCGCATTGATGGCGGGCACGCGCCAAGGCCCCCTGGCCGGGTTGCGGGTCGTTGAGATGGCGGGCCTCGCGCCCGGCCCGTTCGCCGCGATGATGCTGGCCGACATGGGCGCCGAGGTGCTGCGCATCGATCGGCCCGACCCTGCAGCGCGTCCGATGCCGCAGCAGTATTGGTTCACCGACCGCAACCGGCGCTCGATCGCGCTGGACCTCAAGACAGAGGAGGGGGCGAGCCTCGTGCGACGTCTGATCGGCGAGGCCGATGCGCTGATCGAAGGATTTCGTCCCGGCGTGATGGAGCGTTTGGGGCTTGGCCCCGACGAATGCCTCGCGCTGAATCCGCGTCTGGTCTACGGCCGCATGACTGGCTGGGGGCAGGAAGGCCCACTCGCGCAGGCACCGGGCCACGACATCAACTACATCGCACTGGCCGGCGTACTTGATGCGATCGGCCCTGCCGATGGCCCACCCGTGTTGCCGCTGAACCTCGCGGGCGACTTCGGTGGTGGCGGCATGTACCTCGCCTTCGGCATCGCCTGCGGACTGATCGAAGCCGCGCGATCGGGCAAGGGACAGGTCGTCGATGCCGCGATGGTCGATGGCGCCGCTTCGCTGATGACTTACTTCTATGGGTACATGGCCGGCGGCAAGTGGCCGGGCCGCGGGCGCTCGACTCTCGGCGGCGCGGCACCGCACTACGGCGTGTACGAGACGAAGGACGGCAAGTACGTTTCCGTCGGCTCGGCCGAGCCGAAGTTCTATGCAGAGCTGCTGCGGCTCACCGGGCTGGACCACGATCCGGTGCCCGATCGCGCGGATCCGGCGAACTGGCCCGAACTGCGCGAGCGGTTGACCGCCATCTTCCGTACGCGCACGCGCGACGAATGGAGCGCGGTGATGGAATCGGCAGAGGTCTGCTATGCACCCGTGCTGGATCTGCGTGAGGCAGCGGCGCATCCGCACAATGTGGCGCGTCGCACCTTCATCGAGATCGACGGCTATCTGCAGCCTGCGCCTGCCCCGCGTTTTTCGCGCACGCCGAGCGCAATGCCGGAGGCCGGCGTCGCGCCAGGGGTCGATGCAAAGGCCGCGCTGCAGGGGTGGGGCCTGCCAGCGGAAGAGGTCGATGCGCTGGTCGTGCGCGGCGTGATTTCCTGAAGCACCTCAGTCCGCGCCGAGCCAGTCAGGCGTTGCTTGCCGCTGGCCCTTCAGCGCCGGCGGCTGCGACGCGTCGATCGGGTCGATGCGCAGCCGCGTGAGGCGCAGGAAGCTGATCTTCCATTCGCCACTCACTTCGCGGTACTCCTCTTCGTAGTGGCCATAGCCGCGAAATCCGCGGCTGCCTGGCGCCTCCTTCACCGTGCTGCCGTCTGTCCAGTCGACGTAGTCCTCCATCGCCCAGACCACGCGCGCGTGACCGGCACTGAGCAGGTGGATCTCCGGCATGTGGCAGTGGTGCACGGAGATGGTGTTCGCCAGCCGCGTCGAGACGCCCTGTACGAAGGTCGACACGTCAGCGCCGGCGGGCGCCGAGCCCAGCCCCTCGAAGCGGCAGTCAGGCGTGAACAACGAGGCCAGCCGCGACCACTGCTTCGTATCGATGTACCGGCAATAGCGCGCCTTGGTCTCGCCAATGGCCTGCGAGGCGATCAGGCGCTGAAGCAACGGTTCGGTGTCTGGCATGAGTGCTCCTTCATTGAATGCGTTGACGCTTCGAGAATTGCGTAAGTATAATGGTCTTACCAATGATACTTTAGGGTCGCCTTCCATGTTCGAACGCCTCGAAAACGACTTCCCGGTCCACACGCCACGCCCTGCCGATGCGCCCGTGGCGCTGGAGGGCATCCGCGTCATCGACTTCAGCCACTTCCTTGCTGGCCCCTTCGCCACCATGATCCTCGGGGACATGGGCGCGGACGTGATCAAGGTGGAGACACCCGGACGCGGCGATGAATTCCGCCACTACCCGCCAGTGCCCGCCGAGGCGCCGGCGCAAGGTGCGCCCTATGCGTGGGGCAATCGCAACAAGCGCAGCGTTGCGCTCAACCTCAAGAGCCCCGAAGGTGTTGCAGTCGTGAAGGAACTGATCGCGCAAGCCGATGTGCTGTGCGAGAACTTCTCCACCGGCGTGATGGAGCGCTTCGGGCTCGACTACGAGAGCGTGAAGAAGATCAATCCCCAGATCATCTATTGCTCGGTCTCGGCGTATGGCCGTGAGGGCGCTTTCAGCGATCGGCTGGGCTTCGATCCGATCGCGCAGGCGGAAAGCGGCTTCATCTCGATGAACGGCTATCCGGACCGCCAGGGCGTGCGCACGCTGTCGCCGGTGGTGGACATCAGCACCGCGATGATGGCCTGCAATGCCATTCTGGGTGCGCTGCTGGCCCGTGCGCGCACGGGGCAGGGGCAGCAGATCGAGATCGCGCTGTTCGACAACGCGGTGCTGATGACAGGCTACGCCGCCCTGCAGCACCTCTACACCGGCGCGCATCCGCAGCGACATGGCAACACCAGCCCGGACACGTGCCCTTCGGGCGTGTTCATGAGCCAGGACAAGCCCTTCTATATCAACTGCGGCAACGACAAAATCTTCCATCGCCTCGCTGGGCAAGTGCTCGAGCGGCCTGACCTCGCGAACGACCCGGTCTACTCCGATCGCAATGGCCGCATGAGCAAACGCGACGAGATCTTCAAGCTGCTGGAGGAGCTGTTCGTGCAGCACCCATGGTCGTACTGGCAGCCGCGCATGCGTGCCGCGCAAATTCCATGCGGCGAGGTGCGCAGCGTTGGCGATGCACTGCGCTCGGCCGAGGCGAAAGAGCGCGGCCTCGTCACGCGCGTCGAGCATCCCACGCTGGGTTGGATTCCAAACGTGCGCCTGCCGATCCTCTACTCGGGCACGCCGCTGGCGGACCCGAAAGCCGCACCCGCGGTGGGCCAGCACACGAACGAGGTGCTGACCGAGGTGCTCGGCTACGACGACGCGCGCATCGCAGCGCTGCAGGCCAGTGGCGCGTTGGAACCCGCAGCAGTACGCCGACCCGCTCCGGCAGCTGCGGAGGCGACGGCGGGATGAAGCAGCTCTCGCCTGCGGCGCCACGCGCACTGCTGCATACGCGGCGAGTGGAATGTACGGGGTGGGAGCGCGAGGACGGCCTCTTCGACGTCGAGGGGCGCCTGTCGGACGTGCGAGAGTTCGACCAGGACGGCTCTCGCGGCAACGCGCCGCGCAAGGCGGGTGATCCCGTGCACCTGATGTCGCTGCGCATCACGCTGGACGATCGCTTCACGATCGTGGCGGCGGAAGCCTGCTCGCACCAGGTGCCTTATGCGGACTGCAGTGGCATCAATGACGCCTACAAGCAATTGGTCGGGCTGCAGATCAAGGGCGGGTTCACCAAGGCAGTGAAGGAGCGATTCTCCGGCGACCAAGGCTGCACGCACCTGACCGAACTGCTAGGCCCCATGGCCACGACCGCCTTCCAGGCGATCAACCCTGCTCTCGAACGTCGGCGCGTGCGGCGCGGCGAACCGATCGAAGACCCGAGGTCCGCCGATCGCCTGCTGGGCAGCTGCCATGGCCTGCGCCGCGGCGGCGAGCCCGCGATCATTCGCTGGGGCCAGCGCGGCGCCTGAGCGCCGCGGGCCGTCGGCCTCATTCCGGCTGAATGCCCTTCGCTTGCAGCAGGGCTCCGAAGCGCGCACCTTCCTTGTCGACCAGCGCGCGGAACTGCTGCGGCGAGCTGAACTTCGGCTCGTTGCCCGAGCGTTGCAGGGCTTCGCGGACGGCGGGGTCCTCCAGTGCCTTGCCCATCGTCTCGTTGAGCTTCATCACCACCGCATGGGGCGTTCCAGGCGGTGCCACGAGACCGAAGAACACCTCTGTCGTCATGCCGGGATAGCCTTGCTCGGCCATGGTCTGAACTTCGGGCAGTTCCTTCTCGCGCTGCGGGCCGGTCACCGCCAGCGCCTTGAGCTTGCCCGAGCGCACGAGGGGAATGTTGGACGACAACGCGTCGAACAGGAACTGGATGTTGCCGCCCAGGATGGCACTCGCCGATTCCGCGCCGCCTTTGTAGGGTACATGGAGCGCCTCGAAGCCGGCCTCGCTCTTGAGCAGCTCTGCCAGCAGGTGCAGGCTGCCGTTGACGCCGTTGGAGCCGAAGCTCAGTTGTCCGGGATGCGCCTTGCCGTAGGCCACGAGTTCCTTCACGTTGTTGACGCCGAGCGTCGGCGAAGCGACCAGGATGAAGCCCGAAGTGGTGGCCTGTCCCACGGGGATCAGCGTCTTCACGTCGTAGCCGGGGTTCCTGTAGAGATAGGGCGAGATTGCCATCACGCTGTTTCCGACCCACACCAGCGTGTAGCCATCGGCGGGTGCGCGCACCGTTTGCGCCACCGAGAGCGTTCCCGAGGCGCCTGGCTTGTTGTCGATCACCACGGGTTGACCGAGCAGCTTGCTCATCTTGTCGCCCACCAGACGGGCGGTGATGTCGGTGGTGCCACCGGCACCGGCACCCACGAGGATCTTGATGGGCCGCGACGGGAACGGCTCGTCCGCCGCCCAGAGGGGCTGGGCGGCAATGGCAGCGCCGGCGGCAAGCAGTGTGCGGCGCCGGATGCGGCACTCGGTCATGGTGTCTCCTTCATTGAACAGGGGAATGGATCCGCGGATAACGTCGGCCGATCCAGGCTGGTTTGACTCGGTCCGGAAATGTCATTATATTGGTCCTACCATTCAAATATGCAACCAATAATCGATTCCACGATGAACGCCACGCCCGCCCAGGTGCTGGATTCGCTGCTCGCGCAGCGGCACAGTTGTCGCGCCTTCCTTCAGAAACCGGTGGAGCGCGCCACCATCGAATCGGTCCTGCGGACCGCTCAGCGCGCCGCCTCGTGGTGCAATTCGCAAGCCTGGCAGGTCAGCGTGACCTCGGGCGAAGCGACCGACCGCCTGCGTGAGAAGCTGGTCGCGGCAGAGCGTGCAGGCGAGGGCGGCGGCACCGACTTTCCTTTTCCGCAGGAGTACCGCGGCGTCTACCTGGAACGCCGGCGTGAATGCGGATTCCGGCTTTACAACGCAGTGGGCGTGGAGCGCGGGGACAAGGAAGGCTATGCGCGCCAGACCCTCGAGAACTTCCGTCTGTTCGGCGCCCCGCATGTCGCGATCCTGACGAGCGATCCGGGCCTCGGCGTCTACGGCGCTGTCGATGTGGGCGGCTATGTGCAGGTGGTACTGCTAGCAATGCAGGCTCACGGCATTGGGGCCATCCCGCAAGCGGCGCTGGCGCACCAGAGCGACCTCATCAAGCAGGAGCTCGGCATTCCGAAAGAGCGCCTGATGGTGTGCGGCATCTCCTTCGGCTACGAGGACACTGCGCATCCCGCCAACAGCTACCGCACCTCGCGAGCGACAGTTGAGCAGGCGGTTCATTTCGTGGGCGCGTGATGGCATGAAGTCCCTCGCAGACCGCAGCATCGCGATCGTCGGCTACGCGGAAACCAAGCTGGTTCGCCGCAGCGGACGCACCGCGCTCTCGCTGGCCGGCGAAGCCGTCGATCGGCTGATCGCGCAAACCGGCGTCGAGCGCGCACGCATCGATGGTTTAGCCACCACGCTGGCCATGAGCGAAGGCGGCAACCCGTTCTACAGCAACCTGCTGGCCGAAGGGCTGGGGCTGTCTGTCACCTGGTGCCAGGCGACGGAGATCGGTGGCGCTTCGTCCGGCGGCAACATCGCGCGCGCGGCGGCAGCCATCCAGGCGGGCCTGTGCGACATCGTGCTGTGCCTTGCATCGGATGCGGTGTCGACCATCGATCGCTCGGTCCAGTCGGGGCATCGCACCGAGTACTGCGACCCGGCGGGCTATGCGGGCCCGTTGTCGGCCTTCGCGCTGCTGTCGAACGTGTACGACCGGCGCCATGGACTGCCGCACGACGCTCTCGCAAAGCTGGCGGTGACCCAACGCGAGGGTGCGCTGCTCAATGAAAACGCGTGCGACGTGCTGCGCCGTCCGTTGACGGAGCAGGAGTACCTCGACTCCAGGATCGTGTCTGACCCGCTGCGCATCCTCGACTGCGTGATGCGCTGCGACGGTGCGAGCGCAGTGCTGGTGATGTCGACGCGACGTGCGCGAGAGATGGGTTTTCAGAAGCTCGTGCACCCGATCTCCTATGCAGAGCGCATCAACTTCGATCCGACCGAGGCGTCCGGCGACATGCTTCGCACCGGCTTCACCGATGTCGCGCCGCGTGCCTTCAATGCGGTGGGGTGGAAGCCCGCCGACGTGAAGATGCTGCACTGGTACGACGACTTCCTGATCGCGCTGATCCTCCAGTTGGAACAGACCGGCTTCTGCGGCCCGGGCGAGGGCGGCGCGTTCGTCAAAGCGCACGACCTGACCTGGCGTGGCGAGCTGCCGCTGAACACAGGCGGCGGCCAGATCTCTGCCGGCCAGCCCGGACTGGCTGGCGGCGGTGTCAACCTGGTCGAGTGCCTGCGCCAGATGTTTGGCGAAGCCGGCGAGCGACAGGTCCGCGATGCAAGCAACGCGATGCTCTCGGGCATTGGCGTGATCCAGTACGCCCGCACATGGGGCACCAGCACGGTGATGCTTCTGGAGCGAAGCCAATGAGCACGACGACAACCGATCTGCCCGATGTGGGCGCTCCGTTCATCGAAGGCTTGCGTGACGGCCGCCTGATGCTGCAGTTCGATCGCAGCAACGGCCGCGCACAGTTCTATCCACGTCCGCAAAGCCTCTGGAGCGAATCGGGCACGGAATGGCGCGAGGCCAGCGGCCGTGGCGCGATCGTCGCGCTGACGCTGAGCCGCGTCGGCCCGCCGCATCTGGCCGATGCGGTGCCGTACCCGTTGGCGCTGGTGCAACTGGCCGAAGGCCCGCGCATGCTCGCCCGCATCCACGCGCGCTACGACCACCTGGCCGTCGGCCAGGCGGTGGAGGTGGACTGGAGCCACCCCGACTCGCGGCGGGCCTTCCCGGTGTTCAAGCCGTCGAGTTGAACGGCGCGCCGCTTCCGCGTTTCTTCATTACACGATCCCAGGAGACAAACCATGATGTTCCGACGCCAATGGCTGGCCATGTCGGCGCTCGCGCTTTCCGCGCTGGCGCTGGGCAGTGCGCAGGCCGAAACCTTTCCGAGCCGGCCGATCAAGATCATCGTGCCCTTCGCCGCGGGCGGTACCGGTGACGTGCTGATCCGCACGCTGCAGGAGCCGCTGCAGCGGCGTCTCGGGCAGCCGATCATCGTGGAGAACCGCTTGGGCGCGAGCGGGTCGATGGGCACGGTGTTCGTCAAGAATTCGCAGGCCGATGGCTACACGCTGCTGCAGGTGGGCAACTCGACCGTGACCACGCCTATGCTGCAGAAGGCGGCCAACTACGACTCGCAGAAGGATCTTGCGCCGGTGGGCCTGATCGCCACCACGCCGATGGTGTTCCTGCTCAATCCGGTGGTTCCGGCCACCAACATCAAGCAACTCATCGACTATGCGAAGGCCAATCCCGGCAAGCTGGAGTTCTCGTCGGCGGGGCGCGGGTCGCTGGCGCATCTGGCCACAGAATCCTTCAACCAGGCAGCCGGACTGAAGATGGTATTCGTGCCCTACCAGGGTGCGTCGCAGGCGGTCAACGCGGTCCTCGCGGGCGATGTGAAGGTGGCGCTGACCACGCCCTCCGATGCGATCAACGCCTTCGTCAGTGCAGGCCGCGTGCACATGCTCGCGGTGTCGAGCGAAAAGCGCAGCCCGCTACTGCCCGATGTGCCCGCTATATCCGAGACGCTTCCCAACTTCGCAGTCAACGCCTTCTTCGGTCTGTCGGCACCGGCTGGCACGCCTCCCGCGATCATCGCGAAGCTCAACGACGCACTGAACAAGTCCATCGCGGAGCCTCAAGTGCAGGAGAAACTCAAGGTGCTGGGCATGTTCCCGCACCCCGGCGACGCCAAGAGCTTCGGCGACATGATGACGCGCGACCATGCGCTGTGGACCGGCGTGATCACCAAGGCCGGTATCGAGGCGGAATGACGATGAGCAACACCCTCGACGACTACTCGCCCGAGCGCATCGCCGACCGGATGCAGATCCAGGACTGCATGTACCGCTGGTGCCGGGCGGTGGACCGGCTCGACTTCAGCGGCATCCGCGATGTCTTTCATCACGACGCGACCGACATGCACGGTGCCTACGACGGTCCGGTCGATGGGCTCATCGACTGGATCCGGAGCCGCCACGCGGCCATTCCCTTTTCGATGCATGCGGTGAGCAACCTGCTGATCGAGTTCGCCGGCCCCGACCTCGCGTTGGTAGAGACTTACGTTCGCACCACGCAGCGCTACCCGGCCGAGGCGCGCGCTGCATTGGACCAACTCGCTGGCGGCAAGGCGGGTGCTGATGGCGGCGGCATGGACCTCATGACCTGCTCGCGCTATGTCGACCGCTTCGAGCGGCGCGAGGACCGTCGCTGGAAAATCGCGCGACGCACGCTGGTGGCGGACTGGAAGCAGTTCGTGCCGGTGCCTGCCGACCTGCCGAGCCCGCCTGCCTCGCAGCAGACGGGCCGGCGCAATCAGGACGACTTCATCTTCCAGGAACGCCAGGCATTGGGGATCCAACCATGAACCGAAAGCAATTCCTCCGCTTCAGCCTTGGTGCGATGGCTGCCGGCGCCGCGTGGCCTGCTTTGGCCGCCTATCCCGACAGGCCGGTCATGTTGATCGTTCCCTATCCGCCGGGCGGCATGGGCAGCACCTTCGGCAACATCGTCAGCGAAGCGCTCTCCCCCAAGCTGGGCGAGAACGTCGTGGTCGACTACAAGGCCGGTGCCAACGGCGCGCTCGGCGCTGCGTATGTGGCCAAGGCGCAGCCGGACGGCTACACGCTGCTGATGGCGGTCAACAGCACCATGGCCATCAATCCGCATCTGTATTCGAAGCTGCCCTTCGATCCGATCAAGGACTTCACGCCGGTGTCCATGATCTTCACCAACGCGAACGTGCTGGTGGTCAATTCGTCGAGTCCGGTGCGTTCGGTGAAGGACCTGATCGCCTATGCCAAGGCCAATCCGGGCAAGGTGAACTACGGCTCGGCCGGCAACGGGTCCACACCGCACCTCTCGGGCGAAATGTTCCGCCAGCTCACCGGTGCGCCTGTGGTGCACGTGCCCTACAAGGGCAGCGGACCGGCCATCGTGGACCTGCTCGGCGGCCAGATCGACTTCCTGTTCGTCGACACCTCAGTGCTGCCCCAGGTGCGCAGCGGCAAGCTGCGTGCGCTGGCCGTCACCGGCCGCACCCACCTGGGTGCCGCACCCGAGTTGCGGACGATGGAGGAGGAGGGCGTGAAGGGCTTCGTGGTCGACACCTGGTACAGCATCTGCGCGCCTGCCGGCACGCCCCCCGAAGCGGTGAAGCGCCTGAACACGGAGATCGCGAAGATGCTGGCCGACCCCACGGTGCGCCAGCGAATGCGCGATGTGGGCGTGGACCCGGCCGAGGACACGAGCGCGGCCTATCTGCAGAAGACCATCCAGGCCGACAGCGCGCGCTGGAAGACGTTCATCAAGTCGACCGACATCCACCTCGACTGAGGCGAACGGCCAGCGCTCAGATCACGCCGTCGCGCTCGAAGGTGCGGATGTCCGCGCTTGCGTAGCCGAGCAGCTCGCCCAGCACGTACTCGTTGTCCTCGCCATAGACGGGCGCGCCGCGCTGCGGCAGCCCGCCGACATGGCTTGGCGTTTTCGAGAGCCTTGCCGGCAGTTCGGTGATCGGCCAGGTGCCGATGCGCGGCGCCGTCACTTCGGCCATCCACTGCTGCTGCGCGAGCTGCGGGTCGAAATCGCAGCGGTCTTCCGCCGTCTGGCACACGCCTGCGGCGATGCCGTGCGATTGCAGCAGCGCCATGCAGGCGTAGCGCTCCTGCGTGCGGGTCCAGTTCTCCACGGCTTCGTCCAGCACGTCCTGATGTGCGATACGGGATTCGGGCGTGGCGAAGCGCGGGTGACGCAATGCCTCGGGATCGCCGGCGGCACGCACGAGTGCCTGCCAGTCGCGATCGTCGAAGCAGGCGATTGCGATCCATCGGTCCTCGCCCGCGCATCGGTAGGCGCCATGCGGTGCCGCGGGTACATAGGGCGAGCGATTGCCGGTGCGTGTGAAAGGCTTGCGCTGCAGCGCCCATTCCAGGCATTGCACGCCGGTGAGCATCAGCCCGGACTCGCATTGCGATGCGTCGATCCACTGGCCCTCGCCGGTGCGTTCGCGGTGCAACAAGCCGGCGAGGATGGCCTGCGCGAAGCCATAGGCACCCATCCAGTCGAGATACGAATAGCCCCAGCCCGCCGGCGGCGCGGGCTCGGGCAGGCCGGACATCTCGCTGATGCCGGTGATCGCTGCGGCGATAGGGCCGACGGTGCGCATGCGCCCGTAGCGCCCGTGCGCGCCCATGCCGGACTGCTGCACGTAGACGATGTCCGGGCGGATGCGCTTCATTGCCTCGTAGCCCAGGCCCCAGCGGTCCATCACGCCGGGCGAGAAGCCCTCGGCCACGACATCGCTGACTGCCACCAGCTTGCGTGCGATCTCCAGTCCGCGCGGGTCGCGGATGTTGAGCGACAGGCCGCGCTTCCCGGCATTCTTGTGGTTGTAATGACCACCCATGGTGAGGTCGTCGACGCCTTGCAAAGGACCGGTGGCCTGCCGGCGCGCCTCGCGGCCGCCGACCGGGGCCATCGCGCCCAGGCGGCTGTCGAGGTTGTCCTTCCATTCGACCTTGATGCATTCCGCGCCGAGCGCCGTCACCATGCGCGTGCCGCCTGCGGATGCGAGGAACCATGAGAAGTCGAGGACGCGGATGCCTTGCAGCGCAAAAGGCCTGCCGCGCGTGGAGGCGTTGGACGTCGTGTCCTTGTGGGCGGCCTGAGGTTCGGCCTTCGAAGGCACGGCTGTTGAGGACCCCCGCTCGCCGGGCTGCGGCGCGGCGCGCTCGGCCACCCAGGCAGTCGTCGAGCCGATCCACTTGCTGCGCGGATAGGGCAGCCCGTCGATCCACGCATACGTGCCGCGCGCGGCCCAGTGCGGGTCGTCGAGGTTCTCGTGCGGCTTGCGCAGAGGCGCCCACATCAGGCCGTGCGCCTGCGCCGCTTCCCATGGCAGGTCGTGGAATCGGAAGCTGCGCACGAAGCGCTGCACCACTTCGAAGACATGAGCCTTCTGCTCGTCGAAAGCCGTGGCGCCGGGCACGTCGCGCTTCTTGGGATCGCGCATCGGGTCCGGGCCGGTGAGGTCGTAGGCCATGTCGCGGGACGCGAGGAACTCCACGAGCCTCTTCTCATCTGCCGCGGTCACCATCCAGCCGAGGTTCCAGCGCCCGTCCTTGGTCTGCGCGAGCGGCGTCGTGATGTTGGGCAACTCGGCAGAGTGTCGGCAGGTCTGACGCTGCTGATGGGCGGCACGCATCACCCATGACATCAGGTCCATTTCGGTGGAGACCGCTACCGCAGTGTGGATCGCGCAGCTCACGTCCTGGCCCTCGCCGGTTCGTTCGCAATGCATGAGTGCGCCGAGGATGCCGATCAGCGCCTGCTCGCATGCGATGTGGCCGGCGTGGAAGGCCTGCGGCGCGATCGGAGGCAGGTCGTAGCGGCCCTGTGAATCGGGGTCGTAGCCCGTGTTCATCATCACGCCGCCCAATGCCAGATGGATGAGATCGCTGCCGCGGAAGTCCTTCCAGGGCCCGTCGTCGCCGAAGGGCGTGATCCGCGCGGTCACCAGGCGGGGGAAGCGTCGGGCGAGTTCCGGCAGCGCGAGCCCGGTCGCGAATTCCACCTGAGCCATGCTGCCGCACAGGAACACATCGGCATCTTCCAGAAGCGCGAGCAGCGAAGCGCGCGCGGGTGCGCTCGGAAGGTCCAGCAGCACCGAGTCCTTGTCGCGGTTGTAGGCCTGGAAGTAGAGCGAGCGCCCGTCCTCGGCAAGCGGCGGCATGCGGCGCGACGCGGTGCCCGCGAGCGGCTCGATCTTGGTGACATGGGCGCCGAGCCCTGCGAGCAGCAGGCCGCAGTACTCGGCCTCGGGTTCGCAGAGCTCCAGAACGCGCAACCCCTGGAGCAGGCCGGGATTGTCCGAATGATTGAATGGTTGGACCATTTGGAATATTATAGGCATCACTCGCGCTTTGCACGCAGAGAGAACCAGGAGACATACCCCATGAAGACAGCCCGCCTATTCGCCGCCGCCGCGATGCTCGTGGCCGCCGCGACCTCGTTCGCGCAGGGCCCGGACAACTACCCTTCCAAGCCCGTGACGATCATCGTGCCATTCTCCGCGGGCGGCGCCACCGACCTGTCGGCGCGCATGATCGCGACGCTGCTGTCGAAGCAGCTCGGCCAGCCTTTCGTGGTCGAGAACCGCGCCGGTGCGGGCGGCATGATCGGCATGGGTGTCGTGGCCCGCGCCCA
This sequence comes from Variovorax sp., assembly GCA_017744935.1. Lineage (GTDB taxonomy): Bacteria > Pseudomonadota > Gammaproteobacteria > Burkholderiales > Burkholderiaceae_C > Variovorax. Next base: position 22,979 of record JAGIAI010000036.1, read on the forward strand.
GCCGGACGGCTACACGCTGGGCTGGGGCGGCAACAGCCCGATGAGCGTGACACCCCACGTGACCAGGAACCCGCCCTACGACCCGCGCAAGGCCTTCGCGCCGGTGAGCCTCGCGGCGATCTCGTCGTGGACCCTGACGTCCAGGGCCGACCTCCCCGCCAAGGACTTCGGTGACCTGGTGAAGCTCGCTAAGGCTTCGCCGGGCAAGATCAGCATCGCGTCTTCGGGCAGCGGCAGCGCGCCGCATCTGCTGGCCGAGATGCTCAAGCAATCCGCCGGGATCGACCTGCTGCACGTGCCCTACAAGGGCGAGATCGAGGGCGTCAATGCGCAGCTCGGCGGGCAAGTCGACCTCATGTTCACCTCCACCTCGGCCGCCACGCCGCAGATCAAGGGCGGCAAGCTCAAGGGCTACGCGGTGACCACGCCCAAGCGCGAGCCGGCGCTGCCGCAGTTCCCGACGATGGCCGAGGTCGGACAGCCTGACCTCACCATCGAGATATTCTTCGGCCTGGTCGCGCCGGCCGGTACGCCCAAGCCGGTGCTGGACAAGCTCGCAGCCGCGATGAAGGTCGCCGTTGCCGACGCCAACTACCGCGAATCCATGGAAAAGGCCGGCGTCACCGCCACCAGCAGCACGCCTGAAGAGTTCGCGGCCCTGCTGGCCCGTCACAACGAACGCTGGCTCGATGTCATCAAGCGCAACAACATCACTCCCGAATGAACCCGAACGCACCTGGCCTGGAGCCGAACGCCGTTACCGCCGACACCTATGCCCTGCGCGAGCTGACTTTTCCGAAAGTGCTCGCCAGATTTGCGCAACGATCGCGCGACAAGGTTTTCCTGACCGAAACGGCCACCGGCCGTACCTTTACCTACGGGCAGATCGATTCCTGGACCGACCGCGTCGCGCATGCGCTGCAAGGCTTTGGCGTGAGGCGCGGCGGCCACACCGGTTTGCTGATGGGCAACTCCGCGGAGCACCTCGCGACGTTCCTTGCCATCGCCAAGATCGGCGCGGTGTCCGTGCCGGTCAACACTGCCGCGCGTGGCGAGCTTCTGCGCTACTACCTCGGCCAGTCCGATTGCGAGACGGTGATCGTCGATGCGGCGCTGGCCTCGCGTCTGCATGAAGTGCTGCCGGAGCTGCCGCTGCTCAAGCGCGTCGTCATCCTGCGCGCGGGCGAGGAAGGCGAAGGCTCGATCGAGTCGACCGGCGCGTTCGAGGTCGCGGATTTCCATGCACTGGTCGAGCGCGCAGGTGCCACACCCTTCATCCCTGCGATCGAGCCGCGCTTCTGCGATCTCGTGCTGATCGCCTATACCTCCGGCACCACCGGGCCTTCCAAGGGCAGCATGTTGTCGCAGGCAGCGGCGCTCACGTATGGCACCAGTGCGGCCGAAGCGCAGGGCTACCGCGCATCGGACATCTTCTACGTGTGCCTGCCACTCTTCCACAACAACGCACTGCTGGCGGCCACGGGCGCAGCCCTGGTGTGCGGTGCTTCGGTGGTGATGTCGCGGCGCTTCTCGGTGTCGAGGTTCTGGGACGAGATCCGCGAGTCGAAGGCCACGATCACCAACTTCCTCGGTGCGATGTCCAGCTTTCTCTGGAGCCAGCCGCCGTCGCCTGCCGACGCCGACAACTGCCTGCGCCTCGTCAGCATGGCGCCGACGCCGAAGTACGCGGCCGAGTTCGAGGAGCGCTTCGGCCTGCGGGCGATGAACAACTACGGCCTGTCGGACTACGGCATGGTCACGTCCTTCACACAGTGGGACCCTCGCGACAAGCTCGGCTCCATCGGTCGCCCACGGCGCGGCGTGCAAGTGCAGATCGTGGACGACGACGACTTCGAGGTGCCGCCCGGAGAGCCCGGCGAGATGGTGCTGCGATTCGACGAGCCCTGGCGCGGCACCATGGGCTACTACAAGATGCCCGAGGCCACGCTCACGTCACGCCGCAACCTGTGGTTCCATACCGGCGACCGCGGCATGCGCGACGCCGACGGCTATCTCTACTTCGTGGATCGCAAGAAGGACTGCATCCGTCGTCGCGGCGAGAACATCTCGGCCTTCGAGGTCGAGCAGATCATCGCCACGCATCCTGGCGTGGCCGATGCCGCGGTCTTCCCGGTGGCGACGGCGACCAATGACGAGGAGGTGGCGGCGGTGATCGTCATCAAGCCCGATGTGCACCTGGACGAATTGCAGCTCGTCGCGCACTGCCAGCGCAACATGGCCTACTTCATGGTGCCGCGCTACATCCAGTTCCGCGACGCGCTGCCCACCACCATGAGCCAGAAGGTCGAGAAGTTCAAGCTGCGCCAGGAGCTCGAGGCCGCGCTTTCGCAGGCTTGGGATCGCGAGACTGCCGGGGTGGTGCTGGCGCGTTAGCTCCGGGCGTTTCGGCATTGATCATGTAGCCGCGGTGCAGCTTGGTCAGCGCCGAAGTCATCTCGGCCACCGCCTTCTCCGTGTCGCGTGCACGCAGGTGCTTGAGCAGACGCTTGCGCGAAGGATGGGTGTAGTCCTGCTGGTCGGTCGGGCCGATCGCCTTCACGAACTGGCGGGTGATCTCCATGATCCCTTCGGTGGTCGCGATCAGGACGGGGTTGTGTGTGGTCCGAGCCAGCATCACGTGGAACGCCTGGTGATGCCGGGTGCGCTCTTCGAAATCGCCGGCCTTCTTCGCTTGCTCTGCGGCCGCGACGTTGGCCTCCAGCGCATCGATCTCCTCGTCGGTGATGCGCTCGCAGGCCACGCGGATCACCGCGGCGCTCACTGCGATGCGTGCCTCCGTGAGGTGCTGCGGTGTGATCGCGCCAAGAAAGTAGAGATCGCGCATGCCCGCCACCACGGCGTTCGAGCTGCCCGGCAGCACGAAGGCACCGCCCGTCGCACCGAGCCGCAGCTCGATCAGTCCGCTGAGTTCCAGCGCGCGCAAGGCCTCGCGCATGGTGTTGCGGCTGACACCGAAGCGCTTGGCCAGCTCGCGCTCGGGCGGGAGCTTGTCGCCGGGGCGCAGCTTTCCTTCCGAGATCAGCCGCCGCAACTGGTTGGCCACCTCCTGGAAGATACGTTGCGGATTGATGGGGACGACGTCGAAGTCGTCGCGGTCGAGGGGGCTGGGCATGGGGCGGATCGTAGCGGCAACGAGCATGTTTGCGTCACATTGACCTAATGGTTGGACCAATAATATGATGAACCCAATGAACAATGCCATCACTTCCACGCTGCAGGGCCAGGTGGCCATCGTCACCGGCGCAGCGCGTGGCCTCGGGCGCGGCTATGCGTTGCGACTCGCACAACTCGGCGCCGACGTGGTGGTTGCCGACGTCGACCTCGCGTCGGCACGCGAATTCGGCGAGACGCTCACGGCAGCGAGCGTGCTGGAGGAGATTCGCGCGTTGGGCCGCCGCAGCATCGGCATTCAGGCGGATTTGCGCCATCGCGAGGGTGCGTGCACGCTCGTTGAAAGAACGATGGCCGAGTTCGGGCGCATCGACATCCTGGTCAACAACGCGGGGGGAGCCTTCACGCCAATGGAGCGCAGCGCGGCCTCGCGGATGCCGGACGAGGACAGTGACGCGATGCTGGACGTCAACTACCGCAGCGCGCTCTTCTGCAGCCAGGAGGTACTGCCCGCGATGCGCGCACAGGGCGGTGGAGTGATCGTCAACATCGCCACCTTGGCGGCGCTTGATCCGTCGCGCGCCGCAGGGCGTCTAGCGCCCTACGCCGTTGCGAAGGGAGCCGTGCTCACGCTGACGCGCTATCTCGCCTACGAACTCGGTCCGGAGGGCATCCGCGTCAACTGCATCGCACCGGGGTCGATGCTGACCGAGCGCATCCGCAAGCAGGCGGCAGAGCGCGGCATGCAGAACGAGAAAGAACTCAAGCGCATCCCGCTGCGTCGCTTCGGCGAAGTCGAGGACTGCGCGAACGTGCTGGAGTTCCTGGTGACGCCTTTGTCGTCCTACGTGACGGGGCAATGCATCTCGGTGTGCGGCGGGCAGGTGTTGACGCCGTCGTGAGGTGGGCCCCGCGGCGCGTCAGCCCATGAACACGCCGCCGTTCACGTCCACGCACGCACCGGTGACATAGGACGCCTGCTCGCTGGCAAGGAAGAGCACAGCAGCCGCGACTTCGTCGGTCGTCCCCAGTCGCCCCAACGGAATCGCTCGCGTCGCCGCTGCGATGACTTCAGGACTGGATAGCGATGACAGCGCAGTTTCTATACGGCCCGGTGCCACGCAGTTGACCGTGATGCCGTCCGGTGCATAGGTGCCAGCCAGGTGCCGCGTGAGACCGATCAGCGCTGCCTTGGAAGCGGCATAGTCGACGCCGGCCGGTGCGACGAAGGTGCGCCCGGCGCGAGAGGCGATGCTGACGATGCGCCCGAAGCCGCGCTGCCGCATGCCCGGGATCAACTCGCGCGAGAGCAGGAAGGGCGCGGTCAGATTGACACCCAGCACGCGATGCCAGTCGGCGGTGGTCACCTCGGTGGGCGGAACGGGTTGGCCGTTGCGCTTGCTCGAGATGCCGGCGCAGTTGATGAGGATGTCGCAGCCGCCGAACAGATCCTGCACGCGCGCCGCGACCCGAAGCACCTGTTCCTCGTCACCGATATCGGCCAACTGCGAATGCACCGGCGCCTGCGGCGTGGACAGCCGGTCCGCGGCGGCGTGAACGGTCTCGCTCACATCGGCCAGCAGCACGCGGTGCCCGAGACCAGCAAACCCGCGAGCGATGGCCAGGCCGATGCCGGCTGCACCGCCGGTGACGAGTACGGATCTCTGGATGGGCATGACTGGGGGGCTCCTTCGCAAATCGATGGGTGAAAAGCGCGCGAGTATAGGGACTGTGATAGCATTGGTCCAACCATTTAACATTTAGATGTTTTGAGCATGGACAACCGAACATTGCGCGGTCGCGTCGCCATCGTCGGCATCGGCGAGACGACCTATTACCGCCACGGGCAGTCGCCCGATGCCGAGTTCAAGCTGGCGCTCAAGGCGATCCTCGCCGCCTGTCAGGACGCCGGAATGGATCCGCGCGAGATCGACGGCTTCGCTTCGTACAGCAACGATCGCAACGATCCCTCGCGGCTGGCTGCTGCGCTCGGCCTGCCGCAGCTGCGCTCCACCACCATGCAATGGGGCGGTGGGGGCGGGGGCAATTGCGCGGCGATTGCCAATGGCGCAGCGGCGGTGGCGTCGGGCCTCTCGGATTGCGTGGTCGCTTTTCGCGCGCTCGCACAGGGGCAGTTCGGTCGCTTCGGACAGGCACCCACGGCGCCCACCATCTCCGGCGACATGGCCTGGCAGGCGCCCTATGGCGTGCTCTCGCCCGGCCAGAAGTTCGCGATGAAGGCGCGTCGCTTCATGCACGAGCACGGCGTGAAACAGGAGGCGCTGCGCGCGATCGCGATGGCGTCCTATGCGCACGCCCAGCGCAATCCGCGCGCCGTGATGCACGGCAAGCCGTTGACCGAGGCGCAGTACGACGACTCGCGTTGGATCGTCGAGCCCTTCCACCTGTTCGACTGCTGCATGGAGAACGACGGGGCGGCCGCCGTGATCATGGTTCCGGCTGAGCGTGCGAAGGACTTCCCCAACAGGCCGGTGTATGTCCTCGGTGCCGCTACAGGCTCGGATGAGCGCGTGGCCGCGGTGCCGCACAACACGCCCAACTACGCGAGCTCCAGCTTTGCCACCGTGGCGCCCAACCTCTACCAGATGGCGGGTGTCACGCCGAAGGACGTTGGCGTGGTGCAGAGCTACGAGAACTTCACCGGCGGAGTGCTGATGGCACTGGCCGAGCATGGCTTCTTCCATCCGGACGAGGCCAACGATTTCCTGCGACTCGAGAACCTGTTGGCGCCCAGCGGCAAGCTGCCGCTCAACACCAGCGGCGGCAACCTCGCCGAGTGCTACATGCACGGCTTCGAGCTCGTCCTGGAGGCGGTGCGCCAAGTGCGCGGCACCTCCACCGCACAAGCCCCGCGCAACGACGTGGCGCTGGTCATCGGCGGGCCCATGGTCACGCCCGTCAGCAATTTGATGCTCGGATCGGAGGCCGTGTTGTGAGCACCGAAAACTACCTGCCGCCCGGCTTGCCGATCCCCGTCCCCGAGGCCGATGGCCTCTCGAAGCCCTACTGGAGTGGCCTGAAGGAAGACCGCTTGCGAGTGCAGCGTTGCGGCGGTTGCGGCACATGGCAGTTCGGCCCGGAATGGCTTTGCCATCGCTGCCATCGTCTCGACCCCGATTGGGTCGAGGTCGCGCCGCGCGGCCGCATCTACAGCTGGGAGCGCGTCTGGCACCCGGTGCATCCCTGCCTGAAGGGCGCGGGGCCGTACCTCGTGGTGCTGGTCGAACTGCCGGAGGCCGGCGGTGTGCGCATGCTGGGCAATCTGCTCGGCGATCCGATGCAGGACGTGGTGATCGGCGCCGCGGTGGAGGGCGTCTTCGAGCACCATCCGCAGGCCGAGCCGCCATACACGCTGATGCAGTGGCGCTGCGTGGCCTAGATTCGAGCGGCTTGCCGCTCGGGCTGATCGTCGCGCTCGCGATCGGGCACGCGGCGTTCTCCGGCAACCGCTTCACGATCACGCTGCATGCCGTCGCGCTGCATGCGTCGCCGCTCGCGATCGGCACCCTGCTGGGGCTCGTGATGATCGTGCCCATGCTGGCCGCGGTGAAGATCGGACGCTGGTCCGACCGCATCGGCTATGTGCCCTTTGCGGCAGGAGGCCTCGCGCTGCTGCTGGCGGGCGGCCTGCTGGTTGGCGCGTGGCCTTCGATGCCTTCGCTCTTCGTCGCGAGCGTGCTCACGGGCACGGGCTATATGTCGGCGCATGTCGCGATCAACCTGGCGATCGGCCGCGCCAGCACGCCGGAGCGCCGCACCGATGCCTTCTCCGCGATGGCCGTCGCATTCTCGCTGTCGGGGCTCACGGGGCCGATGCTCGCTGGCGTCGTCATCGATCACGCCGGGCATCGATGGGCCTTCTTGGTCTTGTGCGCCTTCTCGCTCGCGAGCATGTTGCTGCTGCGCCGCGCTGCACGCCGGTATCGTCTGGCGTCGAACGGCGATGGTGCGCAAGCGCGGCCGCGACTCGTCGATCTGCTGGCTCACCGGCCGTTGCGTGCGGTGTTCCTCGTCAGCGGCCTGCTTTCTATGGGTTGGGATCTGTTCACCTTCCTCGCGCCGCTGCAGGGTGTGCGGGCCGGGCTGAGCGCGACCAGCACGGGCGTGCTGATGGGCGCCTTCGGCATCGGCACCTTTGCGATTCGCCTGGTGCTGCCGCGCATCTCGCGCGGCGCTGGCGAATGGGCGACCATGGCCGGTGCGCTCTTCGTCACCGCGCTGGGCTACCTGGCCTTCCCGCTCCTCAGTGCCTTCGGACCGCTGCTGCTGGCGTCCTTCCTGCTTGGGATGAGCCTTGGCTGCGGCCAGCCGGTGTCGATGGCGCTCGTGCACAGCCACTCGCCCGAGGACCGCATCGGCGAGGCGGTCGGCGTGCGATCCACCATCACCAGTGCGAGCCAGACTTTCCTGCCGATGCTGTTCGGCGCACTGGGCTCGGCGGTCGGCATGATCACGGTGTTCTGGGCCGTGTCAGTGCTGCTGGCGGCCGGCGGCGCCTTCGCTATCCGGCGACGCTGAGTCGCCGCCGAAGCAGAGCGGCGAAGCCGGCTCCCACGATGGCGAGGGCCACCGCGGGCAGCAGGAGAAGGGCGGCATACGCGTGGAGATCGACCGTGCCGCCGAAGGCCACGACACCCAAGGACTGGCCGGCAAACAGGCAGAACGAAAACAGCGAGACCGCACTGCCACGCGCCTCTGGGGCCATCTGCGTCGCATGCGTCTGCAGCGTGTTGTGATACAGGTAGGTGCCGAAGCCGAGAAGCACCGACAGCGGCGCCGCGGCCGACCAGTGCGGCAGCAGCCACAGGCCTGCAAGCGCGGTGGCCATCAACAGCCCGCCGGCTGCCGCCATCCGGATCTCGCCGAGCGTGCCGACGACGCGCCGCGCGCAGATCGCGTAGACCAGCCCGCCCACCGCATAGAGCGCCGCGACGGCCGAGGCAGCGGCGAGGCCGAGGCCTTCGCGGGCATGGAGATAGGTCGGCAGGTAGCTGAGTGCGCCCAGCAGGAATACCCCCTCGATGAACACCGCCAGCAGTACGACGCGAGCCCACGGCTGCGAAATCACGACGCCGATGCCGCCGCGGCTTGCAGCAGGTGCACGCATCGCCTTCGTTCGTGCTGCATCGCGCCATAGGAGCCCGCCCACGACCCAGTAGCCGATGCTGAGCACCCCGAAGGCCCCGCGCCAACCCAGCGCCGTCTCCGCGAACAGCCCGCCCAGCAGTTGGCCGATCACCATGCCCGACAGCGTGCCGAGCAACAGGCGGGCCAGCGTGGCTTGGCGAGCCTCGTAGGCGACCGCGTCGCCGATCCAGGCCATCGAGAGCGGCACGATGCCGGCTGCCGTCATGCCCCACAGCGCGCGCCAGGCCAGCAGCGTGTCGAACGAGCCCGCGAATGCGGCTGCCGTCGAAGCAAGACCACAACCCGCGAGCGCGAAAGTCATCAAGCGCTGCTTGCCGAAACGGTCCGCGAGCGGACCGGACAGCAGCTGCATGAGTCCGTAGGCGACGGCGAACGCGACGATCAGGCGGCCCGCTTCGCCGGTGCTGCGCTGGAACTCCAGCGCGAAGCGAGGCAACAGCGAGTCGCAAACCCGAAGTGCCGCGGCGCTGAAGAAGGCGGCTGCCGCGAGCAGCCGGACCGGCGCGCTCGGCGCGGCGCTCATTGCCAGCGGGCGAGAACGTCCGCCGAGGGCGTCGGCTGTTTCGGCGCCGGGCCCTGGATCTGCGAAGGGGTGCGGGAGAAGCGCGGCGCGGGCGCAGGCTGGCGGACGCCCTCGACCTCGACGAAGGTGTTGCGAGCGCGGTTGTGGGGATGCGCCTGCGCCCGCGACAAGGGCAGAACGGGGGCGAAGCACACATCGGTGCCTTCCAGTGCGGTTGTCCATTCCGCCTGCGTCTTCTGCCGGAAGATGCGGGCGAACTCATCGTGCAACCGCGGCCACTGCGCGCGGTCGTTCTGCGCGCGATGCAACTCCGACGGCACGCCGACGCGCTCGCAGAACTCCGAGAAGAACTGTGGCTCAATGGCGCCCAGCGTGACGTGCTCGCCGTCCGCGGTCTCGTAGACGCGGTAGTAGGGTGCGCCGCCGTCCAGCAGGTTGCTGCCGCGTGTTTCGCCGAAGACACCGCGTATTTGCTGGCTCACGAAGTTGGTCATGAGTGAGGCCGCTCCGTCAGTCATCGCTGCATCCACTACTTGGCCGCGGCCGGAAAGGATTGCTTCGCGCAGCGCGGCCAGCACGCCCACGATCAGGTAGAGGCTCCCGCCGCCGTAGTCGCCAATCAGGTTCAGCGGTGGCACCGGCGCGCCGTCCTTCGGCCCGATGGCGTGCAGCGCGCCGCTGATGGCGATGTAGTTGAGGTCGTGGCCCGCTGCCTGCGCGAGCGGGCCCTCCTGGCCCCAGCCCGTCATGCGGCCATAAACGATGCGCGGGTTGCGCGCGAGGACGGCATCGGGGCCGAAGCCGAGGCGCTCCATCACGCCGGGACGATAGCCTTCGATCAGCACGTCGGCCTTTTCCAGCAACTGGAATACCTGCTCGCGCGCGGTGGCGTCCTTCAGATCGGCCAACACCACGCTACGGCCACGGCCGGTGATGTTGTGCGGCTCGCCCAGCTTCTTGCCGGGGCGGTCGATGGTGACGACATCCGCGCCCATGTCGGACAACAGCATGCACGCGAAGGGGCCGGGGCCGATGCCGGCGAACTCGACGACGCGCAGGCCGCGCAACGGGCCGGAAGGGGTTTCGGACTTCATCCAGTTTCTCCAGGGTTTGTAAGGCTCAGGCCAGGAGCAGCAATGCGGCCTCGCGGGCGGACTGCCCGACACGCACGCCCTTGTCGCGGGCGATGCGGTTGGCGGCGCTGATCACGCCGTCGAAATAAGTGCTCTGGCCGTCGCCCATGCGTGCGGTGAGTGCACTCACGCTGGCGCCGGCGATGCCGTCGGGCTCCACCGCCTCGAGCGCGCTCAGGCCGCTGTCGTTCTTGCCGCCGCCGCCATCGGAACAGATGAAGGCCCAGGGGCGGAAGTCGCGGAAGTAGCCGACGACGCTGCGCCCGGTGTGCCCGGCGGTGCACAGCACATTGCGCTCGCGATCCTCCGGCAGCGCATAGGCGATGGAATCGGTGCACACGATGCTGCGGCCGCTGTCGGCCGTGTGGATCACCAGGCGGCGTGCGGGATCGAAGGTTGCGGGTTTGTTCTCGCCGGTCAACATGCATCGCGCGGCGTCGCGCACTGTCATGCCCGGCATGATGCCCAGCGCCTGTGCGGCGTCGTTCACGCGGCTGACGATGCCGTGGTCGTACAGGTCAGCACCGTTGCCCATCTCCGCGGTCATCACATCGCCCGCAGCTGCGGGCACGCCCAGCGCCTCGTAATACCAGAGGCCGGCGATGCCTGCGCCGTCTTTGCCGATGGCGCAGTCCAGCCCGATGACGGCCTGTGGCCGGGCGCGCATCACCATGCGCGCGCACAGCACGCCGCTGTATGAGGCGTTGACGACCACGCTGCCGCTGGTCTCCGGCGCATGGGCAACGTGGCTCTCAACGTAGGTGGCGGAATCGAAGACCAGCACGCGGCCGGCGGGAATGTCGTGGATCTGCGGAGGTGTGGCCATGGATGAAGTGTAATGGTCAGTCCATTGCAAGTCCATGAGATTGAGCAGTCCGACCCTTGGTAGCCTTGGGCTATCCTCGCTCAACACAACTATGCCGAGCCAACTCATGCAACCCATTCCGCAGCTGTCCTTCCAGGAGGTGAAGACGCGCCGTGTCTTCGAGGAGATCTGCGAGCAGATCCGAAAGCGCCTGGCTTCCGGCGTGCTTAAGCCCGGCGACAAGCTGCCGGCCGAACGCGACCTGGCGGTGGAGTTTCAGGTCAGCCGGCCGGCGGTGCGAGAGGCCTTGCGCACGCTTGAGATATCCGGAGTCGTTTCCTTGCAGAAAGGCGTGAAGGGTGGTGCCTTCATCCGCGATGGCAACCCGGCGCTTCTCACCCAATCGCTGCAGGACTTGATGATCCTCGGCCGCGTGTCGCTGGCCGGCCTTGCCGAGGCGCGAAGATTGATCAACGGCATGGTGATCGAACTGGCCTGCGAGCGTGCGACGGAAGAGGACTTTGCCGCCATCGAGCAGAACATGACTGAGATAGAGAAGAGCGAGGATCTTCTCCAGCGCGCCGATGAAGGCGTGCGCTTCTTCGGCCTGATCGCCCGCGCCACCCGCAACGAGGTGCTCGCGATGCTGGTGGATTCGCTGTCGGACATCATTCGCTACGTGATCGACCGCACCGGCCGAAAGGCGCGCCCTGAGCTGGTGCCGGTGCGCCGCCGCATCCTCAAGGCGATGCGGGCGCGCGATGCCAAGGCCGCCGCCAAGGGCATGGACGAATACCTGACGATCGTGCAGGAGGGCATGGACGCCGTGCCCGAGCCTGTGTCGGCCCCCAAGAAAACACGCTGATTTCCGGCCCGCTTCGCGCCGGCTCACCCCGCTTCGGGGCTTGACAGGGGTTTTTCGCTGTTTAGAATGGTCAAACCATTCAAATCTAGTGGTTCAACCTTCCACACAATCCCACCGAGGACCCCGTCATGACCGAGATCGTCGTCAACGAAGCCAATCAATGGCGCCTGAACACCCCCGGCTCCGCCGGCTGGGAGAAGTCGCCTCAGCCTGGAGCCGCCAACAAGTACCTGATGATCTCGGCGGACACGCATGCCAACGAGCCGGGCAACCTGTGGGCCGAGCGCATCGATGCCAAGTACCGCGACCGCCTGCCCAAGGTGTGGATCGACGAGAAGGGCGTGCAGTGGCGCAAGATGGAAGCGTCGGAGCAGCCCGACCGCCTGATCCTTGCCAAGCTGGAGGGCGAAGACCTGGCCCGCTCCAAGGCCGGTGCCACCGCTTCCGAGCGTGGCCCGAGCGTGGAGCAGCGGCTGCATGACCTGGAGCTCGACGGCATCGACGGCGAGATCATCTTCCCCGGCAAGGGCCTGGGCATGTGGTACACGTTCGACCCCGACTTCGCGCACGCGCAGTGCGAGGTCTACAACACCTGGGCGTGGGAGAACTTCGGCCCCCACGTCGAGCGCCTGTCACCCGCCGCGGCGCTGGCCACCGGCAACATCGAGGCGACGCTCAAGGAAATCGACCGCTGCCTGAAGCTGGGCTTCCGTCATTTCACGTTGCCGTGCAAGCCGCTCTTCGGCCCGCCGAAGACCAACGAGCTCAACTACAACAAGGTCGAGTTCGACCCGATGTGGGCGCGTTTCGTCGAGGCGGGCGTACCGGCCACGTTCCACGTCTCCACCGGCAAGGACCCGCGCACTACCCGCGGCAATGGCGGTGCGGTGGTGAACTACGTGGTGCACTCGCTGTCGCCTACGCTGGAGCCGCTGGTGAACATCTGCGCGGCCGGCGTGGCCGAGCGCTTCCCGGAACTGCGCTTCGGCAGCGTCGAGGCCGGTATCGGCTGGGTGCCATGGATGCTCGACGCCATGGACGAGGCCTATCTGAAGCACCACTTCTGGGTCCGCCCGAAGCTCAAGATGCTGCCTTCGGACTACTTCAAGGCGCGCGGCTTCGCGACTTTCGGCGAGGACCGCGCCGGCCTCGGCCTGATGGAAGAGCATGGCCTGCAGGACAACTTCATGTGGGCCAACGACTACCCGCACCACGAAGGCACCTGGCCGCATTCGGCCCAGGCCATCGAACGGCAGATGGGCCACATGAGCGAGGTGTCGCGCCGCAAGGTGCTGGGCGAGAACGCCGCGCGCGTGTTCGGCTTCAAGGAAGTCGCCGCCAAGTACGGCTACAAGTTCTGACGGGGCGATGACGGCCTTCACGCCCTTCCATCCCCGGCACGATGGGCTGGCGGAGGATGCGTCCCGCTATGTGGACGTGGCGAGCTTGCCCTGGAAGCCCACGCCCACGCCCGGCATCGAGATGAAGGTGCTGATGCAGGACGACGCCAGCGGCCTGCTGACGGCGCTCTTCCGCTGGCAGCCGGGCACGCAGTTGCCGCTGCACGAGCACGTGGAAGTCGAGCAGACCTACGTACTCGAAGGCAGCATCGTCGACGATGAGGGCGAGGTGCGCGAGGGCGATTACGTCTGGCGCCCGAAGGGCAACCGGCACCTCGCGCGCTCGCCCGGCGGCGCGCTGGTGCTGTCCTTCTTCCTCAAGCCCAACCGCTTCCTCGAGGGGGAGCATGCGGGCAAGGAACTCAAGTGACGGTCTATCGATGTGCGTTGTTCAGCCGGCGAGCGGATGTGACGCCGGCGCAGTTCGCGAGCCACTGGCTCGGGGTGCACGGGCAACTGGCGGCCAAGCTGCCGGGGCTCGGCACCTATCGGCAGAACCACATCCGCGAGCGCCTGTACGAGGCGCCGGACTCGCCCGTGCAGGCGATCGACGGCATCGCGCAGCTCTCCTTTCCGAGCATCGCGGCGATGGAGGTGTCCGATGCCTCGCCGGAATACGCGGCGTGCAAGCTCGACATTCCCAAGTTCCAGGGCGGGATCACCATCCTCGTGATCGAAGCGGATGAACTGCAGCGAGGCCAAGTCGCGCCGGCCAAGCTGATGTGGGTCTCGACCCGCCGCGCCGATGTTCCGTCTGCCGGCTTGCGCGAGCGCTGGCTCGCAACGAACCGTGATAGCGCCCGCGAGCTGCCCGGTGCCCGCCGCTTCGTCCAGAACTTCGTGGTGGACCGCGCCCATCCGGTGGCGGCCGGCGTGCCGTCGGGTGATCCATCTGGTGCCGAAGCGGTGAGCGAACTGTGGTTCGACGATGCGGCTTCTGCGCGCGCTGCGCTGGAGTCGGCGCCTGGGCGCAGGCTGGTCTTCGAAGACCAGCTCCTCGCGCCTGTGGGCGTGTACCTGATGCAGGAAGTGAAGATCGTGTGAGCGGGCCGTCCTCTCGCCAAGGGAGCGATATAGAGGCCGCCGATGTCGTCATAGTGGGCGGCGGCGCCTCCGGCCTCTCGGCCGCCATCGAGGCTGCAGCGGCGGGCGCCAGCGTACTGGTGCTTGAGAAGAACCCGATTCCGGGCGGCAGCAGCCGGCTGTCCGTCGGCTCGATCAACGCTGCGGGTTCACGCCTGCAGCAGCGCGCCGGCATCGTCGATTCGCCCGACGAGCACTTCGAGGACATGGACCATTTCGTGGGCCCGTTCGCGTCGCGGGAGAACCGTGCGCTGCGGCGCTTGCTGGTGGACAACGCCGCCGACTCGTTGCACTGGCTGATGTCGCTGGGCCTGAGTTTCTACGGTCCCACAGCCGATCCGCCGCATCGCCATCCGCGCATGCACAACGTGCTGCCGAACTCGCGGGCGTATCCGTACTACCTGTCGAAGGAAGCGAGGCGCCGCGGCGCGCAAGTGCTGCTCGGCGCAGAGGTGACCGACCTGCTGCGCGCGGAAGACGGCGGCGTTTGCGGCATCGAAGCGCTGGTCGGCGGCCGGCGCATGAAGATCGCCGCGCGGCGTGGAGTGGTCCTTTGCTCGGGCGACTACAGCAACGGTGCCGCGATGAAGGCGCGCTTCCGGCCGGAGCTCGAACACATCCCGGGCGTCAATCCGACGGCGACGGGCGACGGCCATCGACTGGCCGAGGCGATCGGTGCGCGCATCGTCAACGGCGAGGTGGTCTTCGGCCCCGGCCTGCGCTTCGGCGCGCCGGCGAAGCCGAGCCTCGTGCAGCGGCTGCCGCCTTCCTGGGTGCTCGGAAAGCTCATGTCGCTGGCGCTTGCGACGCTGCCAGCCGCGCTCTTCCGTCCTTTCGTCATGTCCTTCATGACCGCCTCACTAGGACCGGAGGCAAACCTGCTGCGCAGCGGCGCCGTGCTGGTCAATCGCAACGGCGAGCGTTTCGTGGATGAACAACAGGCACCCGGCCTGGCCATTGCTGTGCAGCCGGGTGGACAGGCGTGGCTGGTGTTCGACGATGCACTCGCGGGCAAGTTTTCGGCGGCGCCGAACCATGTCTCTACCGCCCCGGGCGTGGCCTTCGCGTACCTGCCGGACTACCGGCGGCATCGCAAGGACCTCTATCGCACTGGCGCGACTCCGGCGGCACTGGCCCGTGCGACGGGCCTGCCGGCTGATGCGCTCGAAAGCACCTTGTGTGATCGGCAGTGGCAGTCACCGCTGCATGCGCTCGGCCCACTGGAAGCAAGGATCGTCATCACCGATGGAGGACTGGCGGTCAACGGCTCGCACCAGGTGCTGCGCGCGGACGACAGCGTGATCCCCCGGCTCTATGCGGCAGGGGCCGCAGGGCAGGGCGGCTTGCTGCTGGCCGGCAACGGCCATCACATCTGCTGGGCAGTGACGTCGGGGAGGCGGGCGGGTCGGTTCGCGGCGAAGGCTGCAGCGTGACTCACTGCTTGCGCGAGCCCCAGAGTTCCATGTAGTTCGCCTGCAGGCGTTCCAGGAACTTGTTCATTTCGGCGACCGCCGCGTCGGCATCGCGCGCACGCAGGTGCTTGAGCAGCCGGCGGCGCGAGGGCAGGGTGTAGGGGTTGTCGCTCGGGCCAATGGCCTTGACGAACTCGCGCATCACTTCCATCACGCCTTCCATCGTGATCTCGATGATCGGATTGCGGGTGGCGGCGGCCAACAGGTTGTGGAACTCGCGGTGCAGGTCCGCGCGTTCCTGGAAGTTGCCGGCCTTGTCAGCCTTAGTGGCTTGCGCCACGTTCGCCTCGAGTGCCTTCAGGTCCTCTTCGGTCAGGCGCTCGCAGGCCACGCGCACCACGATCTCGCTGAGCCAGACTCGCGCTTCCGTGAGGTGTTCGGGCTTGATGGCGCCGAGGTGATAGAGGTCCCGCAAGCCGTTGACGACCACGCCGGAGTTGCCTGGAAGCACGAAGGCGCCGCCGGCGGCACCCTTGCGCAGTTCGATCATTCCGCTCAACTCGAGGGCGCGGAGCGCCTCGCGAAGGGTGTTGCGGCTGACCTTGAATTTGGCGGAGAGATCGCGTTCGGCCGGGAGCCGATCACCGGGCTTGAGCCGGCCGGTGGCCACGAGATCGCGGATCTGCGCTGCGATCTCTTCGAACGCGCGCGAAGGGGCGATGGGCTCGAATCCGAGGGAGGATTCGAAGGCTTCTTTGGTGCGGAAGTCGGCGTGGCTCACGGGGCGGATTCTAGTCCCTCGCCCCGTTCAAACGGCCAGCGGAAGGGCTGCGGCCAGCAGTTCGTTGGCAATCCGCACGACCGCCGGGCCGTCCTTGTCCGACTCGGCCAGCGCCTTGTGCCAGGCGGGATCGGCCCGGAAGGCCGCCCAGGCGCGATCGCGTTGCTCGTGCGATTCCCACTGGAGCACGTACTTGAGCTGCGTGTTGTCTTCGCCGACTGCCACGGTGAATACCGGCGTCACGCGGCGGATGCCGTACTTCTCGAACAGTCCGAGGGTGGCGGTCTCGAAGCGCTTGAGGGCCACCGGCAGCTTGCCGGGGGCGCAGGTGTAGGTGCGTAGTTCGTAGAACAAGGGCTAACTCCTTTCCTAGAGGGGACGCGAGGCGAGCAGCGGCCCGTCCTCGTACTGCAGGACGATGAGTTCGACCGGCATGCCGCACTCGAACGGCTTGCCCTCGCGCTCGACGAGCCGGGTGGCGATGCGCAGGCCGATGTCCAGGTCGACCACGCAGACGGCGTAGGGCGCTTCATCGACGAACACCTTGGGCGCGGCGTGGATGCGGGTCCACGAATAGAGGGTGCCGCGCTGCCCCAGCTCCTTCCACTGCATCTTCGGTGACCAGCAATGCGGACACACGGGCTTGGGCGGAAAGGTGAACTTGCCGCAGGCTTCGCAGCAGGTGCTCTGCCAGCGGCCATCGCGAAGGCCTTCCCAGAAGGTCTGCGTGAAGGCCGACACGCGTGGCGGGTAGGCGCGCGTGCGCGCCACGGGAATCATCTCGAGCGTCATCGTTGGGCCTCCATCACGTGGACAAGGGCGGCGTTGTAGTTGCCGAGTTCGCCGGTGGTCAGGCCCAGTCGCGCGTTCGCGACCTGGCGTTCGCCGGCGCGGCCGCGCAGTTGATCGGCCATCTCGCAGTAGTTGTAGAGCGAGGTGACGTACGCCGGATGCCCGCGCGAGGTCAGACCGCCGGAGGTCGAGATCGGGATCTGCCCGCCCAGCTTGGTGCGGCCCTCGGCGGCCGCCGGAGCGCCTTCACCGCGCCCAAAGAAGCCGACCGCTTCGCTCACGAGCACCTCGACGATGGTGCAGGGCGCATAGAACTCGGCCAGGTCGATGTCCCTGGCGGATATCCCGGCTTGCGCGTACGCCGTGGCCGACGCCTGCTTGGCGGCGATCAGCTCGGTCATGTCGTTGGGCACTTCGTTGATCTGGTGCGAGCCGTCGTGGCAGAAACCGCGCCCGCGCACCAGCGCATAGGGCCGGCCCAGCGACTTCGCGACTTCTTCGGAAGCCAGCACCAGGCAGGCAGCGCCGTCGCTGCGGCCCGGCACGTCGTAGAGGCCCAATGGCTCGACGATCGGGCGCTGCTCCAGCACCTCCGGCAGCGTGATCGGCTTGCGGTATTGCGCGAGCGGGTTCATCGATGCATGCCAGCGGTTCTTGACCGCGACCGCGCCGAAGTGCTCGCGCGTGGCGCCGTATTCGTGCATGTAGCGCATGGCGTCCATGGCGTACCAGCTGATCGGGATGAAGCCGCCCGAGGCGTGGAAGTCCACGTCGCCGGTGGTGCGCATGCTGCTCATCGCATGCTCGGAGGCCGATGTGGCCGCCTCCATATTGATACCCACCGCCAGTGCGACGTCGGTGCGGCCGAGCAGGATTTCGTCGCAGGCCCGGTCGAAGCAGACCGCGCCCGTCATGCCGTTGCCCATCACCTCAAGCACGCTGCCGGTGCATTGGAGGCGCAGGTGGCTGACCAGGAAGGTGGAAAAGTACTTCTGCAGCGTGTAGGGCCTGGGCAGCGTCAGCACCAGGCTGCCGATGTCCTTCTTCTCGACGCCGGCGTCCGCGACCGCATCGACCACCAGCTTCGTCATGATCTCCTGCTCCAGTACCTGAAGCGGCTCTTCCGCCTTGGTCTGGTGGCGGCCGACCGGGATCGCGCTGGTGCCGATGATGGCAACTCGACGAGTCATTGGGTGGGTCCCCTTGGTTGTAATGGCAGGCCAGTATATCTATAATGGTCAAACCATTCAACTTTTGGAACGACCCGATGACGATCCCGAACCTCGCGTCCACCGAGTCGCAGAACGCCTTCGATGTGCGGGCCTTCCGCAGCGCGCTCGGCAGCTTCCCGACTGGCGTGGCCATCATCACCACGACCGGCCCTGACGGAAATCCGATCGGGCTTACCTGCAACTCGTTCAGCTCGGTATCGCTCGATCCGCCGCTGGTGTCCTGGGGGCTCAGGCTGGCCAGCAAGAGCCTGGAGGCCTTCCGCCAGAGCGGGGCTTTCGCGATCAACGTGCTGGCCGAAGACCAGAAGGACCTGTCGGCACGCTTTGCGAGCGGTGCCATCGTCGACAAGTTCGAAGGCGTGGGGTGGGCGCCGGGCCACCGCGGTCTGCCGGTGATCGCCGGCAGCGTGGCCACTTTCGAGTGCGACAAGTTCGCCGAGCATCTCGCCGGCGATCACGTGCTTTTCCTCGGCCAGGTGGCGAAGTTCGACCATGGCCGCCAGGAAGCCTCGCTCGTGTTCTACAAGGGCGCCTACATGATGCTGGCGCAGTCGCTGCGCGAATTGGCCGCCAGCGGGCAGCTCGATTCGCTCCACCTCGACCAGGCACGGCGGCTGATCAATTGCATGCTGCTGCGCCTGGCCTGCCAGAACGGCGCAACGGAAGACTTCGACGCGATCGAACGCAACATCGTGGAGATCGAGAACTACCCCGACGCAGCACATCGCGCAGAAGCCAGCATCGAGTTCTTCCGCCTGGTCACCAAGGCCGCGCACAACGAGGTGCTGGTGGTCGTGGCGGAGACCCTCACGACGCTGCTGCGCCATGTGCTGCAGACCGATTCCACGCTCCGGGCTCGCCCTGAGCTGGTGCCGGTGCGCCGCAAGATCCTCACGCACATGCGCGAGCGTGATCCAGACGCGGCGGAAGCCGAAATGAGCAACTACTTCGATCAACTTCGCCGCGGTGCAGCGGCGCAGGAGGCCAGCGCATGAACATGAACGAACTCCCCACCACCGAATGCGATGTGCTGGTGATCGGCGCCGGTGCCGGTGGCCTCTCGACAGCGATCACCGCCAAGAAGAACGGCCTCGATGTCGTCGTCGTCGAAAAAGAGCCGGTGTTCGGCGGCACCACCGCCTTCTCCGGCGGCGTGCTGTGGATCCCGCTGTCCTCGCACGCTAAGAAAGCCGGCTACGCCGACACGCGCGAGGCCGTCGTCCGCTACATGAAGGCCGAGACCGGGCGCTGGTATGACGCTGCGTCGGTCGATGCCTTCATCGACAAGGGCCCGGAGATGGTGGACTTCTTCGAACGCGAGACGGAAGTGCGCTTCATCCCCACGCTCTATCCCGACTACCACCCCGACGCGGACGGTGGCGTGGACATCGGCCGATCGATCCTCGCTGCGCCCTACGACATCCGCGGGCTGGGGCCCGAGATGGCGCGGCTGCGTCCCCCGCTCGCGACCATCACTTTCATCGGGATGATGTTCAACTCCGCCAACGCGGACCTCAAGCACTTCTTCCGCTTCACCAAGTCCTTCACCTCGTTCACGTACGTGGTCAAGCGTCTGATCAACCATGTGAAGGAGCTGGCGCTCTACAGGCGCGGCATCAACGTGACGAGCGGCAATGCATTGGCCGCGCGCCTCGCGAAATCGGCGCTCGACCTGAAGATCCCGATCCGCACGAGCACGCCGGCGCAGGAGCTCATTGCGGACAAGGGTCGCGTGATCGGCGCACTGGTGAAGGGCCCCGAAGGGCTGCAGCGCATCGTCGCGCGCAAGGGCGTGGTGCTGGCCGGCGGCGGCTTCTCGCACGACCGGCAGCGCCTCGCGCAGGCCTACCCGCACGTGCGTGCGGGGGGCGAGCATTTCTCGCCCGTGCCCCGGAGCAACACCGGTGACGGCGCGCGCATGGCCGAGAAAGTGGGTGGGCGCGTGGAGATCCGCTTCAGCTCTCCCGCCGCCTGGATGCCGACTTCGAAGGTCCCGCTGGGCAACGGCGAGTACGGCGCCTTTCCGCATCTGCTGGACCGGTACAAGCCCGGGATCATCGGTGTGCTGTCGAATGGCAAGCGCTTCACCAACGAGTCGAATTCGTACCACGACGTGGGTGCGGCGATGGTCGCGGTAGGGCAGGGAGCGGACACCGGCATGTGGCTCGTCTGCGACCAGGCCACGATCGGCAAGTACGGCATGGGATATGCCAAGCCGGCGCCGATGCCTCTCGGGCCGCTGGTGCGCAACGGCTACCTGGTCAAGGGCGCGACGCTGCGCGAGCTTGCGCAGAAGGCCGGCATCGACCCCGCAGGTCTGGAGCAGACGGTGCGCGAGTACAACGAAGGCGCTGTGGATGGCGAGGATCGCCAGTTCGGCCGCGGCACCACTTCCTTCAACCGCTACCTCGCGGACCCCGACAACAAGCCGAACCCCTGCGTCGCACCAGTCGGCCAGGGCCCCTACTACGCGCTGCGCGTGGTGATGGGCGATCTGGGCACCTTCGACGGCATCGGCACCGACGTGGTGGGGCGCGTGCTCGATGCACAGCGTCAGCCGATCGAAGGCCTCTACGCAGTGGGCAACGACCGTGCCAGCGTGATGGGCGGCAACTACCCCGGTGCCGGCATCACGCTCGGGCCGATCATGACCTTCGGCTACATCACTGGCCGCCATCTGGCGGGGCTCGAGCCGTCGCTTTCTTCCACGACCGCAAGCAACACCACTGCAAGACAAGCCGATGTCAT
Source organism: Variovorax sp. (assembly GCA_017744935.1). Lineage (GTDB taxonomy): Bacteria > Pseudomonadota > Gammaproteobacteria > Burkholderiales > Burkholderiaceae_C > Variovorax. The sequence goes on from JAGIAI010000036.1 coordinate 44,054, forward strand.
TCCCGCCTAAGCCGCTGGTCGATCAGCGCATCTACACGATCCGGCTGCGCAAGATGCCGGAGTTCCTGGAGGTCTTCAACCGGATGGCGTTGCCTTTCCTGATGGAGACGCTGGGCACGCCGTTGGGCTTCTATGTGAGCCATGTCGGCCCGCTCAACCAGTTCGTGCATCTCTGGGGGTATGACGATCTGGCCGACTACGAGCGGCGCTGCCAGGCGCGCGACACCCACCCGGACTTCCCCGCCTACCTGAAGGCATCGGAGCACCTGATCACGGCGCAGGAGACGCGGCTGATCAAGGCCGTCCCGATGCCCGGGCTCGGCCTCTCCTAGCCGGCAGCCGCAAGCTGCTTGAGCACCTGGAGGAATGCGTCGGCCGCCGGCGAGAGTGATCGCTCTCGCCGGAAATGAACGCCGATGACGCGCTCGATGGTCGGCCGGATGAGCCGCTGCGTCACCAGCTTTGTCTCGTGCGCGACGATGGATGGCGGCACCACGACCACGCCGAGGCCGTTTGCCGCCAGCGCTACGGCGGTTGCGAGCAGGGAGACCTCGTGCGCCACCTTGAGTTCGACCCCGGCATCACGCGCAGCGGCCTCGATGCGGCCCCGAATGCCGTAGCCTGAACGAACCGTCACCAACGGAAGCGCGCTCAGTTGCTTCCAGGTCATCGGAATGCCGCCCGGGAAGGCAGGCGACGGGAGCGACGCCGCGACCAGGGTCTCGCGGATCAGCACTTCTTCGCGCAAACCGGACTCTGAATTCTCGAGCGTTCCCACCCCGAAGTCTGCCTGGTTGGCCTCGATCGCCTTGACGAAATCCGCCGGCGCGACTTCGTCGATCTCCAGACTCACGCCGGGGTGCTTGTCGATGAACTTGCGCATCGCCGGCGGCAGCATCGCCTGCGCGACCGCTGCGGTGGCGACCACGCGGACGCGGCCTGCATGAAGACCGGCCAGCTCGCTCATCGAGGTCGACAGGCCCTCCATTTCGGCGAGCGCCCTCTGCGCATAGCCGATCGCCCGGGTTGCGGCGTCCGTGCGGTGAATCGCCCGGGTGTGGCGATCGAACAGGCTGACGCCGAGCCGGGTCTCCAGTTCGCGCAGCAGCATCGTGACCGCGGGTTGCGTGAGCGAGAGCTCCTGGGCAGCAGCGGAGACGCTTCCGGTGTGATAGACCGCCACGAAGGCACGAAGCTGCCGGACGGAAGGGAGGGACGATAAGGGTTGCTTATGAATCGTCATGCAAGGATTCATTTCTCAAACGCACACCCTTGGACTCTAATCAAAGACATTCCCTCTGAATACCAACCTGCAGCCCCGGCGCCGAGCGCCCTGCTGCACTGGAGACACTTGATGAACAGACGCAAAGCGATCATCCGGCTGGCAGGCACTGTCGCCGCAGCCACGGCGGCAGCCAACGTATTCGCCCAGGGCGACAAGCCGATCACGCTCGTAGTGCCCTATGCCCCAGGCGGAACGACCGACCTGCTCGGGCGCATCCTGGCCAAGGAGATGGCGCCGCTGCTAGGCACCAACATCATCGTGGACAACAAGCCGGGCGCAGGCAGCGGCCTGGGGGCCACCTTTGCCGCGCACGCACCGGCCGACGGCCATACGTTGCTCGTGGCGACGAGTACCACGCTCGCGATCAATCCGTGGCTCTACAAGCGTCTGGGCTATGACCCGATCAAGGATTTCACGCCCATCGGCATGATCGGCTCGGTCCCGCTGGTTGCGGTGGTCAACGCATCGGTGCCGGCGAAGACGATCGGCGAACTCGTCGCCCTGTCGAAGGCGCAGGCCGGCAAGCTGAGCTATGGCTCCGCGGGAAGCGGCAGTCCGCAGCATCTGGCGGTCGAGATGTTCAAGGCGGCCACCGGCGCCGACCTGACCCACGTTCCCTATCGCGGCAGTGCGCTCGCGATGACCGACCTGATTGGCGGCCAGATCCAGCTGATGTTCAGCGACATTCCACCGGCGCTTGCGCATGTGCGCGGCGGTCGTCTGCGTGCGTTGGGCGTGACCTCGTCCAAGCGCCAGGTCGCCATGCCCGAGGTGCCGACGATCGCCGAATCGGGCGCCGCCGGCACCAAGGACTTCCAGGCAGTCGCCTGGCAAAGCCTCGTTGCGCCGGCGGGTACGCCGCCCGAGCTGATCGCCAAGTACGCGGCCGCGCTCGAGAAGGTCATGAAGAAGCCCGAGATCCAGGAGCGCCTCGCCGCCGACGGCGTGGAGCCGCCGACGCTGCCGTCGCAACAACTCGCCGCCTACGTGAAGTCGGAGACCGCGCGCTGGGGCGCGGTCGTGAAGGCGTCCGGCGCCACGATGGACTAGAGCGCCGCGAGAAACCTGTCGATCTCGGCCGGCGTGCCGATGCTGATGCGAACCCAATCGGCCAGGCCGTAGGACGTCACCGGGCGAACGATCAGGCCGTGCTTTTCCAGTTTGCCGGCGAACGCGGCTCCGCCGCCGACATCGGCCAGGACGAAGTTGGTATGCGACTCGATGCACCGATAGCCCTTGGCGGCGAGCCCGCTGGTCAGCGCCTTCCGGCCCTGTTCGGTCATTGCCACGGTCTCTTCGATGAAAGCGACGTCTTCGAGCGCCGCGATCGCGGCGACTTGCGCTGCGTCCGAGATCGTGAAGGGCGACCGAACCCTGCGCATCACGTCCGCGAGGCCCGCTTGCGCGATGCCATAGCCGATCCGCAACCCGGCGAGCCCGTAGGCCTTGGAGAAGGTCCGTGTGACCACGAGGTTGGGGTGCTGGCGCACCCAGGCCACCGAGTCGCCTCGCAGCGCCGCCGGCATGAATTCGAAGTACGCCTCGTCGAGCAGTACGACCACGTGTGCAGGCACGCGGTCCAGGAATGCCTTCAGCGCATCCGGATCGACCACCGTGCCGGTCGGATTGCCGGGATTGGCGATGTAGACGAGTGCGGTCGATGGTTCGATGGCATTGGCGAGGCCGTCCAGATCAATGCCGAAGTCGGGCGACGGCACGACGATCGAACGCGCACCGAGCTTCTGCGCTGCGTTCACATAGGCCTGGAAGGAGTACTGGGCGTAGACCGTCGAGCGGCCCGGTTGCAGCAGCGTCGAGACGAGATTGCCCAGCACGCTTTCGGAACCGGCCCCCACGACGATCCAGTCGCGGGGCACGCCATGGAACCGCGCGATCGCGTCCGTCAGCGCCGCACAGTCACTGTCCGGATAGCGCGAAAGATCGATCGCAGCGCGCGACAGTGCCTCCAGCGCCTTGGGGCTGGCGCCCAGCGGGTTTTCGTTCGAAGCGAGCTTGACGATGCGATCCTCGGCAATGCCGGAGCGGGTGGCCACCGCGGAAATCGGAAGGCCCGGGACGTAAGGTTTGAGCGCGGCAACGTGCGTGGGATAGGAGATAGATGAACTCATCATTCAATGGTCCGTCAGTTCGGTATGTGTTGACCAGCGCAACGCGCGCTTCGCGATCGCCTTTGGCGATCAGGCGCCACCACCTGTCATGAACGTCATGCGACTGCAGCAACTTCGCGATCTCCTGGCGGTGGTGTCCCACGGCGGCTACCGCGCCGCGGCACGTGCGCTCGACGTGTCGCAGGCTGGCCTGACCAAGAGCCTGGCAAAACTGGAAGAGGAGCACGACATCGTGCTGATCGAGCGCACCTCGCAGGGCATCGCGTTGACTGCGGAGGGCGAAGAGTTCGTCACCTACGCACGTGCGGTCCTGCACGAAGCGGATCGGGCCGAAGCGTGGCTCAACCGCGCCCGTCGGCCCGCGCCCAAGCAGGTCAAGGTGGGCGTTTCGGTCGAGCCTTCGCTCAGGCTCGTGCCCGCGGTTCTGAAGGACTTCCGCAATGCCTTTCCGAAGACGACGATCCACCTGACCCAGCGCTCGTCGAACGAACTCGTTGCAGCCGTGCTCGACAACCGTCTCGATTTCGCGGTGATGAGGCTCCCGCAGGATGCGATGTCGGATGACCTGCAGGTGCAGCCGCTCTATTCGACCAGCGCCGCGATCGTCGCGCGTCGCGGGCATCCCCTGAGCGACGCCACGAGCGTCAGCGAACTGGTCGACTCGCACTGGATCGTCGTCGGCGATCCTTCGCGACCGGGGCACCAGGACGAAAGCATCCAGGAGCTCTTCCTGCAGCATCGTCTCGGTCGACCCCGGTTCGCCGCGGTCTCGGACTCGGTGTTCGGCGCGATCTCGATGCTGCTCGAATCGGACTGCGTCGCGCGTCTGCCCGCGCAGCTTCTGCGGCATCCGCTCACGGCGGGCAACCTGATCGAGATTCCGGTGCGCGAGCAGTCGAACCTTGCCTATCAGGTGGGCATCGTGTCGAAGGCCACCCGTCGGCTGAGCCCGGAGGGCGCGCAGCTCGTCGCGATGCTGCGCTCCTTTGCCCGCCTGACGGGCGTGCTCGATCTGGACGGTGTCAGTCGGGCTTGAAGCCGGAATCCCTCACGACCGGCGCCCACTGCTGGAGCTCGGCGGCCTGCAGCCGGGTGAAGTCCGCCGAGTTGAGATAGGCGGTCTGGAGAACGAGCTTGTTCAGCTTTTCCTTCACGTCCGGATTGGCAATCGCCTTGGCCATTGCCTGATCGAGCTGGGTGACCACGGCAGCGGGCGTCTTGGCGGGCAGGAAAGCACCGAACCAGCCTTCGGCCGTCGGCACCTTGATGCCCTGTTCGGCCAGGGTGGGGACATCCGGCGCCAGCGAATAGCGTTTGTCGCTGAAGATCCCGAGCACGCGGAGCTTGCCAGCACGCTGGTACTCGATCTGGTCGACCAGCGTGTCGATCGCCACCGGCAGATGGCCGCCGATCAGATCGGTGATCAGCGGCGCGCCGCCCTTGTAGGCCACGTGCGTCCACTCGATGCCTGTCGCCTTGCCGAACTCGAGCCCCGCGAAGTGCGCGAGGCCACCGGCGCCCGAGGTGCCGTAGTTCGCCTCTTTCGCACCCTTCATCGCCGCGACGAGCTGGGGTGCGGTCTTGAACGAGCTCGTGGCGGGAACCGCGAGGCTGATCGGAAAGCTGGTGAGGCGCGACAAGGGAATGAAGTCATCCGTCACCTTGTAGTCGAGCTGCCCCGCATACACGAGCGACTGGATGGTGGTCAGGGCATTCGGCGCGATGAGGATCACGCTGCCGTCCGCTGGCGAGCGCTTGAGCTGCGACGCCGAGATGCGGCCGCCGGCGCCCGGCTTGTTGTCGACGACCACGGTGGTCTTGAGCTGCTCCTGCAGCGGCTGCGCGATGAGTCGCGCGAGCGTGTCGACGCTTCCTCCGGGCGGGTAGGGGACGACGAGCTTGATCGTCGGCGGGAGCGTCTGGGCATGCGACGCGCCGGCCACGGCGATGAGGGACAGACCACAAGCAAGCAGGGAGCGCCGAGCGAAATTGGGCATGGGAGATTTCAGTGAGTTGAACCTTGCGATGCTGTCGGCAAGCGGCGCAAACGCCTAGCCGGCATCGCGAATCGCGATTGCCTTTGGCGATCGATCGGCGATCGCCTGTTTCCGCGCTTGCGTGGACGGGCCGGCGAGATCGGTCAGAACGAAATGCCGGCGCGCCTGAGCATCGTGTCGAAGATGACGCGGTGGACTTCGCCCTTGCCCGCGACGCGCGTCTCCGGCACGGTGCGCAGGATCGATTCCGGAATGGCGCGATTCGGCCCAGTGCCGGCATCCGACGCGAGCTGGATCTCGCAGGCGCGTTGCAGCACCCACAGCCGGTTGAAGGTGGTCGGGATGTCCGGGCCGACCACCAGCAGGCCGTGGTTTCGCAGGATCAGGTGACTGCGCTTGCCCAACGACTTCACGAGGCGCGGCTGCTCGTCCAGGTTGGTCGTCACGCCTTCGTAGTCGTGATAGGCGACATCGTCGTACAGCATGGCGCTGTAGAAGTTGTCGTGGCGCAGTCCCGATTCCTTCGAAGCCACCGCGCAGCCCGCGGTGGTGTGCACGTGCATGATGCAGTGCGCGTCGTCGCGCGCCGAATGGATCGCGCTGTGGATCACGAAGCCCGCGCGGTTCACCTGGCCGGTGGTTCCACCGCGCGGCGAGCCATCGACGTCGATGCGCACGAGGTTGTCGGGCGTGACTTCGGCGTAATGCAGTCCGAAGGGGTTGATCAGGTACTCGGCCTTCTCGCCCTCCGGCGTGGGCACGCGCACCGTGATGTGGTTGAAGATCAGTTCCGTCCAGCCGAGCCAGTCGAACAACCGGTAGCAGGCGGCGAGGTCTTTGCGGATCTTTGCTTCTGATTCCATCGTGATCTTTCGTGTTGATTACGGCTTGAGTCCGCCGAGGCAGACGTACTTGGTTTCCATGTATTCGTCCAGGCCGTATTTGGAGCCCTCGCGCCCCATGCCCGACTGCTTGACGCCGCCGAAGGGTGCCACGGCGGTGCTGACCAGGCCGGTGTTCACGCCGACCATGCCGGCCTCGATCGTGCCTGCCACGCGCCAGACGCGCGCGAGGTCGCGGGAGAAGAAGTACGACGCAAGGCCGAACTCGCTGCTGTTGGCGATGGCGATAGCATCGTCTTCCGTCTCGAAGCGGACCAGCGGTGCGACGGGGCCGAAGATCTCCTCGTTGACGACGCGAGCGCCGGGCGGCACGTTGGTCAGCACCGTGGGTTCGTAGAAGGTGCCACCGAGCGCATGGCGGCGTCCACCGATCACCACCTTGGCACCGGATTGAACGGCTTCGGCAACGAGTTCTTCCACCTTCGCGAGCGAAGGCGCATCGATGAGCGGCCCCTGCTGCACGTTGGCATCAACGCCGTTGCCGACCTGAAGCCGCGAGACGGCCGCAGCCAGCATGTCGGCGAAGCGGTCGTAGACGCCGGACTGCACCAAGAAGCGGTTGGCGCACACGCAGGTCTGGCCGCTGTTGCGGTACTTGGATGCGATTGCGCCTTCCACCGCCGCTTCGAGATCCGCGTCGTCGAAGACGATGAAGGGCGCGTTGCCGCCGAGTTCGAGCGACAGGCGCTTGAGCGTCGGCGCGCACTGCGCCGCCAGGGTGCGGCCCACTTCGGTCGAACCAGTGAAGCTCAGCTTGCGTACCAGCGGGCTGCTGGTCAGCGCACCGCCGATCTCGGTGGCGCTACCCGTGATGACGCTCAGTACACCGGCAGGAACCCCGGCTCGCGATGCAAGCTCAGCCAGCGCGAGCGCCGACAAAGGCGTCTGCGAAGCAGGCTTGACGATCATCGTGCAACCCGCAGCCAGTGCCGGTGCCACCTTGCGCGTGATCATGGCGGCGGGGAAGTTCCACGGCGTGACGGCGGCGCACACGCCGACCGGCTCCTTCCTGATCACGATGTCGCGGTCGGCCCATGGTGAAGGGATCAGGTCGCCATAGGTGCGACGTGCCTCCTCCGCGAACCACTCGACGTAGGCGGCGGCGTAGGCGATCTCGCCCCTGGCTTCCGCGAGGGGCTTGCCCTGTTCGAGCGTCATGATCAGCGCGAGGTCGTCCTGATGTTCGTTCATCAGGTCGAACCAGCGCCGCAAGATGCGCGCGCGGTACTCGGCTGTTGTCGCGCGCCACGGCTTGAAAGCGCGGTCGGCGGCTTCGATGGCGCGCCGGGTCTCGGCTGCGCCGGCCTTGGGCACCGTGCCGACTTCGTCGCCGGTCGCCGGGTTGCGCACGCTGATGGTGAGCCCGCTGTCCGCGTTGCACCATTGACCGGCGATGTATGCCGCCGAACGCAGAAGGGAAGGGTCTTTCAGTTGAATCATCGATAGGGCTCCTCAGACGAAGCGGAACTGGAAGCGGCCGAGTTGACCGTAGTCGGCGTCGAACACGTCGCCTTGCTTTGCGGCCACAGGACGGGTGAACGAGCCGGCCAGAACGATCTCGCCGGCCTCCAGGCATTCACCCCACGGAGCGAGCTTCATCGCGAGCCATGCGACGCCAATCGCAGGATCGCCCTGCACGCCAGCCGCGAGGCCCGTCTCTTCGACAGCGCCGTTCTGACGGAGGATCGCGCCACACCAGGGCAGATCGAGTTCACCCGGATGCATCTTGCGGCCACCCAGGACGATGCCGGCGTTGGCCGCGTTGTCGCTGATGGTGTCGTAGACCCTGCGCATCACCTTCGTGTGGCGATCGAACTGCTCGATGCGCGAATCGATGATCTCGATGGCGGGCGTGACGTAGTCGGTCGCGTCGATGACGTCCTGCACGGAGATCTGCGATCCCTCCAGCTTCTTCTTGAGAACGAACGCGAGTTCGACTTCGACGCGCGGGGCGATGAAGCGCGTCGTCGGAATGTCGCCCGGCTCGAACAGCATGTCGTCGAGCAGCGTCCCGTAGTCGGGCTCGTCGATCTGGCTGGCCATCTGCATGGCGCGGGAGGTGAGCCCGATCTTGTGGCCGATGGTCTTGCGGCCTTCGGCCAGTTTCATCCGCACCCAGGCGCGAGAGACGGCATAGCCGTCTTCGATGGTCATTCCGGGGAAGCGCTTGGAGAAGTGCTCGATCTGCACGCGGCTCTTCTCGCTTTCGCGGAGTTCGTGCGCGAGTTGTGCGATCAGTTCGGTGGTGAATGTCATGCGTCCGGACCTCAGAGACGTGAAACAGCCTGGAAGCCTTCGGCACTCGAAGCCTGGGCCTTCGGAATGGCGCGGCCATCCTGCGGCGTGACGGGGAAGATCGCGTTGATCTGCCCCGTGCCCGACGAACCGAAGTAGGGCGTCACCACTTCGGCCTTGCCGTCGTAGGCCGACCAGCCCAGCGC
>JAGIAI010000037.1:0-45945 GCA_017744935.1 Variovorax sp.
TCGCGATGCTCGAGATGCAGCGCAACAAGGTGAAGGCCGTGATGATCTGGCTGGTTGTCACGGGTCTTTTGGGCGCTGGCTTCATCGGCATCGAGCTCTACGAGTTCTCGCACCTGATTCACGAAGGCTTCGGCCCGCAGCGCAGCGCGTTCCTGTCGTCGTTCTTCGCGCTGGTCTCGACGCACGGCCTGCACGTGACCTTCGGCATCATCTGGCTCATCGTGCTGATGGGCCAGGTGGCCAAGCATGGCTTCATCGCCGAGAACCGCCGTCGCCTGATGTGCCTGTCGATGTTCTGGCACTTCCTGGACGTGGTCTGGATCGGCGTCTTCACCTTCGTATATCTGATGGGAGTGCTGCCATGAGCGCGCACAACGCAATCTCCGACCAGCACGGCCACGATCACCACGACGACCATGGCCACGATGACGGCGCACCGCACGCCACCTTCAAGGGCTACGTCACGGGCTTCGTCCTGTCGGTCATCCTGACGGCGATTCCCTTCTGGATGGTGATGGGCAACGTCTTCGAGAAGCCCAGCACGACCGCGATCGTCATCCTCGCCTTCGCGGCGGTTCAGATCGTGGTGCACATGGTGTACTTCCTGCACATGGATTCGAAGTCCCAGCATGGCTGGACGATGCTGGCGTTCATCTTCACCGTCGTGGTGGTCGTCATCACCTTGACCGGCTCGTTGTGGGTCATGTACCACATGAACAACAACATGATGCCGCACATGTCGATGGAACAGCACCACAAGCCTTGATGACCGAGCGCGGCCCCCGTTCCGCGCCCTTCCTGACCGCGCTCGGGATCTGCGCGGTCCTGATCTTCACGGGGCTCGTCGCCCTCGGCCTCTGGCAGGTGGAGCGGCGGGCCTGGAAGCTGGATCTCATCGACAAGGTCGACCAGCGCGTGCACGCGCTGCCCGTTGCGGCGCCAGGCCCCGGGCAGTGGTCGCAAGTCAGTGCGGCCTCGGACGAATACCGGCGCGTCTCCGCCACCGGCACCTTGCTCCTCGATCGCGAAACGCTGGTGCAGGCCACCACGGCGCTCGGCGGCGGCTATTGGGTGCTCACGCCACTGCAGCGCGCAGATGGCAGCATCGTCCTGATCAACCGCGGCTTCGTCCCGCCTGAGCGCCGTGATCGCGCGAATCGCAGCGACGAAGCGCCAACTGGCGAGACCGTGATCACGGGACTCCTGCGCATCACCGAGCCCGGCGGCAGCTTCCTCCGTCACAACGACCCCGCCGCACACCGCTGGTATTCGCGCGACGTGCAGGCCATTGCCGCCGCACGCGGACTCGACCAGGTCGCGCCGTTCTTCATCGACCAGGAAGCCCCTGCGGGCCAAGGCGCTGCGTCGCCGAAGACGCAGGCCTGGCCCATCGCCGGGCTGACAGTCATCAGCTTTCCGAACAACCATCTGAGCTACGCGATCACCTGGTTCGCCCTCGCGCTGATGATCGTCGCCGCCGCCTGGTACGTGGCGCGGGATGAGCTTCGGGTGCGCCGGGCCCGCATGCGCGAAGATGCGCGCCATGACTGACACCACGGCGATCGCGCCGTTGCCGCCGTCCGACAGCGCCCCCGCCTCGCGCTTCGGCGACGCCACCGGCCTGAAGAACATGCAGCAGCTGATCCAGCTGCGCTGGATCGCGGTGGTCGGCCAGGTCGCCACGATCCTCGTCGTTCACTTCGGCTTTGGCATTCACCTTCCGCTCGACCAGATGCTGGCGGTGCTGGCCTGCCTCGCGGCTTTCAACGCCGCCAGCCAGCTGCGGTGGCGCATTCCCCGCGACGTGACCAACACCGAGTTGTTCATCGCGCTGCTGGTCGATGTCGGGATGCTGACTGCGCAGCTCTATCTCAGCGGCGGCGCGGCCAATCCTTTCGTCTTCCTCTACCTGCTGCAGGTCATCATCGCCGCCGTGCTGCTGGAGTCATGGTCGACCTGGACGATGGTCGGCGTGACCATCGCGTGCTTCGCTGGCCTCGCGCTGTTCTCCGAACCGCTGCCGCTGTCGACCGACCCGGGCCAGGGCCTGTTCAGGCCCTACGTGGTCGGCATGCTAATCTGCTTTGCCTTGGTCGCGGCGCTGCTGGTCGTGTTCATCACACGCATCAGCCGGATCCTGCGCGGCCGCGACGCACGCCTTGCCGACCTGCGCCAGCGCGCGGCTGAAGAAGAACACATCGTCCGCATGGGGCTGCTGGCCTCCGGGGCGGCGCACGAGCTCGGCACGCCGCTCGCCACGCTCGCAGTGATCCTCGGCGACTGGCGCCACCTGCCCCACTTCACCTCCGACCCGGAACTGCTCGAGGAGGTCATCGAGATGGAAGCGCAGGTCAAGCGGTGCAAGACCATCCTGAGCGGCATCCTGCTGTCTGCCGGCGAGGCGCGCGGAGAGAACTCCGAGGAAACCACCGTCAGCACCTTCCTCGACGACCTCGTCGAAGAGTGGCGCACCACGCGGGCCGCGAACTCGTTCGCCTACGAGAACCGCTTCGGCCACGACCTGCCCATGGTCTCGGATTCGGCCCTGAAGCAGATGATCTGCAACGTGCTCGACAATGCGCTGGAGGCCTCGCCGCAGTGGGTGGGCCTGACGGCCGCGCACGATGGCGATGCGCTGACCTTGACGGTCTCGGATGTCGGCCCCGGTTTCGCGCCGGAGATGCTGGCGCAGTTCGGGAAACCCTATCAATCGAGCAAGGGCCGGCCCGGCGGCGGGCTGGGACTGTTCCTCGTGGTCAACGTGGCGCGCACGCTCGGCGGCAGCGTCACGGCGCGCAACCGCCCGGAAGGCGGCGCGGTCGTCACTCTGACGCTGCCGCTCGCCGCGATCACGCTCGAAGAGGACGAAGAAGAAGACGATGGACACCGAAGCTGAACGCCTGCTTCTGATCGTGGAGGACGATGCGGCCTTCGCGCGCACGCTCGGCCGGTCGTTCGAGCGCCGCGGCTACACGGTGATGCACGCATCGAACGTCGAGCAGGTGGCCCTGTTGCTGAAGGAGCATTCCCCCGGCTACGCTGTGGTCGACCTCAAGCTCAACGGCGACGCCTCCGGCCTCGCATGCGTGCAGACGCTCAACCGGCACGATCCTTCGATGCTCATCGTGGTGCTCACGGGTTTCGCGAGCATCGCCACTGCGGTCGAAGCGATCAAGCTCGGCGCTTGCCACTACCTCGCCAAACCATCGAACACGGACGACATCGAGGCCGCCTTTGGCCGCGCAGAAGGCACCACCGAAGTCGAGTTGACCAATCGATCGACCTCCATCAAGACGCTGGAGTGGGAGCGCATCCACGAGACGCTCGCCGAGACCGGATTCAACATTTCGGAAACCGCGCGCCGGCTCGGCATGCACCGGCGGACGCTGGCGCGCAAGCTGGGCAAGCAGCAGGTCAAATAGGCCGCTGCGGCCCGCGGCTCATTCGCGCCCTTCGGCCTGTGCGAGAAGCCTTGCAGCGGCCTTGGCAGCCATCTCCAGACGCTTTACATCGCGCTCGTCGAGATCGGCACGCGGCTCAAAGCTGAATCCGCACAGCACGCCGTACAGGCTGCCGTCCGAGAACCGAACCGGAACGCCAACATGTGCACCCATGCCGTGGTAGTACTCGGGCAGGCCGTTCGTGACGCGGATGGGCGTCACGTTGGGGATGATGCAGGGCATCCGGCCATCCACGATGCGCTGGCAGATCGATTCGATACGCGGGTGGCCCTGGCCGGGCTTGATGATCGCGTCGATCGTCTTCGACGAGATGTGTCGGAACACACGGTGGTCATCCACGAACTCACCGACAAACACGACTTCGAGATTGAGCTGCTCGCGCACCATGCGTAGCAGGCTCGCGATGCTGCGCTCGGTCAGGTTGCCGTGCGCGTGGACGTCAGGCGTGATCGCCGCCATTCGGGACGACCAGGTCTCCAGATCGTCGGGGTCACCCTGGGATGTCTTGTTGTCCATTTTTGCCCTCAAGTGGCGCGATCCTAGCCGTCAGGCGCGCCGACTTGTACCGGGGTTTTGTGGATAACGTTGTGTGTAGTCCGTGGAGGCCGCGGCGCAGAGCTCGGCCCCATGCGGGTTGCCACTGAATTGCCTTGGAAACAGGCAGTGGCCCCGCATGTTGGCAAGTCGCGATCAGCCCTTGATGAAAGCCAGCAGATCGGCGTTGAATTCGTCGGCCTGCGTGGTGGCCAGCCCGTGCGAGCCACCGGGGTAGACCTTCAGCGTCGAGCCCTTCACGAGCTTCGAGGACAGCATGGCCGAGTCCCCGATCGGCACGATCTGGTCGTCATCGCCGTGCGCGATCAGCGTGGGCACATCGAACTTCTTCAGGTCTTCGGTGAAGTCGGTTTCGGAGAACTGCTTGACGCAATCCAGCAAGCCCTTGTGCCCGCCCATCATCCCCTGCAGCCAGAACGAATCGCGCACGCCTTGCGACACCTTCGCGTTCGGACGGTTGTAGCCATAGAAGGGCATCGTCAGGTCCATGAAGAATTGCGAGCGGTCGGCCGTGACGCCCGCGCGGATGCCGTCGAACACTTCGAGCGGCAGGCCGCCCGGATTCGCGGCGGTCTTGAGCATCAACGGCGGCACCGCGCCAAGCAGCACGGCTTTCGAGACGCGCGACGTGCCATGCCGGCCGATGTAGCGCGTGACCTCGCCACCGCCGGTGGAATGGCCGACCATCACCGCGTCCTTGATGTCGAGCTTGTTCATCAGCTCGGCCAGATCGTCGGCGTAGGTGTCCATGTGATTGCCGTCCCAGGGCTGGCTCGAACGGCCGTGCCCGCGCCGGTCGTGGGCGATGACGCGATAGCCACGCTCGCCGAGGAAGACCATCTGCGCATCCCACGCATCGGCCGTGAGCGGCCAGCCGTGTGAGAAGACGACCGGCTGGCCTTTGCCCCAGTCCTTGTAATAGATCTGTGTGCCGTCCTGGGTGGTGATGGTGCTCATGCGGTCCTTTCCGTGGTTGTGCTGGGGAGGGATGGGGGTGGGATGCACGCCCGATCGGGCGCGGCAGGCGAGCGTAGACGAGCGACCCGCTTTTTGGAAGCGCTGCGATGCGTTCCGCCATACGACCAACGACGAATGGCGATACCTGCATTCCGCGCGCTATAAGCTGGCGCGCACCTTGCGTACCGCAATCACCACAAAAAAGGAGCTCGCATGTTCTATGGTCTGACGCCCCTCGGTACGGTCCACACCGCCATCAGCCTCGTGGCGGTGATAGCCGGCCTCATCGCCTTCTTTCGCTACAGGGAAATCTCGATGAACAACCGCGCAGGACGGGTGTACGTGATTGCCACGGTGCTCACCTGTCTCACAGGATTCGGCATCTTCCAGCACGGCGGCTTCGGCAAGCCGCATGCGCTGGGCATCATCACGCTGGTGGTGCTCGCGGTCGCCTGGCAGGCGGGGCGTTCGAGCATCTTCGGAAAGTTGTCGCCCTACGTGGCGATGGTCAGCTATTCGCTGACCTTCTTCTTCCACATGATCCCGGGTGCCACCGAGACAGCGACTCGCCTGCCGCTGGGCGCGCCCTGGGTGGCCGATCCGGATGCATCGCCGGCGCTGCAGGCGGTCATCGGAGGCGTGTTTGTGGTGTTCCTGATCGGCGCGACGCTCCAGGTCTTGCGCCTGCGCGCCGCCAGCACGGAAAGCCCGGCGGACGCGCTTCGCGTCATGGGCTGAGCGGGTTCAGAGACGCGCGAAATACTTGAAGCCGAGAACCAGCGCGACGCCGAGAGCGGCGAAGAAAACCAATCGACCCCAGCGCGCGACGGGCTGGTTGTACTCCCGCATCTCGTTCCGATGGAGGCCGGAGAAGGACGTGGTGTCCGGCTTGTCCCGATGCCAGTCGTGGAAGTTGTCGCGATCGGTATTCATGTAATACATTTTAACTACCCTTACATGAATTCTCACAAGCAGTAGGCATGAATTCTTACAAGGGTTGATCCTGACAAAGGCCCGGCCTGCGGAAAAGTGCCCGCCGGGCGGATGTGGACGGTGTCCAGCGCCTCTGCTAAGGTTTTGTGTACAGCATCCACAAGCCTCAGGAGACCCTCCCCCATGCCCCCGCATTCCATGGACGACCGTCGGCGCTGGCTCGCGTTGATGGTTCTGTGCCTCGGCGTCTTGATGATCGTGCTCGACACCACGATCGTGAATGTCGCCCTCCCCTCGATCCGCCAGGACCTCGGCTTCTCGGAGACCTCGCTCGTCTGGGTGGTCAACGCCTACATGCTGAGCTTCGGCGGCTTCCTGCTGCTGGGTGGACGGCTCGGCGATCTCTACGGTCACCGCCGGCTCTTCCTGCTCGGCATCACGCTGTTCACGCTCGCGTCGCTCGCCTGCGGGCTCTCGAACTCGCAAGCGCTGCTGGTGGCGGCACGCGCGGTCCAGGGGCTTGGCGGCGCGGTGGTGTCGGCGGTGGCGCTGTCGCTCATCATGAATCTCTTCACCGAACCGGGCGAACGCGCCAAGGCCATGGGCGTCTACGGCTTCGTGTGCGCGGGCGGCGGCAGCATCGGCGTGCTGCTGGGTGGGCTGCTCACCGGCGCGCTGAGCTGGCATTGGATCTTTCTCGTCAACCTGCCGATCGGCGTCGCGGTCTACGGGCTATGCGTGGCCCTGCTACCCAATGCGCGCGGACACGCCGCCGGCGAGCGCCTCGACGTCGGCGGGGCCGTGACGGTGACCGCGGCGCTGATGCTGGCGGTCTATGCGATCGTCAATGGCAACGAGGCCGGCTGGACTTCGACGCAGACGCTTTCGCTGCTCGGCGTGTCCATCGTGCTGATGGCGATCTTTCTCGTGATCGAATCCCGCGTGCAGCATCCCCTGATGCCGCTTCGCCTCTTTCGCCTGCGGAATGTCTCGACGGCCAACGTGATCGGCGTGCTCTGGGCGGCGGCGATGTTCGCCTGGTTCTTCATCTCGGCGCTGTACCTGCAACTGGTGCTGGGCAGCACACCGATGCAGGTGGGCCTCGCCTTCCTTCCGGCCAACCTCATCATGGCGGCGTTCTCCCTCGGGCTCTCCGCCAAGCTGGTGATGCGGTTCGGCAACCGCGGGCCGCTCGCATTCGGGCTGTTGCTTGCGGCCGCAGGCCTCGCCCTGTTCGCGCGGGCACCCGTCGGCGGCAGCTTCCTCGTCGATGTGTTGCCGGGCATGACGCTGCTCGGCATCGGCGCTGGCATGGCGCTCAATCCGCTGCTGCTCGTGGCGATGAGCGATGTCTCGCCGAGCGAATCCGGACTGGCCTCGGGCGTGGTCAACACCGCGTTCATGATGGGCGGCGCGCTCGGCCTCGCGGTGCTCGCGAGCGTCGCGGCCGCACGCACCGGGAACCTGCTCGCAGCCGGCGCCGCGACACCCGCCGCGCTCACCGCAGGGTATCAATCGGCCTTTCTGGTGGGTGCGATTTTCGCGGTCGTTGCGGCCGTGCTCGGGGCCGTGCTTCTCCGCGGCAGTGCACAACTGTCCCGATCGATGACACGGGCGTAACGTAGGCATCGGCCTACAGAAAATCCGGGATCGGGCGCCCACCATCAAGGCATGAAAAACCCGATCAAACTCGTCATCGACGAGCCCGCTCCCGGATCGTTCCTCTGGACGCTCCTCGAAACCGATGCTGGCGGTGCGCCGCGCAAGGTGTTGCGCTCGGCCGAGTACGGAGCAGACACCTACGAGGCCGCGCTCGCGGCCGGCACGCGCATCATGGACGCCGAGATTCGCAAGAACGTCGAGGCGCCCGCTCAGCGCAACATCTCCTAAGCCAGGAGTGACTTCAGCGGCACGGCCGGATCGGCCGCGACCGCCGGTTCAGGGCTGCGACCCGCTTCGAGCAGCTTGCGGCTCATCATGTGGTCGACCGGTGCGTTCACCGATTCGACGCAACGCAGTTGTGCGCCGACGTAGTGCAGCAACGAGAACGACGCGGCATTCGCGCCCGGACGCCGGACCGTGAACGCGCCAGGCGTCCCCGACACCGGCACCAGCCCGGCCATCTGCAAGCGCATGCTTCCCTGATCCGACCAGAACCACGGCACCACGTCGTGCGGTCGTGGCGCGCCGGTGAGCGTCGCCACCGCAGTACGCGCCTGGTCGTTGGCGTTCTGTACCGATTCGAGCCGCAGCGGCGCGTCCGAGCGCTGGTCCGGAAAGCGCGTGCAGTCTCCGATCGCGAGGATCGCCTCGTCGCTGGTCTGCATGAAGGCGTCCACCACGACGCCATCCGCGCATTCGAGGCCGGCTGCCTGCGCGAGCGCGATCTCCGGCACCGCGCCGATGCCGAGCAGCAGCAGATCGATGGGCTGCGGCTGGCCATCGATCTCGATCGCGGTCAGGTGGTTGCCGTCGACCTGCCGCACATCCGTCTTCACGCCGACGCGAATGTCCATGCCTGCCGCGCGATGCGTCGCGAGCACGTGCGCCGACAGTTCTGGCGACACGGCGCGGCCGAGCAGTCGCGGCGCGCTTTCCAGCACCAGAACCTGCTTGCCCAGCGCCAGCGCGGTCGCGGCCACTTCAAGGCCGATGAATCCGCCTCCGAGCACCGTCACGTGCTGCGCTGCAGCGAGCTTGTCGCGGAGCTGCACCGCCTCGTGCGCAGCACGTAGAAGCGCCACGTTCTCCAGCCCTTCGAGCGCAGAGATGCGACGCGCCCGTGTGCCGGTGGCGAGCACCAGCCGCTCCCATTCGAGCACCGCGCCCGACTTGAGCGTGACCGTCCGCGCCTGCCGATCGATGGCCTGCGCCGCGTCGCCCAGATGCAGCGTGATGCCCGCCTCCGCATACCACGCCTCAGCGCGATGCTGCTGCGGCACCTCGTCCGGGCTCTTGAGGAAAGCCTTCGACAACGGCGGCCGGTGATAGGGAATGGCCGCTTCCTCGCACACCATGTGGATGCGCGCACCCTGCCCCGCTTCCACGAGGCCGGCGCAGAGTTGGGCGGCCGCATGGCCGCCGCCGATGATGACGATGTTCGAATTCATGATGGTTTCCGTGACGTGTTCGCCACTGTAGCCTTAGCATGGCGGCCACAAGCACAGAGGACACAGAGACAACGAGATGAAGATACGCATCGTCGGCGGCGGCCCCGCGGGCCTGTTCTACGCCTACCTGATGAAGCGCGACGATCCGTCGCACGACATCCGCGTCTACGAGCGCGATCCCGAAAGCGCTACCTACGGCTGGGGCGTGGTGTTCTCCGATGTCGCGCTCGCCTTCGTGCGCGATGTAGCGCCCGAGCTCTACGAATCCATGACGCGCAACCAGGAAGTGTTCGATGAAATGGCGGTGGTGCACCGGGGCGTGCATGTCACGCTGGCGCACAACACCTTCCATCGCATGGCCCGCATCGACCTTCTCAAGGCGCTGCACGCGCACTGCCGCCAGGTCGGCGTCGCGATCGAATTCGAACGCCGCTTCGAGGATGTCGACGCCTTCACCGATGCGGACCTGATCGTCGCCGCGGACGGTGCCAAGAGCACGATCCGCACACGCTACAAGGAGCACTTCCAGCCCACGCTCGACGAGCGTCCGAACCTGCTCGCGTGGTACGGCACCACACAGCTCTTCGATCCGCTCTCGCTCATCTTCCGCCAGAACCCCGACGGCCTCGCGATCGCGCACACCTACCGCTACAGCCGCACGCACAGCACCTTCCTCGTCGAAGTGGACCCGGCCACTTTCGAGAAAGCCGGTCTCGGGCGAATGAGCGAAGCCCAGAGCCTCGCATGGTGCGAGCAGGTGTTCGCCGACGACCTCCAGGGCCACGCGCTGCTGTCGAACAAATCGAACTGGTTCCGCTACACCATCGTGAAGAACCGCAACTGGCACTACCGCAACATCGTGCTCATCGGCGACGCGCTACGGACGGGCCATCCCTCCGTCGGCTCCGGCACGCGGCTCGCGATGCAGGACTCGATCGCGCTCTTCGATGCATACAAGACCTGCGGCAACGACGTTCCGAAGATGCTCGATGAATTCGTTCGCATCCGGCAGCCCGGCTCCGACTCGCTCCAGAAGGCCGCGATCAAGAGCACCGAGTGGTACGAGAACCTCGGCCCGAAGCTGCCGCTCGATCCGATCTCCTTCGCCTACGACTACGTCACGCGCAGCGGCCGCGTGGACCACGACGATGTCCGCAAGCGCGACCCGGATCTCGCTGCAGCCTACGAAAAGCTGCACCCCGAACTCAGCTTCTGACCGGAGGGACCCTCATGCTCGATGGCTGCGTGCCCTGGCCTGCGGAGGCGGCCGACAAGTTCCGCAGGCTCGGCCTGTGGGGAGACATCACGGTCGCCGAGATGGTCGAGCGCACCATGCGCGCGACACCCAGGAAGACCGCGCTGATCTTCAACGAGCGGAGCATCAGCTATGCCGAGCTGGTGCGGTCCTCGAAACGCCTCGCGGCAGCCCTGCTCGACCTCGGCCTGAAGCCGCGCGACCGTGTGGTGGTGCAACTGCCGAACGTGCCCGAGTTCGTCATCGCCTACCTCGCGCTGAACTGGCTGGGCGCGATCCCCGTGATGGCGCTTCGGGCCCACCGGCACAACGAGGTGCGCCACTTCATCCGGGCATCCGGTGCGACCGCGTATCTCATCCCCGATGTGGCCGGCAACTTCGACTATCGCGCGATGGCCGCCGAGATGGCGGCGGAATTTCCCCACCTTCGCCATGTGATCGTCGCTGGCGAACCAGCACCGGGCCAGCGCGCGCTGGAACCGCTGATCGACGGCGGCACGGCCGATGACGACGCGATCGCCGCGCGCCTGCAAGCCATTCGCCCTGCACCCGACGACGTATCGACGATGCTGCTCTCCGGCGGCACGACCTCCGTCTCGAAGCTGATCCCGCGCACGCACAACGACTACGTGCTCAATGCCCGCCTGTGCGCGCAGGCGGCGGGCTTCGACCGCGACACCGTGTTCATGGCGATCCTCCCGCTGGGGCACAACTACAACCTCGCCTCGCCGGGAATCCTGGGCACCTTCCATGCGGGCGGCACGGTGGTCATCGCCGCGAGCACCGACATCGAGTCGACCTTCGCCAGCGTCGAGCGCGAACGCGTCTCGGTGATTGCGAGCGTCGTGCCGCTCATTTCGAACTGGCTCAACAGCGACGTGGCGACGCGCTTCGATCTTTCTTCGCTGAAGGTGGTGCAGAACGGTGGCGCGCGGCTCGCGCCCGAACTGCGCATGCGCCTGCGCGAGCGATTCGGCTGCACGCCGCAGGAGATCTACGGCACCGCAGAGGGCCTCATCAACATGACGCGGCTCGACGACCCGGAAGCGCTGCTGTTCGAAAGCTCCGGTGCGCCGGTCAGCGAACACGACGAGATCAAGGTGCTCGACGACAACGACCACGAAGTGCCCGACGGCGAGCCCGGCGAGCTGGTCACGCGCGGCCCCTACACCATCCGTGGCTACTACAACGCGCCTGCGAAGAACGCCGAAGCCTTCACGCCCGATGGCTTCTACCGCATGGGCGACATCGTGCGAAAGCGCGGACGACACGTCTTCACCGAAGGCCGGCGCAAGGACCTCATCAATCGCGGGGGCGAAAAGATCAGCTGCGACGAGATCGAGAACCTGATCTTCGGCATGCCGCAGGTCAAGGTGGTCGCGCTCGTGGGCCTGCCCGATCCCGTCTTTGGCGAAAAGGCCTGCGCCTGCGTGATCCTGCAACCCGGCGCAACACTCGGCTTCGACGAACTTGTCGCCTATCTGCGCCAGCAGAAGATCGCGTCGTTCAAGCTGCCAGAGCGGCTGGAAATCATGACGGAGTTCCCGGTGAGCCCCGTGGGCAAGATCCTCAAGCGCGAGCTGCGTGAACGGCTGACTGCGCAGGGGGGCGCATGATCGTTCTCTACCACTGCGTCAGTGCGCGTTCATTCCGGCCGCTCTGGGCACTCGAAGAGCTGGGTGCAACCTACGAACTGCGCATGCTGCCGTTTCCGCCGCGCATGCTGCAGCGCAGCTACCTCGAGATCAACGCACTGGGCACCATCCCCTACCTGATCGACGGCGAGACGCGCATGACCGAATCGGCCGCGATGTGCCAGTACCTCACGCAGCGATGCGATCCCGACAACACGCATGGGCTGGCCCTGCGACCGCAGGACCCGGGCTACGGCGGATGGCTCAACTGGCTGCACCATGGCGAGGCCACGCTGACCTTTCCGCAGACTCTCGTGCTGCGCTACCGCTACTTCGAGCCCGACGAACGCAAGCTGCCCCAAGCGGCCGAGGACTACGCCAAGTGGTTCCTCGCGCGTCTGCGTGGCATCGATGCGGTACTGCAGCAGCATGACTACCTGTGCGCCGATCGCTTCACGGCGGCCGATATCTCGGTGGGCTATGCGCTAATGCTCGCCGGCGAGGTCCACCTGTCCGAGCACTTCCCGCCGGCCGTCGCAGCCTACTGGGAGCGCCTCCAGAAGCGCGACGGCTACCGACGCGCACTTGCCGCGCAGGACGCTGCAGCGGTAGCACAGGGTGTTTCCCCATCGCCCTCTACGAACACACTGCCGACACCCAGGTAGTCCCGCGGCGACGCCTGCGCGGGTATCCTCCCGACAGGCAGGCCACGGTCCAGCACGGAGAATCCGCCCACGATGATGCCCACTCCCACCGCCATTCCCGGCGTCGATGCGCTCTGGCCTCTGTGCCTCGACATCGTCCTGCATCGCCGCGGCGAACTGGCGCAGCTCCCTTGGAAGCCCGATGCGCCGCTGGCCGGCAACACCGCGCAAGGCTTCTCGCTGCGCGGCATGTGGGACGACGCGGCGGTCGAGCTGTTCGAACTCATCAAGCCGCTGCTCGACCGCCCGCGCCAAGGTGCGCCCTGGGTCATCGGGCAGCTCGGCCAGAGCCTCGACGGATACGTCGCGACGCACAGCGGCGATTCGCACTACGTGAACGGTCGGGAAGTGCTGGTGCATCTCCACCGTCTGCGGGCCCTTTGCGATGCGGTCGTCGTCGGCGCGAACACGGCGGCCCTCGACGATCCGCAGCTCACCACGCGGCACGTCCATGGGCGACACCCTGTGCGCGTACTGATCGATCCGGCGCTGCGGCTGACGCCCACGCTGCGTGCACTCTCCGACCGGGTCGCCCCGACGCTGCTCGCCTGCGATGCGAGTCGCGCCGCCGAAGCAGCCCGCCGATTTGGCGCCGATCAGGTGCTTGGCGTGCCCGCGATGGTGGACGGCGAAGGCCGCCTGAACCTGCGCGCGCTGGTGACCGAGCTCGCGTCACTCGGGCTTCGCGTACTGTTCGTCGAGGGCGGCGGCGTCACGGTCTCGCGCTTCATTGCACAGGGCTGCCTCGATCGGTTGCACCTCAGCATCGCGCCGGTGGTCATCGGCTCCGGACGGCCCGGCCTTCAGATCCCGCGAAGCGCCGCGATGCGCGACTGCCTGCGGCCGTCGGGGCGTGTGTTCCGCATGGGCGACGATGTGCTGTGGGACCTGGACCTGCGCGAGACGTCGTCCGCTTCCCGGGACTGAACTTCGCCTCAGGGCAAGGTCGCCAGGAGATCGCGATGGCCGACGCGAAGGGTCGTCCATTCGATCGCATCGAGCCGCTCTGCACTCCAATCCTCGATTAACGCGAAAGCTGACGGTTGCTGCTCGAGCGCTGCGGCCGCCGCACCTTCGATCATGGCGCGCAGCATGGCGGTCGACTGCTCGCCGCCCCGGCCATCGATGTGCCAATGGATTGCTGCCTGCGTGACCTCATAGCCCAAGGACGAGAGTCGCGCGGCCGCATAGTGCACCGCGTCGCCGCCCAGGGCCGGACCGAAACCCTTGTCGCGATGCTGATGCGCCACGAACAGTCGGTGGACCTCTGCGTCGCCTGGCAACTCAGGCTGCCATTCCACGCGTCCATCGACGCTCAATGCGAACAGCACCGCGGCTTTGGCTTCTCGTGCGCACCGGGCCAATCCGTCGATCCATTGCGCAGACACCAGATCGAGCAGCGCCGACGCTGTGATCAGCCGATGGCGCCCGAAGAGCGCCGC
The DNA here is from genome assembly GCA_017744935.1 of Variovorax sp. Taxonomy (GTDB): domain Bacteria; phylum Pseudomonadota; class Gammaproteobacteria; order Burkholderiales; family Burkholderiaceae_C; genus Variovorax. The sequence continues at coordinate 14,052 of JAGIAI010000037.1, forward strand.
GTCGAGCGGCTGCGCAAGATCGCGACGCAGTGTCTGGATCTCGACCGCACCCGGTGTCCGAACCCAGGGCGCCAACGCGTCGGGCAATGCCGCCAGCAATCGAGGGTCGTGGTCGACCAGCGTCCATCGCTGAGCGTCACCCAGCCGGGGCGCGAGCTCGCGGAGGTTCGCTCCCGTGCCGCACGCGAGGTCGAGGACGGTCAAGGTCGAAGCGCTGCCACGCAGTCGGGCCGCAAGTCCCGGCAGATCGAACGATGCGGATGCGGCGTCGCGCGCCTGGCGATCAAAGGGTTCGCGCTGTGCCAGCCAAACGGCGCTGAAGGCGTTCATTCGTCGGCGAGCGCTTCGAGCGCTTCCAGGGCCACTGCAAAGCGCGCGGCGCTTTCCGCCCAGGTCGGCAGGCGATCGCGCGCAGCCCTCGCACCTGAGGCTAGCTGCGCACGCCACCCGGCGTCGTCCATCAACCGCTGCAGGGCTGCGCGAAGGGCCGGCTCGTCGCCGGGCGGCACGAGCACGCCCGCATCGGCCGGCACGGTGTCCGGGATCGCACCAGCCGTGGTGCTGATGACCGGCAGGCCATGCGCCAGCGCTTCCGCAAGCGCCATGCCATAGCCCTCGTGGAAGGACGGCAGCACGAAGGCGTCCGCGCGCTCGTAGAACGCACGCAGCGCCGACTCGTCCTGCTGGCCGTGCAGCATCACTCGATCGCGGAGTCCGTGCCGATCGATGGCGGCCACGAGGGAGGCCGCGCATTCGGCATCCATGGTGAGGCTGCCGACGCAATGCAGCACCCAACGGCGGTCGCACAAGCCGGCAAGGGCATCGATCAACAAGGCATGACCTTTTCGAGGACTCACATTCGCCACGCTCAGCAAATGCAGATCGCCGGAGCCGGACCCAGCCGCGAGCGGTGCGGGCTCGGTGCCTGGCTCGACCACGGTGATGCGCGCGGCCGGCACGTCGTACGCCGCCAATGCGCGAGCGGTGGAAGGACTCGTGACGACAACGGCGCGCGCGGTCGAAAGCGCCTTTCGTTCACTGTCGAACAACGCCGCGCGCGCATCACCATCCAGCCCGGTCTCCAGCGCGAGCGGGTGATGCACCAGCGCCACCCACTGCAGCCGCCTCGCATGCGCCTCCGCAAACTCGGGCATCGCGCCGAAAGCGAGACCGTCGACCACGACCAACGAGCCGTCGGGCAATGCGCTGAGGACTTGCCAGGCAGCTGCCAGGGTCCCATCGTCCGGCGCCGGCCAGCCCTCGCCGAGCAAACGCACATCGACAAGCCAGCCAAGGCTGCGCAAGCCATCGATGATGTGCCGGTCATAAGTGAAACCGCCGGTGCGCGTGTCGAGCTTGCCCGGCACGAGGAAGCTGCATTGCAGCTTCACGATGCGCGCGCAGGCAACGCGCCCTCGTACGCTGCCCACGCGACGTGCGATTCGTTCAGGCGCACGCGCAGGCCCGAAAGACCGCCCGCATGCGGGCCGAGTTCGCCGGCGGCGATGCAGGCGGCCACGCGGTCGAAGATCACGCGCGCCATGAATTCGGTCGTCGTGTTCCTGCCCTTGAAGGCCGCTTCTTCGTCGAGGTTGCGCAGGTTGAGATCACCGAGCACGCGGCGCAGGACCTCTGTCGCGAGCGCGATGTCGACCACCACCCCGTCCGGATCGAGTTCGGCGCGGCGCATCTCCAGGTCGACCACGTAGGTCGCGCCATGCAGGCGCTGCGCCGGCCCGAACACCACGCCGGAAAAGCTGTGGGCAATCATGAAATGGTCGCGGACATTGACGGTGTACATGCGGGCCTTTCAGAAACGAAAGAGTGGTTCAGGAATAGTCGATGCGCTGGCAGAGCGTGTCGGGTGCGCCGCCGGACAGGCGTTCGAGCACCACGGGCAATTCGTCGAAGGGTGCGCTGTCGGTGATGAGCGCATCGAGCACCGGGTCGCACAACAGCGAGAGGGCCAGCGCCATCCGTCGACCGCGATCCCATCGCGCGCGCTGGGCCGTCGCCACATGGCCGACCTGCGAACCCCTGAGCGTGAGCCGGCGCGAATGAAAGGCTTCGCCGAGCGGCAGCGGCACATCGCGCGTGCCGTACCAGCTCATCTCGATGACCGTCGACTCGAAGGCCGCGAGCCCGAGGGCAGTGACGAGGCCCTGCGGATTGCCGCTGGCATGAACCACCAGATCGGCATCGGGCGTCGCATCCTGCGGCGTCGAGAAACGAACGCCCAGCGCCTCGGCCACCGCACGCCGCTGCGCACGCACGTCGACGAGTTCCACCTTGCAGCCCGGCATACGCCCCGCGAGCCACGCCACCAGCAAGCCGACCACGCCGCCGCCCACCACCGCCACGCGATCGCCCACGCGCGGCGCTGCATCCCAGATGGCGTTGACGGCGGTCTCCATGTTCGCTGCCAGCACCGCACGCGCGGGCGGCAGGCGCTCGGGCAGCACATGCACCGCATCCGCCGGAACGATATAGCGCGTCTGGTGCGGATGCAGGCAGAAGACGTGGCGCCCTTTCATTGCCTCGGGCCCTTCTTCGACGGTACCCACGCTGGCATAGCCGTACTTCACAGGCGCCGGGAAATCGCCTTCCTGGAAAGGCGCGCGCATTCGTTGGAACTCGGTCCGAGGCACCTCGCAGCGGAACACCAGCATCTCGGTGCCGCGGCTGATTGCCGAGTGAAGTGATCGGACCAGCACCTGCCCCGCTGATGGCGCGGAAACTGTTGCGGCACGAATCGCCGCGCGGCCGGGCGCTTCGACCCAGCAAGCCCTGGAGTTGTTACCCGCAATGTCGTGGGATCGATACGAAGGCATGGCGCATCACTGTACGAGAAAGTGCTCAGTGTTTTTACGCAGCGCGAGGGGCCGTTCGCGTCATCGATCTCTGATAGCCTGTGGGACCATGCGCGCCCTTCTCCTTCTCGTCAATCTCGGCCTTCTCGCACTCGCTTTCTACTTCGGCTCGCTGGCTGGCCTGCTCATTGCAGTGGCACTGTGCATCGCGATCGTCGCGGGCTTCTTCCTGTTCTCTATGTCTCGCGCCGAGTCGCTCGAATCGAAGGACATGCGCCGCGCGATGGGCCGCAGCACCACCTTCCTCGGCGAGTTGACCGACACCCGCCGCTGACGCGGCTCAGACGGCCGCAGCCGCCGCCTTCGCAACCGCGACCGCCGCCTCTCGCGGCAACTGCACCGCGTTCTTCACCGCAAGGATTTCCGCCATCACGCTCACTGCGATCTCCGGCGGCGTCTTGCTGCCGATATAGATGCCGATCGGCCCGCGCAAGCGCGCCAGAGAGGCTTCGGTCTGGTCGAAGTGCTCGATCATGCGTTCGCGGCGCGCCTCGGCATTGCGGCGCGAGCCGATCGCGCCGACGTAGAACGCTTCGGTCTGCAAGGCCTCCAGCAGGGCGAGATCGTCGAGCTTCGGATCGTGCGTGAGCGCGACCACGCAGCTTCGGCGATCGGGCTTGAACGCTGTCACGGCGTCGTCGGGCATCTCGGTGGTCGTGGTCACGCCCGGTACGTTCCATGAGGTCTGGTACTCGGTGCGCGGATCGCACAGCGTCACCGCGAAGCCGCTGAACTGGGCCATCGTCGCGAGATACTCGGCGAGTTGCCCGGCGCCGATGATCAGCATCCGGTACTCGGGGCCGAAGGTGTTGACCAGCTCCGCATCGTTGACGGTCAACTCCGCGGGCGATGACGCCTCGGCCAGCTTCACCGAGCCATTCGCGAGCGTTACCGTGCGCTGCATGAGTCGCCCGCGTTCGAGCGAAGTCACGAGCGTCTGCAGCGATGCCGGGTCGGGGTCGTATTCGAGCAGCAACTCGAGTGTGCCGCCGCACGGCAACCCGAAGCGATGCGCTTCGTCGGCGGTGATGCCGTACTTGACGAAGGCCGGCTTGCCGGTGGGCATCGCGCCATCGCCGTGCGCGCGGGTGTAGCGCGCGATCAGGTCGTCTTCGATGCAGCCGCCCGACACCGAGCCGACGACGGCACCGTCTTCGGCCATCGCCATGATCGATCCGATCGGACGCGGCGACGAACCCCAGGTTCGCACCACCGTCGCCAGCAAACCGCGGCGGCCGGCCTGTCGCCAGTCACGCAGCGCACGAAGCACCATCACATCGAGGTTTTCCATAGCTCTGTCTCTCTATCTCACTGTCTCTGCTCTTCAGTCGGCGGGCTTCTCGGTCGCGTCGCCTTCCTCGTCCTTGTCCTTCTTGCCGAACCCCATCTTCCGCATGAAGCCGGCCATCGCACCCTCCTTCTCGGCCGGCGCGGCGTCCCCATCGGCCGATGCTTCCGCGGGCGGCGGACCGTAGCGGCTCTGCATCTCGGCTTCGAAGCGCTTGAAGAAATCGTCGGCGGTGGACTTGGCCGCGCCATCGATCAGCCGCTGCCCGAGCTGCGCGATCTTGCCGCCCACCTGCGCCTGCACGGTGTAGTCGAGTTCGCAGCCTTCGACCCCATCCGCATTGGGCTTGAGCGACACGCCCGACGAGCCCTTGGCAAAGCCGGCGACGCCGCCCTGCCCTTCGAACGAAAGCTTGTAGCTTTCGGGCGCCTGGATGTCCGACAGCGTGACCTTGCCGCTGAACTTCGCCGAGACCGGACCGATCTTGACCGCCAGTCCGACGCTGTATTGGTTGTCTCCGGTCAACTCGAACTTGTCGCAGCCGGGGATGCACTTCTTGAGCGTCTCCGGGTCGTTGAGCGCGTCCCAAGCCTGCTGCTGCGTGATCCCGAGCTTGCGGTTGCCGAGCATTTCCATGATGAATCTTCCTTTTTGAATTCGAGTGGGGTCGGGTCTTCAGCGGCCCGACCGCATGAGCGTTGCGAGGCTGGTCGCCAGATGTTCCAGAGCGCTGAGATTGTGGACCGCCAGCATCGCGTCTGCATGGCGGTGCAACATGGCCGCACCGCGCGCAAGGGGGGCGTAGCCCTCATAGCGCAGCAGCGGATTCAGCCACAGCACGCGCCGCGAATGGCGCTTGAGCCATTGCAGTTCGTTCTCGAGGATCTCGGGCTCGCCGGTGTCGAGACCGTCGCTGATCACCAGCACCAGCGTGCGCCTTCCAGTCAGGCGGCGGGCGTGACGGCGGCGCAGTTCCACCAGCGATTCGCCGAGCCGCGTGCCACCGGCGAAGTCGTCGATCGATTCGCTCGCGGCGGCCAGCATCGAATCGGTGTCGGCGAGTCGGAATGCCGGTGTCAGGTCGGTCAGGTGCGTGCCGAAAGCAAAGACGTCGCGCCGGCCCGAATGCCGCGTCGACGCGTGCAGGAATGCAAGCAGCAGGCGCGCATAGCGTTCCATGGAGCCGGACACATCGACCAGCACGAGCAACGGCAGCGGCTGCTTGCGCCTCGCCCATCGTGGCAGGCGCAGGATCTCGCCGCCGGTACGCGCCGCCTCGTGCAGCACGCCGGGCCAATGCATGCGCGAATGCGCACCCGCATCGCCCGTGACGCGCAGGCGCCGCGCGGGCAGCGTCGGGATCGGCAGTGAAATGTCCCGCGCCAAGCGCTCGACGAGGCGGTATTCCGCCGCACCGAGCGCATTGAAATCGGCATGGTGAATGCGCGCGCGGTCGCTCGCGGTCATTGCGGCATCGAAGTCGACCTCGCGCTCGTTCTGCGCCGCACGTCCCGCTTCGCGCGGCGGCGCCAATGCCTCCCGCACACGCGGGCGGCGCTTGGACGGCTCGGCCTTGCCTTCGGCGCTCGGCAGCATCTGCGCGAGCAGCTTGTTGGCCAGCTCGGGGTCGCGAAACCAGGCGTCGAAGAGTTCGCGGAAGACGAGTCGGTCTTCTTCGCGGCTGATCATCACGGCTTCCATCGCGGCCGCAAGGTCGAGGCGGTTCTCGACGCCCACCAGCGTCGCGGCCTCGGCGGCGAGCGCGATGCGCATCGAATCGGTCCGCACGCCGGCGCGGCGCAAGGCGCGGCCGAAACCCAGCATGTTGCCCGCCAGCTTGCCGCGGCGTGCGTCGCCAAGCTGATGGACGGTGTCACTCAAGACGAAGCCTCCTCGGGCTTGAGGAGATCGGTGGCCATCGCGTGCGTCAGCGTGGCGACGTCGTCGCGCTGCTTGAACAGGATGCCCGCGGTGTCGACCACGATTTCGGGATCGAGCTCGATGGTGTCGAGCGCCACCAGCGCTTTTGCCCATTCGACGCTTTCGGCAATGCCCGGCCCGCGCTGGAAGGCGCTCGCGAAAGGCGTGCTGCGCAGCCGGCCGACGAAGTTCGCGATCTGCTCGGACAGCGCGGCGCTCGCCTGCGGCACCTGTGCGCGCACGATCGCGAGCTCGCGCTCGCGCTCCGGATAGTCGAGCCAGTGATAGAGGCAGCGGCGCTTGACCGCATCATTGAGCTCGCGCGTGCGATTGCTGGTCAGGATCGTGACCGGCGGCACCAGCGCACGAATGGTGCCGAGCTCCGGAATGCTGACTTGGTATTCGCCGAGGTACTCCAACAGGAAGGCTTCGAAAGGTTCGTCTGCGCGGTCGACTTCATCGATGAGCAGGACTGCGCCGGGCGCAGGCGCCTGCAGCGCCTGCAGCAGTGGGCGGCGGATGAGGTAGCGCGGCTGGTAGACCTCCGATTCCACATCGGTCGAGATGCCTTGCGCCTCGGCCGCGCGCATGTGCAGCAGCTGCGCGGCGTAGTTCCATTCGTACAGTGCCTCGCGCTGCTCGAGCCCGTCATAGCACTGAAGCCGCAGCAGCTCGCGGCTGAGCGCGGTCGATAGGGCCTTGGCGAGTTCTGTCTTGCCCACACCGGGCTCGCCTTCGAGCAGCAGCGGCCGCTGGAGCTTGAGCGCGAGGAACACCGCCGTGGCGAGCCGTCGGTCCGCGTAGTAGCCAGCGCCTTGCAGCGCCTGCACGACGGCGTCGATTGAGGAAAACGGCGAAGCCGCCGGGGGGGTGTCGTGATCGGTCATCTCGGCAGCTTAAGGGCTCTTGGCATGGCACGCGGGCTGCGGGGGATGGTCCTCCCCGCAGCCTTGCCGCGCACACGACGAAGCGGCTAACGGAGTCGGCTACCCGAGTGCCTTTGCGACTGCGCGTTGCGTCAAGACGCTGATGAGGTTCGCGCGATACGCAGCAGAAGCATGCAAGTCCGTATTCAGATCGGCCGAATCGATCTTCACCGACGCCGCCGACTCCGGCGTGAAGGCCTTGCTGAGTGCCTGCTCGAGCCCCGCGTGCCGGAACACGCCGTTGCCCGCGCCAGTCACCGCGACGCGCACGCCGCTGTCGAACTGCGCGACGAACACACCCACGAGCGGGAAGTTCGATGCCTTCTGGCGCAGCTTCTCATAGGCGGCGCGCTTCGGAATGGGGAAGCGGATCGCCTTGATGAGCTCGCCATCGGTCAGCGCGGTGGTGAAGAGGCCCTGGAAGAAATCATCTGCACCAATCTCGCGCTGCGTGGTGACCACCGTCGCGCCGGTCGCGAGCACCGCGCTCGGGTAGCACGCAGCCGGATCGTTGTTGGCGACCGATCCGCCGATGGTGCCCATCGCGCGCACCTGGCGGTCGCCGATGTGATCGGCGAGCCATGCGAGCGCGGGGAAGGCAGCCTTGACGTCGGCGTTGTTCGCGACATCGAGATGCCGCGTCATCGCGCCGATCACGAGCGCGTCGCCCGACTTGCTGATGCCGGCGAGTTCCTTGACGCCGCTCAGGTCGGCCAGTTGCTCGGGCGCGGAAAGCCGCAGCTTCATCGAGGCCAGCAGCGTCTGCCCGCCGGCGAGGGGCTTGGCGCCGGCCGCGGCGAGCTTGACCGCATCAGCCAGGGTGGTGGGACGTTCGAGGGTGAAGGCGTACATGGTGTTCTGACCTTTCCGTGTTCAGGGAGCCGGGCGGCCTTGCGTGCTCGCGGCCAGCGAAGGCTGCTGCGGTTGTCCGGTCGGGCTGCTGCCCTTCTGCATCGTTTCCCACACGCGGTAGGGCGATGCCGGCATGTCGAAGTCCTTCACGCCGAGCGGCGCGAGCGCATCGAGCACTGCATTGATGACGGCTGGCGGCGAACCGATCGCGCCCGCCTCGCCGCAGCCCTTGGTGCCCAGCGGGTTGTGGGTGCAGGGTGTGCACACGGTGTCGAGCTTGAACATCGGGAAGTCCTCGGCGCGAGGCATGGCGTAGTCCATGAAGCTGCCGGTGAGAAGCTGGCCGCTCTCCTTGTCGTAGACGCAGTTCTCCATCAATGCCTGGCCGATGCCCTGCACGAGCCCGCCGAGCACCTGTCCCTCCACGATCATCGGATTGATGATGGTGCCGAAGTCGTCAACCGCGGTGAAGCGGTCGACCTTGACTTCGCCGGTCTGCTTGTCGACCTCGACCTCGCAGATGTAGGTGCCACCCGGGAAGGTGAAGTTCGTCGGGTCGTAGAACGCGGTTTCGTTCAGCCCCGGCTCCAGCTTGTCGAGCGGGTAGTTGTGCGGCACATACGCGGTGAGCGCGACCTGTCCGAAGGGGATCTTCTTGTCGGTGCCCTTGACGGTGAACTCGCCGTTGGCAAATTCGACGTCGGCGTCGCTCGCTTCCATCAGATGCGCCGCGATCTTCTTGGCCTTGGTCTCGATCTTGTCGAGCGCTTTCATGATCGCCGCGCCGCCGACCGAGATCGAGCGCGATCCGTAAGTGCCCATGCCGAAGGGCACGCGGCCGGTGTCGCCGTGCACCACATCCACGTTTTCGACCGGGATTCCCAGGCGCGCGGCCACCACCTGCGCAAAGGTGGTCTCATGCCCTTGGCCGTGGCTATGCGAGCCGGTGAACACCGTCACGCTGCCGGTCGGATGGACACGGATTTCGCCGCATTCGAACAGGCCCGCACGCGCACCGAGTGCACCCGCGATGTTCGACGGCGCGATGCCGCAGGCTTCGATGTAGCTCGAATAGCCAATGCCGCGCAGCTTGCCCTTGCCCTCGCTCGCCGATTTGCGCTGCGCGAATCCGGCCACGTCGGCCAGCGTCTTCGCCTTGTCCATGCAGGCGTGGAAATCGCCCGTGTCGTACTGCAGCGCGACCGGCGTCTGATACGGGAAGGCAGTGATGAAGTTGCGCTTGCGGATCTCGTCCTGCCCGAGGTTCATCTCCCACGCGCAGCGCGACACGAGCCGTTCGAGCAGGTAGGTGGCCTCGGGCCGCCCCGCACCGCGATAGGCATCGACCGGCGCGGTGTTCGTGAACCACGCATCGACTTCGACGTAGATCTGCGGTGTGGTGTACTGCCCCGCGAGCAATGTGGCGTAGAGGATCGTTGGCACCGCGGTCGAGAAGGTCGACAGGTAGCCGCCAAGATTCGCATCGGTGTGCACGCGCAGCGCGAGGAACTTGCCGTTGGCGTCCATCGCCATCTCGGCATGGCTCACGTGGTCGCGACCGTGGGCGTCGGACAGGAAGCACTCCGAACGCTCGCCGGTCCACTTGATGCTGCGATTGAGCTGCTTCGAAGCCCAGGTGAGCGCCACGTCTTCCGCATAGAGGTAGATCTTCGAGCCGAAGCCGCCGCCCACGTCGGGCGCGATCACGCGCACCTTGTGCTCGGGCAGCCCCAGCACGAACGCCGTCATCAGCAGGCGCTCGACGTGCGGGTTCTGGTTGGCGACGTACAGCGTGTACTCGTCGTTCGCACGGTTGTAGCTGCCGATGGCAACGCGCGGCTCGATCGGGTTGGGCACGAGGCGGTTGTTGACGAGGTCGAGCTTCGTCACGTGCGCCGCATTCGCGAAGGCCGCATCCACACCCGCCTTGTCACCGATCGCCCACTTGTAGCACTGGTTGTCCGGCGCCTGCTCGTGGATCACGACGCCGCTCTGCTTCTTCGCCGCATCGGCGACGCTGACCAGCGCGGGGAGTTCTTCGTAGTCGACCACGATCGCTTCGGCGGCGTTCTTGCCTTGCTCGACCGTCTCGGCCACGACGAGTGCGACGTGGTCGCCCACATAGCGCACCTTTCCGATCGCGAGGATCGGGTGCGGCGGCTCCTTCATCGGCGTGCCGTCGGGGTTGTTGATCAGCCAGCCGCAAGGCAGGCCGCCCATCTTTCCGTCGATGTCCTTGCCGGTGAAGATGCCGACCACACCGGGCATCTTGAGCGCGGCCGACGTGTCGATGGACTTGATGTTCGCGTGCGCGTGGGGCGAACGCAGGAACACCGCGTGCGTCTGGTTCTGCAGGTTGACGTCGTCGGTGTACTGGCCGGCGCCGGTGAGGAAGCGGTAGTCCTCCTTGCGACGCAGCGCCTCGCCGATGTGCGGCAGGTTGGAGAAGTCGGATGCACCCATGACTTTTCTCCTCAGGCGTTGGCCGTGGCCTTGGCGGGTTCGGTCATCGCCTTGCCGCCCATCTGGACTGCCTTGACGATGTTCTGGTAGCCGGTGCAGCGGCAGAGATTGCCGTCGAGCAATTCGCGGATCTCGGTCTCGCTCGCGTTCGGGTGGTAGGTGCACAGGTCGATGGCGCTCATCACCATGCCTGGGGTGCAGAAGCCGCATTGCAGGCCGTGGCACTCCTTGAAGGCCGCCTGCATCGGATGCATCGTGCCGTCGGGCTGCGCAACGCCTTCGATGGTCGTGATCTTCGCGCCGGCGATCTGCCCGACCAGCACGTTGCATGACTTCACCGCGCGTCCGTTGACGTGGACGGTGCAGGCGCCGCACTGCGCGGTGTCGCAGCCGACGTGCGTGCCGGTGAGATGGAGGTGCTCCCGGAGCGCCTGGACCAGGAAGGTGTTGGGAGGCGCGTCGACCGTGACATCCCGGCCGTTGACCGTGAAAGAAACCTGCATGTGGCTGTCTCCGTTGTAAAGGTAAGAGATGGCTGTTTTCGGCCACATGAATCTTGGACGTCGCACCTGACCGGAACCCTAGGCAAAACCCTAGCCGCTTGCGCGGGACACTTGAAATTCTCAAAATGAAACAGCTTGCCCGCCGGCAATGCGCACATCACGACAGGTGCCGTTCAGGCCCGGACCCACACGATGACCGCCTCCCTCGCTTCGCCACTGCCAGAGCGTTCCATCTCCATCGCCCAGGCGCGGCGTGAATGGATCGAGGGCGACGCCGACGCGCAAGGCACGCGGGTCGAGCCGTGGCTGCTGCGCTCATGGCAACGCTGCCTCGCGGCCGGGCGGCAGCCTCGCGAGCGCGTGAGCTTCGACCCGGTTTCGGCACAGGCTGCCGTGCGGGTCGCGGAGCGCAACCGGGCCCTCGTCGCGGCGGCACGGCCGGTGATCGAACGACTTTCGCGTGCGATCGCCGACACGCGCTACTTCGCGATCCTCACGGATGCGGACGGCATCGTGGTCGATGTGGGCGCGCTGCCCGGCGGCAGCGATCCGGCCGCGCGGCATGCACGCGACATCGCGCGCATCGGGGTGGACCTGTCGGAACGCGCAGTCGGCACCACCGCGATCGGCGCGGCATTGGCCGAGCACGAGTCGGTGTGGCTGCATCGGGGCGAGCACTTCTTCGACGACACCAGCGTCTACAGCTGCGCGGGCGCGCCGCTGTTCGGACCGCTCGGCGAGTGCATCGGCATGCTGGACCTGACCGGCGTGCAGGTGGTCGAGCGGCCTGAGTTGCGGCATCTCGCCGCCCTGTCGGCGCGCAGCATCGAGAACGCGCTGCTGCAGCAGCATCCTTGCGAGTTGCGATTGGGGATCGCCTGGCCGGGCAGCGCACCCGGTGCCGATACCGAAGGGCTGTTGTGCATCGACGCGGATGGCTACGTGGCCGGCGCCAACGCGGCGGCGCGGCACATGCTGCACCAGCCGCTGGGCGCCGGACTCGCGCTGAACTGCAACGATCTCTTCGCGCTGCCGCCGCAGATGCTCTTCGACGCTGCGCGGCGCGGCGATCCGGTGCTCGAAGTGCCGCTGTGGTCGGGACTGCGCGTGCAAGTCCGGCCGCAACTCGCCGGCCGGCCGGCGTTGTCGTCGCAAGGCAACGGCCGGACCCGGCTGCGGGATGTCGAAACCGCGCTGATTCGCAAGGCGGTCGACGAAGCCCGCGGCAACGTCGCCGAGGCGGCGCGCGCGCTCGGCATCAGTCGCGCGACCGTCTATCGCAAGCTCCGGCGAAGCCGCCGCGCCGGCTGAATTCGCCCGCTCCGTCCGTGCGGTTTGCCACGAAAGGGCAGACCACCCCGGCGCTCGTCCCGATGGACGTTTTTACACTTTGTTGCTATTGTCGAAAGTTGTTAAAACTTCCGCATGCCCCTTTGTCGCATGCCTGGGGACGTCGACCATGAGTGATTCCAAGGCCCGTACCTTCGACCTGTCGCCAAAGCCGACGCGTCGCCAAGTCATCGGCAGGCTGGCAGGCGCTGCCGCCGTCGCCGGGCTGGGATTGCCGGCCTTCGCGCAATCCAAGGCCATCCGGATCGGCGCCACCTTCGACAACAGCAGCGTCGAGAAGGCCAATGGAACCGGCCTGTTCGTCGGGTCGAGCGCCTATTTCAACGCACTGAACCGCGCCGGCGGCATTAACGGCACGAAGGTCGAGCTGGTCATGGCCGACGACCAGTTCAAGCCCGATCTCGCCAAGGCCAACGCCCTCTCCTTCGCAGCCGACAGCTCGGTCTTGGCCATGCTGCACCCACTAGGCACGCGCCAGGCGGCGGAGGTCAGCGACGCAGTTCCCGGCATGGCCGTCGTGGGCCCGAACACCGGCACGGTGTCGCTGCGCAAGAAGGCCAATCCGAACACCTTCTGGGTCCGCGCCAACTACGACCAGGAAATCGACAAGCTGATCGCCACCGCTGCGGTGCTCGGCCAGTCGCGCATCGGCATCGTCTACTCGAACGACCCGCTCGGCCAGTCGCTGCTTGCGGGCTACAAGGCTGCCTTGGCAAAGGCCAAACTGGAACCCGCGGTGGTCGCGAGCACGCCTAGCACCATCAGCATGGAAGTCGAGCCGGCGGCGCGTCAGATTGCCGAAGCGAGCCCGCAGATCGTCATCATCGGACTCGCCGGCACCGCGCCGGCCTTCGTCAAGGCATTGCGCGCGGCCGGCGGCAAGAGCAGCTGCTATGGGCTTTCGATCACCGCCGGATCGCTCAGCGCAATGGGCGACCTCGCGCACGGCCTCGGCTTCGCGATGGTCGTGCCCTCGCCCTACGCGACCAAGTTCGAGATCGTCCGCCGCTACCAGGCGGACATGATCGCCAACGGCACCAAGGACTTCTCCCTGCCCAGCCTCGAGGGCTATATGGACGCCGCCGTGCTGGCCGAGGGCCTGCGCCGCGCCGGGCCGGCGCCCACGCGCGCTGCGGTTCTCGCGGGAATGGAGCGCATCGAAGCCTTCGACCTTGGCGGCGTGAAAATCAACTTCGGCAAGACCAACCGCGAAGGCAACCAGTTCGTCGATGTGGCGGTGATCAGCACCAACGGCAGGCTGATCAGCTAACTCCCACGCGGCGACCCGCCAGCGTCGGACGAGCGCGATTCGAGCCCCTCAAGCAGAATCAGGCGATGAGTTCATACGCAACCGAACAACCCTCCCGCGCCGAAGTCGACGCAATGCCCGGTCTTACGGTGGTCGAATTCGGCGCCAACTGGTGCGGCATCTGCAAGGCGGCGCAACCCGCGATCAACGAGGCGCTGCGCGATGCGCAGCACCTGCGGCACCTCAAGGTCGAGGACGCCAGCGGACGGCCGCTCGGACGATCTTTCAACGTCAAGCTCTGGCCAACGCTCGTCTTCATGCGCGACGGCCTGGAAGTCGGGCGCGTGGTGCGCCCCGACAGCGCCGCAACCATTCGACGCGAGCTCGAACAGCTGACAGCAAACGCAAAGCACTAAGCCGCGGCCGGCACTTTGTCCAGGAAGCCGGTGACGCTTTGCAGCTTGCCCGCTTCGAGCTGCACGAAGTCCGTGCCCTCGATCATGTCCTCGGCGCCGCTCGGGCCGAGCGTCCATGAAAAGCGCAGCTGGTCGCCGTGGCCATCCACGCGGCCCTTGAGCGCAAAACGAAAGCCCGGATAGCGCTGGTGCACGCCGCCGACGAGCGCGCTGATCTGCGTGCGGCCGCTGGCTTGCATGATCGGATCGACATAGCTTGCATCATCGGTCCAGTTCGCCTGCAGCAAGCTCAGGCGGCGATCCTCATCCGTCTCGTTCCAGACGGCGATGTACTGCTCGGCGAGCTTGACGGCATCGGGGGTGGCGGTGTTCATGGCGAGTCCTTTCGGTGTTCAACACCCGCAACAGCGCGGGGTGAAGGAATGGTCGCCGCGAGCCCGCCGCCGGTCGATGACGTGAAAGGTTATGCAGGCACACCCGCCGGCCGCACGATGCGCCGCCCGCCGGAAACCGGCGCGAGATAGCGATCGACCGACAGACCATCCGTGCGGATGTCCGGACGCCGGCCCATCACCTGATCGGCAACCACCTTGCCGGAACCGCAGGCCATCGTCCACCCGAGCGTGCCGTGGCCGGTGTTGAGGAACAGGTTGGCGTAGGGCGTCGCACCGATGATCGGCGTGCTGTCCGGCGTCATGGGGCGCAGGCCGGTCCAGAAGGTGGCGCGCGGCAGATCGCCGCCGGGGAAGAGATCCGTCACGACGCGTTCCAGGGTCTCCCGGCGATGCGGGTTCAGCCGCAGGTCGAAGCCGCCGAGTTCGGCCATGCCACCGACGCGGATGCGATCGTCGAAACGCGTGACCGCCACCTTGTAGGTTTCGTCGAGCACAGTCGATTGCGGCGCCAGCGCAGGATCGACCAGCGGCACGGTCAGCGAGTAGCCCTTGACCGGATACACCGGGATGTCGAGCCCCAGCGGCGCGATGAAGTCGCGCGAATAGCTGCCGAAGGCGAGCACGAAGCGGTCGGCGGTAAGCACATGTCCATTGGCAAGACGGACACCAATGATCCGAACGCCGTCCGTGACCAGTCGATCGACCGATTGATCGAAGCGGAAGTTCACACCGAGTTCGCGTGCCACATCGGCGAGACCCTTTGTGAAGAGATTGCAGTCTCCGGTTTCGTCATTCGGCAGGCGCAGACCACCGGCCAGAAGCTCGCCGGTGCGAGCCAGCGCCGGTTCGACCGAAGCGAGTTGATCGCGATCGAGCAGTTGATACGGCACGCCGCATTCTTCGAGCACCGCCACGTCCCGCTGAACCGCATCAAGCTGCGCCTGCGTGCGGAAGAGTTGCAGCGTGCCCTGCGTGCGATGCTCGTAGCGCACACCGGTTTCGGCACGCAGCGCGCGCAGGCAATCGCGGCTGTATTCAGCCACGCGCATCATCCGTTCCTTGTTGACCGCATAGCGCTCCGGCGAGCAGTTCTTGAGCATCGACGCCATCCAGCGCAACTGGAACAGCGTGCCGTCCGGACGGATCGACAGTGGCGCGTGCTTCTGAAACATCCACTTGAGCGCCTTGAACGGAATGCCCGGGGCAGCCCACGGCGTGGAGTAGCCAGGAGAGACCTGCCCGGCGTTGGCGAAGCTGGTTTCCTGCGCGGGGCCGCTCTGGCGGTCGAGCACGGTCACCTCGGCGCCGGCCTTGGCAAGGTAGTACGCGGTCGTGACACCGATGACGCCGCCGCCCAGAACGATCACTTTCATTGCTCAGCCCATTCAATGCAGGAAATGAGCTAAGCGTAGCCCTCCAATTGCCATAAACTTCGCTGAAATTTCCATGCGCGTCAGTCGTTCTTACTGATGTTTTGCCGCTTTCAGCCTCGGAGCAGTGAAATGGCCGACCTCGACCGAACGGACCGAAAAATCCTCGACATCCTGCAGCGCCAGGGACGCATTTCGATGACCGATCTGGCCGAGCAGATCGGCCTGTCGACATCGCCCTGTTCCGAGCGCGTGCGCCGCATGGAGCGCGAGGGCGTCATCACCGGTTACTACGCACGCGTCGATCCGCAGGCACTCGGCAAGTCGCTGCTGGTGTTCGTCGAAGTCACGCTCTCGTCCAAGTCGGGCGATGTGTTCGACAAGGTGCGCCAAGAGCTGATGCACATCCCCGAAGTCATGGAATGTCACCTCGTTTCGGGCGGCTTCGACTACCTCATCAAGGCCCGGCTGCGTGCGATGAGCGACTACCGGAACCTGCTCGGCGACCTGCTGAAGAAACTGCCGGTCACGGCCGAGTCGCGCAGCTACGTGGTGATGGAAGAGGTCAAGGAAAGCCTCTACCTGCCGGTGGACCGCTGAGGTTCAGGGCGCGAGAAAGCCCGCCGCGCGCAAGAGCGCCTGCCCCGCACCGTGGATCAGATCGTCAGCGAAAGCGGCTGCCGCCGCGGGTGCGCCGGTGCGCACGGCCAGGCCGTACGCGGCGCTGACATTCACCGGCCCGGGCACATCGATGCGCTGCAGGCCGGGCTCCTCGCCGATCGCGACGACCGC
The DNA here is from genome assembly GCA_017744935.1 of Variovorax sp. Lineage (GTDB taxonomy): Bacteria > Pseudomonadota > Gammaproteobacteria > Burkholderiales > Burkholderiaceae_C > Variovorax. The sequence continues at coordinate 30,446 of JAGIAI010000037.1, forward strand.
GTTGGTGCAGTAGGTCAGGAACACATCGGCCTGCCCGCTCGCCACCAGCATGCCGTAGACATTGCGTCCGGCCGGCGGCGCGGGTGAGTTCGGGCCGCCGGTCAATTGCAGCGCCTTGCGGGCGAGCATCCTGCCCGAGCCGGCAGGCGCGGCACCGGTGCGCTCGACCTTATCGAACAGCTCGAACGCGTAGTCGCCGGAAGGGTCCGCCTTCGGCGTCGAGGTGCCGAGCTTGATCCGCGGATCGAGCATGGTCGCGACCAGGGTCTCGGGCGTCACGGCGAGCCCCGGCCGCGCGAGCGCGCACAACGCATTGCGCGCGAAGGCACGGGTCGGCCCCCAATCGCCGGTTGCGGCCAGCGATCGCGGATGGGCCATGTTGGCGGACGCGAAGACGTCGGCTTTCTCGCCGCCCGCGATGCGATCCCGCAGCAAGCCCGAAGCACCGAAGGTCAGCGTGAAGCGCGTGCCCGGATGCAATTGCTCGGAATCGCGCGCGGCCTCCGTCAGCGGGCCACGCAGACTTCCGGCCGCAAAGACCGCGATCTCGGCTGTTCCGTCAGTCTCAGCGTTCCGCATTGGGGAAGAACAGTTGTTCCCCGCCGATCTTGTAGGAAGCAATGGTCGACTGCCCCGCAGGCGACGTCACCCAGTCCACGAACTTCTGCGCGCCCGCGCTGTTGAGCTGCGGAAACTTCGTCGGGCTCACGACCATCACGCCGTACTGGTTGAACAGACGCTTGTCGCCCTCCACCAGCACCGCGAGTTCGGCGCGATTCTTGAAGCTGAGCCACGTCCCACGGTCGGCCAGCACGTAGGCGCCCGTCGAAGCCGCGATGTTGAGTGCCGGCCCCATGCCGCAGCCACATTCCTTGTAGCCCGTGCCCTTCCTTTCGTTGGGCATCGGCTGGCCGGTTTCGGCGAGCCCGGTCTGTGTCCACAGGCGGCGCTCGGCGGCGTCGGTGCCGCTCTTGTCGCCGCGCGAGACGAAGGGCGCATTCGTTGTAGCGATCTTCTTGAGTGCGGCGACGATGTCGCTGCCCTTCGATCCGGCCGGATCGTCCTTCGGGCCGATCAGGACGAAGTCGTTGTACATGACCGGGAAGCGCTTGGCAGCGAAGCCCTCGGCGACGAACTTCTCCTCGGCCGCGGTGTCGTGGACGAACAGCACGTCGGCGTCGCCACGCTTGGCCATGTCGATGGCCTGCCCGGTGCCGACCGCGACCACCTTGATGTCGATGCCGCTGGCCTGCTTGAACGCAGGCAGCAGATGACCAAAGAGGCCGGACTGCTCGGTCGAAGTGGTCGATGCCATCGTGATTGTTTCGGCGTTCGCGGCCAGCGCAGACACCGAGAGGACGATCGCGCCCAGCGCTTTCAGGATGTTCATGGGCTGATGGAAATGCTTCATGCCAGTTCTCCTTTGACAAACAGACGCGCTTCTTGGGGCAAGGGCCCATCGAAGAAATCCTGGACAGGCAGGTCGGCCAGCAGCCGGCCGTGCTCGAGGTAGACCACGCGACTCGCGAGCCGCTTGACCTGCCCCAGGTTGTGACTTGCAAACACCAGCGTGCGACCATGCGCCGCTTCGGCAATGAGCGACTCGACATCACGCTTGGCAGTGGGGTCGAGGCTGGCGGTGGGTTCGTCGAGCAGCAGCACGTCCGGTTGCATCACCCATGCGCGCGCCAGCGCCATCCGCTGCTGCTGGCCGCCCGACAGCGTGCGGGCATTGCGATCCGCGAGGTCGGCAAGGCCGACGCGCGCCAGCGCCACGGTGGCCTCGCGCTGCGCATTGCGCCACGGTGCGCCGTGCAGCCAGAGCGCGAGCGCGATGTTGTTGCGCACGCTCGCCCGCAACATGTGCGGCCGCTGGAACAGCATCGCCTGGCGCCGCAGCGGCGCGCGGCTGACGAAAGCACCCCGGGAATGGGGAACCAGTCCGTGCAGCACGCGCAGCAAGGTGCTCTTGCCGCTGCCGTTCGCGCCGATCAGCGCGACCCGCTCTCCCGCGTGGATCGTCAGCGTGGCGCCGCACAGGGCCAGCACGCGTCCGAAGCGCACATCGATGTCGTGCAGGCTGAAGAGCGGCTCGGCGCTTGCAAACCGGCTCACGACGTCACCTCCAGATGGCGCGTGATCGCGGGGTCGGCGGCACCGCCATCGACGTGCTCGCGCCAGGTCCGCAGCGCCGCGATCGCAAGGTTGAGCACCAGCACCACGGCCAGGAGCACGAAGCCCAGCGCGAGCGCCAGCGGAAGGTCGCCCTTGCTCGTCTCGAGCGCGATCGCGGTGGTCATCACGCGCGTGAAGCCGTCGATGTTGCCGCCGACGATCATCACCGCGCCAACCTCCGACACCGCGCGGCCGAAGGCGGCGATCACGACGGTGGTCAATGCATAGCGCTCGTCCGCAACGAGCAGCAGCGCACGTGCAAATGGGCTGGCGCCGAGCGAACGCAACTGCTCGCCGTGCGCGCGATCGGCATCCTCGATGGTTTGCCGCGTCAGTGCGGTGACGACTGGCAGTACGAGGATCGTCTGCGCCAACACCATCGCCTTGAAACCGAACAGCCAGCCGAGAAAGCCCAGCGGCCCGGAACGCGAGAGCAGAAGGTAGATCACCAGCCCGACCACCACGGAAGGCAGTGCGAGCAGCGTGTTGAGCACGGTGAGCAGTAGCGCCCGCCCGGGAAAGCGCGTAACCGCGATCCACGCCCCCAGCACCAGGCCGAGGCCGCAAGCGAGCGCGCAAGCGAGCGCGCTGACCGCGAGCGAGCGGCCGACGATCGCCAGCAAAACCGCGTCGCCCGAAACAAGGAGTCCGCCTGCGGCGATGACGCTGTCCGTGAAAGTGTTCATTCGTGGGAGAAACTGAAACGCCGGGCAGTGTGTAGCAATTTGCGACCGCAACTTATGCAATTTCCTTCATAAGTCGCGGGTTGCATTTGCATAATCCTCGCGGCTCCCGGCCCGCCCTCGCCCTCCCCGTGCACCAGATCGAACTTTCCTACGCCATCGCACCGCGCCGAAGCGGTCGCGCGCTGATCCGCAACCCGCTCATGGAATTGCTGCACGCGGTGCGCGAACACGGGTCCATCTCGGCCGCGGCACGTTCACTGGGCTTTTCGTACCGCCACGTATGGGGCGAGTTGCGGCGGTGGGAAGAACTGCTCGGCCATGCGCTGGTCACCGGCGAGCAAGGTCGGTCGGCACAGCTCTCGGAGTTCGGCGACAAGCTCCTCTGGGCGGAGCGACAGGCGCAGGCACGGCTCGCGCCGCAGATCGAAGCCCTGCACGCCGACCTCGAACGCGCATTCGCGCTCGCCTTCGACGACAGCACGCACGTGCTGAGCCTGCACGCGAGCCATGACGATGCGTTGGTGCTCCTTCGCGGCCACGCGGCAGCAACCGCGCGACTGCAGCTCGACATCCGCTTCACCGGCAGCGTCGATGCGATCAGCGCGCTGAACCAGGGGCGCTGCGTGTTGGCCGGCTTCCATACGCTCGAACATTCGCCCAACGGATCCCTCGCACAGCGCACCTACAAGCCGCTGCTCAAGCCCGGCCTGCACAAGCTGGTCGGTTTTGCACGGCGCACACAGGGGTTGATGGTCGCGCCGGGCAATCCGCTAGGGCTCCGGACCCTTCGCGATGTAGCCGGGCGACGGGTGCGCTACGTGAACCGCCCCCTCGGGACGGGCACGCGCGTACTGCTCGATGAACTGCTGGAACGCGAAGGGCTCCATGCCGACGCCATCACAGGCTACGAGTACAACGAGCCTTCGCACACCGCGGTGGCGCACGCGATCGCATCGGGCCAGGTCGATGCGGGCCTCGGCATCGAATCAGCCGCGCGTGCGATGGGCTTGAGCTTCGTCCCGCTGGTGCACGAGCGCTACCACCTCGCCTGTCTCAAGTCAGCGCTGGATCAGCCGGCGATCCAGGCCCTGTTGACACTGCTGCGTGGCGCCGCCTGGCAGCACCAACTCGGCACCCTGCCGGGCTACGAGAATGCGGACAGCGGCAACGTGCAATCGCTGAGCCGGCTGCTGCCGTGGTGGAACTTCAAGCCGAAGAAGTCGGGCTGAGGCCAGTGCCCGCAACGCTCAAAGCGTGCAGGACCTGAAGCCGAAAAAGCCATCGTCGCGATCGGGCGCCGCAAAACTCCGGCGCTTGGGGGAACGCAATCGCGCACGCGTCGCGAACGACGCACCGCGCAGCACGCGCGCGCGCCCGAAGGCCGGTTGCGGATCGAAGACCGAACCTTCGCTCCACGGATCGACGCGGAATCCTGTCAAGGGTCGCAGCGTCCCCGCGGTCCATTCGTGGACGTCCGCCCACCGAAAGCCACGGTTCATTGCGGCGTGCGCCGCGATCTCCCATTCGACCTCGGTCGCCAGCCGGCGGCCGGCCCAGCGCGCCCAGGCGTCGGCTTCCCACCAGCTCACATGCACCACGCTCTGGTTGTCCGCGGCGCGCACCGTCCGACCAAAGTGCTGCTGGAGCACCGAGCCGCCGCCCTCGCGTGTCGACCCGATCTGCTCGACATGGCGCGGACCACGCCGGCCTTCGATCTGGGCGGCCAGCCACGCCTGGCCTTCCGGTCGCCAGAGTTCGGGCCGGTCATAGCCGCCGTCATCGACGAACTCCACGAACTGGCTCCAGGTGACCGGCTGCGCATCGATCTCGAATTCCGGCACATCGACGCGCTCAGCACCGTATTCCTGTGCAAATGCGAAACCGGGCCCGGACATGCCGAGCTCCCAGGCCGTCGCCGGCATCAAGAGCGGCTGGCGGCTGACCGGGGCCGGCGGCAGTTCGACGCCCAGTCGCAGGCCGAGCGTCTGCGCCATCACCACGAGCTGTTCACCGCACAGGTCTTCGTGGAACAGCGCGAGGCGGTAGAAGTAGAGGCCCGAATCGGTCTCCGCGGCGTGTTCGAGCAACTCCAGCGTGATCTCGAGCGTTTCGAGCAGATAGGCCTTGGTCTGCGTGAGATCGGGCATGTCGGGCGACCAGCGCTCGGCTTGCGCGACCTGCGACGGGTTCCACCACGCGTCGGCGTTCGGTTCGATGGCCGCGAGCCGCGTAGGGCGTACCGGACATTCGGCGCCAAACGCGCGCTGCGTATTGCGAGCGATCCACCATTCGGCGAACCAGCCGATCTTCCCCGCCAGCCAGACCGGCGGATCGACGCCCTCGACGCGGGGCATCGCGAGCGTTGCGGAACCGAGCGCCTGCTCGTAGAGCGACAGCAGGTGAAGCGTGTGGTTGCGCGCATCGATCAATGCCAGCGACAAGAGGTCGCGGCCCGCGCGACACATGTCGGGCGAATCGATCGCCTGGGGCGTTCCGGATGTGCTGAAAGGCGCCGAGGACGACGAGCTGGAGGGCATCGGGAATTATGAGGATCCGCACACTGTGCGCGTCAAGCGAGCCTTGCCACCCCACTTATAAAATATGCGCCCTCTCTCTCCCTGACCTGAAAGAACTCTCCATCATGAGACGCTTCCCCCTCAAGAACTCGCTGCTCGCCGTTGCGGCATTCGCAGCGTTCACGGCATTTGGTCCCGCTGCACAAGCGGCCGACCTGAAGATCGGCGTGGCCGAGGCCCTGTCCGGCGGCGCTGCGCAGTACGGCACCGCCATCCGCAACGGTTTCGAGCTGGCCGTCGCCGAGATCAATGCCGCGGGCGGCATCAACGGCAACAAGATCGAACTGGTCGTGGCCGACGAACAAGGCAAGAAGGAAGAGGCGATCAACGTCTTCAAGAAGCTGATCTTCCAGGACAAGGTGCTGATGGTCTTCGGCCCGACGCTGTCCAACTCCGCGCAGGCGGCCGACCCGATCGCGCAAGCCGCGAAGACGGTGGCCTTCGGCACGTCCAACACGGCTGACGGCATCACCTCGATCGGCGACCACATCTTCCGCAACTCGGTGACCGAAGCCGACGTGCTGCCCGAGACGATCAAGACCGCCGTCAAGAACGCCGGCATCAAGAAGGTCGCGGTGCTCTACGGCAACGACGACGTCTTCACCAAGAGCGGCTACGACAACTTCAAGAAGGCGCTCGACGACCTGAAGATCCCGGTGACCGCCACCGAGACCTTCGCCAAGGGCGACGTGGACTTCAAGGCCCAGCTCACCAAGATCAAGGCCAGCGGTGCGGATGCGATCGTGCTGTCGGCGCTGCTCGCCGAAGGCGCGCCGATCATGGTGCAGGCCCGCCAGCTCGGCCTGAACGTGCCGATCATCGGCGGCAACGGCATGAACTCGGTCAAGATCTTCGAACTCGCCAAGGGCCAGTCGGACAACCTCTACGTGGGCAGCCCCTGGTCGTCCAGCAACGCCACGCCCGAAAACACGAAGTTCATCAAGGCCTACACCGACAAGTTCAAGATGGCGCCGGACCAGTTCGCGGCTCAGGCTTACGACGCGATGTACATCGCGGCCCAGGCGCTCAAGAACGTCAAGGTCAGCGGTGACCTCGCAGCGGATCGCGCAGCGGTGCGAGAAGCGCTGCCGGCCGTGAAGCACACCGGTGCGACCGGTGCGTTCCAGTTCCGCCGTGCCAACGACAAGAGCGGCAAGCCGGCCGGCTACGACGCCCAGCAGTTGCCCATCGTCAGCGTGACGAAGGGCTCCGAGTTCGTTATTTCTAAGTAACCCCCAGCCTCGCTCACTGCGTGTAGCTCGGGCACCCCCCTGCTGGGGGCAACACCTGCGGCCCGGCGGAGCCGGTTCCGCGGTGTTTCTCGAATAGCGGAGCCGGCCTGGTCGGTCCCGCTTCTTGTTTTTTTGAATGGAACCACGATGCTTGAACAGCAACTGGTTAACGCGCTTTCCCTCGGGTGCGTCTATGCCCTCTTCGCGCTGGGCTTCACATTGATCTTCGGTGTGCTCGGCGTCATCAATCTTTCGCACGGCGCGGTCTTCATGGTGGGCGCTTATGCCGCCGTGCAGGTCATGGCGCACTTCGATCTCCCGCTGTGGATCGGATTGTTGTTCGCGTTTCTCACTTGCGGCCTGCTCGGGCTGCTGATCGACTTTCTCGTGCTCAAGCCGCTGCGCGCGCGCAATGCACCTCACCTGATTCCGATGATCGCGACGATCGGTGTGGCGATCATCCTCAACAACGGCGTGCAGGGACTGTTCGGGGCGCAGAACGTACGCTTTCCTGCGGGCGCGGTGTCGGGCGAGTCGCTGAATCTCGCTGGCATCCATCTCACCGCGCTGGAGCTGGGGATCATCCTGCTGTCGTTCGTGCTGATGGCGGTGCTCATGCTTGCGCTGAAGCGCACGCAACTCGGTCGCGCGCTGCGTGCGATCGCCGAATCGCCGAAGGCCGCGTACCTGCTCGGCATCAACGTCGAAGGGCTGTTCTACCTGACCTCGTTCGCGGCTGCCGCACTGGGCGGGCTCGCGGGCGTGCTGATCGGGCTCTATTCCAATGCCGTCTTCCCGCTCATGGGCCAGCCGATGCTGCACAAGGGGATCGCGGTGATCATCCTCGGCGGCATGGGCGACATCCGCGGCGCGATGCTGGGTGGCCTGTTCCTCGGCTTCGCGGAAGTGCTGTCGGTGGCCTACATCGGCTCGACCATGCGCGACGCGGTGGCATTCGGCCTGCTGTTCCTGGTGCTGCTGGTGCGGCCGAAGGGACTCTTTGGCACGGTGCAGGAGCGCAAGGTATGAGCGCTCTTGAGAATTTCTGGTCGGTCTACAGCAACCTGGTGCTCACCTTGGGCACCAATTCGCTGCTGGCGCTGTCGATCTGGCTCACGCTGTCGTGCGGCATGCTCGCGATGGCGAATGCGGCTTTCATGGGCATCGGCGCATACACCTCGGCGATCCTGACAATGAACTATGGCGTTCCCTTCCCTGTCGCGATTGCGGCCGGCATGGCGGCGCCGGCGCTCACCGCTTTCGTGATCGGAAAGCCGACGCTGCGCCTGTCGGGCGTGTATCTCGCGATGGCGACGCTCGCCTTCGGCGAAGTGGTGCGCATCGTGGTGCTCAATGCCGAATCGCTCACCGGCGGCGCGCTGGGCCTCAACGGCATTCCGCAGGCCACACAGTGGTGGCATGTGCTGCTCGCCGTGGTGCTGGTGCTGTTCGGGTTGTGGCGGCTCCGCCGCTCCAAGGTCGGCCGTGCATTCGAGGCGATCAAGGAAGACGAAACCGCCGCCGGCCTGATGGGCATCGACGTCGGCGGACACAAGATGCTGGCCTTCGTGCTCGGCGCCGCGATCGCGGGACTGGCGGGCGTGCTCAATGCGCACCTGACCTTCTTCATCGGACCGAACGAATACGGCTTCGACCGCGGCGTGGACATCCTGACGATGACCGTGCTCGGCGGCATCAACGGGCTGACCGGCCCGGTGCTCGGCGGAGTGATCCTCACGGTGCTGCCCGAGGCGCTGCGTGCGTTCGGCGATTTCCGGCTGGTGGTCAACGGCGTGATCCTGGTGTTGATCGTGCTGTTCCTGCCGAAGGGCATCTGGGACCCGGCGCGCCTGCGCCAATGGTTCGGACGCAAGGGAGCGACGGCATGACGACATCGCTTCTCCAGCTCGACGGCGTCTCGCGCCACTTCGGTGGCCTCAAGGTGCTGCAGGAGGTCAACCTCGAAGTGCCCAAGGGCGGCGTGTTCGGCCTCATCGGACCTAACGGCGCGGGCAAGACCACCGTCTTCAACCTGACGACGGGCCTGCTGCCGACCACCGGCGGCTCGATCCGTTTCGAAGGCCGTGACCTCGCGGGCCTCAAGCCCCACCAGATCACGCGCGCCGGCATCGCGCGCACGTTCCAGAACATCCGCATCTTCAAGGAGATGTCGCTGCTCGAAAACGTGATGGTCGGCATGCACGCCAAGCTGCGCTACGGCGCACTCGGACTGTTGGCGGGCACGGGCCTGTTCCGCGGCGAGGAAAAACGCGCGCGCGAACGTGCGCGCGAGCTCCTCTCGTGGGTGCGGCTCGACCACAAGGGCGACGACGTGGCCGACAACCTCTCGTACGGCGACCAGCGCAAACTCGAACTCGCGCGCGCCCTTGCCACTGACCCGAAGCTGCTGCTGCTCGACGAACCCGTCGCGGGCATGAACAGCACCGAAAAGACCGAACTGATGCACGAGATCCGCAACATCGCGGGCCGGGGCTACACCATCTTCATGATCGAACACGACATGCGCTTCGTGATGGGCTTGTGCGAGCACATCGCGGTGCTCAACTTCGGCCGCATCATCGCGCGCGGGAATCCCGACCAGATTCGCAACGATCCGCAGGTGATCGAGGCCTACCTCGGCCGCGAGGAAGATGAAGCGACGATCGAAGGGGCGACGCCATGAGCGCAGCACCATTTCTGAAAGTCGAAGGCCTGCGGGTTGCGTACGGCCATATCGAAGCCGTCAAGGGGATCGATTTCGAACTGCACGAAGGCCGCATCACCACGCTGGTGGGCGCCAACGGTGCCGGCAAGTCGACCACGCTGCTCGCGTTGTCGGGCCTCGTGACCAAGGCCGCGGGACGCGTGGTGCTCGACGGCCAGGACCTGACCGCCCTGTCGCCGCACCGCATCGTCGCCTCGGGCATGGTGCAGGTCGCCGAAGGCCGCGCCACGCTGACGACGCTCACGGTCCGCGAGAACCTCGAACTCGGCGCCTACACGCGCCGCGACGGCCGTGCCCAGCGCGCCGAGGACCTCGAACGCATCTACACGCTGTTCCCGCGGCTGGAGGAGCGGTCCGACGGGCTCGCCGGCAATCTCTCGGGCGGCGAGCAGCAGATGCTGGCGATCGGCCGCGCGCTGATGGCCAGGCCCCGCGTGCTGCTGCTGGACGAACCGTCGATGGGCCTCGCGCCGATCATCGTGCAGGACATCTTCCGCACGCTGCGCGAGATCAACAAGGCGGGGCTGACGATCTTCCTGGTCGAGCAGAACGTGCGGCAGGCGCTCAAGATCGCCGACAGCGCCTATGTGATCGAGACCGGAAAGATCGTGTTGTCCGGCAGTGGTCACGAACTGCTCGGAAACCCCAAGGTCCAGGACGCATACCTCGGCGGCTGAGGCGCGCCGCACTGCTTCCGCACGCGGTTTCCGGCGCTTCTGTATTGGGGAAGTCCTGAAGGCGAGAGCCTCTCCGGACCCCAGAAAATTCGCAACAGAGCGTTACCATCGACGGCTTCGCGCCCACAAGGCGCGAGACCAGAGATTCCGCATCCGGAGACAAAGTGTCAGCCTTCCTCAAATTCACACTCGCCGTGGACTGGATCAGCGCCCAGCTCGGCAAGGTCGCCTCCTGGGCGGTACTCGCCGCCTCGGTCATCTCCGCCGGCAATGCGGTCATCCGCTACGGCCTCGACATCAGCAACAACGCCTGGCTCGAGATCCAGTGGTATCTGTTCGCCGCGACCGTGATGCTCGGCGCGCCGATCGTGCTGAAGCTCAACGAGCACGTCCGCGTCGACATCATCTACGGCAAGCTCAAGCGCAACGGCCCGGTCTACGTCGACCTCTTCGGGCTGGTCTTCTTCCTGCTGCCGGTGATGGGCCTGCTGTTCTGGCTGACTTTCCCCTTCTTCCTCAACATGCTGCGCACCGGCGAGATGTCCGGGAACATCGGCGGCCTGATCCGCTGGCCCGCCGCACTGATGATGCCGCTGGGCTTCGGCGCGATGTTCCTGCAGGGCGTGGCGGAGATCATCAAGCGCATCGCCTACCTGCGAGGCCTCATCGAGATGGACACGCACTACGAGAAGCCGGTGCAGTGAGCACCGAACGCCAAAGCCACAAGAGCTAGCTCGCCTCTCGCGCATCGCAGGATAAAAAAATGCACATGGAAAACTTCGCCCCGATCATGTTCGCGGGGCTGGTCGTCATCATGCTGATCGGCTTCCCGGTCGCGTTCTCGCTGGCCGCGCTCGGCCTCTTCAGCGGCTTCTACGCCATCGAGATGGGCTGGTTCCCGGCCGGCTTCATGGCCAACCTGCCGCTGAACGTCTTCGGCATCCTCTCCAACGAAACGCTGCTGGCCATCCCGTTCTTCACGCTGATGGGCGCGGTGCTGGAGAAATGCGGATTGGCCGAGGACATGCTCGACTCGATGGGCCAGCTCTTCGGCCCGGTGCGCGGCGGCCTCGGCTACTCGGTCATCATCGTCGGCTTCATCCTCGGCGCGATCACCGGCACGGTGGCCGGCCAGGTGATCGCGATGGCGATGATCTCGCTGCCGATCATGATGCGCTACGGCTACAACATGCGCTATTCGACCGGCGTGCTCGCAGCCTCGGGCACGATCACGCAACTCGTGCCGCCGTCGCTGGTGCTGATCGTGATGGCCGACCAGCTCGGTACCGACGTGGGCCAGATGTACAAGGGCGCCTGGGGTCCATCGATCCTGCAGGTGCTGATTTTTGCGATCTACACCTTCCTGGTCGGCCGCATCCGTCCCGACTACGTGCCGGGCGTGCCCGCATCGGCACGCACGCTGTCGGGCTGGGCGCTGTGGGGCAAGTGCCTGCGCGGCATCATCCCCTCGGCCATCCTGATCTTCGCGGTGCTCGGCTCAATGGGCGGCCTGCCCTTCATGGACCACGCAATCGCCACGCCGACCGAAGCCGGTGCAATGGGCGCGGTCGGTTCGCTGATCCTGGCCGCGATCCACCGCCGCCTGAACTGGCAGATGCTCAAGGAAGCCATGGACGGCACCATGCGCCTCACGGCCATGGTGGTCTTCATCCTCATCGGCTCGCGGATGTTCTCGCTGGTCTTCCAGGGCGTGGACGGCGCGAAGTGGATCGAGCACATGCTCTCGGGCCTGCCGGGCGGCCAGATCGGCTTCCTGATCGCGGTCAACATCTTCGTGTTCTTCCTGGCGTTCTTCCTCGACTTCTTCGAGATCGCCTTCATCATCCTGCCGATGCTCGGCCCGGTCGCGGCCAAGCTGGGCATCGACATGGTGTGGTTCGGCGTGCTGCTGTGCGTGAACATGCAGACCTCGTTCATGCATCCGCCCTTCGGCTTCGCGCTGTTCTATCTGCGCGGCATCGCCGACACGCTGTTCAAGAACGGTGCCCTGCCGCGCAAGGTCGAGTCGCGCGACATCTACCTCGGCGCGGTGCCGTGGGTGGCTCTGCAACTGCTGCTGGTAGGCATCGTGATCTTCTTCCCGCAGACCGTGACTGTCTTCCTCGACAAGCAGGTTGTCGTCGACGTGGACAAGGTGCAGCTGGAGATGCCCGCAGAGCAGAACGAGCCCGACGGCGGCGTGAACATGGAAGATCCGTTCAACCAGAAGTCCGAGCCCGAAGCGCCTGCAACGCCGGAAGCTCCGGCACCGGGCAGCGATACCAAGCAGTGAGCGACAACGGGGCTGAAGGCCCCCTCACCCCGGACCCTGCGCCGGTCTCGCTCGAGAGCCCAGCCTATCCGCGCTTCGTGCGGATCCTCGCGGTCGTCTTCGTGCTCGACCTGATCGGGTTCGGACTCTGGAGCATGCCCGCGCTCCGCGGCGAATCGTGGACCGCCAGCAGCATGGCGCTGTTCGGTCTTGCGGCGCTGTGCATCGGGTGGATGGGCTACTGGATCGTCAACAGCCGCACCCGCCTCGAAGGCGACGAGTTGACCCAGACTTGGCTATGGACCAAGCGCGTGCGCGCGTCCGAAGTCGCACAGCTCAAACTCGTGCACTGGCCGTGGCTGCAACAGGTGATCGCACCGCGCCTGCTGGTGCGTCGACGAAATGGCGCGGTGGGGTGGTTCCACTCGGCGGATGCGCGGTTGTTGACCGAGTTCGCGCACCGCGTCGCCGCTCACAACTTCAAGAACTGAAGTTGCAGGAACCCCAATGAAAAAGGCCCTGCCGTCGTCGGCAGGGCCTTTTGACTTGGCGAGCCCTGGGCCCGGACCGATTACAGCTTCTGCGCTTGCATGAAGCGGTCGAAGGTGCCTTCCGTGAAGCGGAACCAGGCGTTCTGGTCGGCCAGGAACTTGGCGTAGTCGCCGTACACCTTCTTCCACTCGGGGTTGGTGTTGTTGAGGTCCGCGTAGATCTGCTGGGCCGACTTGAAGGCGGCGTCCATCACGTCCTTCGAGAACGGACGCAGCTTGGTGCCGGAGCCCACGAGCTGCTTCAGCGCGACCGGGTTGCGCGCGTCGTACTTCGCGGTCATGCCGACATTGGCCTGCGCGGCGGCTGCCGACACGATCGCCTTGTACTCGGCCGACAGGCCTTCCCACGCCTTGGTGTTGATGTAGAAGTCCAGTTGCGGACCGCCTTCCCACCAGCCGGGGTAGTAGTAGTACTGCGCGACCTTGTTGAAGCCGAGCTTCTGGTCGTCGTACGGGCCGACCCACTCCAGCGCGTCCAGCGTGCCCTTTTCGAGCGCGGGGTACAGGTCGGCACCAGGGATCGACTGCGGAATCACGCCGAAGGGTTCGAGCACGCGGCCAGCAAACGGGTTGGTGCGGAACTTCAGGCCCTTGAGGTCGGCGACCGACTTGATTTCCTTGCGGAACCAGCCGCCCATCTGCGCGCCGGTGTTGCCGCCCGGCAGGTTGTAGATGTTGTACTTGGCGTAGAAGTCGCGCATGAGCTTCAGGCCGTTGCCCTCGTACATCCATGCGTTCATCTGGCGGGTGTTCAGGCCGAAGGGCACCGCGCAGCCGAGGCAGAAGGTCGGGTCCTTACCGTAGAAGTAGTACGGCGCGGTGTGCGCCATTTCGACCGATGCGTTCTGCACGCCGTCGACCACGCCGAAGGCCGGCATCAGCTCGCCGCCCGCATGGACCGAAATCTGGAACTTGCCGCCCGTCATGTCGCTCACGCTCTTGGCGAAGGTCTCGGCCGTGCCGTAGATGGTGTCGAGCGACTTCGGGAAGCTCGACGCGAGGCGCCAACGCACGGCAGCTTGCGCATGAACCGCAGGCGCGATGCCCGCGGCGAGAACGCCGGCCATGCCTGCGTTTTTGATGAGGGAACGACGATCCATTGATTTGTCTCCGGGGCTTGGAAAAACGAGAACGCGGCTTGTGGCCGCGTCACTGACCAGAATGGTCAGCGGTCATTGTAAAAAATGCTTACACGACGCCGGGGCGGGTTTTCCCTGCGGAAACCACGCTGTCGAAGCGCTGCGCGATGGAGCGCTCGATGCCTTCGGCGTCCAGGCCGATGCCCGACAGAAGCTTTGCCGGGTCGCCGTGTTCGATAAAGCGATCGGGCAGGCCAAGTTGCAGCACCGGCTTTTGCAGGCCCGCAGCCTGGAGGGCTTCGAGCACCGCACTGCCTGCGCCGCCCATGATCGCGCCCTCTTCCAGCGTCACGAGCGCTTCGTGCGAACCGGCGACCTTGAGCAGAAGCTCGACGTCGAGCGGCTTGGCCCAGCGCATGTTGACCACCGTGGCGTCGAGCGACTCCGCCGCCTTCAATGCCGGATAGAGCAGCGTACCGAAGGCGAGGATCGCGATCTTGCGGCCTTCGCGGCGGACCTCGCCCTTGCCGAACGGCAGGCCGTCGAGCGACTGCGGAGGCGTAATGCCGGCGCCCGAGCCGCGCGGATAGCGCACCGCCACCGGGTGGCTCTGCTCGTAGGCGGTGGTGAGCAGCTGGCGGCATTCGGCTTCGTCCGCCGGACAGGCCACGCTCATGTTCGGAATGCAGCGCAGGAAGGAGATGTCGTAAGCGCCCGCATGCGTCGCCCCATCGGCACCCACCAGGCCTGCGCGATCGAGCGCAAACACGACCGGCAGGTTCTGGATCGCCACGTCGTGAATGAGCTGGTCGTACGCGCGCTGCAGGAAGGTCGAATAGATCGCGACCACCGGCTTGAGTCCTTCGCACGCCAGACCGGCCGCGAAAGTGACAGAGTGCTGCTCGGCGATGCCTACGTCGTAGTAGCGCTCGGGGAATCGCTTCTCGAATTCGACAAGGCCAGAGCCTTCGCGCATCGCGGGCGTGATGCCGACGAGGCGACCGTCCTTCGCGGCCATGTCGCACAGCCACGCGCCGAAGACTTGCGTGAAGGTCTGCTTGGGTGCGGTGGCCGGCTTGACGAGCCCCACCGCCGGATCGAACTTGGAAGGCCCGTGATAGGCCACCGGGTCAGCCTCCGCGAGCTTGTAGCCCTGGCCCTTCTTCGTGACCACGTGCAGGAACTGCGGACCACGAAGATGCCTGAGGTTTTCGAGCGTCGGCACCAGCGAATCGAGGTCGTGTCCGTCGATCGGCCCGACATAGTTGAAGCCGAACTGCTCGAACAGCGTCGCCGGCACCACCATGCCCTTGGCGTGCTGCTCCAGGCGCTTTGCCAGCTCGAAGAGCGGCGGCGCGGCGCGCAGCACGCTCTTGCCGACATTCTTCGCGGCGGCGTAGAAGTTGCCGCTCATGAGCTGCGCGAGGTAGCGGTTGAGGGCGCCGACCGGCGGGCTGATCGACATGTCGTTGTCGTTCAGGATCACCAGCAGCTTGCAGTCGTCGCACACGCCCGCGTTGTTCAACG
>JAGIAI010000037.1:46019-115700 GCA_017744935.1 Variovorax sp.
GCATGGTTCAACGCTTCGAAGGCCATGCCGGCGGTGAGCGCGCCGTCGCCGATCACGGCCACCGCGCGATGCTTGTTCTGCAGCTTCTCGAACGCCACCGCCATGCCGAGCGCGGCAGAGATGCTGGTCGACGAATGCGCGGTACCGAAGGTGTCGTATTCGCTTTCAGTGCGCTGGGGAAAGCCGGAGATGCCGCCGAGCTGGCGCAGCGTCGGCATGCGGTCGCGGCGGCCGGTCAGGATCTTGTGCGGATAGGTCTGGTGGCCCACGTCCCACACCAGGCGATCGTGCGGCGTGTTGAAGACGTGGTGCAGCGCAACCGTGAGCTCCACCGTGCCCAGATTCGAGCTGAGGTGTCCGCCGGTGCGCGAGACGTTGTCGAGCACGCAGGTTCGCACCTCGTCGGCGAGTTGCTTGAGTTGGGCGCGGTCCATTTGCCGCAGCTGGGAGGGATCGTGGATGGTGGGGAGCAGCGGAGCCATGTGCAAATCTTGTCGTTATCGATCGCGATCGACGACCATGTAGGCGAGCGCGCGCAGCGCGCCCGTGTCGGCCAGCGCGCTGCGATCCAGCGCTTCGAGGGCCTGGGCCAGCAACTGGCGCGCCTGTGCACGCGCGCCGTCGAGGCCGAGCAATGAAACATAGGTGGGCTTGTCGCTTGCGGCGTCCTTGCCCGCGGTCTTGCCGAGCGTTTCGGAATCGGCAATGACGTCGAGGATGTCGTCGACCACCTGGAAAGCGAGCCCGATGGCCGCGCCATAGTCGCGCAGTGCAGCGAGCGTCTGCGGCGCAAGCACATCGCCGCAGGCCGCCCCCATCTCGACGCTGCCCTGCAGCAGCGCGCCGGTCTTGAGGCGATGCATGTTGCGCAGCTCGGCTTCGGTCAGTGCGACACCGACGCTGGCCAAGTCGATTGCCTGACCGCCCGCCATTCCCTGGCTGCCTGCGGCGCGCGCCAACAGGCGGCACAGCGTTGCCTGCACCACCGGCGAAATGCTGGTGCCGTCCGGCGTGAGCAGTTCGAACGCGAGCGCCTGCAAGGCATCGCCGGCCAGCAGTGCATCAGCTTCGCCGAACTTGACGTGCACCGTGGGCTTGCCGCGGCGCAGCACGTCGTTGTCCATGCATGGGAGGTCGTCGTGGACCAGCGAATAGGCGTGAATCAGTTCGGCCGCGCAGGCGGCACGCAACGCCGCTTCGGCGTGACCGCCGACCGCCTCGCTGGCAGCCAGCACGAGCAGCGGCCGAAGGCGTTTGCCGCCATCGAGCACGGCATAGCGCATGGCATCACCCAGAAGCACCGGCGAATCGACGCCGACCCACTCGGACAATGCGGATTCGACACGGGCGAGCAGCGGTTCGCTCCACGCGGAAAGACGGGCGGCATCCCACCGCAGGGCTTCGCAGGCCGTCGTCATTCGGCGGTCCAGACCTTGAGGCTGCCTGCATCGAGCAGCTTGATCTGGTCTTCGACCGCCTGCAGCCTGTCGCGGCAGAACGCCAGAAGCGCTGCGCCGCGCTGGTAGCTGCCCAGCAGTTGATCGAGCGGCAGCTGGCCTGATTCGAGTTCGGTCACGAGTTGTTCGAGCTCCTGCAAGCCGGCTTCATAGGTGGCCGGCAACGCGCCGGTGTCGGTCGCGGCGGATTCGGCCGGCTGGGGGGAAGAAGGCACCTTGGGCATGCGGCAGTCGTGGGTGAAACCCTACATTTTAGAGTCGGGGACCCGATCGCATCCCGACAGGTACAATCCTTAGTTCTCCGGGCCGGCAAATGCTGACCCATTTTCTTTTGGGGCCGCCGCGCGACATCGCACGCTTTTCAAGGCGGCCATCCGTTTTTCTTTCTCCCTGTGGGGAGCTTGGTCAGGTCACCCATGTCTGATTTAAGTCTTCAACTGCAGCAGGCTTCGAGCCAACTTCCGGTTTCCGCATATTTCGACGAGGCGCTCTACGCCCGCGAGATGCAAACGCTCTTTGCCGCCGGTCCGCGCTATGTCGGACATCGGCTGGCCGTCCCCGAACCCGGCAGCTTCCATACGCTCCCGCAGGAGCATCAGGGTCGCGCGTTGGTCCACACGCCCAAGGGCGTGGAGCTGATTTCCAACGTCTGCCGCCATCGCCAGGCGTTGATCCTCCAGGGCCGCGGCGAAATCGATCCGACGAGCGGCGGCAACATCATCTGCCCCCTGCACCGCTGGACCTATGCGGCTGCCGATCCGCGCAAGACCGGCACGCTCATCGGCGCACCGCACTTCGAGCAGGACCCCTGCCTCAATCTCCACAACTATCCGCTGACCGAATGGAACGGGTTGCTCTTCGAGAAGAGCTCCGGTGCCGGCGGGCGGGACGTGGCCGCCGACCTCGCGAATCTCGGCGCGCGCGCCGACCTCGATTTCGAGGGCTACGCGCTCGATCGCGTCGAACTTCATGAGTGCAACTACAACTGGAAGACCTTCATCGAGGTCTACCTCGAGGACTACCACGTCGGGCCGTTCCATCCCGGCCTCGGCAGCTTCGTGACCTGTGACGACCTGCGCTGGGAATTCGGCTGGCACCATTCCGTGCAGACGGTCGGCGTCGCCAACCGGCTCGGCCGCGCCGGCAGCCCCGTCTATCAGCGCTGGCAGGAACAACTGCTGAGGTACCGCGAAGGCAAGCCACCGAAGTACGGTGCGATCTGGCTCACCTACTACCCGCACGTCATGGTCGAGTGGTATCCGCATGTCCTCACGGTCTCCACGCTGCATCCGATCGGTCCGCAGAAGACGCTCAACATGGTCGAGTTCTTCTACCCCGAGGAAATCGTTGCCTTCGAGCGCGAGTTCGTCGAGGCGCAGCAGGCCGCCTACATGGAAACCTGCGTCGAGGACGACGAGATCGCCGAGCGCATGGACGCCGGCCGTCGCGCGCTGATGCTGCGCGGCGACGACGAGAGCGGCCCCTATCAAAGCCCTATGGAAGACGGCATGCAGCAGTTCCATGAGTGGTACCGACGCGAAATGAAGGCGTAAGCCCCTCGGATGCAAGCCCTATGGATGGTGCTTGGCGCACTGATCTTCGCCACGATGGGCGTGTGCGTGAAGGTCGCATCCGCCTGGTTTTCCTCTGCTGAACTGGTCTTCTACCGCGGCCTGATCGGTATCGTCTTCCTGTGGATCCTCGCGCGGCAGCGCGGCGTCACGCTCGCCACGCGCTATCCGGGCATGCATGCATGGCGCAGCCTCATCGGCGTCGTGTCGCTCGGCGCATGGTTCTATGCGATCGCGCACATGCCGCTCGCCACGGCGATGACCCTCAACTACATGAGCAGCGTGTGGATCGCGGCCTTCGTGGTCGGCGGCGCGTTGCTGGCGTGGGTGCCGGTGCCGGGGCGCGACGGTCGTGCGCAGAAGCCGCCGTTGCAGGGGCCTCTGGTGCTCACCGTGCTCGTGGGATTTGGCGGGGTCGTGCTGATGCTCAAGCCATCCGTCGAAGGCAGCCAGGGCTTCGCCGGCATGCTGGGCCTCTTGTCGGGGCTGACGGCCGCGTTCGCCTACATGCAGGTGGTCGCGCTGTCGCGTATCGGCGAGCCTGAATCGCGCACGGTCTTCTACTTCGCGGTGGGCTCGGCAGTTGCCGGAGGGCTCGGCACATTGCTCGGCCCCTCGACACCCTTCAACGAATGGACCTGGGGTCACGCCGCGTGGCTGCTTCCGGTCGGCGTGCTGGCCGCGCTCGGCCAGCTTTGCATGACGCGCGCATACGCCACCGCAAAGACCGAAAGCGGTACGCTCTTGGTCGCGAATCTCCAGTACTCGGGCATCGTGTTCGCCGCGATGTACAGCGTGCTGCTGTTCGGCGATCGCATCGATGCGACCGGCTGGCTCGGCATGGGGCTCATCGTGGCGAGCGGCATCGCGGCGACGGTGCTGCGCCAACGATCGCTACCGAGGGCGCCCGCCGAGGAACATTGAAGGACTTCACATGTACACCACCCTGATCTCCGCCGAGCAGCTCCAGGCCCTGAAGGCCAACGAAGCACGGTTGATGGTGTTCGACTGCACCTTCGACCTCATGAAGCCCGATGCGGGCGCCCAACAGTACCGTGCTGCGCACATCCCGGGCGCGGTGTATGCCAACCTCGACACCGCGCTCAGCGCGAAACACGGCGTGGCCGGCGCGCATGGCGTCGTGGTCGCCAGGGAAGAAGGCCCGCCCGCATCCGGCGGCCGTCATCCGCTACCCAGCCGGGAAAAATTCGCCGCGTGGCTGTCCAGCGTCGGCTTCGCGAACGACATGCAGGCGGTGGTCTACGACCGCAACGGCGCCAACTACTGCGGCCGCCTCTGGTGGATGCTCAAGTGGATGGGCCACGAGGCGGTGGCCGTGCTCGACGGCGGCCTGCA
This sequence comes from Variovorax sp., assembly GCA_017744935.1. Lineage (GTDB taxonomy): Bacteria > Pseudomonadota > Gammaproteobacteria > Burkholderiales > Burkholderiaceae_C > Variovorax. The sequence goes on from JAGIAI010000037.1 coordinate 50,404, forward strand.
GGCCTGGCAAGCCACGGGCGGCGCCGTCACGGACCGCGAGGAGCCATCGCACTTCCAGTCGAATTTCGTCACCGGCGAACCTCTGGTGCGACTCGTCGACACGAAGACGGTGGCGACGCGGCTCGCGCAGCCTGACCAGACGCTGATCGACGCGCGCGCACCGCAACGCTATCGCGGCGAAGTGGAACCACTCGATCCGATTGCCGGTCACATCCCCGGGGCCCTGAACCGGCCCTTTTCCGAGAATTTCGGGCCTGACGGGAAGTTCAAGCCGGCCGCGCAACTGCGTGCCGAATTCGAATCGTTGCTGGCGGGCCACGAGCCGTCCACGGTGGTCCACCAATGCGGCAGCGGCGTGAGCGCGGTGCCCAACCTCCTTGCGATGCAGGTCGCGGGACTCGGTCCGACCGCGCTCTATGCCGGCAGCTGGAGCGAGTGGAGCAATACGCCGGGGCTGCCGACCCGGCAAGGCGCAGAACCATGAAACTGATGAGCCGGCCGCTCATTTCGCTCGCATTCACCGCAGTCGTCGCAACCCCGCTTGGCGCACTCGCCCAGACCCAGCACGCGCATGTGCATGGACAAATCAAGCTCGACGTCGTCGTCGAAGGCCCGACCGTGGTGATCGAGATGGAATCCCCTCTAGACAACTTCACCGGCTTCGAACACGCACCGCGCACGGATGCCGAAAAGAAGGCGGCCGAAACCGTCATTGCGCAATTGCGCGCGGCAGACCAGATCTTCCGCATCGACCCCGTCGCCAATTGCAAGCTCGGGCCGGTCACGCTGCGTTCGCCCGCACTGGGGCTGGACAAGACCGAAGGCGAACCGTCCGAAGGGCATGCCGATCTCGACGGCACCTTTGCCTTCAACTGCACCAATGCAGGAGCGGCAAAGTTCATCGACGTCGGACTGTTCACCGCGTTCAAGGGTCCACGCCAGATCGAAGCGCAAATCGCAGCGCCGCAAGGCCAGTTCAAGCGGTCGCTGAAGCGGCCCAACGAACGGCTCGCATGGAGCAAGTGACCCAGCCGTGAGTTCCGTTCTTTCGGCTGAAGCGCTGCGATTCCAATGGCGCGGCGCAAAGGCGCCGTGCATCGACATCGAGCGGCTCGACATTGCCGCCGGCGAGGCTGTGTTCCTGCACGGCCCGAGCGGATGCGGCAAGAGCACGCTGCTGTCGCTGCTGGCGGGCGTGCTCGTCGCCCAAGGCGGGCGTGCCACCCTGCTCGGACACGACTGGGCTGCGCTCTCGGGCGCGCGACGCGATGGGCTTCGGGTCGCGCATGTCGGCTACATCTTCCAGCAGTTCAACCTGCTGCCCTACCTGAGCGTGCTCGACAACGTCCTTCTGCCGTGCCGCTTCTCCGGGCGTCGGATGGCGCAGGCCACGCGCGATGGCACGGCGCAGGCGCAGGCGGAACACCTGCTGGAACAGATGGGCTTGGATTCGAGCTTGTGGCGGCGGCAGGCACTCCAGTTGTCCGTCGGCCAGCAGCAGCGCGTGGCCGCTGCGCGTGCGCTGATCGGCCACCCGGAAGTCGTGATCGCCGACGAACCCACCTCGGCGCTCGACGAAGACCGCCGCGAAGCCTTTCTCGATGTGCTGCTCTCGGCCTGCGAGACGAATCGCAGCGCACTCGTCTTCGTGAGCCATGACCAGCGGATTGCAGAGCGCTTTGCGCGGCACATCCTGCTGCCGGAGATCAATCGCGCCGCAAGCGGGGAGCCTGCATGAGCGCACTCTTCGGAATCGCCTGGCGCAGCGCCTGGAACCGCCGCTTCACGCTCGCACTGACCGTACTGTCGATCGCACTGTCGACCTTCCTGCTCCTGGGCGTCGAACGCATCCGCACCGAGATGCGCGAGAACTTCGCGTCATCTGTATCGGGCACCGACCTGATCGTCGGCGCGCGCACCGGCTCGACGCAACTGCTGTTGTACTCGGTGTTCCGCATCGGCGCCGCGACCAACAACATCCAGTGGAAGAGCGTGCAGGCACTTGCCGCGCATCCCGGTGTGCGCTGGGTGGTGCCGCTGTCGCTCGGCGATTCGCATCGCGGCTTCGCTGTGCTCGCGACCACGCCCGAGTACTTCGAGCACTTCCGCTATGGCGACCGCCAGTCGCTTCGCATTCGCGAGGGCAAGCCCTTCAGCGAACTGTTCGATGCGGTGATCGGCGCCGAGGTCGCGGATCGACTCGGCTATCGCGTCGGCCAGAAGATCACGCTCGCGCACGGCAGCGGCGAACTGGTCGCGGAACACGCCGACAAGCCCTTCACCGTCGTCGGCATCCTTGCGCGCACCGGCACGCCGGTCGACCGCACGGTGCACATCGGCCTCGGCGCGATGGAAGCCATCCACCTCGAATGGGCCGGCGGTGCGCCGCTGCCCGGCGTCAAGATTCCGGCCGACCAGGTCCGCAAGTTCGACCTTACGCCGAAGAACGTCACTGCCGCGCTGGTCGGCCTCAAGAACCGCGCGGCTGTGTTCTCGGTGCAGCGCTGGGTGTCGACCTATTCCGGCGAGCCGCTCATGGCGATCTTGCCGGGCGTCGCGCTCGATGAACTGTGGAGCGTGATCGGCGTCGGCGAGAACGCGCTGCTGGTGATGTCAGGGCTCGTCGCGCTCGTGAGCCTTGCGGGCCTGGTGTCCGTGGTCATGGCCGGGTTGAACGAACGTCGCCGCGAACTCGCGGTGCTGCGCGCGGTCGGCGCGAACCTGCGGCATGTGCTCACCTTGCTGGCCCTCGAAGGCGGGCTGGTCACGCTGCTCGGCGTGGTGATCGGCGTGGCGCTCGCGGCGCTGGGCATCGCCGTTCTGTCGCCGTGGCTGCAATCCCAGTTCGGACTGGCCCTGAGGCTGTCCGAACCTACACTGGACGAATGGCTGCTGCTGGCAAGCCTCGTCGTCGCGGGCTGGCTCGCGAGCCTGCTGCCCGGCATTCGCGCCTATCGGCTTTCATTGGCCGATGGACTCTCTCCAAGGATCTGAAGATGACTTTGCGCCTTCCTCTTTCGTTTCTTCTCGCTGCGGTGATCGCAGGCAGTGCGCTTGCGGCTGAGCCCGTGCCCTCGGCGACGTCGCCGACCAACCCGCTCGGCGGCAAGGCAGGAAGCGAGAAGGTCGCCCCCGGCCAACCCCGCGTCATTTCGTGGGAAGAGCTGATCCCCAAGGACTGGGACCCGATGAAGGAACTCAAGGGCGTGGACCTGAGCAAGCTCGACGACAGCGACCCGCGCGCGAACGAGCTGCTGATGAAGCTGCAGGACGTATCGAACAACGCGCCGACCAACAAGGCGATGAACGGCGTCGAGGTCAAGATCCCCGGCTTCATCGTGCCGCTCGAGGAAAACAAGGGCGAGGTCACCGAGTTCCTGCTGGTGCCCTATTTCGGCGCCTGCATCCACACGCCGCCGCCGCCGGCCAACCAGATCCTGCATGTGCTGCCGAAGCAAGGTGCGAAGTTCCGTGCCATGGACACGGTTTGGGTCACCGGCAAGCTGCAGACCCTGCGCAACGATTCGATGATGGGCGTGAGTGGCTATCACATGACCGCCGACAGCGTCACCAAGTACACGGGCGGCGCGAAGTAGGCCGCCGGCGCTCTGGATCTAGAGCCGCTTCGTCATGAAGAGACTGTTGGGGTCTTCGACGTAGTCGCCGAACGGCCCGCAGCGCGCGAAGCCGAACGACTCGTAAAGGCGGTGCGCTGGCGCGAATGCCTCCATGCTTCCGGTCTCCAGGCTCAGTCGCTGATAGGCGCGCGTCCTCGCTTCCGAGACGATGTGGTTCAGCACAGCACGGGCCACGCCTCGGCCACGATGGGCTTCCGCGGTTCGCATCGACTTGACCTCGCCATGCGCGGGCGAAAGCGCACGCAGCGCACCGCAGCCGAGCAGCTCGGCGCCTTCCCACACCGTCCAGAAAGAGATGTCCGGCTGACGCAGCTTGCCGAGATCCAGCGCATGCACGCTCTCGGGAGGCGAGACCTCGCGCATGTTGCGCAGATGCTCTTCGAGCAGCGCGCGGATCTCGGGTCCGGAAAGATCGTCGAGCCGGATCTCCATGGTCATTGCTTGCCGATCTCAGTCAGGAGCCGGGTGACGAGATAGAGGCGCGGCACGATCGAATCGACCTCGATGTATTCGTCCTTCGCGTGATAGCCGAACCCGGCGAGTCCGAAGCTCTCGACCACCGCGGCTTTGCCCGAGCGGCCCGCGAAGCCCGCATCGGTGCCACCGCCCGTCATCGGTGCCAGGGCAAGTTCGCGGTCGATCTCCTTGTAGATGTCCTGCGCCTTGGCGGCGAGAGCCGCCCCCTTCTCGCCGGCCACGAAAGCGGGGCGACCCACTTCGACCTTCAAGGTGGTCTCGGTGTCAGGGATCAGCTTGCCGCTTTCGATCTTGCTGCGCAGCGCGGCTTCGAGCTTCTTCTCGGCGCCGGGCTGGGTGATGCGGATGTCGCCCAACGCCTGCGCTTTGGCCGTGATCTGGTTGAGCGGGCCGTTCGCGCTGGCCACTGTCCAGTTGAGCGTCGCCCCGGGCGTTTCCTTCGGCACGTCCTTGGTCTGCAGCATCTGGTAGGCCAGCTCGTAAAGCGCATTGCGACCGAGTTCCGGCGCAGCCCCGGCGTGCGCTGCGCGACCTTTCACCTCCAGGGTGGCGGTCGCGATGCCGGCAGCGCCGAGCAGCAGCGCCTCGCCCTTTGCCACCGACTTGGCGGCTGTCGGCTCGAAGGACAGCACCACATCGTGCTGGTCCGCCAGCGTGGCGATCAGTTCGCCCGAACCGACAGAGCCGACTTCCTCGTCGGGATTGAACATGACGGTGAGCGTGTCGTAGTCGCGCCAGCCCGCGTTCGACAGGATATTGAGTGAGGCCAGCATCACCGCGATGCCACCCTTGTCATCGGCGATGCCCGGACCGTAGATGCGATTGCCCTCGACCTTGTAAGGCTGCGAACCCAGGATGCCGGCGGGATAGACGGTATCCATGTGTGCCTGCAGCATGATCTTTCGCTTGCCGGTGCCCTTCAACGTACCGATCACGATGTCGGCGCCTGCGCCGGCCGTCGCCTTGCGCCGCTCGGTCTTGAAGCCGGTGCTCTTGAGCTGACCCTCCACCATATCCGCCATCTTCATCAGACCGTCGACGTTGAGGCTGCCCGATTCGATGAGCACCATCCCCTTGAGGTTGTCGATGACGGCGGGTTGCGCCTTTTCGGCTGCGGCGAGCAACTTGGCATCGGGCGCGGCTTGCGCCGCGGAACTCGCAAGGACAAGACCGCAGGTCACTGCCAGTGCCGAAAAAACACCGGGAAAACGTCGATTCATCATGAAGAACGAGGGGGTGGTTGAAAAGCGTGGAGAAGCATATTTCACACCTCCCCTGGCACAAGCACATCCGGGACATGCGCGCCTTGCCCCCATGCGCGGGTTTCAACTAGGCAGCCTGCAATCGCTCAACGTGCCACCATGACAGCGCCATCGAACGCAATCCCGAACGACAGCAAGGAGAACAGCATGACCAGCCACGTCTACAAGCTCATCGAACTCACCGGCTCCTCCCCCACCAGCAGCGACGACGCCGTCCGCCGCGCCATCACCAAGGCCAGCGAATCGGTACGCAACATCCAGTGGTTCGAAGTCACCGAAACCCGCGGCCACGTCTCCGAAGGCAAGGTAGCCCACTGGCAAGTGACCCTGAAAGTAGGCTTCACCCTGGAGGACTAAAAGCTAAAAGCGAGCGCCGCCAGAAGGGCGGCGCAAAGCGCCCGCCCGTTCGCGGGCACCCGCGGAACCGGCTCCGCCGGGCCGCCGGGTGCGCCCCCTTCAGGGGGTGGAGAGCGACACGAAGTGCGCGACCCTGGGGGTGGTCTCAGTCCGGCGCTTGAATCACCCGATCGAACTCCTCGTCCGCCAGCACGTTGTCCGCATCGAGTTCGCTCGCGTCGGTCAGATCGATGCCGGTTTCTTCCGAGAGTTCGCCCTCGAGTTCGTCTTCATCAAATTCCTCTTCCGCATCTTCGGACACGTTGTCTTCGGTCTCGTCGATCTCGGATTCGTCTGCGGCTTCTCCGGTACGCAGAGGGGGGTCGGCGCTCTTCATGATCGGACTCCTGGCTGACTGACTGGCGCATCGCGATGATGCACAGCCCAAGTGTGGGCCCAACAGTCGGAGCCGTCTTGTCAGCAAAGACGCAACAAGCGTTTCAGAACGTGATGAGCCGGCGGTCGTTCAGTCGGAGTGATCGTGCGCCTCGTGCGCCTCGTGCGCGTGGTCGGTGTCGCCGTGCGCGTGCTCGCCGTGGGCCAGCCGGCTCACGAGCGTCACCAGCACGATGCCGACAGCCAGCCACACGATCTGCATGGCCGTCTGCCGAGCGGGCAGGCGTTTCTGCAGCTGTGGAATCAAATCGGCGAGCGCCACGTAGACAAAGCTGCTGGACGCGAGCACCAGAAAGTACGGCAGCAAGCCGTGCAACCGATCCACCAGCCACCAGCCGACAAGGCCACCGAGCGCGGTCATGGTGCCGGCGAGCGACACCTTGACCAGCGCCACGCGCTGATTGGCCGAGCTCTGGCGCAGCACGACAAGATCGCCGATGTGGTGCGGCACCTCGTGCGCCAGCACCGCGACGGCCGCGACCAGCCCGAGATGCAGATCGGCGATGAAGGCCGACGCGATCAGGATGCCGTCGCCAAAGCAATGCACGCTGTCGCCGGTGAGCACTGCCCAGCCGCCGCTCTTGGGTGCGCCATGGGAATGCCCGTGGTGCGAATGGGCGTGCCCGTGGTGATGGTCGTGATCGTGGTCGTGGGCGCCTTCATGGTGATGCTCGTGCCCGTGGTGCCACAACTCGGCCTTGTCCAGCAGGAAGAAGAACACCAGCCCGAACAGCAGCACCGCGAAGAGCACGCCCGGCTCAATGTGGCTTTCGAAGGCCTCCGGCAGCAGGTGCATGAAAGCGGTCGCGAGAAGCGCGCCCGCGGCGAGGCTCAGCAGATGCTGAGGGTTGACGCCGCCTTGGCCGGTGCGCACCCCCACGCGCAGCAGCAATGCGGCGATCCACACACTTCCGATGCCGGCGACGAGGGTCGCGGCGATGATGGCTAGCAAATTCATGACGGCTTGACGCAGTTTGGCAAAACAAAAGCCGTCCATCGGACGGCTTTCGGTGGAAAGCGGCTGGAGGATGCGGCTCGCCACATCTTTGGCTACTGGCAGCCGGTCAGCCGACCGCCAGTTCGCTTTTGATCTTATCAATCGTGTCAAGCGGCATGGCTGGCCAGGGACGAAGCCCCCTCGTAGGCGCGGTTTGCCAGCGCGGAAGCGAGCACCTGCGCCGGGTCGACGAGCCGCAAGCCGCCCACCGCGGCCGAGCCCTGCAGGCCCAGCGGAATCTCGGTGCACCCCATCACGATGGCCGCCTCGCCGTGCCGCCGCGCGAGGTGCAACGCGACCTCGCTGAAGCACGCTTGTGCCAGAGCCATGTCGCCGGCCTTCACGCCGTCGTAGATGCCCCGCATGAGCAGATGCCGCTCATCGGCCAGCGGCAAGTGGCACCGCAGGCCCGCGTCGGCCATGGCGTGTTCGTAGAGGCCGATCCGGTAGGTGCCTTCGGTCGCCATCAGTGCCACGTCGCGCACGCCCTCCGACGCGAGATGTGCCGAGACTTCGCGCGCAACGTGAAGCAACTCGATATGCGGAAAACGCGCCTGCAGCGTGTCGTGCCACGCATGCGCGGTATTACAGGCGATCGCCACCGCGCGGCTGCCCAGCGCAGCCAGCCTCCCCAGCGCCTGCAGCATCGGCTCAAGCGGCTGGTGCGCGCCCTGCGTGACGGAATCGATCGCACCCGTGCGATCAGGCACCGGCACCTGCGCCAGCCAGTGCTCCGGAAAGGCCTGGTCCCGCACCGGCTCGCCCCGCGCTTGCATCAGACGCGCGCACGCCTCGACGAAAAGGCGGACGAAGTCCGCCCCGGCGGCAGGTCCCATGCCTCCGAGAATGCCGACGGTCCGCGGTGCGAGCACGATGCGCCTCCGGTCAGGTCGCCGGTTTGTCGCTGGGGGTCTTGATGTTGTCGCGCAACTGAGGGCTCATTGGCAGGCCGAGCGCGGTGCCCCGTGGCGGGATCGGTTGCATGAACCACTTGTCGTACATCTTCTCGAAGCGGCCCGATTTCATGAGTTCGATGATGGTGTCGTCCACCACCTTCTTGAAGGCAGGATCGTCCTTGGGCAGCATGCAGCCGTAGGGCTCGACCTGCAACGAATCGCCGACGACTTCGAAGTCGGCCGGATTCTTGGCGTTGGCGATCTGGCCAAACAGCAGGATGTCGTCCATCGCGAACGCCACGGCGCGGTCGCTGTCGAGCAGCAGGAAGGCATCGGCATGGTCCTTGGCGAGGATGATGTCCATGCCGAGGTTGTTGTCGACGTTGTACTTGCGCATGACGAGCGCGTTGGTGGTGCCGGTGGTGGTCGCGACCTGCTTCTTCGCGAGGTCGCCGTAGTTCTTGATGTGGGATGCCTTCTTCACCAGCAGCCGCGTGCCGGTATAGAAGTGATTGATCGCAAAGGCGACATCCTTGCCGCGCTGGGTGTTGTTAGTGGTCGATCCGCATTCGAGATCGACGGTGCCGTTCTGGATCAGCGGAATGCGGTTGGCGGAGGTCACCGGCACCAGGACGACTTCGAGGTTCGGCTTGTTGAGCTTCTTCTTGACCGCATCGACCACGGCATTCGACAGCTCGACCGAGAAGCCGATCGGCTTGCCGCTTTCCAGGTAGCTGAACGGCACCGACGACTCCCGATAGGCCAGCGAGATCTTGCCGGAATCGGCGATCTTGGCCAGAGTGTCGGCCGCTTGCGCGCCCGCTGCGGCGGCGGCGAGCAGGACGGCGGTCATCAGTGCAGATAGCTTCATGCGAGCCCTTTCGATGGTTTGAATGTGAAACGGAGTGTAGGAAGCACGGCCCCGTGTTCACAATTCCTTTTGCTGCCACGCCCATGACCAAAAAGTTATGGGCAGGGTATCCCATGAGGTTTGGCTATGGGCTGACCTGCTTTTGGCATTTCCCGTGGCGAACGGCCCGGCCTAGAGTCGACGCATCCAGAACAACAGAGAGGAAAGCGTCATGCACGTGTGCGTGCTGGGTGCCGGCATCGTCGGCCTGGCCACCGCCTGGCAACTGAACCGCCAGGGCTTCGAGGTGACCGTGATCGATCGCGCGGCGCCCGGCGCCGGCGCCAGCGGCGGCAATGGCGCACAGCTCAGCTACTCGTACGTGCAGCCGCTGGCCGATCCTTCCATCTGGAAGCAGTTGCCCAAGCTGCTGCTGTCGCCCTCCTCCCCCCTCAAGCTGCGTCCGCAGCTCGATCCGCTCCAGTGGCGCTGGGGGCTTGCCTTTCTCGCCGCGTGCAATGCGAAGACCTCGCGAGAGACCACCGCGCAACTCCTGACGCTGGCGTCCCGCAGTCGCATCGCCTTCGAAGAGATGCGCGCCGACGTGCAGCCCGACTGCGACTTCTCGGCCACCGGCAAGCTGGTGTTGTACGCGAGCGAGGCATCGCTCGACGGCGCGCGCCGGCAGCTCGAATTGCAGCGCACGATGGGCAGCGAGCAGCGACTGGTGACGGCGCACGAATGCGTCAACATCGAGCCGGCGCTTTCGGACTATCGCGACCAGATCGCCGGAGCGATCCACACGCCGAGCGAATGCGCGGCCGACTGTCTCAAGGTGTGCACGGCACTCGAACAGGCGCTGCGCGCGCGAGGCGTTCGCTTCGTCCTCGGTGCCGAGGTCGAAGGCTTCGATCTGCGCAAAGGCCGTGTCGCGGCAGTGCGGACTTCGGGTGGCGACGTATCCGCGGATTTCTGCGTGATGGCGCTGGGCACCGCATCGCACAAGCTCGGCGCGCAGCTCGGCACCTACCTGCCGGTCTACCCACTCAAGGGCTACAGCATCACCCTGGATGTGGACCCGGCGCCGGGTGCTGCGCCGCACGTCAACGTGACCGACAGCGCGCGCAAGGTGGTCTTCGCCCGCATCGGCTCACGCCTGCGAGTGGCCGGGATGGCGGAACTCGTCGGCCACGATGCAAGCATCCCGGCGACGCGCATTGAGACGCTCGCGGAGGCGACACGGGCCGTGTTCCCGAGGGCGAGCCGCATGGAATCGGTGCATCCCTGGACCGGTATGCGCCCTGCGACGCCGACGGGCGTGCCGATCGTCGGCAAGGTGGCCGGCGCACCGTCGAACATGCTGTTCAACACTGGCCATGGCGCTCTGGGCTTCACGCTGGCCTTTGGATCGGCGCAGCAGATTGCCCAGGTGCTCGAAAAGAAACGAAACTGAAAGCGCGCAGGCGCGGCGATGCTTACTTGGCTGGTGCGCTGCCGGGCGGGAAGCCGGCGAACATCTTGTCGAGGGCGGCCTGCAGCAACGCGTTCATTCGTGCGGGATCATCCTGTAGGGTGCCGCTCGCGGTGCCGCGCCACAGTCCGCGCTTGGTGGTGCCGTCGAAGAGGTCGACGACGAGCGTGCCAACTTCGAAGGTGTCGACTGTCGTCGTCGAGTTCGGCGCCGCGGGGCCGAAACCTCCCCAGCCCATATAGCCGACGGTCGTCGTGTTGAAGACCTGGCGCTCCCGGCTCGTCACATGCGCGGCCACGTGGACCTCGCCATTGGGTGCGAGCTTCCATCCCCGGGCCTGCAGGCGCGAATCAATGCCGTCGACGATGCGCTGCTGCATCAGCGGTGATCCGCCGTCAGGCTTTGCCACCCAGCTGTAGGTCTTGAACCGCGAGAAGTTCACACCGGGATCGAAATCAGTCTTGACCGTGGGCGTGGCTGCACAAGCCGACAGAAGCACCGCGAAGACGAAGGCGACGAAGCGTCCGACCATGTTGACTCCAGTAGTTGCAGAGGCCGGGGCAGTTTAGTCGTTCAGGCGCGCGTGAAGACGAGGACCGAGTTGGTGCCGCCGAAGGCGAATGAATTGCTGATCGCCGCTTCGAGCCGAGGCGCCGACGCCCCAGCCCGCGCAACCAGGTTCAGGCTGCAGGCCGTATCCATCTCGGCGCAGTGCGCATTGGGCGGCAGTTCGCGCCGCTGCAGCGCCAGCACGGTGATGGCGGCCTCGAGCGCGCCGGCCGCGCCGAGCAGATGCCCGTGCAGTGCCTTGGTCGAGCTGACGTGCAGTCGATCGAGATCATCGCCCCAGACCTGCGCCAGGGCATCTCGCTCGACCACGTCACCGATGCGAGTGGCGGTGCCGTGCGCGTTGCAGTAGCCGATGTCCCGCGGCTGCAGCCCGGCCTGGCGCAATGCCTGGCGAAGTGCGCGCGACTGGCCCGGCACGTCGGGCTTCGTGAGATGGGTGGCGTCGCAGCTCTGGCCCCACCCGGTCAGCAGGGCACGGAGATTGGCACCGCGGCGGCGCGCGCGCTCCGCGGATTCAAGCACCAGGAAGGCCGCGCCTTCGCCGAGCGCGAACCCGTTGCGGTCACTCGCGAACGGGCGAACGGCCGAAGCCTCTTCGCCGGGCGCGACCGCCGCAAGCGTCTGCATCGCCTGCCATGCGAGAACCACGCCGGGAACGATCAGCGCTTCGCTGCCGCCCGCAATCGCCAGATCGACTTCGCCGCGCTGCACCGCCTTTGCAGCTTCGGCAATCGCGAGGCTCGAAGACGCGCATGCGACGGAGTACGTCAGCACCGGCCCGTGCACGCCCTGCCGCATCGCGACATGCGAGGCTGGCGCGCTGGGCATGAAGGCCGGGATGGTCAGCGGCGGCACGCGCCCATTGCCGCGATAGGCTGTCTCGAGCGCCGTCGCGCCGCCCATGCCGCAACCCGTGAACACGCCGATGCGCTCGGGGTCCACATCGGTCGCCTTGCCCGCGAAGCCTGCGTCGCGCATTGCCAGGTCGGCGGCGGCAACGGCCAGCTGGCTGACGCGGTCGACACCAGCGAGCTGCAGCTTGGTGAACCAGCGCAATTCGTCGAATGCGGCAGTGGCCGCGGCAGCAGGCTTGGGGAGTTCGGGAAAGACCGGTCGCAGCGCGGACTCACCGCGCATTAGTGCATCGAACATGGCCTCGGGCTCGTCCCCATGCGGCGAGACGATGCCGATTCCGGTGATGGCGACTTCGGTCACGCTGATGTGGATTGCGAGGCTCTCACCCTGTCGACCGCGGCCGCGAGTTGGGCCAGCGTGTCGATCGTGGGATCGTCATCCGGCATGCTGATGCCGAAGTGGTCTTCGATCGCAAAGACGAATTCGACCAACGCCAGCGAATCGAAGCCCTTTTCGCGCATGGAAGCGTGCGGGTCGAGTTCCGCGGGCTCGATGCCGTATTTCTCGTGGATGAGATCCTGAAGTTCCTTGAGCGAACTCATTTGTGCGGTGTCAGTCGTCATGTTCTGTCCATCGACCGTCCCGCCGATGGCACTGTTGGTGGTTGCTGCGGTGGCTCAACCCCTCCTGGGAAGGCCGCGATCGACCCGCTGGCCATGCATTTCCATGATATCCGCTTCGGCGCGGTGGATTTGCGTCGGACGGGGCCGCCAATACAGCGACGGGATCGCGAATGCAATGCCCAGAGCAGCGCCCGCGAGCGCATCCAGCGCGACATGCTGGCGGATTGCCATCGTCGAATAGACGATCGCGAGGAACCACGCACCATTGATCAACCGCAGCCACGTCGGCGCACGCGCCACCTTGAAGACGTGGTCCACCCAGACGGCGGTGAACATCGCCACGGCCACGTGCATCGAGGGGCAGGCATTGCCCGCCGCATCGACCCCGCGAAGGATCTCGAAGCCGGGAAAATCCGTCGGATCCTTGGGAATCGTCGGGATCTGGGTGGGCCAGAGATAGAAGAAGCCGAGACCCGTCAGGCATAGAGCGCCAACCCAGATGCCGTAGTACAGCAACTCCTTGAACGTGAGTTGCAGCCCCGGCGCCACGCCGACATAGACCCAGAGCGAGAAATACGCGATCAGCGCTGGCGGCTGGAAGGGAATCCAGCGGTCGAGCGCGGTGAGTGGCATCACCGTCACCGGGCCGGACGGCTCGCGCAGCAGGTGGAAATAGCCGATGAAGAAGATCCAGGTCCACACCGTGGTGCCGACCACTTTCAGCGGCAGGTAACGGCGCATTCGCAGACCGAGGTCGGCAGCCCAGCGCGGGGACGGGTGGGACGCAGGCCCCGGGCGGGATGGATTCATTGAGGTCGGCGTGTTCGTTCGATCAGGCGGCAAGCATGCCCGTTGCACCGCCCGAACGACAACGCAGACCTACAGGATCAGCAGCGCACGAAAGTCGTTGACGTTGGTGTGCGTCGGTCCTGTGACCAGCAGGTCCCCGATCGCATCGAAATACCCATAGGCGTCGTTGCGGTCGAGGTGATCCGTGAGCTTGCGGCCGGCGGCTTCCGCGCGGCTGAGCGTGTCGGGCGTCACAAAGGCACCGGCATTGTCCTCGACGCCGTCGATCCCGTCCGTGTCGGCGGCCAGCGCCCATATGTTCTCGCGGCCGGCGAGCGCGCCCGCGAGGCCCATGCAGAACTCGCCGGCACGGCCTCCTCGGCCCTTCGCCTGGCCCGGTTGGCGCGGGCGTATCGTCACCGTGGTTTCGCCGCCCGAAATGATCACGCAGGGCTTGGCGAACGGTTGGCCGCGCATCGAAACCGCGCGCGCCAGCGCGCCCTGGACCTTGCCGACCTCGCGCGACTCGCCTTCCATCTCGTCGCTCAGGATGTGTGCCTCGATGCCGGCGGCGCGCGCCGCGGCGGCAGCGGCTTCGAGCGACTGCTGCGGCGTGGCGATCAGGTGCGTCGCGTGATGCTTGAAAACCGGGTCGTTCGGTTTGGGGGTTTCGAGCGCGCCGCTCTGGAGCGCGGCCCGCACGGCAGCGGGCACGTCGATGCGATAGCGGTCGAGGATCGCAAGCGCCTCCGCGCAGGTGGAGGCGTCAGGCACGGTCGGGCCGCTCGCGATGACCGCCGGATCGTCACCCGGCACGTCGCTGATGGTCAGCGTGACCACCTGCGCCGGGCCGCAGGCCGCCGCGAGCCGGCCGCCCTTGATGCGCGACAGATGCTTTCGCACGCAATTCATCTCGCCGATATGGGCGCCGGATTCGAGCAGCTGCGTGTTGATGCGCTGCTTGTCGGCCAGCGTCAGGCCTTCGGCCGGCAGCGTCAGCAGCGCCGAACCGCCGCCGGAGATCAGGCATAGAACGAGGTCATCGGCCGTGAGTCCCTGCGTGAGCGCGAGGATGCGCTCGGCGGCCTTCATGCCGGCTTCGTCGGGCACCGGATGCGCGGCTTCGACGATGTCGATGCGCTGCGGCAGCCCGTCCGGGCGCGGGGGAATGTGCCCGTAGCGCGTGACGACGAGGCCCGACAGGGGCGCATCGGCGGGCCAGAGCGCTTCGAGCGCCTGCGCCATCGACGCGCCCGCCTTGCCGGCGCCGAGCACCAGCGTGCGACCTTTCGGCGGCTTTGGCAGGGACGGCCCCATGCTCGCCAGCGGCAGGGCGCGTTCGACCGCGACGCGATAGAGATGCTCCAGGAATTCGCGCGGCGCGCGCTGCGGATTCGGGGCGGGTGATGTGTTCAGCGGGTTCATGATTTCCCCTTGTCTCCTTGTCGGCCCCCAGTATCCCGCCGCAAACGCGCGGCCTGGGGCGTTACTTGGTACTTGCGCCGCCTTCGAACCACTTCGCGATCAGAGCGCGCTCTGCGTCGGTGATGCCGGTGGCGTTGTTCATCGGCATGATCTTGGTGACAACCACTTGCTGGTACACCGCCTGCGCATGTGCGGCCACCTGGTCGGGCGCATCGAGTCGCACGTTCTTCATCTGCACCTGCGCCCCGTGGCACATGTAGCAGCGCTGTTCGAGCACCTTCTGCACTTCGCCGAACGAGACCTTCTGCGCGGCGGCGCCGGGTGCGGGTTCAGCGGCGGGCTCGGGCCTCATCCAGACGATGGTGAGACCCAGCACCGCGATGCCGAAGAGGGCATATGGCAGCGGGTTGCGCGCATTGCCCAGCTTGAAGCGATGGCGCACCACGAAGAACTGACGGATCGCCGCGCCGCCGAGCATGATCAGCAGCAGCACGATCCAGTTGTATTTGCTCGTGTACGTGAAGCTGTAGTGGTTGCTCAGCATCGCGAACAGCACCGGCAGCGTGAAGTAGGTGTTGTGCACGCTGCGCTGCTTGCCGCGGGCGCCATGGATCGGATCGACCGGTTTGCCCTCACGCAGCGCCGCGACGTTCTTGCGCTGGCCCGGGATGATCCAGAAGAAGACGTTGCCGCTCATGGTCGTGGCCATCATCGCGCCCACCAGCAGGAAGGCCGCGCGACCCGCGAACCAGTGGCAGGCGAGCCAAGCCGCGAATGCGATGAAGATCGCCACCAGCACACCGACGATGGTGTCGCCGTTCTTGCGTTGGCCAAAGATCTGGCAGATGCCGTCGTACACCATCCAGAACACGACGAAGAAGGCAAGCGCCACCGCGATGGCGGCACCGGGCTGCCAGTCCATCTTCGATTTGTCGATGAGGTAGGTGCTGGCGTTCCACAGGTACGAAACAGTGAAAAGCGCGAAACCGGTCAGCCAGGTCGAGTAGCTCTCCCAGTACGACCAGTGCAGGTGATCGGGCAGCTTCTTCGGCGCCAGCGCGTACTTCTGCATGTTGTAGAAGCCGCCCCCGTGCACAGCCCACTGCTCGCCGCCGACGCCTTTGTCCAGGGATTCCTGGTCCTGCGGCTTCTCGAGGCTGTTGTCCAGCATCACGAAGTAGAACGACGCGCCGATCCAGGCGATCGCGGTGATGACGTGGACCCAGCGCAGCAGGAGATTGGCCCAGTCGAGGTAATAGCTTTCCATTTGGCTTCAACCCTTACGGCGTGTGGGAACGCCGTGGTGTTCCGGCCTGCTCACCACTGCGGGCGCTGTAAGCAGAGTTATTGCCGCGAACGAAAGGCACCTTTTGGCTCCTCGCTCCGCTGCGGCTTGTGAACTGAAGTGTATACAGTTTTGGAAGAAAGTCATCGGATTCAGGCACGGGGATGTGTGCAGGAAAACCCTGATCACCCTCACGCGGAATACAGGGATTGCAACAACTGTGCCGCCACCGCCACCGCGATGACCTCCGGCTCCTTGCCGGTGACGCCTGGCACGCCGATCGGGCAAGTCACGCGATCCATCTCGTCCGAGGTGAAGCCGCGCGCTTCGAGTCGGTGGCGGAAGGTCGCCCACTTGGTCTTGCTGCCGATCAGGCCGATGTAGGGCAGATCGTTGCGCTCGCGCAGGCGCTTCAGGCAGGCGATCACGATGTCGAGATCCTCGGCGTGGCTGAAGCTCATGATCAGCACGCGCGAGCCGGGCGCCAAGTCGGCGACGGCCTGCTGCACCGGATCCGAATATTCGGTCTCGATCTGCGCGGGCAGCGCATCCGGGAAGACGCCGTCGCGGCTGTCGACCCAGCGCACGGAGAACGGCAGCGTCGAAAGCAGCCGCGCCAGCGCCGATCCGACGTGGCCGCCACCGAACAGCGCGACGGGTTCGAGATGCGCGAGCAGTTCCTTCTGCAGCGACTTCGCGTCCGAAATGGCGATACGTCGGTAAGAAAGAAAAACCACGCCGCCGCAGCACTGCCCGAGACTTGGTCCGAGCGGATAGCGACGAATGCCTTCGATGGCCGGGCCGCCCGCGAGCCACGCTCGCGCTTCCTCCGTCGCCTGGAATTCGAGCTGCCCGCCGCCGATCGTCGCCGTCAGGCTATCGGCCCAGACGGCCATCCATGTGCCGGCCTCGCGCGGCGCCGAGCCCTGTGTGGACTCGACCCGCACCAGGATTCCAGGCTCGCGCTTCAATCTCGCAAGGAGTTCATCGACCGCGCCCGTCATCTGCGATACCCCCGGTTTCGGCGCCTGCTCCCCGCCACGGTATAACCGCGCCAATGAAATTCCAGCTCACGCCGCGCCGCCTCGCATTGGCAGGCGCGCTTCTCTCCAGCCTTTGGCTTGCCGGTTGCGGCACCAGTCCGACCGCACCGGGCACCGTTCCTGGGCAACTGAGCAACGCGGTACCCGAGCGCGGCGACACCAATCGCCCCCGCCCCACCCCGTCGAATGCGCCCACGGCACGCGACTACCGCAAGGACGCGGCGCGATACATCTACCAGCTCAACAAGACGCGCATCTACGAAGGCAAGCTGCCGCCCATGCTCTACGCGGTCGGTACGCTTCAGGTCGAACTCGACGGTGGCGGAAAGGTCATGTCGATGCACTGGATGCGCGCGCCGACGCATGCACCCGAGGTCATCGCGGAAGTCGAGAAGGCCGTGCTCGAAGCCTCCCCCTTCCCTGCGCCGACGAAGCTCGGCAAGGTGACCTGGACGGACACGTGGCTGTGGGATGAGGACGGTCATTTCCAGCTCGATACGCTCAGCGAAGGCCAGCTATAGCGCGCTTCACGAGCCTCGGTACGTCGAATAGCTCCAGGGGCTCACGAGCAAAGGCACGTGATAGTGCTGGTCGGCCCGCGCGACGCCGAAGTCCAGCGCGACGCGATTGAGGAAGTTCGGCTCCGGCAGCGTTACGCCGCGCGCCTTGAAATAGCCGGCCACGTCGAATACCAGGCGGTAAGTCCCCGTCTTGAGCGTGGTGTTGTCATAGAGCGGGCCGTCGCTGCGCCCATCCGCATTCAGTGTGAAGCGCCGCACCAGCGTGGCGCGTGCGTCTTCGCCCGTGCCGTCGGTGGTGTACAGCGCAACCTCCATGCCGGCGGCGGGCGTGCCGTGCATCGTGTCCAGTACGTGGGTGCTCAAGCCCATGGATTCGCTCCTTCAGTGCATTCGGGAAATTCCGGTCGACAAAAGTGTATACAGTTCCGGGCTTTCGGTCTATCATGAAAAAACCATGGAATCGACCACCACCCGCGCCATCGTCGACGCACTCACCAAGGCCATTGTGGAGCACCGCCTCCAGCCGGGCAGCAAGCTGGCTGAGCAGAAACTGGCAGACCATTTCGGCGTCTCGCGCACGCTGGTGCGACAGGCGCTCTTCCAACTCTCGCAGAACAAGCTGATCCGGCTCGAACCCGCGCGCGGCGCCTTCGTGGCGGCACCGGCAGTCGACGAAGCGAGACAGGTCTTTGCCGTGCGCCGCATGCTCGAAGCCGAGATGACGCGCGCCTTCGTGCGCAGCGTGACGCCGGCCAAGATCAAGGCGCTAAAGGAGCATGTGGCGCTCGAGAAGGCCGCGGTCTCCGGTGAAGACATCTCGGGCCGCACCGAGTTGCTCGGCGACTTCCACGTCCGCATGGCCGAACTGATGGGCAATGCAGTGCTGGCGCAGATCCTCGGTGAGTTGATCTCCCGCTGCGCGCTCATCACGCTGATGTACCAGAGCGCCAGCGCGGCCGAGCATTCGAACGACGAACACGCCGACATTGTGAAGGCGCTCGCCGCCAAGGACGAAGAACGCGCAGTTCGCCTCATGACGGAGCACCTCGAGCATGTCGAGGCCAACCTCACCTTCGACCGCAAGGTCCCGACGCACGACATCTCGCTGGCATTGGCCTGAATCCCATCCGATCCACCATGAGCATCTACGACACCACCCTTCCCTATCCGCGCGACCTCGTCGGCTACGGCCGCAATCCGCCTCACGCCCAATGGCCCGGCCGTGCACGCATCGCCGTGCAGTTCGTGCTGAACTACGAGGAAGGCGGCGAGAACTGCGTGCTGCACGGCGACGCGGGTTCCGAGCAATTTCTCTCGGAGATGTTCAACCCGGCAAGCTTTCCGGAGCGCCACATCAGCATGGAAGGCATCTACGAATACGGCTCGCGCGCCGGCGTGTGGCGCATCCTGCGCGAGTTCGAGAAGCGCAACCTGCCGCTCACCGTGTTCGGTGTCGGCATGGCGCTGGAGCGCTACCCAGAACTCACGACCGCATTCAAGGAGCTGGGCCACGAGATCGCCTGCCACGGCTGGCGCTGGATCCACTACCAGGGCATCGACGAAGCGACCGAGCGCGACCACATGCGGCTGGGCATGGAAGCGATCGAAAAGCTCACCGGCGAGCGCGCGCTCGGCTGGTACACCGGCCGCGACAGTCCGCGCACCCGTCGGCTGGTCGCCGACTACGGCGGCTTCGAATACGACAGCGACTATTACGGCGACGACCTTCCCTTCTGGATGAAGGTGCAGAAGACCAACGGCGAGGTGGTGCCGCAACTGATCGTGCCCTACACGCTGGATTGCAACGACATGCGCTTCGCACTGCCGCAGGGCTATTCACATGCGGACCCGTTCTTCCAATACATGAAGGACACCTTCGACGCGCTCTACGCCGAAGGCGACGAGGCACCGAAGATGATGAGCATCGGCATGCACTGCCGCCTGCTCGGACGGCCAGGGCGCATCACCGCGCTGCAGCGCTTCCTGGATCACATCGCTGCGCACGACCGCGTGTGGGTCTGCCGCCGCGTCGACATCGCGAGACATTGGAAGGCGACGCACCCGTACGCCGCAGCCTAGAACGGAGACCGACATGGCCCTCACCATCGACCAACTGAATGCCGCTTCGGGCGCCGAATTCATCGCGCTGCTGGACGGCGTCTATGAACACTCCCCATGGATCGCGGAGCGCGCCGCCAAGGCACGGCCCTTCCGCTCGCTGGCGCACCTGAAGCATGCGCTCGTGCAGGCCGTCACCGGCGCATCGCGCGAAGAGCAGCTCGGA
This sequence comes from Variovorax sp., assembly GCA_017744935.1. Taxonomy (GTDB): domain Bacteria; phylum Pseudomonadota; class Gammaproteobacteria; order Burkholderiales; family Burkholderiaceae_C; genus Variovorax. The sequence continues at coordinate 70,182 of JAGIAI010000037.1, forward strand.
TTGATCCGTGCCCACCCCGAGTTGGCTGGCAAGGCCATGGTGGCCAAGAGTCTCACGGCCGAATCGACCAACGAGCAGAACAAGGCAGGCCTCACGCAGTGCACGCCCGAGGAGTTCGCGAAGATCCAGCAACTCAACGCCGATTACAACGCGAAGTTCGGCTTTCCGTTCATCCTCGCGGTGCGCGGTCCGCGCGGCACCGGGCTCCTGAAGCAGGAGATCATCGAGACCTTCGAGCGCCGGGTACACAACCATCCAGATTTCGAACTCGGCGAGGCGCTGCGCAACATCCATCGGATCGCCGAAATCCGGCTGGACGACAAGTTCAATGCGGACCCGGTGCTCGGCAACGACGTGTGGGACTGGCAGGAGAAGCTGTCGGTTCACACCGATCCGGGCTATGCCGAGAAGAGCCAGCTCACCGTCACCTACCTCACCGACGCCCACCGCGCGTGCGCGCAGCAGATCGCGCAGGACATGCGCGAGGCCGGTTTCGATCATGTCGAGATCGACGCTGTCGGCAACGTGGTGGGCCGCTACGAGGGCGCGACACCGGGAGCAAAAACACTTCTGACCGGCTCGCACTACGACACCGTGCGCAATGGCGGCAAGTACGACGGCCGGCTGGGCATCTTCGTGCCGATGGCCTGCGTGCGCGAACTCAAGCGACAGAACCGCCGCCTGCCCTTCGGCTTCGAAGTGGTCGGGTTCGCGGAAGAAGAAGGCCAGCGATACAAGGCCACCTTTCTGGGCTCCGGCGCGCTGATCGGCCACTTCGACAACACCTGGCTCGATCAGAAGGACGCGGACGGCATCACCATGCGCGAGGCGCGCCGCAATGCAGGACTGAAGGACGAGGACATCCCCAAGCTCCAGCGCGATCCGTCGAAGTACCTCGGTTTTGTCGAAGTGCACATTGAGCAGGGGCCGGTGCTGACCGAGCTCGACTTGCCGCTCGGCATCGTCACTTCGATCAATGGCAGTGTGCGCTACGTCGGCGAAGTGATCGGCATGGCGAGCCACGCCGGCACCACGCCGATGGACCGTCGCCGCGACGCTGCAGCCGCAGTCGCCGAGCTGATCCTCTTCGCCGAGAAGCGCGCCGCAAAGGACGGCGATTCGGTCGCCACGGTAGGCATGCTCGAAGTGCCCAGCGGCTCGATCAATGTCGTGCCGGGTCGCTGCAAGTTCAGCCTGGACCTGCGCGCGCCGAACAACGAGCAGCGCGATGCACTGGCCAACGATGTGCTGGATGCACTGAAGGAAATCTGCGAGCGGCGCGGCGTGCGCTACACGCTCGAAGAGACGATGCGCGCTGCCGCTGCGCCCAGCGCGCCCGAGTGGCAGAAGCGCTGGGAGAAGGCAGTCGACCAGCTCGGCGTGCCGCTCTTCCGCATGCCCAGCGGCGCGGGTCACGACGCCATGAAGCTGCACGAAGTCATGCCGCAAGCGATGCTTTTCGTGCGCGGCATCAACTCCGGCATCAGCCACAACCCGCTCGAATCGAGCACCAACGACGACATGCAGCTGGCGGTGCAAGCCTTCCAGTTGCTGCTCGACGATGTCGCAACCGAACAAGCCCACTAAGACCATGACCGACTACAACAAGCTCGACGCCTGGATCGACGCCCACTTCGACGAGGAAGTGCGCTTCCTGCAGGAAATGGTGCGCGTGCCCACCGACACGCCGCCCGGCAACAACGCGCCGCATGCCGAACGCACAGCGGAACTGATCAAGGCTTTCGGCTTCGAGGCCGAGAAGCATGCAGTGCCCGAGCAGGAGGTGAAGAACTACGGTCTCGAGTCCATCACGAACCTGATCGTGCGCCGCAAGTACGGCAACGGCGGGCGCACTGTCGCGCTGAATGCGCATGGCGACGTCGTGCCGCCCGGCGAGGGCTGGACGCACGACCCGTACGGCGGCGAGATCGAGGACGGCAGTCTCTACGGGCGAGCCGCCGCGGTCAGCAAGAGCGACTTCGCGAGCTTCACCTTCGCGCTGCGTGCGCTCGAGGCGGTCGCCAAGCCAACGCAAGGCAGTGTCGAACTGCACTTCACGTACGACGAGGAATTCGGCGGCATCCTCGGCCCGGGCTGGCTGCTCAAGAACGGCCTGACGAAGCCCGACCTGATGATCGCCGCAGGCTTCAGCTATGAAGTGGTCACTGCCCACAACGGCTGCCTGCAGATGGAGGTCACGGTGCACGGCAAGATGGCGCACGCCGCCATCCCGACGACTGGTGTCGACGCGCTGCAGGGTGCGGTGAACATCCTCAATGCGCTCTATGCGCAAAACAAGCTCTACCAGGAAGTCACGTCGAAGGTCGAGGGCATCACGCACCCCTACCTCAACGTGGGCCTGATCGAAGGCGGCACCAACACCAACGTGGTCCCGGGCAAGGTTGTGTTCAAGCTCGACCGCCGGATGATTCCCGAAGAGAACCCGGTAGAAGTCGAAGCCAACATCCGCAAGGTGATTGCCGACAGCGCCGCGCAGATGCCCGGCATCACGGTCGAAATCAAGCGCATGCTGCTGGCCAATTCGATGAAGCCGCTGGCGGGCAACAAGCCGCTGGTCGATGCGATCCAGAAGCACGGCGAGACGATCTTCGGCGAGCCGATCAAGGCGATGGGCACGCCGCTCTACACCGACGTGCGGTTGTACGGCGAAGCGGGCATCCCTGGCGTGATCTACGGCGCAGGGCCGCGCACCGTGCTCGAATCGCATGCCAAGCGCAACGACGAGCGCGTGGTGCTCGAGGACCTGCGCCGCGCGACCAAGGTGATCGCACGAACGCTCAGCGACCTGCTGTCCTGATCGGACGGGGGCCCAATCCGGCACGTGGCGTGCGGTCATTGAACGAGACTGCATCGCCCCGGCCTACACTCGCCCGCATGTACACCGTGACTGTCCGTCTTTGCTCAATGCTCGTCGCAGCAGATTCCTGAGCCCGGCGGTCCGTTTCCCTCCCTTTCTTGCGCAAACCATCGACCGCCGGGCATTTCTTCCGCGCGGCGACTGGAGTGCGTCAATGCATGCAACGAATTCCGGCGAACCCGTGTTCGCCGATCCTCATCACACCCTTCACGGCAGGCCGGAACGGATTCGCTCCATCCTCGCCGTGACTGATTTTTCCGTCCACGCGGGCCGCGCCCTTGAGCGTGCGGCCAGGCTAGCGGTCGAGCACGGCGCAACGCTCAGGCTGATGGTTGCGTCGATGGACGGCGAACCGCCGAGACCCGATGCGGCGAGCCTGCTGGCGCAGTCCGCCGGCGCTCTGAATGCGCGCTTCCCGCACACAGTGAGAACCGTCAGCCAGACGGCCAACACACTGGCGGGCGTGGCAGACGAAGCACGATGCGCAGACCTCGTCGTGGTGGGGCAAGGTCGCGAGAACCGGCTCCTGGCATTCGTCCGCGGCATCGCGGCCGAACGACTGGCGCGGCTCGTGCGCTGCCCGATCCTCGTGGTGCGGCAGGCGGCGCCAAGGTCGTACGACAGGATCCTCATAGCGGTGGACTTCAGCGACGACTCGAAGCAACTCGTGCGTTTCGCGTGTGACCTCGACAGCCGTGCGGACATCCAGCTCTTCCACGCTATCAGCTCGCGGGACGAAGCAAAGCTGCGCTCCGCTGAAGCATCTGCCCGTCAGGTTCGTGCGTACAGAGAGGAGTGCTTGCGATACGCGCGCAACCGCATCCTGTGGCTCACCGATTCGTTCGATGCGCGGCGCAATCGCGTGATGTCCACGATCGGCCACGGCGATCCTGCGCGACAGGCCATCGTGCAGCAGGAATATCTGCGCGCGGACCTTCTCGTGGTCGGGCGACGCCGGCGTTCACCGATCGCGGATTTCTTTCTTGGAAATGTGGCGGAGCGGGTACTCCGCTGGGCAACGAGCGATGTATTGATCGTGCCCCGAGACGCGCGGGCCGCGACGGGTTTCGCGGCCGGGCAAAGATTGAAGACCGAAGGCCTTCGTCGTGCAGTTCAGGCGCGCTGACCGCTGGGCAGCAGATACCCGTTGCGATAGACACCGATGACGAGCCCACTGACTGAATCGGTGGGCCGTGCGGTGACGTATCTGCCGGCGCCGGCCTGGTAGACGACGATCGTGCAGGCGGAACTCTTGCTCAGGGTGCGGGCAACGCCAACGGCCTGGTTCGCGGTCTGGTAGGTGTTCATCTTCGGTTCCTCGACGATTCGTAAGCCGGACTCAGGCGCGGGCGACGGACAGGAGGCCGTCGATCGCGAGCACTACGCCTTCCTGTGCATCCTTGCTCGGCGCACCTTCGGTGAGCAGCTTGCGGATCAGGCCAAGTGTGTTGAGCAGTTCCGCTTCCATGTCGGTCAGGAGCGGGATCACTTCGAAGTGGGGGTACTTGCCCCGCGCGCCCATCGGCCTGCCGGGGCCTGAAAGATCGACGTTGTAGCCTTCGCTGATCGCTTCGTTCTGGGTTTTCATGGCGTTGGGAGTGTGTTGAACAAACTGGGACGGAAGAGTCCGGCATCGCATCCTGCGGATTCGCTCCAAGCGGCGCGCGACGCGGCGGACGTGCAGACGGCTCACGGCAGCCTCATCAGATCGGACAGACGCTTGCCCATCGCCTGGATGCGGTTCTGCTTTTCAGCGCGGCGGCGGGCGACCATCTCCAACGCCTGGGCGACCGACTCGGCACCGAGATCTCCAAACGAAGTGCGATCACGCCAGGCGCTGGCCACTTCGGCGATCTGATCGTTGTCCAGGCGCTCGGGCGGCGGATTGGCGTTCACATGGGTAGCCACGGCCCGCGCGCGCTCGGAGGGCGGCAGGCTTGCGCGGAGAAGCCCCAGAAGCCCGTTGCTCGTCCACTGCGGTTTGGAGATGTTTCGTGCGTCCATGTAATACATTGTGCCTATGTAAACATAAAGTTACAAGCGATCTCATTCAACTTTCTTCTTACGTTTTTCCCGGTGGGAACAAATTCACGAATTTTGGTCATTCGGCAGCCACAAACCCGCTCGCTCTCTTCGGGCCTCTCCTTCCGACAACTTGAGCCTGCCAGCCCTCCTCGCGATTGGCAGCACGGGTAAACACCGCCCCCAACGACATGCGGCGCGCGGTCAGCCGCACCAAGATTCGCTCCGCGCTATTGACGTTGTCAAAGGACAAGCTGATCGATCCTTCCCGACAAGGGCGCCTTTGTGAGCAAGCCGAGCGTGCAGGAGGCGCGCGAAGTATTGGGTGTGCGGCGCATCCTCGAAAGCGAAGTGGTCCGCCTGTTCGTCGCCCGTGCGACGGCGGCCGACTATCTGGCGCTGGAGAACGATCCGCACTGCTCCTCCGACGAGCATTCGGACTTCCTGCAGCTGTGCCGAAGCGGGGACGTCGAAGCGGCCGTTGCGAGCATGACCGAGCACTTGACGCGGATCGAAGCGAATCTACAGTTGACCAACGGCGCGCCGGACCGGCAGCCTGATCAGCGGATGGATTCAAACGGGCGCAACAGCTTGAACTTGCGCCCTACCGGCTGCGATGTCTTGCCGCCCTTCGCAGCGCCGCCTTCCAGTCCGCAACCGGTGGCGACGCCGGCATCGCCAAGCAACGCCGGCGCGAGCAGCGACAGGCCGCCCGTCGCTGCGGCCACGCCATAGGTTGCTGCCTGCCGCACCGTGCCCTTAGGGTCGATGCTCAGTTCGGGACTCTCAAGCGGGCCCTTGAGCAGCATGAGCTGTACGAGGCTGCCCGGGTTCAGGTCCAGCCCCTTCTTCACCCGCGGCCGGAACTCGAGCTCGATCGTCTGCTTCGCCAGATCGATCTGGCCGATCGCCGCGACCGCGATCTGCCGGGTCTCCATCGCGATGGAGCGGTCGATCGGCGCGACGCCATTGCGCAGTGGCAGACGCGCCAGCGCGCACTGCACGACGAGGTCGTCGCGCGAAGCCTGCTTGGGCAACAGCACGTCGACAAGGCGCGCGACGACGTCCCGGTCGAGCGTCGCGGCCCGGCCGGTCAGCGCCACATCCCGCACCGAGAACTGCACATCGCCGTTCGATGAAGCGGCCATGCTGCGCGGCGTACGGCCGGTCATCGACAGCTTCGCGGCGAGGCTCGCGCGGCCGCCCTTGAACTGCTTGCCTCCGCCCCACATCCCGTCGAGGGCGTCGACCGACAGCGACCTGGCGGTCAGCTGAACTTCGGTCCGCGGCGCGGTCCCCTTGCTCAATGCGATCGCCAGGCTGCCCTTCACGTCCCCGCCGGCCACTCCGAAGGAAACTGGCTCGATCGTCAAACGTCCCTTGTCGGACACCGCATGTGCCCTCACGCCCGACAGCAGCGGCAGCCCCGGCACCGTGAGTCGATCGACGCCCAGCGCAACGCGCAGCGGAAACACCGGCAACGATTCGAACGTGATCACCGGCGCATCGCCGAAGAGCGGCTTGCGCGGCCCCGATTCCGCAGATACCGGCTTGCCTGCAGATCGACCCACGCCCCATTTGCCCAGGTCCACCTCCGCGCTCGAAAGGTCGACGTCCACGCTCGGTGTCGGCTGCTTGGCCATCCACGTGACCCGCCCATTGAGGAGTTGTCCGGCGAGCGACAGCTTCAGCGCGTCGAAACGCCATTCGTCGCCATTGCGCTGAAGATTGGCGCTGGCCTCGACAGGCATCGGCAGTGCAGCCACCACCTTCGACAGCTGCGACAGCGCCTGGGCGTTGTCGGCACGCACCGTCAGTTGGGCCGACAGCATTCCGGTGCGCGGGCCGACGCCCATGCCCCCCTTTGCGGTCATGAGGGCACCACCAGTCGCGAAGCGCAGGTTGAACGGCCATTCGTCCGTGCCCGACAAGAGGGTTGCCGGACGGCCGACGTCGCCTTCCGCCGTCCACTGTTGCGACCCGAGCTTGAAGGCGGCGCTCAGGCGGTCGCGATCACCCTGCCCCTCCAGGCTGAGTGACTCGATGTCGATCTCGTCCAATGTTCCCTTGCCCGCATTGCGATAGCCGATGTGCACCTGCGAAAGCACGAGCCGGTCGAGCGCAAGCGGCGGCACAGCCGTCTTGCCGGTGGATGGCGCGCGCGGCGCCATCTGCCAGTTGTAGCGACCGGCTCCATCCGTTTCGAGCAGCACGTCGGCGCCATCCACCTCGATGCTGAGGATGCGGATCTTGCGATCGAGCAGATCCCTGAGCGACACATCGAACGCCGCGCGCTTGAAGCGGAACATGTCCGGCTGCGAACCCCACTCCGCGTTGGCAAGCGCGACGTTGTCCGCGCGCACTGCGATCGTCGGCAGCAGGCGGATCGACAGATCACCGTCGATGCGGAATGCGCGGCCCGTCGTAGCCGTGACCTGCTCGGCCAGTAGCGCGGAGATACGCGCCGGTGGAAAGGCCATGCGAAGCCCGATGGCCGCGGCCACCAGCAACACGACGATGACCGCCAGCACGATGCCGGCGATGCGCCAGCCGCGCCCACTCCTCTTGGGGACCATGACGCTGGTGGTGTCGGCCATGATGTCGCGAAGCCCGCTATTTCTTGAATGCCGAGGCCGGCATCCTGATTTCAGTCAGCTTCCAGTCAACAAAGCCGCTGCGCTCGAACACCAGTCCGAGGCGCTCTGAATTGGGCTCCTCGGGCGTCGCCGGGTCGACCGCGAAGGCCGTGATGCGGCTGGCGCCTTGTCGGTCGATGATCCAGCGGGGCTTGTCGTTCGCCTGAGCGCCCTCGGCTGGCGGTGGCGAATTCTCCGGCGCAGCCTGCCCTGGAGCGGGAGCAGGCATCGGCGCCGGGTTTGTTGGCGCAGGCGCGGGTTGGGCGAGCCTCCCGTGGCTCATTGCAGCCATGACCGTTTCCGGCCGCACCATCACATCCACGAGCTGGTTGACCAGGCCCAATCCGATCATGCTGCCGAGCGCCGCAAGCGGATTGCCCGAATCCTGCGTGCCGAGCTTCTGCGCGACCAACGCCGAGAACTGGTCCTTCAGGCTTTCGCGCAACCTCGGGTAGTCGACGTGTCGGTTGAATTCTTCAGCGTCACCGTTGCGAGCCGCGGTCTGGATTTGGCGCAAGGCCAGAAACGGTGACCAATACCAGTACGCCGCGGCGCCAACCAGCAGAACCAAAACAACCGCGACGAGACTTTTGGATTTCATGCAAGAGATTCTGCAACGTGTCATCCGACTTCGAGGTGGCGCGTTGAACGCTTTGACCAACCCGGATTTCCGAGTTGGCCAATCTCAAAAACCGTCACAACACCGATCTTTCATGAAACGCACTCTCATCGCTCTTCTCGCTGCAGGCTTCGCACTGGCCGCTGGTTCCTCCTTCGCCCAGGCTCCGGCCGAACCCGGCGCCGCGCCGGCCGCCAAGACCAAGAAGCACAAGACGTCGTCGCACAAGACGGCACACAAGAAGTCCTCGAAGGCACACGCAGCCTGAGATGAACGAAGCAAGAAAGGCCCCTTCGGGGGCTTTTCTGCTTCTGGGGCCTAGCGGATCAATGCGGTCGCGATGCCCGCAAGGCCCGCAGCGATGAGGCCGAGCGCCCACGCGAAGTCGAGGTCGACCCACGCGCCGCGCAACGCGCGAAGGCCCAGGTAGCGGTAGACGATCCACGCCGCGCCCAGCCCGGCTCCGATCATCGCCGCCGTGTGCACCAGCGAAACAGTCACGGCGATCCCGATGCTGGAGCGCATCAGTTCCATGACCGTGGCATGACCGGGCAAGCCGGCAGGCACGGCTGGCGGCGTCTCGCAAAGGCCCATGAGAATGGGCAGCAGCATCAAGGCGGCCCCATGCGCGGTTGCCATCAGAAAAGACCACAGTGCCAGTTGCGTCGGCCGCACGCGATTCAGCCAGCGGTGGTGATGCCGCCGTGCCAGCCGCCACACGCCGAACGAGAGCACCAGCAGACCCGCGCCGACGCGTAGCTCCTGGTTCCATCGCAACATCCAAGCAAGCGTCGCGAAGGGCACGAGTACCAGCGCCATAGCGAGCAGATGGCCCGCCCCGAGCGGCAGCCACGTCGCGAAGACCGCGGTGTCGCGCTTTTCTCCCAGTCCGTTGGCCACGGCGAGAGGCCAGCCCATGGCCGGATTCAGGCCATGAAAGACCCCGACCGCCACGACGCCGGCCCAGAGCGAAGCGGTGGTGACGGCGTCCACTGCGTCAGGCCGACGGGTAGCAGAACGAATCGGTCGAGCAGTCGCCGCCCTGCAGGCGAACCTGGTGCGAGCCGTAGTCGGCGCCGAAGTCGACGACGAACTTGCTGTCCAGCTCGATGCCGCCATTCGCTCCGACGTTGCACATCACCATCCGCCCCGGAATGCCGTCGGGATAGAACTGCGCATCCCAGCGGCTGTAGAGCGAGTTGGTGAAGTACACCCGCTTGCCGTCACGGCTGATCTCGGTCATTTGCGGGCCGCCACCGAAACTCGATCCGTTGGGGTGCGGCGTGTGCTTCGCGATGCCGCCAATGCGCACGCTGCCGGCGAGCTTGAGGTTGTGCGGGTCCGTCACGTCGTATTGACGCAGCTCGCCCGTGCCCCAGCAGGCCACGTAGAGGAAGCGATCGTCCATCGAAAGATCGATGTCGCTGATCAGCGGTGGCACCGCGCCAAAGCCCTTCAGCAGCGCCGGAAGCACCGACGCGTCCGCTGGCTCGGGCGGGATCACCGCCGTCTTCTTCGCATGGAACTGGCCACCTTCTCGCCACCAGGTCCAGATCGAGCCTTCGAGGTTGGTCGTGTCCACCACCACCCCGACGAAGCCGTATTCGCGCGTCGGATCGTGCGCGGGGCGCACTTCCAGTGCCATCTGGTGATTCGCGCCGAGGTCGATGGTCTGCACATGCCGGCGTCCGCGCAGGTCCCAGAAGTGCAACTGGTGTCCGTAGCGATTGCCCAGCAGGTCCTCGGCCACGATGCCGTTTTCGAACTGCGGCGGCAGGCCCCATTCGCTCGACACCATGTAATCGCGCGGCAGGTTCCACCAAAAGTCGTAGTGCAGCTTCTGGGGACCGCGTTCGATCTCCCATTGGCCGAGGACTTCGAAGCTCTCGCAGTCCATGAGGAAAACCCCGGGCGGCCCCTGCGTGCCGTCTCCGGCGCCGCCGAGCGTACTGATATAGAGGCCCTCCGGTCCGCAGTGCACCGTGTGCGGGCGCGAATAGCCGGTCTTGCGGATCACCTCCTCGGGCTCGATCACGCGGCTGATGGTCGGCTTCTTCGGGTCCGGCTGCGTGTCGACCACGTAGATCCGCGACGAGCGAATGCCCGGAATGATGAGGTAGCGGCGCTTGAGGAACGCATGCCCCGACATCGGCGACAGCGCCGAGCTGCAGGCGTTCCAGCCGAAATGATGGAACTCGTCGCCCTTGTTCGGCATGTCCAGGCGGTACAGCACTGTGCCATAGCTGGAAGAAGCCGGATCGACATCCACCACCGCGATCGCATCCGGCCGCGAGGCATCGGGCGAAAGCAACGCCGTGTAGGCGATGCGTTCAGGCTCGGCCTCCATCGCGAGCTTCGGCGAGGGGTGGAAGGTGGGATCGGTACGCAGAGATTCGAGCATGGCGGACTCCTGCAGACACACGGCCGCACACCGCGTGGCCGCGGCGATGTCGAGCCAGTATGCGCCTGACCTGCCTGGTCAGGATCGGCCACCTGTATCGATGAGAAACAGCAATGGCACCCGGGTTTTCCGCCATACAGTCGGCCGGCTCAACTGTATACAGTTTGGAGTACAGACTCGTGAACGCTTCTTTGCGCACGCGTCCTGCAAGCCCCTGTCACTCTCATGCCGCTCCAGGAGAACTCGAAATGACGGCTGCCGCCTCCGTTCACCCCGTCGACCAGCGATTGCCGCTGGGCAAAGTCACCGCCCTCGGGCTGCAACACGTGCTGGTGATGTACGCCGGCGCCGTGGCCGTGCCGCTCATCGTCGGTCGTGCACTCAAGCTCAGCCCGCAGGAAGTCGCACTGCTGATTTCCGCCGACCTCTTCTGCTGCGGCATCGCGACGCTGATCCAGTCGCTCGGCGCGACGCAGTGGTTCGGCATCAAGCTGCCGGTGATGATGGGCGTGACGTTCGCCTCCGTCGCACCGATGGTCGCCATCGCCAACGCCAACCCGGGCCAGTCCGGCGCGCAACTGCTCTTCGGCTCGATCATCGGCGCAGGGGTGATCTCGATCGTCATCGCGCCAATGGTCTCGCGCATGCTGCGCTTCTTCCCGCCGGTGGTCACCGGCACCATCATCGCGGTCATCGGCATCAGCCTGATGCGCGTCGGCATCAACTGGATCTTCGGCAACCCGGTCGGCCCGACGGCGCCGGCCATCGTCGATCCGGTCTACGCCAAGTGGCTCGCGGACGTGACCTCGCCCGGCTCCGCAGTCCCACCGATGCCCAAGGGCCTGTCGATCGTGCCTTCGGTGCCCAACCCCAAGTACGCCGACTTGGGCGGCCTCGCCATCGCGGCACTGGTGCTGGTGTCGATCCTGCTGATCGTGAAGTACGCCAAGGGCTTCGTCGCCAACATCTCGGTGCTGCTCGGCATCGTGATCGGCGCCGTGGTCGCCACGCTCTTCGGCTTCATGACCTTCGAAAAGGTCGTCAATGCGCCCTGGGTCGACATCGTGCTGCCCTTCCACTTCGGCATGCCGAAGTTCGACCCGATCCTCATCCTCACGATGTCGCTGATCATGATCGTGGTGATGATCGAATCCACCGGCATGTTCCTCGCGCTCGGCGAGATGACCGACCGCAAGATCTCGCAGGAAGACCTCGCACGCGGCCTGCGCACCGACGGTCTCGGCACGCTGATCGGCGGCGTGTTCAACACCTTCCCCTACACCAGCTTCTCGCAGAACGTGGGCCTCGTCGCAGTCACCGGCATCAAGAGCCGCTTCGTCTGCGTAGCCGGCGGCGTGATCCTGATCGTGCTCGGCCTGCTGCCAAAGATGGCGGCGCTGGTCGAATCACTGCCGACCGTGGTGCTCGGCGGCGCGGGCCTCGTGATGTTCGGCATGGTCGCCGCGACCGGCATCCGCATCCTCTCGGGCGTGGACTTCAAGACCAACCGGCACAACGCGATGATCGTCGCGGTGTCGATCGGCATCGGCATGATTCCGCTCATCGCGCCCAACTTCAAGCAGTGGATGCCGCATGCGATCCACTCGCTGGTGGAGTCGGGCATCCTGCTGGCATCCGTGGCCGCAGTCGCACTCAATCTCTTCCTCAACGGCGCGAAGCACGACGAGGCCGCAATGATTGCCGCGGCCAAGCAGGCAGAAGCCCACTGATCAGATCATCGCCAGCGGCCTCTTGCGCCGCGGCGGTGGATGCAGGCGGTCGATCTCGGCGAGCGTTTCAGCGCTCAACACGAGGTCCGCCGCCGCGATGTTTTCGCGCAGATGGTTCTCGCGCACAGCCTTCGGAATCGCAACGACACCCGACCGGGAGATGGCCCAGGCCAGCGCCAGTTGCGCCGTGGTGACGCCAAACTGCTGCGCCAGGTTGCCCAGCGCCTCGTCCGCCGCCAGAGCACCCTGGTCGATAGGGCTGTAGGCCATCAATGGCATGCCACGTTCACGCTGCCACGGAAGCAGACTGAACTCCGCGCCACGCTCGCCCAACGAGAAGTAGACCTGGTTGGCCGCGCAGCCACCATCGGTTGCTTCCAGCTCTTCCATGTCGTCGACATCGAAATTGCTGACGCCCCAATGGCGGATGTGCCCCGCGGCGACAAGCGCGCGCATCGCGTCGCATGTCTCGGCCAGTGGATGTTCGCCGCGCCAATGCAGCAGATAGAGGTCGATGCAATCGAGCCCCAGCCGCGAAAGACTGCGTGCGCAAGCGGCCGGCGTACCTCGCCGGCTCGCATTGTGCGGATAGACCTTGCTGACGACGAACAGCTCCTCGCGCTTCACGTCGCCGGCGCGCAGTGCTTCGGCCACGGCCTGCCCGACGACTTCTTCCGCACCGCCCTCGCCGTACATCTCGGCGGTGTCAAAGAGTCTGTAGGCCCATTTCGATGGCGGCACGCACTGCCGTCACTTCGCTGGCGCGACGCCCGGCTGATTCGCCCATGTGCCAGGTGCCAAGGCCGAGCGCGGGCATCGCGCCGCCACCCGGGATTTCGAGAGTTTGCAATTCAAGCTCCTATTCGCGTTTCGCGGGCGCCTCGAACCAGCGCGACTGAGGTACGACCTTTGCCTCCGGAGGATCGCCGAGGTAGTGCGGCGACATGATCTGGACATCGTTCTCGTTGAACACATCCTGGACGTTCTGGTGCAGCCGGCCACGCAGTTCGATTCGGGGGCGATCCTCTTCCAGCATGCCGTGCATCACCAGGCGGTACTCGACATAGAAGTCCGAGAGCGCGGTCTGGTAGACCTGCGGCACGGGCTCGGCGAGAACACCCTTCGTGCGGCGCGCGGCCTCCCTGAGCATTTCATGGACCTGCCGCCATGGCGTGTCATAGCCGATGGTCACGCTGGTGTCGAGCACCACGATGCGCGGACCCGCAGTGTTGCGCGAGAAGTTCTTGGTGGGCGTCTCCAGCACCATGGCGTTGGGCAGCGTGAGCTCTTCGCCGTTGCCGGTGCGAAGACGCGTGCGATACATCCCGAGTTCGACGACCGTGCCTTCGTGATCGCCGATGCGCACGTATTCGCCGACGCGGAAGGTGCGTGTGTAGGTGAGGATTGTGCCGCTCAGCATCTGCCCGACTACGCTCGCGCCGCCGATGGACACCATCAGACCGACCAGCACCGACAGCCCCTTGAACGCATCGGTGTTGGCGCCCGGCAGGTACGGATAAGCCATCACGAGCGCAAGCAGCCAGACCAGGAGCGTCAGCAGCCTGCGCGTCGGCCGCGCGGTCTCGGCGTCGACCCACCCGAAGTCGATACGCCCGCTCGCCACGCGGTCGAAGAAGCGGTTCAGCACCCCGACGACGAAACGCGCGAGCACGAAGATGACCACGGCAATCAGCAGTTCAGGTATCGCGCCGGCGATCCCGCCGAAGATCTTCGCGGCGGTCTCGACGAGGAAGCCGTTGATCCGCTCGCCCCATGGCCGTGTGTACGGAAAGAGCTCCAGCACCCGACCGGTCCACTCGTAGGTGAGCAGCAGTGCGAGCACCCAGAACAGGAACGCCGTCAGGCGGCGGACGAGGTCGAGCGCCCAGTCTCCTTCGATCAGCTGAACGCCGTGCAGATGCAGTTGCTCGGTCTTCGCCTTCGCGATGTTGGCCAGGCGGTAGCCGATGCGCCGCCGTGCCAGGGCGAGCACCGAAAGCAGCGCGAGGTAGCCGAGCGTGAGCGCGACCGCCATGCCGACGGACTTCAGCAGGCTTCGGGTGTCGCGTGACTCCCGCGTCTCGTTGATGGCGCCGCGCAGCGCATCGGCCGCACGCGTCGCCGTGCTCTCCAGCGTGTCGTTGTGCAGTGTGTTGACGTCGCCCGCGGTCACGCCGAACGCGAGCGCATCGTCGATCTTCACCAGGATGCCCTGCGGGATCTCTTGCGTGGTGACAGTTGCAGGTCCCTGTCGGGCGAGCAGGTCATCGATGCGTTCATGGGCTTCCCGCGCCCGGTCCACGGGTTCGAACCCCATGAAGGGCACGCGGAAGGTCATGATGGTCCGGTTCATCACCACCAGCGGGGCGGGGCTCGAATGCAGCGCCTCGGGCTGCACCGGAGCCTGCGCGTAAAGCGGCAGCGCCCACAGCAAAAGCAGCGCGGCGCACGCACGTCCCCAAAGCCTCGACAACAAGAACATGGCGGAACGCTCCTCCATCGAATTCTTCGAGTCGGCATCATGAAGGCAATCGCACGCGAAAGCCAAGCTCTGTTGCACGCGGCCGATCGGATGTAGAGTGCCCGGCGACATGAAGAAGCTCTCCATTCAAGTCAGCGACGACACCACCGTCTCGGCCATCCTCCAGGCGCCCGCCGATCCTCTGGCCTGCTATGTGTTCGCGCACGGCGCAGGCGCGGGCATGGAACACGCCTTCATGGCGGCCGTGGCTGACGGGCTCGTGGAACGCCGCATCGCAACGCTGCGCTACCAGTTCCCCTACATGGAGCGCGGCAGCAAACGGCCGGACACGCCGCCGGTGGCACACGCTGCGGTCCGCGCGGCGGTTGCCTGCGCCGCGCACGAATTCGGCTCGCTCATGCTGCTGGCCGGCGGGAAGTCTTTCGGTGCGCGCATGACCTCGCAGGCGCAGGCGATCGAGCCGCTGCCGCACGTTGCAGGCCTCGTGTTCCTCGGCTTTCCGCTGCATCCGGCGGGAACACCATCGACATCGCGCGCGGAGCATCTGTCGAAAGTGCAGATTCCGATGCTCTTCATGCAGGGCACGCAGGACAAGCTCGCCGAACTCGACAAGCTGCGTCCCGTCGTCGCCAGTCTCGGTGCGCGCGCCACGCTGGTGACCATCGATCACGCCGACCACTCCTTCCACGTTCCGAAGCGCTCGGGCCGCGACGACGAAGCGGTGCTGAAGCAAGTGCTCGACGACGTGGCGCGGTGGGCCGAAGCCCTCCGCGCCGGGTCACGCTAGCCCACCTGCACCGCGCTCTGATCCAGCGCAAGGAAGTGATGCACTACCGGCCGCTCCGGCCCGATGTGGAAGCGCAGCGCTTCGGCCTGCAGGTCGGCATCCGCCTTGGAAACGCGCTGGTGCTGGCGCATGTGCTCGGCCCATGACTCCACCAGGAACCACTCGATGACACGCTCCGGCTCGCCGGTGTGCTCGGCGACGCCCCACGCGTAGGCGCCATCCCGACGACGCTCCAGCGAGAGACGCTGCATCGCCTCCAGAAAGGCCGGCAGATCGGCCTTGTGAACGCGGTATTCGATCTGCACCATCACCGGCCCGCGGTCCCCGCCGACCGGCTCGGCCAGCATCGGCTCCGGCCAGTGGTTGGAAGGCTGCAGATCGGCTTCGCCCGTGGGCAGCTTCACGCGGTGGAAGATCAACGCGACCACTGCAAGACCGCCCGCACCAATGAGCAGTGCGCCCGCGATACCGACGGGATGCGCCACCAGGCCCCAGCCGAGGCTGCCCGCCGCCATCGCGCCGTTGAACACTGTCAGGTAAATCGCCAGCCCCCGCCCGCGCACCCAGTTGGGCAGCACCGCCTGCGCCACGCCGTTGAGGGTGGTGAGCGCGATGATCCAGCCCACGCCCAGCACCACCATCAGCACCACGGCCGCCCATTGCGGGGGCGCGATGGCCAGGGCCGCCATCACGCCCGCGGTCAGCAGCGACGCGGTGAGCACCAGTCCATCCGCGTCGAGCCATTGACGCATCTTCGGCAGCAGCACCGCGCCCAGGATCGCACCGCCACCGACGGCGCCCAGCAGGACGCCGTAGAAGCCTGCGGTGCCGCCCAGCATGCCGCGCGCCACCAGCGGGAGCAGCGCCCATACCGAGCTTGCGAACAGGAAGAACACCGCTGCACGCAACAGCACACGGTGCAGTTCGCGGCTTGAGCGCGCGTAACGAAGACCCGCACGGAATGCGCCGAAGAACTGCTCGTCGAGTCCCTTCGATTCGGCCGGCGGACGACGCCACCACACCAGCGCCGCAATGACGATCACGTAGCTCAGCACATCCACGCCATAGACCAGCGCAGCACCGAACGCCGCCAGCAGCAGGCCGCCGGTCGCAGGCCCGATGGCGCGCGCGATGTTGATGCCCAGCGAGTTCAGCGCCACCGCGTTCTTGAGATCGGCGCGCGGCACCAGCTCCGGCACGATGGACTGCCAGGTCGGCCCCATCAGCGCCGCACCGATACCCCCGACGAAGGTGAGCCCGATGAGCGCTTCCACCGTCAGCGTGTGCGTGCGTGCCATCACCAGCAGCGCGATGCTCACCGCCCCCAGCAGGATCTGCACGCCGATGAGAAAGCGCCGCCGGTCGAGGATGTCCGACAGCACGCCGGCCGGAATCGCGAGCAGGAAGATCGGCAAGGTCGCGGCCGTCTGCACCAGCGCAACCGCTGTGGCGCTCGTGGACAGCTCCGTCACCATCCACGCGCTCGCGACGTCGCGCATGAAGCTGCCGATGTTGCCGATAACAGTCGCGGCCCAGAGCACCGCGAACACCGGCAGCCGAAGCGGCGCGAAGCTGCCGGTGCCAGTCGAAGGCACTGCGGGCGCAGCCGCAGCGCGTGGCGATTCATCCGCCATGAGAGCCTCCCAGGTCGATCCAGGCGATCAGCAGCAGACCGCCGACCAGTCCCCAGTGTTCAAAGAACGCATTGGCCTTGTGCAGTCGCTGCGACTTCGGCCCCCGCCAGAAGCGGTCGGCCAGAAAGCCCGCGAGCACCGTAAAGCCGGCCAGCGCAAGCGCGCCGAGCCAGCGATACCAGCCCGTCAGCACCAGCGCTGAAGCACCGACCTGCAGCACGATGGTCGCGGCGGCGATCGGGGCGGCGGGCGCGAGGCCGAGCTCCTTCACTTCGGCCACCGCGCCTGCGAAGTCGCGTGCCTTGTCGAAGCCGCCTTGCAGGTACGCCGCGCAGAGGCACAGCATCGCCAGCCAATACAGCCACGGCGATGTGAGCGCGGCATGCAGCGTCGCTTGCATGTCAGACCGCCCAGCACGCGCAGCCCAGCGCGCCCCAGAAGCCCTTGAGATCCGACACCGGCAGCTTGCTCGTCCACGCGGTTGCGTGCTGGTGGCCGTGCACGTTGCAGTTGCTCGCGCAGCCGCACGCAGCAGCGGCCTTGCGCATCACCGCTTGCATCGGCGCGCCTTCACGCTCGCCCCAGGCACCGTAGCCGCCGTAGCGGCGCACAGGCGACCAGTCGGGCATCGCGGGCGGCGGCGGTGCGTCGTCGAACGCGGCGAAGCTTTCCGCGCCGTAGACCACGCGCCCACCGACGATGGTGAGCAGCGAGGTCGTGTCCGCGATCTCCGATTCGGCGCACGCGAAGAAGTCGCGATCGGGCACGGTCAGGTCCGCCAACTGGCCCGCCTGGATGCGGCCCTTCCTCCCTTCCTCGTTGGAGAACCAGGTGACCTTCTCGGTCCACATGCGCAATGCGGTCTCGCGATCGATCAGGTTGCGCTGCGGGGTGATCTGCAGCCCGCCCACCGTCTTGCCGGTGATCAGCCACGACAGCGACACCCATGGGTTGTACGAGGCCACGCGCGTCGCATCGGTGCCGGCCGAAACCTTCACACCCATCTCCAGCATGCGCTTGACCGGCGGCGTCGCCTCGGCCGCGCCGGGGCCGTAGCGCTCGACGAAGTACTCGCCCTGATAGGCCATGCGGTGCTGCACCGCCACGCCGCCGCCGAGTGCCGCAACGCGCTCGATCGACTTCTCCGAGATCGTCTCGGCATGGTCGAAGAACCAGTTG
The DNA here is from genome assembly GCA_017744935.1 of Variovorax sp. Taxonomy (GTDB): domain Bacteria; phylum Pseudomonadota; class Gammaproteobacteria; order Burkholderiales; family Burkholderiaceae_C; genus Variovorax. The sequence continues at coordinate 88,550 of JAGIAI010000037.1, forward strand.
AGGCCCGCGAGCGGCGTGTCGCGATTGACCTTCTCGAACACGTCGAGCGCGCGCGTGATCGTCTCGTCGTAGGTCGCATGCATGCGCCACGGCCAGCGGTTCTGCGCAAGGATGCGCACTACCTCTTCCAGGTCGCCTTCCATCTCCGGCCCCATCTCGGGACGCGGCTGGCGGAAGTCCTCGAAGTCGGCGGCGGAGAAGACCAGCATCTCGCCCGCGCCGTTGTGGCGGAAGTAGTCGGTGCCCTGCTTGTACTGGGAGCTTGCGGTCCACTTCAGGAAGTCGTCCTTCTCCTGCTTGGGTTTCTGCGTGAAGAGGTTGTAGGCGAGGCGGATGGTGAGCTGGCCTGCATCTGCCAGCTCCTGGATCACCGCATAGTCATCCGGGTAGTTCTGGAAGCCGCCGCCGGCATCGATCGCGCCGGTCACGCCGAGGCGGTTGAGCTCGCGCATGAAGTGGCGTGTCGAGTTGACCTGGTACTCGTGCGGCAGCTTCGGCCCCTTCGCGAGCGTCGCGTAGAGGATGGCCGCGTTCGGCTTGGCCAGCAGCAGCCCGGTCGGCTGGCCTGACGCGTCGCGCACGATCTCGCTGCCAGGTGGCGCGGGCGTGTCCTTGGTGTAGCCCACCGCCCGCAGCGCAGCGCCATTGAGCAGCGCGCGGTCGTACAGGTGCAGGATGAACACCGGCGTGTCCGGCGCAACGGCGTTGAGTTCCTCGATGGTCGGCAGCCGCTTCTCGGCGAACTGGTGCTCGGTGAAGCCGCCCACCACGCGCACCCATTGCGGAGCGGGCGTGATGGCGACTTGCTGCCTGAGCATCTCCATCGCATCCGCGAGGCTGCGCACGCCGTCCCAACGCAATTCCAGGTTGAAGTTGAGGCCACCTCTAATGATGTGCAGGTGGTTGTCGATCAACCCTGGCAGCACGCTGCGGCCACCGAGGTCGATGCGCCGCGTCTGCGGCCCGGCCAGCGCCAGCACCTCGCGATCGCCGCCCACCTGGATGAACCGCCCTTCGGCGATGGCCACGGCGCTCGCCGTGGGGTTGGCGCGATCCAGCGTGGTGAAGCGGCCGTTGTAAAGAATCAGATCCGGGGTGCCGGGCTGTGTCATTCGCTCTCTCTCGCGTGTGTGTTGATCAGCCTTCGTGCGCGCCGAACATGCTCTTTGCGTAGTTGATGCCGATGCCGTACGCGCCACCGACCTTCTTCGCGATGCCGGTCGTCAGGTCGTAGGTCTCGGCACGGGCCCAGTCGCGCTGAAGTTCCAGCAAGTATTGCAGCGAAGTCATCGGGCGCGCACCGGCCTGCACCATGCGTTCCATCGCGCGGTTGTGTGCTTCGGCCGACACATCGCCGCAAGCATCGGCGATCACGTAGACCTCGAAGCCCTGGTCCAGCGCCGAGAGTGCCGGACCGACGATGCACACGCTGGTCCACAGGCCGGCGAGCACGATGCGCGGCTTGCCGATCTCGTTGATGCGCTTGATCACTGCCTCGTCTTCCCAGGTGTTCATCGAGGTCCGGTCGAGCAGCGCCTGGCCGGGGAACGGCGAAGTGACTTCATCGAACATCGGACCGCTGAAGCTCTTCTCGGCCACGGTCGTGAGCACGGTCGAGACACCGAAGCCGGCAGCAGCGCTCGCCACGAGGCTCGCGTTGTTGCGCAACGTAACCGCGTCGATCGAATGCGTGGCAAAGGCCATCTGCGACTGGAAGTCGATCATCACCAGCGTGTGGTCCTGCGGGTTGAGCAGCGTGGCGCCGGGAACGGCTTTGGCGACGGGCTTGGCGGTATTTGCGTTGGTCATGGTGAATCTCCTCGTTGAATCGGTTGGTTGAGAGGGTTGGAAAAGATACTGAATGGATATGACGGATCAGACAATTCAGAGAGCGGGCAGCTCGCGCGGCCTCAGGTCGAAGACCAGCACTTCGGCCTGATCGCCCTTGTCGAGGCGCAGCTTGCCGGCATTGCGGACGCGGGCGCCGTCGCCTTCGGAAAGACGCTCGCCGCTCACTTCGACACTGCCGCGCGCCACATGCACATAGACATGGCGATCGGGTCCGACATCGAGTTCGGCGGATTCATTGCCGTCGAAGAGGCCTGCATACACACGGGCGTCCTGCCGTACCGAGAGCGAATCGTCCGCGCCATCGGGCGAGATGATCAGGCGCAGGCCGCCGCGCTTCTCGGCATCATCGAAGCGCTTCTGTTGGTAGCGCGGCACCGCACCGCGTTCGCTCGGCACGATCCAGATCTGCAGGAAGTGCACCTGCTCGTCCTCGGAATGGTTGAACTCGCTGTGCTGCACGCCGGTGCCGGCGCTCATCAGCTGCACGTCGCCGGGGCGGATGACCGAGCCGGTGCCCATCGAGTCCTTGTGCGCCAGCGCGCCTTCAAGCACATACGAAAAGATCTCCATGTCGCGATGGCCGTGGGTGCCGAAACCCTGCGACGGTGCGACGCGGTCGTCGTTGATGACCAGCAGGTCCGAGAAGCCGACCTGGCGCGGATCGCGGTAGTGGCCGAACGAGAAGGTGTGGCGGGAGTTCAGCCAGCCGTGGTTGGCGTGGCCTCGATGGTTGGCTTTGCGGACTTCGATCATGTTGCTTTTTCTTGGCGGGTTCGATGGGATTCACGCTTGCCGATGAAGAAGAAAAACTCTTTGTCTTCAACCATTTGCGTGATGCGATGGATGGAGTATCGAAGCCCGCAAGCTGCTTCATGTTGAAAGGTTTCGGGGTTCACCATCGATAATTTCGACGATGTTGAAACTCACCCTAGAAGCCATCGAACTGGTGGATGCGATTGCCCGCCACGGCTCCTTCGCCGGTGCGTCGGAACGACTGCACAAGGTGCCTTCCACCATCTCCTATGCCGTTGCCAAGCTCGAGGAGCAGTTGGGGCTCGCGCTCTTCACCCGCAACGGGCCGCGCGTCACGCTCACCCCTGCCGGGGAAGAACTGCTGAAGGAAGGCCGCTGGCTGCTCGCCGCGGCCCGGCAACTCGAATCGCGCATGCGGCAGATCGCCACCGGTTTCGAGACCGAATTGCGTCTGGTGCACGACTCGTTGATCCCCACCTCCGCGCTGAACGAAGACGTGCGCGCCTTCGAGGATCTGAATTGCGGCACGCGGCTGCGCATCGGCTGCGAAGCGCTCACCGCCACCTGGGAGGCGCTGCGCGAAGGCCGCGCCGACATCGTGATCGCGGCAGGCGAAGGACCCGCGGGCGGCGGCTACAAGGCCGTGCCTGTCGGCACGCTCGATTTCGTCTTCTGCGTCACGGCCACACATCCACTGGTGCGGCTGCAACGCCCGCTCACGCGTGGCGATCTGCTGGAACACACGGCCATCGTGGTGGGCGACGGTGCTCGCTCGCTGACCGACCGCACGGTGGGCCTCCAGTCGGGCCAGCGCCGCATCACGGTGCCCTCCATGCAGGCCAAGATCGCGTGCCAGACCGCGGGCCTGGGCCATGGCTTCGTGCCCCGCGCCTGCGTGCGCGTGGAACTGGAGACCGGCATCCTCGTGGAGCTTCAGGTCGAAGAACCACGTCCGCCCGAGACCTTCTGGCTGGGCTGGCGCACCGAGCACATGGGCGAGGCGCTCAAGTGGTGGCACAACCGGCTCGACCGGCCGCTGCTGCCCGGCATCCTGCCGCACTGACCGCGGCACACGGTTCACAGCGCCATGCGAATGATGGTGAAGTCGTCGTCCAGTGCACCGGGGCCATGCGCATCGCGCGCAAGCACCAGCAGGTCGTCGAGCTCCGAGTGCCCTTGCACCACCGGCCGTGCCAGTAACTCGCTCATGGCCGAGAACGGTTGCATCGAGCCGTCGGGCCGCGTGATCTCGTAGGTGCCGTCGCTGAAGACAAAGAGCCGCGCGGGCGATCGCAACGTGCACGCCTGCTCCTGGTAGCGCGCCGCCGGCATGATGCCGATGCAGGGACCACTGGCCGGCAGGGGATGGCTTTCGCACGCGCCGCCCTGAGGCCCGTTCACCAGCAGCGCCGGTGGATGGCCGGCCGAGGCATAGCGAAGCTCGCCGCTCCCGCGGTGATAGACGCCGTACCAGACCGTCGAGAACAGTTCGCCGTGACGCTCCATCTGGTAGGCCTGGTTGAGCGCTGCGAGCACCTCGCCCGGACGGTGGAAGTCGGTGCGCGTCAGCGCCTCGGAACGCAAGGTATTCGCCACTGCCACCGACAGCAGCGACGAGCCCACGCCATGCCCGCACACATCGACCAGGTAGATCGCGAAGTGCTCGTCGTCCACCCAGTGATAACCGAAGGAATCGCCGCCAAGCTCGGTCGATGGCACGAAGCGCCAGTCCACATCCAGCGGCGCGGACAAGGGCTCGGGCAGCGTGGCGCGGACGTAGCGCTCGGCATCGCGCAGCTCGTGCTGGAGGCGGTCGTGCGTCGCCTGCAACGCCTCCTGCGACGCCGCGAGGTCCCGATGCGCGCGCGTCAGTTCGTCGTTGGTCGCTTCGAGCTGCGCGATGAGCCTCGCCTCGCGCTGGCTGAGCAGCGTCATGTCGTAGGCCTTCTGCTGCACGAGGCGCGCTTCCTCCCACTCCGCGGTCACGTCGAGCAGCAGCACCCAGACCCGGTCGTCGTCGGCGAAGAAGTGGACGTCCGCGACGCGGCCGCTGGGCATGGCGAGCGAGCGGATGAGGAATGGCGTTTCCACCAGCGGCAGCAGCCCCTCGATAAAGGGAAGCTGATCGGAAGCCGGACCACCGGCCTGCAATCCGTCGAGCCCGTAGTGCGCCAGATGCCCCCCCGACTGCATCAGGTTCTGCGCCTCGTCGATGACCAGGTGCGCGAGCACGCGCTGGCCTTCGAGCAGCTGCAGCAGCGAATCCGCGACGCGGGTCGGCAGGTCGAGCATGGTTATCGCGCCAGACGCGTCGCGAGTTCCAGGAAGGCTTCTTCGACGCCGGCGCCGGTCTTGGCGCTGGTGCGATGAAAGATCCAGCCTTCGGCTTCCAGCGCCTCGAGCCGCGCAGGCGGCAGCGCCCAGTCTTCCGCCAGGTCCGACTTGTTGAGCAGCACGAAGAACGGCACCTGGCCCAGTTCCGCGACGATGCGCCGCTGGATCGATTCGGCGGTGTCCAGCGTCTCGGGCCGCGTGCCGTCGACCACGAGCAGGTAGCCGGCCGCGCCGCGCAGGTAGGTCACGCGCACCGCGGCGACCTCGTCCTCGCCAGCGATGTCCCAGAGGATCAGCGCGAGTTCCTCGGCACCCACGGTCACCATCTTCTTGTCGATCTTCACGCCGACGGTGGTGAGGTAGGTGTCCGAGAAGATGGTGTCGACGTATCGCCGCACCAGGCTGGTCTTTCCGACGCCGAAGGCGCCCAGGAGGCAGATCTTCTTTTGCAGCATGGACGCCTCGTTCTCCTAGTCTCCGGTGCTCACACCGAAGGACACGCGGCGGTTCATCGAAAGCTCGTCCTCGCTCGCGCCAGGACTCAGCGGTTCGAGCGGGCCGGCGCCGCGCACGAAGAGCACCGTCGGATCCACGCCGCGCGCACGCATCATCGAGCGCACGACCTCCGCGCGACCGACGCTGAGCGCGAGGTTCGACATGTCCTTGCCGGTCGCATCGGCGTGGCCGACGATGGTTACCTTGACCGGGAAGCCATGGTCGCGCGCCACCTGCACCAGGTCGCGCATCTGGCCGGCAAGCTCGTCGATCTTGGCTTCCTGCCCCGCGGCGGGCCGCGGCACGCTGAAGTCGAAGTGGATGAGCTGCGCCTGGATGGCATCGCGCAGGCGCACGTAGTCGGGGTCCTGCACATCCTTGACCGCGCTGAGATCAACCTTGGGCGCACCCGCGGGCATGCTCAACAGGTAGGCGCGTGCCTTGTCCAACCAGCGCTGGGAGGCACTGCCGGTGACGCGGATGCTGCCCGCCTCCTGCGCCATGCCGATGGTCTCGGGCGGATCGAGGGTCGCCTGCAGCCGCTTGAGCACCATCGCCGGATGCAAGGCCTGGTAGGGCTCCCAGCGCCCGGTGACATGCGACGGGTCGAGCTTGTTCGGCAGCAGGGTCTCGGGCAGCACCGCGAGTGGATCACGCAGGCCGGAGACGAGCCATTTGCCATCGCGGCGCTCGAAGCCGGTGACGACGATGCCCGGCTGGTCCTGCAGGGCGGCAACGTAGGCATTGACGCGGCTGCGCTCGATGAGACGTTCACCGACCCACCAGCCGGCCACGGCCAGCAGCGCCAGCGGAATCAGCCACATGAACGGCGAGACCTTGCGATGCGCGTCGGCGCTCTGCGAGAGCAGGCACGGCCGCAGGCGCGATTCGACTTCCTCGAAGGGCGCGGTGTCGCCGTTGAATTCTTCCAGCGGCAGATGCCACTGATCGTGGATCTGCCCGAGTGCTTCGCCGAGCCGCGTGCGCACCACCGGCGGCGGGCTGCCGTGGATCACGGCGGCGAGGAACGCCGACGGGCCCTCCTCGCACCACAGCAGCAGGTCGCCGAGGCGCAGGCTGTCGACGCTGCGACTGGCCGTGCCACCGGCGCCGGACTCGTCGAACGAATCACGCACGAAGTCCTGAATCGCAGACAGCATCGCCGAGACCAGTTGCGGGTCGCGCGTGGTCGCATCGTCGCGCGCCACGTGCGCAATCAGCAGGCCGGTCTTGCGATGAATCAGGAACAGGTGCTCGACACGGTATTCCGCTGTGTGCTTGAGCACCGTGTCCGCGAAGGTACTGCCCGTGCGCCACGCCTCGATACGCCACTTGAGCCCGCGCCACGACAGGCTGTGCTTGAACGCGAGATTGAGCGACTGGAAGGTGCCTTCGAGCGTCTCGGCGATGGCCTTGCGGATGGCCGGCCCCATGACCGGGTACAGGATGTCGACCATCGTTCGCGGATTCTTCTGGATCGATGCCTGCGTGGCGCGCTCCATGGCAGGCGCGATGGAATGGCCCAGCCTTTCGTCGCGCACCGCCACCGAAAAGGCTTCGGGCAACACCGCGCCGATCGCGTCGGCGAATTCCTGAGGGTCGTCGACCTTGCGCTGCAGGCGCGCGAGCACGACCTGCTCACGCTCGAAGAGCATGTCGCGCATCGCATCCAGCCGCGGATCGGCTTCGAGGCGGCTCGGGATGTCGGCCGCCACCGTCGGATCGACGCAGCGGGCCAGCTCCAGCAGCAGCTCGGCAAGCCGTTTGCTGGGGTCCTCGTCATTGGCGGCGTCGCCGGGCGCCCGCGTCGCGACCGGCGACAGGCGGGCGTTCACCCTGCCCTCTCGCCGGTCGTGATGGCGTTCAACCGCCCGTGCCGCCGTTGACGCCCTTCGGCGCTACTTCCTGATTGAGGCATTTGGCAATCTCCACAAACAGGCCAGCGAGCAGGTTGCGATCGGTCTTGACGTTACTGAGCTCGGCAAACATGCGTTCGGTCGTCGCTCGCATGTCGTCCTGGCGCCGCCGCATCTCGTCGCGCAGGGCCTGCACCTCATGGTTCAGGCGCTCGGTGAAGTCGCGCTCCTGCCGTGCGAGCTGGTCGGAGACCTGCGCGAGGCGCTTCTCCAGCGCCTGCGTGTGGTCGCGCAGGCTGCGCTCGAGCTCCTTGTCGGCATCGGCACGCAGATCCTTTTCCTCGCGGAACTGGCCGGCGACCGATTCGAGCTGCTTCTTGATCGTGGTTTCGAGGCCGCCGAGGCTTCGGGTCGACTCCGATTCGAGATCGCGCAATCGCAGTTGGAAGCGCTCCTCCATGACGGAGAAGCGCTTGTCATAGTCCTGCATCTGGTTGCCGAACAGCAATTCGCGCATCTTGTCGACGCCGGAGGCGTCGGCAGAGCCGTTGCCACGGGTCGCCATGGCCGCCTGCGCTGCCAGCGCGGCTTGTGGATCAATGGTTGGAATGGGCTTGGCTGTAGTTGCCATCGATATCTCCTCGGTTACGTATTGAACGGATCGAAAGCGAATCGAACACTCCCGCCAGCGTCAGGGTGGCGCAGCGGCGCGGAAAAACAGCGTCAGGCGATTGCGGCCATCCTCATGGCGATAGCGCACGCCGTCGGAAAAATGCCGGACCATGGGGATGCCCCAGCCACCGACCCTTGCGTCGCGCAGGCTGGTGGCTCGCGCGGGCTCGGGGACTTGCCGCAGGTCGAACTCCTGCCCTTCGTCCACGACTTCGAGGGCCACTTCATCGCCCTGCCAACCCAGGCGCAGAAGAATGCTCTGTGCGCCGTCGCCTGCCGCGTGGGTCATGATGTTCGTCACCACTTCAGTCGAGCACAGGTCGAGGTTGTGCGCCACGCGCTCGGGCAGGTGCTGGCCTTCGGCCCAGTCGTGCACCCAGGCGGCGACGCGTGGGAGCTCGCACAGGGCGTTGTCGACGATGAGGGAAGCGCGCGGCTCCCCGGCGACGGGTGCCATCAGCGACTTTCGGCAGAGGACGCCACCAGCGCGCTGAAGGCGGAGTCGACATCGGGGTACACCGGGATGATCGAATCGATGCCTGCCATCTTGAGCACCTCCGCCACCACGGGTTGTGGATTTGCCAGCGCCATCACGCCGCCACGCAGCGACTGCGCCCTCGCGTTGACGACGAGGGTGCGGATACCGATGGACGCCAGGAAAGAGACTTCGGACATGTCGACGACGGCGAGCATCTTGCGGCTCGCCACCAGTGCGGCAAGTCGCGTGTTGATGTCGTGTCCGCCGACGCTGTCCATTCGGCCGACGAGGCTGATCTTCTCGATCCCCTCGGCCAGTTGTTCACTCCTCAGATCCATACACACTCCGCGGTCGATGTCGATGGTGCTGAACCGGTCTGCCGCCGCAGGGGTGAGCTGCTTCGCAAGTTCGTCTTGTTCTGAAACGAAAACAAGCGCTTCTTGCGTATCGGGAGGTAGAACCTTCTTCTAGCTTACGCTCAATTTTCAAGCGCGTCGATCACCCCTATTTAGGGGGGAATCAACGAGCAGTGGGTTCAGCGGTGGTTGCGTGCGGGCACGTTGCCGAGGGCCTCGACCAGCCGGTCCACCCGGATCGGCTTGGTCACGTAGTCGTCCATGCCGGCGGCGAGGCAGGCTTCCTGGTCGCCCTGCATTGCGTTGGCGGTCATCGCGATGATGTGCGGTCGCTGCCCGGGTCCGAGCAACGAACAGATGCGGCGGGTGGCGTCGAGGCCGTCGAGCTCGGGCATCTGCACGTCCATCAGCACCACGTCGTAGGCCTGCCGCTGCACCGATTCCACCGCCTCGATGCCGTTGGAGGCCAGATCGGCGCGATAACCCATCTGCTGCAGCAGCCGCAGCGCCAGCTTCTGGTTCACGACGTTGTCCTCCGCCAGCAGGATGCGCAACGGATGGCGCTCCGCCATTGTCGAATCGATCTGCGGCTTGGGTGCCGCAGCGCTCACCACCGGCCGCGCCGGCGCCTCGTGCGCGAGCAGGTTCACCAGCGTGTCGAAGAGCTGCGACTGGTGGATCGGCTTCGAGAGGTAGGCGTTGAAGAGCGATCCGGTGTCGCCCGCCTCGCGACGGCCCAGTGAGCTGAACAGCACCAGCGGCAGCGCCGCGTGGTTCACCCGGATGCGCTGTGCAAGGTCGACACCATCCATCTCGGGCATGTGCATATCCAGGATCGCGAGGTCGTAGCGCTCGCCGGCATCGAGCCACTGGAGCGCCTCGGCGGGCGACTCGGTGTCGCGCGGGCGCATGCCCCATCGGCCGGTCTGGAGCGAGAGCACGCGCCGGTTGGTGGCGTTGTCGTCCACGATCAGGATGCGCTTGTCCTGCAGCTCGTGCTGCACGCCGACCGAGACCGGCCGCTTGCTTGGCGGTGCTTCGGCGACCGGCGCCTCGATGGTGAAGAAGAAGGTCGAGCCGTGACCCGGCCCGGCGCTCTCGACCCACATCGTCCCGCCCATGAGTTCGGCCAGCCGCTTGCTGATCGCGAGACCCAACCCCGTGCCGCCGTACTTGCGCGTGGTGCTCGAATCCGCCTGCGAGAACGACTGGAACAACCGGCTCTTGCCCTGCTCCGAGAGGCCGATGCCTGTGTCGCGCACAGCGAAGGTCAGGCGCACGTCGCCGTTGCCCTCTCCGTTCAGCAGCTTCTCCGAACTGACGGTCAGTACCACCTCGCCACGCTCGGTGAACTTCACCGAATTGCTCAGCAGGTTGAGCAGCACCTGCCGCAGCCGCGTGAGGTCGCCGGACACGCCCACCGGCACGTCGCACTCGAAGACATAGGCGATCTCGAGCTTCTTCTCCGTGGCGCGCGCGCTCACGAGGTCGAGCGCCGATTCCACGCAATCGCGCAGATCGAACGGATGCGATTCGACATCCATCCGGCCGGCCTCGATCTTCGAGTAGTCGAGGATGTCGTTGATGATGGTCAGCAGAGCATCGCCCGACTCGCGGATGGTGGAAACATAGTCCTGCTGCTCGGGATCGAGTGGCGTGTCGAGCAGCAGCCCGCTCATGCCGATCACCGCATTCATCGGCGTGCGGATCTCGTGACTCATGGTCGCGAGGAACGCGCTCTTCGCCTCGTTGGTGGCTTCGGCGGCCGCGCGCGCCTCCTTGGCTTCGTTGAAGAGTCGCGCGTTCTGGATCGCGATCACCGCCTGGTCCGCGAAGGTCTCCAGCAGCTTGATCTCCTTGTCCTCGAACGGACCCGGCGGCTGGCGCGCGACATGGATCGAGCCGATGTACTGGCCCTCCCAGATCAGCGGCGCCAGCATGAGGGCGTAGTTGCCGATCTTCTTGGCCACCTCGCGCATGAATGGCAGGAGCTGCGGCTCGGCGAGCGCATCCGGCAGATGAAGGACCTCCGGTCCCGCCATGGCCTCCCCCATCGCCGAGTGGTCGATGGGGCGCGGGTAGTAGCGCTCCAGCTCCTCCCTCGCGGAGCCGTTGTGCGCGGCCAGATGCATCTGGCCGTCGTTGCCGACCAGCGAGATGCCGAGCTGGGTGCCCGAGAAAAGCCGCTGGCAGCTTTCGAGGATCTTGTCGAACACCGGCTGCGCGTTCTCCATCGACTCGCTGATCACCTGCAGAACCTCTGCCGTGGCGGTCTGGCGCTCCAGCGTCTCGCGGGTTTCGTTGGCGAGGCGCGCGTTCTCGATCGCGATCACCGCCTGCTCGGCGAAGAGATCGAGCAGGTCGATCTGCCGCTGCGGCGATTTGCCAGGCTGCGGCCATGCTGTGGTGATCGCGCCGATCGCCACGCCGTCCTTGAGCAGTGGCGCGGCGATGATCCGCCGCCGCACCTCGACATCGGCCAGCGCCGGGTCGTAGTCGGGATCGGCCCAGGCGTCGTCATTGCTGAGCGACCGCCGCTCCAGAATCACCCGGCCATTCATCTGATGCGGATCGGGTGGCGCGGGCCACACGGTGGCGGCCACCTCCAGCGCCCTCGGCGACCAGTTGCGCGTGGCGGCGAGGTGCACCAGCCGGCCGTCGAAGGTGAAGATCGCGGAAGCCGGGCCTTCGAAGAGCCACATGGTGCAGTCCAGGATGGCCTCGAACACCGGCATCGCATCGGTGGGCGATTCGCCGATCGCGCGCAGCACGTCGCTCACCGCGGTCTGGTATTCGAGCGATTCGGTCAGCTCTGCAGTGCGCTCTTCGACCTTGTGCAACGCGGCCTGTGTCTCGTTGAAGAGACGCGCGTTCTGGATGGCAATGACCGCCTGGTCGGCGAAGGTCTTGAGCAGCGCGCGCTCGCTCGGGCGGAACGGGCCGGTCTGGGTGCGTTGCATGCTCAGGATGCCGATCCCCCGGCCTTCCCAGAGCAGCGGCGCCGCGAGGTTCGCAAAGCTGGTCCCGGCCAGTGCGGCATTGCGTCGCAGCACCAACGGCACATCGGGGTCATTCATCACGTCCGCAAACTCGACGACCTCGCCGGTGCGGAAGCAGATCTCGGCCGAGGTGCCCACGATCGGCATCGGGTAGTTGGCCTGCATCGCCGCGACCATCTCGGCGGTGCGCTGCTCGCCGATCACGGCGCGGCCGGCGGCGGTCACCAGCCAGCGGGTCAACGCGAGGTTGCCATCGGCGTCCAGCATCATCAGCGCGAAGGAGCTGCCTTCGAACAGGCGCTCGCAGCACTCCAGGATCTTGTCGAACACCGGCCCGGGATCGGCCACGGAACTGCCGATGACCCGCAGCACCTCGGCCGCCGCCGTCTGGTGCGCGAGCGCCTCCTGCATCTCGTGGCTCTGGCGACGGGTTTCGTCCATCAGGCGCGCGTTCTCGAGCGCCAGCCCGAGGCTGCCGGCCACCGTCTCCAGCAGCCGGATCTCGTCGGCGCCGAAAGCGTATTCGCGCTCGTGGTTCTGCAGCACGATGATGCCGAGCGCTCGTTCGCTGCCGATGATCGGCACGGCCACGATCGAATGCGCCCAATCGGTGCCGGGTGCTGGACGCACGCCGACGCGCGTCTGGTCCTCCCGGGTGTTGGCGACCGCCGTCTCGCGACGCTGCAGGATGCCTCCGAGGAACCCATCGGACTTCAGCGTCCAGGCCGGCGGGAGCGGGAGCGGCAGGTTGTGCTCGTAGCGGTAGAGCACCTGCACGAGATTGGTCTGGTCGTCCCACCAGACGATGTTGAGGTCGCCGGAGTCGAACAGCTCGCGCAGCTTGTCGCCCACCATGTCGACGATCGCCTGGAACTCCATCCGGGCGGCCATGCCCTTCTGGATGCCATTGATGAGCGTGACAAGCAGCTTGCCGTCGAACGGTTCGCGCAGGGCGCTGCCGGCGCGCGGCGCGTCTTTCGCGTCTTCCAACAGGGGGCGAGACCGGGACGGGGCCATGGGCATCTGCCTTCTGCAACCAGCGGTTGATGCACGCCGACGGCGCGCACCGCGTGGAGTCTAGCGGCGAAGGCGAAATTGCGCCGGCCCGCGGCGGCCCGGCATCAGGGGCCGTGTTGTCCCCAACATGACGGATGCGACCGCCAGGCACATGCTCTAGTCTGGCCGATGGACCACCTCCGGTGGCCTCACAAAGAAACGAGGAGATCCCCATGCGAACCAAGGTCACGGGCGGCGAGCTCGGCGGGCTCACCAATCTTGCTGTGCTTGCGCCGGTGAAGACCGGCTTCATCGACAGCCTGGAAACGATGACGTACGTCGACCGGCTGCATCGGCTGCTCGACGCGCTGAACGAGTCGCGCCAGAACCTGCGCGAGGCGACGCTGGTCGATCCGCAGTTTCCGGATGCGCTCGGGCGCTTCGGCATCCTGCGCAACTTCCGCTACACGGTGGTGCCGCCCGAAAGCGCCATCGCCGCCGACGGGACACCGGGCCGCTACAGGCTGGCGCTCAATGTGACCTTCGATGGCGGCTGGGAGCCGTACATGCGGGTCATCTACCGGGACATCGGCTTCCTGCTCGATGCGCTCTTCTGCCACTGCGATGGCTATCCGGGCTCGAAGACGTCGAACTACGACACCTACTGCCGCTGGGTGCGCGAGAACGAGCAGATGGCAGGCCTGTTCTTCGCCGACTCGTCGGTGACATCGAGCGACCAGCCCTATCTGGAGCACATCGAGCGCATCCAGCGCGAAACCGCCGATCCGGCGAAAGCCGATCAGCTCATCGCGGGCTACGGCGAGAAGGCCACGGCCGTGCAGATCGTTGAAGGCCAGAACAAGGCGGCGAAGCATCCGGAAGCTGCTGCCTTCACTTCGCTGCGGGCGCTGAAGGGCCTCTATCGCCTTTCTCCGCTCTTCACCAGCACGAACGAGCGCCAGATCCTGCTGCATTTCACGCACAAGGTGCTCGAGGACTTCGCGGCGATCATCCCCAGGCTCCACGACCATCCGCTCTGGCCCGCCATTGCCGTGGCGGCGAAGGAAGAACTCGCATGGTTCAGTGAGGGCAAGGAAGACACCGGCGACAGCACGCCCCCGGACGATTCGTTCGCGCCCACGGGTGTCGTGCAGGCCGGCATCGTGGGAGACCGCGGCAACAACACCCACGGCTGCATGGTCCTCCTGCGCGTGCAGGATCCCGACAAGGCAGCTACCTGGCTGAAAGAGACCCCCATCAGCGGCCACGGAAGCCAGGACGCCGACGGCATCCGTCGAAACGTCGCATTCACCTATGCGGGGCTGCGCGCTCTCGGGTTTTCCGCCGAACAGCTCGATCCACTGCCGCGCGAATTCATGGACGGCATGGAGTCGCGCTCCGGCCTCCTGGGCGACGTCCGGGTCAACCACCCCGACTTCTGGCCACGACCGGAGCGCTGCGACGAAAACCTCAGGGTCGACCCGATGAGCCGGGTCGATCTCCCGACCGTGCATGTCGCGTTCATGATGCGGCTCACTGACGACAAGCCCGAGTCCGCCTCCGCGGCACTGCATCCGCAACTGGCGGCCGCCATCGCACTGCTGACCCCGGCATCGGCCGGCATGCAGGTGGTGGCGGTGCAGCCGATGCGCAGCTGGCGCGACGGCTCCAACGGACGCGAGCACTTCGGCTTTCTCGACGGCTTCAGCCAGCCCGGCCTCAAGAAGGTCGAGCCCACGCCGCTGCCGCGCGATACGGTCCTTCCCGGAGACTGGTTCCTGGGCAGCGAGAACAGCCAGGGCGACAAGCCCGATCCGAATTCCGCCCCGCCCGCCCTTCTGAAGAACGGCACCTTCCTCGTCGTGAGAAAGCTGCGCCAGCATCTCGACAACCTGCACGCCGCGCTGGATTCGCACCTGGCAGACAAGGACGTGCGCGACGACGATGCAAAAGCGAAGCGGAAGCAGGCCATCCTCGAAAAGATGATGGGCCGGCGGCAGGACGGCACGCCGCTCGTCGACCCGGCTTCAGGCAACGACTTCGACTACGAGAACGATGCCGAAGGCCGGCAATGCCCCTTCCACGCCCATGTGCGGCGCGCCAATCCGCGCGACGGGCGCAAGCCCATGCCGCGCATCGTGCGTGCGGGGATGTCCTACGGCGACCGCTTCGACGAGAAGGCGGACCCGAAAGCCAATCCGGGCGCCGCACCGCACGCAGACCGCGGCATCATGTTCATGGCTTATTGCGCGAGCATCTCCGAGCAGTTCGAGGTACTCCAGCGCTGGATTGCCGGCGGCAACAGTTCGGGCGTGTCGTCGGCGCAGGCCGACCCGTTCCTGGCAGTCCCCCGGCCGGGTGACCGCCGCACCTTCCGTTGCCTGGAAAGCGGATCGCCGAACGGTGTCCTGCGAGTCGACCTGGGGGAAAAGCCCTTTGCCACAGTCCAATGGGGCCTGTATCTGTTCGTGCCCTCGATGGAGGCGCTGCGCAATCTGGCAGCGCTGCGCCGGCGACCGGCGACGAGTGCCGCGGCGGTCCTGCCCCCAGCCTGGCCACCTGCCAGTTCCCTCGATCACTGGCGCCAGCGCCTGGAAGACCCGGACCCGGAAAGGTCCGTTTCGCCGAACACCTGGGAGCAGGTGCGCCGGGAAGGCGGATACAAGGACGCCCGCCCCTACGGCCTGCTCGTGGGTCTGCAGGCAGATGTGCTGCGCATCCTGCAGGACAAGGGCGAGAAGTATTCCGTCCAGGGCTACGGCCATCGCATGGCCGCCTCGCTCGGCCACAACCATCTCGGCATGGACGCGGCCACAGGCCATGCGGTGCAGGCGCCGGTGATCAACCGGGCCATCGAAGCGATCACGGAAAAGGACGCCTTCGACGCGACCATCCATATCGTCGAGGGAGCCCTGAAGAAGTTCATGCAGTTCGGGGTGCCCAATCCCGACGGTTCGGTGCGTGCGCCCGTCGACCTCGTCGCACTGGCCGAAGGTGTGCTGGCCGCACTCTGCACGGGATGGATCGGCCTGCCCGAGTCTCTGGCAGGCCAGGCGAAGCCGGACGACCTCATGGTGGTGGGCGATCGCGTGCCGGGCAATCCCCAGCCGCCGCGCTGCCCCGGCAACTTCTTCTCCGCGTCGCACTACATCTTCAATCCGCACCCGCGGCCCGATACCGTGAAAACCGGGAAGGTGCAGGGCAAGGCAGTGCTGGATGCGGTCAAGCAGCTTCTCGATCAGCAGAAGCGACTCGGCGGACTGGCGCAAGCCATCCTTGACGGTTTGCAGAAAGTCGAGGCGATCCAACCGGAAGACCGGCCGGATGTGATCGCCAACAGCATCTCGGGTGTCCTGCTCGGTTTCCCCCCGACCGTGTATGGCAACTACCTGCGCACCATGGAGGCATGGATCCGGGAGAAATCGTTGTGGGAATTCCAGCAGCGCCTGGCGGACCTGAAGACGACGGTTCCGGATCGGTACGAACGCGCCCGGCAAGCACTGCGCGGCGGAATGATGAACACCATGCGCAAGCGCCCCGTCCCGGAACAGCTCTGGCGCTGCCCGGTCGTGAACGGCCAGGTGGTGGGGGCCAGGGACAGCGAGCCCGGCGAGGACCAACGCATCGTGCTGGGCATCGCTTCGGCGTTGACCGACGCGGGTGCGCCCGACGAGATGATGTTCGGCGGCAGCCGCGATCCCTCGAGCCCGGTGGCAACCGAACACGCCTGCCCCGGCTACGGCATGGGCGTCGGCGTGATGCTCGGCCTGATGGCGGGGCTCCTCGAAGCCGGCACGCTGCGGCCGACCGGTTCACCCGTGCTGTTGATGCTTACGCAGCCTCGACCCCAGCCGCCAGCATCCGCAGGCGCATAGCCTCGTCCAGGTGCCACGCCATTCGCATCGTGTCGAAAGCGGCGGCGGCTTCGTCGATGAGCGCCATCGCCTGCCCAGCGCGGCCCTGGTCGATCGCGATCTCGGCCGCGCACAGCTGGGTCACGGCGGTTTCGTGCGCCGAATCGCGATCGCGCGCCACGCGCAACGCCTGGCCGATGTAGCGGTCGACGGCCTCGGGCCTGTGCACCGCGGCATCGCGAGCGAGCGCACGGTACGCCATCGCCACGCCGATGAGATCGCGCTCGTGTGCACGCTTCAGTGCCGATGCGGCGTGACGCCTGCCCTCTTCGCGGCGACCCAGGGCCATGAAGCCCTCGGCCAGCCAACCGTGGTTGAAGGAACGGAAGAGCCCGCTTTCGCGCGGTGCGATCCAGTCCGTCGCCTCGACGATGGCCTGGATGGCCTGCGGCGTTTTCTCCAGCTGCCATTGCGCATAGCCTGCGATGGCCTGTGCGATCGACAGCTGCGAAAGACTTCGGGTGGCCTCGGCGATGCGGCCGGAGCGCAGGGCCGTGTCCCGCGCCTCGCACCAGCGCCCCTGCCACAACAGCACCGCGCTGCGCCAGCCGTGCAGGGTGGCGGAAATCTCGTGCGTCTCGTCGAAGATGCAGTCCAGCGCATCGTCGAAGCATGCGTGCGCCTGCTCGAAGCGCCCGCGGTCGCCGAGCACGTAGGCGCGACACACCAGCGAATAGACCAGGCCGACGTTGGTGCGCCGGCCGCTGCGGTGGCTGCGCTTGACCTCGATCGCGCGATCCAGAAGCTGCAGGCCGACGTCGTAATGCGCGGCGAGCACATGCGACTCGCCCAGCGTCGCGACGATCTGGATGGCCAGCGGTTCGTCACCGATGGCCTCGGCCTCGGCCAGTGCGCGTTCGCCGTGCGTGATCGCCTCTCGTGCATGGCCGAGCGAATAGCTGATGTAGCTGTGCCAGTAGCGGGCCCGTGCGACCGAGGCCGCATCGGCGAATTGCTCCGCAAGGTGGACGGCGCGCGTGGAAAGGGCCAGTTCGCTGCGCGAGGGATCGAACACGCACACCATGCCCAGGCGCTGCACGATGGACACCCATCGCTGCGCGGCTTCCGATGAGTCGGGCAGCTTGTCGAGAGCGGTCAGCGCCGCCCGGTACTGGGCGCGTGCGCGGTCGAGCGCCGAGGCCTTGAGGGCCTTGTCCCCGGCCAGTTCGGCGTAGTGGGCGGCACTGCCGCCATCGCCGCCCGCACCGAAGTGGTAGGCCAGCGCCTCCAGCGCTTCGTCATGCTCCGTTTCGGCGTCGTGGCGCTGGATGGCCTGCGCGACACGAAGATGCAGTTGCTGTCTTTCATGCAACCCGACTGACTCGTAGATGATGTCGCGCGCCACGCCATGCTTGAAGCGCAGCGTGCCGGCGAGCTCGCCCGGAAAGATGAAGTCCTGTTCCGCCAGGCCGCGCACCAGGGCGCTGTCCGCGGTAGTACCGGTGATCGCCTCGAACAACCACACCGGGATGACATTGCCAATGACCGCCGCCACCCGCACGAGTTCGGTCTGCGCCGGAGGCAGGTGCTGCACGCGCGACTCCACCAGATGGCTCAGCCACCCCGCGTTGCCGCGCGGACGTCCGACGGGTCCGCTGTCGCCGCGCGCCATCGAATGACACAGTTCCTCGACGAACAGCGGGTTGCCGCCCGCACGCCGTGCGATCTCGGCCGCGACGAAGGGGTCGACGGCCGGCAGACGTGCCGCAATGGCCTGCGCCGCCTCGGAATCGCCAAGCGGCTCAAGGGCGATGGTTTCGTTCGCGACCGGGAAGACGCCATCCGCCTTCGCGTCGCGCGTGGCAAGCACGATCAGCAGGCGGCAATCCCCGATTCGGCGCAGCGCCGCCAGCACCTGCTTCGACAGCTCGTCGGCCCACTGCCAGTCGTCGATGAAGATGGCCAGCGGTGCTTTTCGCGACAACTCCACGAACAGCTCGCTCAACCCCTCGGCGGCCTTGCCGGGCATCTCCCGGGCAAGCGATTCGAGGATCTGGACGAAGGGCTGCAGGGGTTCGGCGCCCAGATCGCTTTCGCAATAGCCTCGCAACACGCTGCAGCCTTGCGCCGCGGCGCTGGCCAGCATCCGTTCGATGAGTCGTGTCTTGCCCATGCCGGCGGGTGCGGCGACGGCCAGGCAATGACTCCGCCCGGCGATGGCTTCGGCCAGACGCGTCTCGAGCAATTCCCCTTCTGCGCGTCGCCCGACGAAAGGCGCATACCGGTAGCGTTCCAGGTTGTCCAGGCGCTGTGCCAGTCCGGCGCGGCCGTGGACGGCGTAGACCGTCATGGGCGCTGCCTGGCCCTTGATGTCCAGCGACCTGGCCGGTCCGGTGCTGAAGAAGCGATGGGCCGGCCCGAGGCTTTCCTCGCTCACGAGGATCTCGTTGACGGCCGCCGCCGTCGACAGGCGGGCCGCCACGTTGGGCACCGGTCCTAGCAGCTCGAAGCGACCGCGTTCGATGTCGCCTTCACCGAGAAGCACCAGCCCCGAATGAATGCCGGTGTGCAGGTTCAGCGGCGGGACGCCGGCGAGTTCGAGGTGCATGCCGCGCACCCGCTCGTGAAGCTGAAGGGCGGCCTCTACGGCGCGGCGGCCGTCGTCCTCGCGCGTGGCCGGATAACCGAACATCGCGAGCACGCCGTCACCCTGAACCCGGACCACGAGGCCGCCGTGCGCGGGAATGATGTCCTGATAGGCCCGGCGCAGCGCGGCCAGGAGTTGGGCGTAGTGTTCGGCCTCCAGGGCCCCTGCCAGTTCGGTGGACTGGGACAGATCGGCAAACAGCAAGGCGACATAGCGCCGGCCGAGCACGGTCGAGTCCGCATCAGCATCACGGTGCGCGTCGCTCATCAAAAATTTCCTGCCTCTCGCCCACTCAGGGGGGCGTGTCTCGACCGGCGCCATATTACAGCCCGTCGCGCGGCGTAAGGATGAAACAAGGCCTTACCGAATGTTCTTCGTTCCCCGGGAATACCCGCACAGAACTCCGTGAATTCTTGCCTACATTGCTTGTATGCAAGAAAGCGAATGTCTTGCATGCAACCCAACACGGAGAGCCTTCATGCCCCGATTCGCCAAATCCCTTTTCGGTCAGGTCGTCATCGCACTGGTCCTCGGTGTGATCGCCGGCCTCTTCTTCCCTGACTTCGCCATCAAGCTCAAACCGCTGGGCGACGGGTTCATCAAGCTCATCAAGATGATCATCCCGGTGCTCGTGTTCTGCGTGGTGGTGCACGGCATCGCCGGCGCAGGCGACCTGAAGCGGGTGGGCCGCGTCGGCGTCAAGGCGCTGATCTATTTCGAAGTGCTCACCACCGTCGCGTTGGGGCTGGGCCTGCTGCTCGCCTTCGTGTTCGAGCCCGGTGTCGGCATGAACGTCGATCCGTCGAAGCTCGACGCCAACGCCATGAGCGCCTACGCGTCGAATGCCGACAAGCTCACCAGCGGCGGCACGGTCGACTTCATCATGAAGCTGATCCCCACCACGGTGATCAACGCCTTCGCCACCGGCGACGTGCTGCAGGTGCTGCTCTTCGCGGTGCTCTTCGGTTGCGCGCTGACGCTCCTTGGCGAACGCGGCAAGCCGGTCGCAGCGGTCGTCGATGCCACGGCCCTCGTGATGTTCAAGATCATGGGCATCATCATCAAGCTCGCCCCGCTCGGCGTCCTCGGCGCGATCGCGTTCACCGTCGGCCAGTACGGCATCGGCTCGCTCAAGCAGCTCGGCGCGCTGGTCGGACTGTTCTATGTGGCGGTGTTCCTCTTCGTGTTCGTCGTCCTCGGGATCGTGATGCGGCTGTCGGGCTTCAGCCTCATCAAGCTGCTGCGCTACCTGCGCGAGGAGCTCACCATCGTCTTCGCGACCACCTCGTCCGACAGCGTGCTGCCGCAGATCATGGGCAAGCTGCGCCACATGGGCATCCGCGATTCGACCGTCGGCCTCGTGATCCCGACCGGCTATTCGTTCAACCTCGACGCCTTCTCGATCTACATCACGCTGGCCGCGGTGTTCATCGCCCAGGCGACCAACACGCCGGTCTCGATGACCGACCTGCTGACCATCCTCGCCATCGCGCTGGTCACGTCCAAGGGCGCGCACGGCGTGCCGGGCTCGGCGATCGTGGTGCTCGCGGCAACGCTGCATGCCATTCCGGCGATTCCGGCAATCGGGCTCGTGCTGGTGCTCTCGGTCGACTGGTTCATGGGCATCGCCCGCGCACTGGGCAACCTGATCGGCAACTGCGTGGCAACCGTCGCGATCGCGGCATGGGAAGGCGACATCGACCGCGAACGCGCCCATGCGGTGCTCAACGGCACACACTCGCCCGAGGACGAGCCCCTGCGCGAAGCGGGTACGCATGCCGGGGACACGGCAGAATCCCCAGCCGTCGTCCAACCCGCGAATTGAACACCACCATGACCGACGTCACGCCCACCACCATCGCCGAGCGCGTGGTCGAAGCCATCCTCGCGCAGAAGCTCGCGCCGGGCGAGCGGCTCGGCGAGCAGGCGCTGGCGGAGAACTTCGGCGTGAGCCGCACCATGGTGCGCGAAGCATTGATGCAGCTCCAGGCGCGCGGTTTCGTCGAAGTGCAGTCGCGGCGCGGCTGGTTCGTGGTGGAGCCGTCGCCCGAGGAAGCGCGTGACGCCTTCGCCGCCCGCCGCATCGTCGAGGCCGGCATCCTCGCCGAAGCCGGGCGGCCGCTGTCGAAAGTCATCCGCAAGCTGCGGGAGCACATCGCCGACGAGAAGCGCGCCATCGCCGGCGCCGATGCGGCCACCCGGGCCTTCCTGCTCGCCGACTTCCATGTCTGCCTCGCCGACCAGATGGGCCACCGCCTGCTCTGCGACGTGCTGCGCGACCTCACCGCCCGCACCACGCTCGCCGCCACCCTCTTCCAGTCCAAGCACGAGGCGGCCCAGTCCTGCGCGGAACACACCGCCATCGTGGCCGCGCTCGAGGAAGGCGACACCGCCCGGGCCCGCCAGCTGATGCTCGACCACATCGGCAACGTCGAAGAAGCCCTACAAGTCGAAGCGGCAGCGGACCCCAGCGAGAACGACCGCCTGCGCGCGACACTCGCCCCCGTTGCACTCCCCAGAGCCGCGCGATAAGGGGCGGGCTGGGGGAGAATCCACCCCTCATGAATTCCCCGGCCCTTCAGCGCGCTGTATTCCTTCTTCTTCTTACAGCCGTCACGCTCGCCTTCGGCTGGATCCTCCTCCCCTTCTTCGGCGCAGTCATGTGGGCGGTCGCGCTGGCGATCCTCTTCACGCCGTTCTATCGCTGGGTGGTCATCAAGGTGAAGGGCCGCCGCAACCTCGCGGCGCTGCTCACCCTGCTGCTCGCGATGGTGCTCGTCATCATCCCGCTCGTGGCGATCACGCTCGCGCTCATCGACGAAATGGCCTTCGTCACGCAGAAGGTGCGCTCCGGTGACATCAGCTTCGCCAACTACTTCCAGCAGATCGTGAATGCGTTGCCTCAATGGGCAATCGAGCAGCTCAACCGCTTTGGGCTGACCAATATCGAAGGCTTCATCAGCCGCTTCTCCGCCTCGGCCATGCGCGGCAGCCAGGTGATCGCCACGCGCGCGGTGTCCATCGGCCAGAACGCCTTCGAGTTCATCGTCGCCTTCGGCCTGATGCTGTACATGCTGTACTTCCTGCTGCGCGACGGGCGCGATCTGTCCAGGACCGTCCGCGCAGCGCTGCCGCTTGCCAAGGCGCATACCAATCACCTCTTCGCCAAGTTCGCCGCCGTGATCCGCGCCACCATCAAGGGCAACGTCGCGGTCGCCGTGGCGCAGGGCCTTATCGGCGGCGTGACCTTCTCGTTCCTCGGCGTGCAGGGCGCGCTGCTGTGGGGTTCGCTGATGGCCTTTCTCTCGCTGCTGCCGGCCATCGGCGCGGCGCTGATCTGGGCCCCTGTCGCGATCTACTACCTCGCCACCGGCGCGGTCGTGAAGGGGCTGGTGCTGATCTTCGTCGGCGTCTTCGTGATCGGCCTCGTCGACAACATCCTGCGGCCGATCCTCGTCGGCAAGGACACGCAGATGCCGGACTACATCGTCCTGATGTCCACCATCGGCGGCATCGCGCTCTTCGGCATCAACGGTTTCGTGATCGGGCCGGTGATTGCGGCACTTTTCATGGCGGCATGGGATCTGTTCGCTTCGTCGAACGTGGAAAACGAATCCGGAACTCAATGAATCGAAGCAGACGCAGCGTCCAATACGCCACCAGCCCGCTACTTGCCAGCAAGACACCGGTCTGGCGCAGCAAACTCATCGTGGCCGGCATCGCAGCCGGCTTTCTCGTTCTGGCCGCACGCGCCTTCTATGTAGAAGTGATCGGCAACGAGTTCTATCAGCACCAGGGCGAGGTGCGATTCGCCCGGACGCTCGAACTGCCCGCCAACCGCGGCCGCATCCTCGACCGCAACGGCGACATCCTTGCCTCCGACATACCGGCCCCGAGCATCTGGGCGATTCCGGAAGACGTGGACCCTGCCGACCCGGTCACCCAACCCAAATTGAAGAAGCTGGCCGAATTGCTCGGCGTGCCGCAATCCGAACTCGTGCGCAAGCTGGACGACGATGACAAGAGCTTCGTCTGGCTCAAGCGGCAGGTGGACGAGAAAGTCGCCAAACAGATCGCCGCGCTGGACATCAAGGGCATCTACCAGCGACGGGAATACAAGCGCCAGTACCCCGAGGGCGAAGCCGCAGCGCACGTGGCCGGCTTCACCAATGTCGAGGATGTCGGCCAGGAAGGCGTCGAGCTGGCTTTCGACAAGGAACTCGCCGGCAAGTCCGGATCGCGCCGGGTGATCAAGAACCGCCTCGGCGCCGTGGTCGAGGACGTGGGCGAGCAGGTCCCGCCGATCGAGGGCCACGACATCCAGTTGAGCCTGGACGACCGCATCCAGGCCGTGACCTACGAGAAACTGCGCGACGCCGTGGTCGCGAACAAGGCCCATGCGGGCAGCGCCGTGGTGGTCGACGCGAGCACCGGCGAACTGCTCGCCATGGCCAACTACCCGAGCTTCGACCCCAACGACCGGCACAACCTCAACGGCGAGCAGTTGCGCAACCGCGCCATGACCGATGTGTTCGAGCCCGGATCGACGATGAAGCCGATCACCGTCGCCACCGCGCTTGAACTCGGCCGCGTGACGCCGCAGACCATCATCGACACGAACCCCGGGCGGATCACCGTTTCCGGCGCCACGATCCACGACGACGAGAACTTCGGCGTGCTGACGGTCGAGGGCGTGATTCAGAAATCCAGCAATGTCGGCGCGACCAAGATCTCGCAGCGCATGTCGGCCAAGGAGATGTGGGATTCGTTCACCTCGCTCGGCTTCGGCCAGAAGCCGCAGACGATCTTCCCCGGCGCCGTGACCGGGCGCCTGCGGCCGTACAAGTCGTGGCGCCCGATCGAGCAGGCCACGATGTCCTACGGCTACGGCTTGTCGGCGTCGCTGTTCCAGATCGCCCATGCCTACACGGCGTTTGCCAACGGCGGCAAGGTCATTCCGATCACGCTGCTGAAAGCCACCGAACCGCCGGTCGGCGTGCCGGTGTTCTCCCCGACGGTCGCGAGCGAAGTGCGCAAGATGATGCACATGGCCGCCGCGCCCGGCGGCACCGCGCCACTGGCGCAAACCGAAGGCTATTCGGTGGGCGGCAAGACCGGCACCGCCCACAAGCAGGTCGGCAAGGGCTACGCCAGCAACAAGTACCGCGCCTGGTACACCGGCATGTCGCCGATCGACAAGCCGCGCGTAATCGTCGCGGTGATGATCGACGAGCCGAGTGCGGGCAAGTATTTCGGCGGGCTCGTGG
The DNA here is from genome assembly GCA_017744935.1 of Variovorax sp. GTDB lineage: Bacteria > Pseudomonadota > Gammaproteobacteria > Burkholderiales > Burkholderiaceae_C > Variovorax. The sequence goes on from JAGIAI010000037.1 coordinate 113,108, forward strand.
CGGCGCCGGTGTTCAGCCAGGTGGTGCAGCAGACGCTGCGGATCTTGAATGTGCTGCCGGATTTGCCCGTGGCGTCGCAGGCGCACTAGGCAATTTGAGCGACGTTTTCAGCCCTGGTCCGGCGGTGCGTCCCGGGCAAGACCGGCAAACAAACTTGATCGAGTGCAACCGCCAAATTTGGCTGAAAAAAGGAACTGCGATTAGCAATAAGAATCGAGCAAACTTCATCTTTGCGGCGCACTAATTATTTCAAATATTAATCCCGAGGCTTTGATCAATACTTGATCCGTATGCCATTCAAAATTCCGAACCGTTCATTTTTGGAGATAAGGTTTTTATTTTTTGCTACATCTCTTAGAAAGACATTTAAATAAAGAAATCCCCCCTCTGGAAGAAGAGCGACGGCAGTGAGGCAAGTCGCGGTCGCTCTATATATTTGATTGCTGGATATATCGCAGTCAATTTCGGCATAGTGGCCAGTCTTGTTTCCAATCCAATCTTGCATTGGATATTGCGCCATTGGCGTAATCACATAATAGGAAGCGCCATTTTCTTCGTGCTTGAGAATTTCGCTCGACGGAAAAATCCCCAACTCATGCAATGCATTCGAGTTTAGATAAAAACAGACCAGCCCTATTCCATTTTGCCTTTTGGTGTGCGAATTTCTGCGCAATCCGCCTCAGAATACAAAGATGGAGCCTCAAACGATTTTCTTTTCACAGAGATCGAAGATGGCAGAGTCACTATTAGTTGACGATCTCGAAAGAATGAGACTTTGCCATCTGCCGAAAAAGTCGACGGACTCAAGAGGAGAAGAAACAGATAGATAACTGCCTTCATTCAACGCATCCAACTATTGCAAAAAATCTTCACCAATGATCCTCGCGTGCGGCATCGATCCACCGCGAAGCGTTATTCGAAAATGGTCAATCAATAAATTCAATGCTTCTGAGAATTTTCAAAGCTCGGTCGGTTACATCGCCTTGGGGGCCGTTTTGCCTGTAGCCCATCAATCCGTCTCCGCACATCGCTTTGGGAGGATGCAGCAGGCAGAATGTCAGGTTTATCGGTCCTGAGCGTTGTGATTCTTTATCCTCTTCGCCAGGAATGGTTCCGAAACCGGTCGAAGTTTTATCCAGAATTGCATAACCCGACGCATTGGCGGATTTCAACTGAATTACATGATAATTGCGGCGATACCAACGATGCGCCCATTGACTATCAGATGTGGAATTTTTCGACTCGAGAATGCGATTTAATTTAGGCGCCCATTCGCCAGCGTCGGGATTCCATTCCACGAAATCAGTTATGCTGCCTGCATTACTCAGGACGCAATAATAATTAATCAACCCGGCGCCATCGGCTTTCTGAGGCCCGTTGTTTCTTGCATTTTTAATGTCAACTCTAGAACCATTTTCCAAGGAAACGAAAGCCGGCAGATTTACCCTAACTTTTGTCGTGCAATCTTCTGACAGGACATTCAGCTCTCGCTTCGACCACAAGCGCTCTGCGTTCGCGGTATCGCAAACCATGGTTAATGCGACTATCAGAAAAAGACATTGAATTCCTTCGCGGACTGTCAATTTCATTTGGCATCTCTTCTGGGTGAATGAGAATCGGGGAAGAATAAATCTATTTGACCTGAAGAGTTCGCGAAGCGCATCTCAGTCAAAACGGCCAATGCGTAACCGTAAGCAACACATCGCGCATCAAATCCATTTATGCCTGTGTAATTGGTTCTCTTGACAGCCGTAGGTAAATTTACTGTGGCTGAAGCTCGCCAAAAACCCTGACTGCGATAGTAAATCTTGTTTCCTTTATTTGTCTGAATTGTCACTCGCTCAAGGACATGAGTCCTGTCGGCTTCCTTGGACATATTGTTCTTCGCCCAGTAGTAACCTGCGCTGTCCGATGGTGCAAACTTTGCTTCTTTGTTGCCCTCGCGAGGAATTCCCTCTATGTGGGCGCGCCAAGCTTTCATTTCGGATGTGAGTGCTGGAAAGTTGATATCTTGCAATCCGCTGTTTTCGCGCGAGGCTGGTGCCATTGAAGCGATCTGCTCGTAAGCATTTACCATCTGTGCGTGCAATGCTTCCGGAATCGTGCGAGCCCTATAGCGCCAATACGCCACGTAGTTATCTGGGTTTGTCAATTGCAGGAATCCTCGCCCATACCAGGGGGCGTACCAAAGGCTAGACCCGCTGGCTTCGGCCAATAGGCTCCACCATTGCGTTTCCTGCACCGAATTTCCGAAGAAAGTCGCTTGCCGTAGCGGAGTGTCAATGCACCACTTGCGCAAGGCCCGATTCAACGGAATTCGGTGATACTTAATAGTTCTGCTTGTCGCGGCGCTTGATATGAACTCCCACAGCACTACGCCTCTTGATTTACGTATAGCGTTCTGCGGCAGCAACTGTGTGAATTCGGTTTCGTTCAACCACCCACATCGCCGCATGACCGTGATGAACTCAGCCGGATGAAACCGCCACTTCGCAGCGAGGTAGTCAGACGGCAGGTCCGCAAAGGTCGTTGCCTTGCAATGCTCCGCGAAGCATCGCCAGTGCTTGTCGTTGTCCAATCCGTATTGGTAGCT
>JAGIAI010000038.1 GCA_017744935.1 Variovorax sp.
CGCTGCTTCGTGTCGTCCGCCACGAAGGTGATGGAGCCCTGGTCCGAGGAGTAGGAGCCCATGTTGCTCGAGGGCTGGCCCATCTGCCACCAGAGCGAGTAGCTCGGTGCGGGGGAGCCGAGCATGGTGTCCGCCCGCTTGTACAACGCCGGGCCCGCGTTGGCCGTGCCGCAAGAAACTGCATCCGGACCGTAGCGATAGGCGATGCCGGCGTCCTTGCTCATCTGAGCCGCCATGGCGGTGTACTGGGCCGCCACGATATTCAGCGAGCTGTCGACAATATCGGTAGCCTGTGAACCGCAGAAGGTCGTCGTCTGCGGGGTGGTACCGCCGCCGCTGCCTGCCGCCGAAGAACCGCTGCTCTGCGCTGCCGAAGCGGCCGCGGCGCTGAGGGCCGCGGCACTACCACCACCGCCACCCCCACCACCGCCCCCGCAGCCAGCCAGCGCGATAGCACCAAATGACAGCACAATGGCGCTCTTATGTATAACTTTCAACAAAAAACACCTCCAAAATAACAAGTGGTCGCTTTTTACGTGGGATGAGTCCTACGGGCAAACCATCTTGCAAATACTTTCTTCGTGTTTTTCTGCCCCCTTGGAAAGCACTTACAAAGGTAGCGAATAGTGACGTTATGACCGCAAATCATCAAGCCCCTCGCCGTATACATCTTTCTACTTATTTAGGCACCGACGGCATCGCGATCATTCCGACCGCGCCCGAGCGCCAGCGCAACCGGGACAGCGACTTTCTGTACCGGCACGACAGCTACTTCTATTACCTGACCGGCTTTGCCGAGCCGAACACCTGGCTGGTGCTGACCGGCGACGGCAAGTCGACGCTGTTCTGCGCGCCGAAGGACCTGGAGCGTGAGATCTGGGACGGCTACCGCTTGGGGCCCGAGGCCGCACCGGCCGTGCTGGGGGTGGATGAGGCCTATTCGGTCGAGGAGCTGGATACGCGCCTGCCGCGCCTGCTCGAGAACAAATCAGTGGTCTGGTATCCGTTCGCGACACACAAGGGGCTTGAAACGCGGGTCGACGGCTGGCTTTCTTCCGTTCGCGCCCGGGTTCGGTTCGGCGCGCTGTGCCCCGAAGAACAGCGCGACCTGTGCGGACCGCTCGACGAAATGCGGCTCGTCAAGGACGCCCACGAGCAGGACGTGATGCGCCGCGCCGCGCAGATCAGCGCCAAGGCCCACATCCGCGCGATGCAGCTGTCCGCCCGCATGCTGAGGGACGGCAAGGATGTGCGCGAATACCACCTCGACGCCGAGCTTCTGCACGAATTCCGTCTCGGCGGCTCGCAGTACCCGGCCTACGGTTCGATCGTGGCGGCAGGCGCCAACGCCTGCGTGCTGCATTACCGCGCCGACACCGCCCCGGTGCGCGATGGCGAGCTCGTGCTCATCGACGCAGGCTGCGAACTGGACGGCTACGCCAGCGACATCACCCGCACCTTCCCGGCCAACGGAAAGTTCACCGGCCCACAGCGTGCGTTGTACGACCTCGTCCTGGCGAGCCAGGATGCTGCGGTCGCGGCGACTCGCGCCGGCCAGCGCTTCAACGATCCGCACGAGGCGACGGTCAAGGTCCTGTCGCAAGGCATGCTGGACCTGGGCCTGCTGGACACCAACAAGGTGGGGAGCGTGGACGACGTGATCGAGAAGCGCGCCTACTTCCCTTTCTACATGCATCGCACCGGCCACTGGCTGGGGATGGACGTCCACGATTGCGGCAGCTACGTTGAGCCCACGCAGGTGGGCGAAGTGAGCGAACGGCGCGATCCGCTGTCGAACGAGCTCATCAAGAACCGCCCGAGCCGCATCCTCAAGCCGGGCATGGTGCTGACGATCGAACCGGGTATTTACGTGCGGCCGGCCGCGGGCGTGCCGGAGCAGTTCCACAACATCGGCATCCGCATCGAAGACGACGCGATCGTGACCGAAACCGGATGCGAGCTGATTTCGCGCGGCGTGCCGGTCAAGGCCGACGAAATCGAAACCCTGATGAAGGGGTGAGCCTCACACCGCGAGGTGGCCGCGGGTGAACGCCTCTTCGAAGATCGAATAGCCCGACCAGTCGCCGTGCGCGAAGGCGAGGCGGCCGGCTCGGACCTGCTTGGGCGCGCCGAGTTGCCGCAGCAGCCCCGGCGCCGGGATCGACATCGCATGGCCGTAGCGGGTGATGTCGATGCGCGTCGCAAGCGCCGGCAGGTCGGGATGCGGCACCGACAGCTCCTCCATGAGATCGTCGCGCCAGCCGGTCCATGGCCGGTCGAGTAGCTGCCGACGTCCGTCGCCGCCGTCGATAGCGCTGGGCCCGAGCGGGCGATACCAGCTCAGCACGGTGGCGCGCGGCGTCGGGTCGAGCGCCTGGTGCCGCGCGTCGACGTAGCCCAGTCCGCGCGTGCCGTAGATCACGTTGTCCCAGCTCGGCGCCGCGCCGGGCCGATCGGCCAGTGGCTCGCGCACATGGATGTTGGCGACCAGCCATGGCGAATGGTGGATGAACGACGCAGCCCGCGTCAGCACATCCGGCGGGTTCTCGACCACGCGCGCGGCGATGAACACGGGCAACGCGACGATGCAGCGCTCCGCCTGCCACCGGATGCGGGATCGCGTGGCGGCGTCGAATACATCGACCTCCACGCCGCCGCGTCTTTCGGCGATGCGCGTCACCACATGCGCCGTCCTCAGGCGCTCGCCGAGGGGATCGGCCAGTCTGCGCATCAGCCAGGCGTTGCCTTCGGGCCAGGTCAGCACCGCATCGCGTTCCGCGTTGTCGTCGCCGGGCGCATGGAATCCGTGACGGCTCGCGAAGTAGTGCAGCCCCGCCCACGCAGACACATGGGCCATGCCGGCGCCATAGTCGTCGCGGCAGCAGTAGTCCAGATACCAACGCAGATGGGCGTCGGTGAAGCCTTCACGGTCGAGCCACGCCTCGAACGCGAGCGCATCGAGTGACAAGAGCAGCGGCGCCGTCTGGGCCCGCAGCGTCGGGATCACGAAACGCGCCTCGCGCCGCAGCGCCTCCACGCGCTGCGAGAACAGGCGGTACTGCGCAAGCGTGGCTTCGCCGACGCCCTGCACGGGAAGCAGGCCGTCCTGCCACTCGCCGCGGAAGTAGAGCCGTTCCTGCGGGCTGTGACAGAGATGCCGCTCGTCGTATTCCCATCGTCCAGCGACGCGCCTGCGAAGACCGAATTCCTCGAGAAGGTCCTGCACTTCGCGCGCGTGGTCGCCAGGCACCGGGAGGTAGTGCGCACCGAGCGGGCAGGCAACGCCGTTCACCGCACCGCCCCGGCTGTTTCCGCCCGCGCTGTCTTCGAGTTCGAGCAACACGAAATCGCCGATTCCGGCAAGACGCAACGCACGTGCAGCCGCGAGGCCTGCGATACCGCCTCCGGCGATCACCACCCGTGTGCGGCGCGTGACGTCTGGCGGATTGCCTGCCTGCAGAGCGCCGTCGCGCAGTGCATGGCCGCGCGCCACGTCGACGCCCGTGAAGCCGCCTTCAATTTCGTGACCGCTCTTGCAGCCTGCGAGTACCGCCGTGCCCGCAGCCGCGCCAAGGAAGGCACGGCGCTTCACCGCTTGCCCCACTCCTGCTCGTAGGTCGTGACCAGCACCTGGTTCGACAGCCGGTTCACCTCGGCCGGTACACGTGCCATGTCGAGAGGGAAGTCGAAAAGCAGCGGCAGGCTTTGCGCCGAGAGGAAGCGCAGCCCCGGAGGCAGCGCGCCGGCGTCGGGCAGGCGGTAGGGCCGATGGCTCGCGATGATGTAGCCCCACTCCCCGAAGCTCGGCACATGCGCGTGGTAGGGCGCGACTTGCAGGCCGACCGATTCGATGGTCTCCGCCACGGTCCAGAAGCTCTTGCGCGCAATCAGCGGCGAGGTGGTCTGTACCACCGCGTAGCCGCTCGCGGAGAGCCGCTTGTCGAGCAACGCGTAGAAGGAGCTGGTGTAGAGCTTCCCGATCGCGAAATTGGTCGGGTCCGGAAAGTCGACCACGATCACGTCGAACATGTCGCCCGGCTGCTGGAGCCATTGGAAAGCATCGGTGTTCACGATCCGCACCTTGGGCGACTTGAGCGAGCCGCCATTGAGCGCGGCGAGCGTCTCGTGCTCGGTGAAGAGGCGCGTCATGTTCGGATCGAGCTCGACCAGCGTCACGGTTTCCACCGACGGGTACTTGAGGATCTCGCGCACCGCCATGCCGTCGCCACCGCCGAGCACCGCGACCTTCTTCGGCGCCCCGTGCGCGGCCATTGCAGGATGGACCAGCGCCTCGTGATAGCGATACTCATCGCGCTCGGCAAATTGCAAGTTGCCGTTGAGGAACAGGCGGTATCCGGCACTGCCGTGCGTGACCACGATGCGCTGGTAGGGCGAGGTCGCGCTGAAGACGATGCGGTCCTGATAGAACTTGTCCTCTGCCAGGGTCGTGATGCGATCGGCGAACACGAACGCCGCGGCGAGCGTGAGCAGCACCAACCCACAAGCCACTGCATGCGCGCGAACCCGCCGCAGTTCGTGGCGGAACAGCCAGAGCGCCCACACTGCAACTGCCGCATTCATGAGTCCGAACAGCAGGCCGGTGCGGATCATGCCGAGCTGCGGCACCAGCAGCAGCGGGAACGCGATCGACACCGCGAGCGCGCCCAGGTAGTCGAAGGTCAGCACCTGCGACACGAGTTCCTTCAGCGCGACGTTGCGGCGAAGGATTCGCATCACCAGCGGAATCTCGAGACCGACCAGCGCACCGACCACGAGCACCAAGCCGTACAACAGCAGGCGGAACGCGCCCGGGACGTAGGCGTTGGCGATGAAGAGCACGGCGGGCAAGCCACCGCCGATGAGCGCGACCAGCAATTCGATGCGCAGGAAATGCGCCGGCAGCTGCCGATCGAAATAGCGCGAGAGCCACGAGCCCACGCCCATGGCGAACAGATAGGTGCCGATGACGGTGCTGAACTGCAGCACCGAATCGCCGAGCAGGTACGAGCTCAGCGCCGCCGCGCTGAGTTCGTAGACCAGCCCGCAGGCCGCGACCACGAACACGCTGGCGAGCAGCGCGATCTCCACGGGCTGCGGGCCGCTCGCGGCAGCCGGACGCGCTGACAAGACCGTCCCGGTCAATGAATGGCCGCAGCCACGATCACGCAGATGCCGAGGCTCATGGCGGCAACGATGACGCCGAGAGCCAAGTTCTGCTTTTCAACGATCTCTTGCCACAGGTCGTAGGGCGTGAGCTTGTCGATGACGAGAAAGCACAGCCAGAAGATGGCCACGCCCAGCAGTGCATAGACGAGCGACCCGAGGACGACGTCCGGCTTCAACCATTCAAATCCCATGATGAGGACCTCCGGATAAAAACATTACTTGTGGCCGCCGCCACTGGAATAGCCGCCGTACGAGCCGCCCGAGCTGCGTATGCCGCCACCGCTACCGCCACTGGAACTGCTGCAAGTGCTCAGGATGATCAGCAGGATGATGATCACCACCACGACGAGGATGATCGTGCCGCAGCCGATGCTCGACCCCGCGCTCACCGGCAGCGCGTCGTTGCGCTTGAACATGTCCTTGCGGCCGCCGAGCTTGAACGCGGCTGCCACGGCGGCGCTGTCGATCTTGCTGCCCGACGACCACGTCAGTTCATTGGCAGACCGCTCCATCGACAGAAGCGCAGAGCCGTTGGCGAAGTCCCGGTTGAAAGTCCGCTGCCCGCGCTGGACCTGCCAATAGAACTCGCCGGCCACGTAGCTCGTCTCGGCGTTGTAGGCGTAGAGCTGGCGATAGACCTTGCCCAGGTAGGTGGCCTTCGATCCGTCCTTGACCATCGTCGGCGCACCGGTGGTGGGCCGGACCATGCTCCAGCCGTCCTCCGAGTCGACGAGGAAGCTGAACCCGCGCTTGCGGTTGTACAGCAGGTATTCGCTCCAGCCGAAATGCTCGTCGTCGCCAGACGCCACGCCCATGCGATGCTGGAAGCCCACGACCTGCCAATCCAGGCCTTGCAGTTGCCCGACGGTGCCCAGCGGGATCAGCGGTTGCACCGGCTCGTCCTGAACCGCGTGCCGGAGTTCGCCGCCGATGCCCTGGGTCAGGTCGATGATGGTGTTGCAAGACGAGCACGTGATGCTCTTGCTGTCCGCGAGGTTGACGGTGACGGTCGCGCCGCAGTTGGGGCAGTTGAAGCTGCGGCTTTTCTCTTCCTTCGTGGATTCGTCGCGCAAGCCGGTGAGTTGCAGGTCTTCGAGCTGGACCGAACGACCGATCCAGGCGCCTGGTGGGTCGGTGTCGTATTCAAGGCTGAGGACCTGCCCGTTGTCGCCACGCAATTCGACCACCGCGAAACGCCGGCCCAATTCGGGCAGTCGAGGCAGTTCGCCTTGAGCGGAAACGAGTGCTGCCTGCTCGTTCGAAGTGACGGTGTATGACTGGCCGTTGAAGGCCGTCGTCGCGCCGACGCGCAGATCCGAAGCAGAAGGCGCGCCGCGCTGCAAATCGAACGGCAGCACGAAGACGAAGGCGCCGTTGTCCTCGCTCAGGATCCCGGTGCGGTCGCCGTCGAGCGCGGCGATCCATTCGGTCCAGCGTCCGCCGTCATAGCTGTACTGCAGTCGGCCGATGAGCGTGAACGGCCGATCATGAATGCGGCCGGAGGCAAAGAGCTGCAGCGGGCTGAAGTCGTCGAACAGCTCCGCCATCTTGCCGGTGCGCGCGAGCGTCTCGCCCTGCCGCACCACCGTGCTGCGGCAGTAGGCGCACACCGCATGCGTCGATTGCGCGGAGCGGAACTCGACCGGCGCGCCGCAGCCGGGGCACGGTGCGCGGTAGTAGCGCTGACTGGCGCCGTTCTCAGCCATGGCGCTCCGAAGAGGGCCAACCTGCGGGTGGGTTGTCTGGTGTTCCCGCGAAAACGGCGGGCGTCACACGAGTTTCTTGAGGAGCTCCGCCTTCTTGGCGTCGAATTCTTCCTGCGTGAGGATGCCCTTGGTCTTGAGCTCGGCGAGCTTCTCCAGCGTCGTCATCACGTCGGCCGGATTGACCACTGCGACCACAGGCTGCTGAGTGGGCGCGGCCGCTGCAGCGTTGTTCGGGTTCAGGCCCTGCGCAAGGTTCTGTGCAAGCACCTGCCCGAGCGCAACACCGGCCCCCAGGCCCATGGCATCGCCCGCGATGCCGCTGCCGCCACCGGCCCCTTCGGCGATCTTGGGGATCGCCTGCGCAGTCTGGTACTGCATGAACTTGCCCATGTCGTTGCCGACCATGCCCATGCCGATCTTCTGGTCGAGGATCTTCTGCAGCTCTTCGGGCAGCGAGACGTTCTGGACGGTGATGTTCTCGAGCTTGATGCCGATCTTCGAGAACTCGGGCACGAGCTGCGCTGCAAGCGCCTGCGCAAACTCGATCTGGTTCGCGGCAAGGTCGAGGAAAGGCACGCCGCTCGACGCGATCGCGTTGCTGATGTTCTGCAGCACGAGCCCGCGAAGCTGGCCGTCGAGGTCGGTCACCGAGTACACGTCACGCGTGCCCGAGATCTCGGTGTGGAACAGCTTCGGATCGCCGATCCGGAAACTGTAGTTGCCGAAGGCGCGCACACGCACCGCGCCGAAGTCCTTGTCGCGCACCGTGATCGGCTGGGGCGTGCCCCACTTCTGGTCGACCTGTTGCCGTGTGCTGAAAAAGTAGACGTCGCTCTTGAAGGGCGACTCGAAGAGCTTGTCCCAGTTCTTGAGGTAGGTAAGGACCGGAAGCGTCTGGGTGGTGAGCTTGTAGATGCCAGGGCCGAAGACGTCGGCGACCTGCCCCTCGTTCACGAAAACGGCCATCTGCGATTCGCGCACCGTGAGCGAAGCGCCGTTCTGGATTTCCATGTCCGCCATCGGGAAGCGCCATGCCAGTGTGCCGTCGCCGGTCTCGGTCCACTGGATGATGTCGATGAACTGCTTCTTGATGAAATCCATCAGCGCCATGGAGGTGCTCCTGCAAGTACTTGGCCGGTGATATTGCCACACGGCGAAACCCTTGCTGCCGTGCATTTGACGGCCTTCGCTGCCAAGCCCACGTTTCATAGGCGAAAGAATGCGAGGTCTACAATCGGCGCCCTTTCAAGAAGCGTCACAGGAGGCACGGCCCAATGTCCGATCCGACTTCATCGATTCCTTCGCCCGAGGACAAACGTGCCGAGCTGCGTCGCGCCGCCCTCGAGTATCACGAGCACCCGGTCCCTGGAAAGATCTCGATTGCCGCTACCAAGCAGATGATCAACCAGCGCGACCTCGCGCTGGCCTATTCGCCCGGCGTGGCGGCCCCCTGCGAGGAGATCGTCAAGGACCCGGTCAACGCCTTCAAGTACACCGCGCGCGGCAACCTCGTTGCGGTCATCTCCAACGGCACCGCGGTGCTGGGCCTCGGCGACATCGGCCCGCTGGCTTCCAAGCCGGTAATGGAAGGCAAGGGCGTACTCTTCAAGAAGTTCGCCGGCGTCGACGTGTTCGACATCGAGATCGACGAGAAGGACCCGGCGAAGCTGGTCGACGTCATCGCCGCGCTCGAGCCCACCTTCGGCGCAATCAACCTCGAAGACATCAAGGCCCCGGACTGCTTCTATGTCGAGCGCGAACTGCGCAAGCGCATGAAGATCCCGGTCTTCCACGACGACCAGCACGGCACCGCGATCACCGTGGCGGCCGCGATGCTCAACGGCCTCAAGGTCGTCGGCAAGGACATCACGCAGGTCAAGCTCGTGACGTCCGGTGCGGGCGCCGCGGCGCTGGCCTGCCTGAACCTGCTGCTCAAGGTGGGCCTCAAGCGTGAGAACGTCTATGTGACCGACCTCGCGGGCGTGGTCTACGAAGGCCGGACGGAGCTGATGGACGACGACAAGCGTCAGTACATGCAGAAGACCGACGCGCGCACCTTGTCCGAGGTGATCGAGGGCGCGGACGTGTTCCTGGGCTTGTCGGCGGGCGGCGTGCTCAAGCCGGCCATGGTCGCGAAGATGGCGGCGAAGCCGGTGATCTTCGCGCTTGCCAACCCGAACCCCGAGATCACGCCCGAAGACGCGCATGCGGTGCGCAACGACGTGGTCATGGCGACCGGCCGCACCGACTACCCGAACCAGGTCAACAACGTCCTGTGCTTCCCGTACATCTTCCGCGGCGCACTGGACTGCGGAGCGACCACCATCACTGATGAGATGGAAGTCGCGGCGGTGCACGCGATCGCCGAACTCGCGCAAGCGGAGCAGAGCGAGCGCGTCGCCGCCGCCTATGCCGGCGAAAAGCTCAGCTTCGGACCCGAGTACCTGATCCCGAAGCCGTTCGATCCGCGGCTCATGATGAAGATCGCACCGGCAGTTGCCAAGGCGGCGGCCGAGAGCGGCGTGGCGCTGCGGCCGATCGCCGACCTGGACGCCTATCGCGACAAGCTCCAGACCTTCGTCTACACCTCCGGCACCACGATGAAGCCCATCTTCGATGCCGCCAAGCGCGCGCCGAAGAAGCGGGTCGCGTTCTGCGAGGGTGAAGAAGAACGCGTGCTCCGGGCGGCGCAGATCGTGGTCGACGAAGGCATTGCGCGGCCCACGCTGATCGGCCGGCCGGCGATCATCGCGCAGCGCATCGAGAAATTCGGCCTACGGTTGAAGCAGGACGTGCACTACGACATCGTCAATGTCGAGTGGGACCAGCGCTATCGCGATTTCTGGCAAACCTACCACCGGATGACCGAACGCAAGGGCACGACCGTGCAGACCGCGAAGATCGAGATGCGGCGTCGCCTGACGCTCATCGGCTCGATGCTGCTCTACAAGGGCGATGTCGATGGGATGATCTGCGGCACCTGGGGCACGACCGCGATTCACCTGCATTACATCGACCAGGTCATCGGCAAGCGCCCGGGCGGTTGCGCCAGCACGCAGCAGAACGTGCCGATCTACGCGTGCATGAACGGGCTCCTGCTGCCGAATCGGCAGCTGTTCCTGGTCGACACGCACGTCAACTACGACCCGTCGCCGGAAGAACTCGCAGAGATCACGACGATGGCAGCGGAGGAGATGATGCGGTTCGGCATCAAGCCGAAGGCGGCGCTGCTGTCGCATTCGAACTTCGGCAGCAGCAACATGCCAAGCGCGATCAAGATGCGGCAGACGCTCGACCTGCTGCGCACGCAGGCCCCATGGCTCGAAGTCGATGGCGAAATGCACGGCGACGTCGCTTTGGACGGCAAGCAGCGCGCATCGGTGATGCCGCACAGCGCGCTGGCCGGCGATGCCAATCTGCTCGTGTTCCCGAACATCGATTCGGCCAACATCGCCTACAACCTGCTCAAGACGGCGGCAGGCGGAAACATCGCAATCGGCCCGGTTCTGCTCGGCGCGGCCAAGCCTGTGCACATCCTTACGCCCAGTGCGACGGTTCGGCGCATCGTGAACATGACGGCGCTCACGGTAGCCGACGCAAACGCCGAGCGATAAGCGATCAATCACTAGCAAACGCTAACTTCACAACGATTTGCGCTACTGGGCGCCTGCTCAAAGATTGAGCAGGCGCTTGCTATTTGCGCGCCTCTGGTGCACACTAACGGGCTTGAATTTGAGGGTTAACCCCAATGGGTTGGCCTCGATTCGGCCCTTGCCTCTTCTTTCTGGTCCTCCATGGCGGTTTTCGCCTCGATTTCGTCCCCTGCGTCCAAGTTTGCGCTCACTAGCTTGTTGCTGGTGGCTCTCGCGAATGGCGTTCAGGCTCGCGAATGGTTTGGCACCCGTACCGGCCAACCGGCACAGGAAACGATCGCTCTGGCCGAATTGCCGGTGCAAGGCCAGCGTACCTACGAGGCCATCTTCACGGGTGGCCCTTTCCAGTATGAGAAAGACGGTGTGGTGTTCGGCAATCGCGAACGCCTGCTGCCTCAGGAACGCCGGGGCCACTATCGAGAGTACACGGTCGAAACGCCCGGTTCGCGTGATCGTGGTGCGAAGCGAATCGTCTGTGGAGGCGAGCGTACGGCGCCATCGGCTTGCTGGTACACGGCAGATCACTACGCGAGCTTCAGGCGGATCGTTCCCTGAGCGATGAATGAATTTGGAGAGGCGCAGAAACAGCGTCCTGAGAAATGATGACGACAACCATGGAAAGACCAGCGGAGATGACCCAATCCCTTCGTGGCGTGCGACCCAACATCGTGCAGTCGATTCGCGCGTTTCGCGTGAGCGACCTGCAGGAGGCGGCACATGCGGCCGGTCAGCACTTTCTGTATGCCAACCTCGGCAACGCCCAGACCAAGCAGGACGTGCTGGATCTGATCGCGCAACAGTTCACGTTCCCCCAGCACTTCGGAAAGAACTTCGACGCGCTCTATGACTGCATGACCGACCCGCTCCACAAGTCGGGTCCGCAACCGGGCTTCGTCATCGTCCTCGAACAGATTCCGGCCAACGGCAAGTTCGACAAGGAAGCACGCGAGCAGCTTCTGGATATCTTCCGGGACGCAGCGGACTATTGGGGGGATCGGAAAATACCCTTCCGGTGCTTCTATTCTTTTCTGTAGCCCGTTCTGCACAAGCCAGCCAAGCAGAACGGGCGAACGAGGCTCAAAACGGCGTTGCAGGTGCCGAAGTCGAGGCTCAAGAGGCTGATCCAACGGCAGAAAAGATGCCGACGGACAAACTGGTCGATGTGTCGCCGTTGGCGCTGCGTATGAGCAGCCCCTTCAACGCAGGTTACTGGCTCGCAGCAGCCTGACCGTCTCTCGTTCCGATGAAGAAAAGCCCGTCATTGATGGGCTTTTTTATTTGGCGAGCTGCTGGACCAAGGCAACGTATTCAATCACCGGCACTTCCTCCGCACGACGTTGTGTGTCGAAGATGCCCCCGAAATTCTTCTGTTCGAGCCACTTGCCAAGGCTGTGTCGCAAGAGCTTGCGACGCTGACTGAAGGCAACCTGCACGACTTCGCCAAGCAGCCCCGCATCAACCTCGGGTGGATCCGCGAACGGCACCATCCGGACCACGGCGCTGTCGACGCGCGGAGGAGGATCGAAACTCTCGGGCGGCACGAACAGGACGTCCTCCATCTCATAACGCCACTGCAGCATGACGCTGAGGCGGCCATAGTCGGACGTCGCAGGCTGCGCCACCATGCGGTCGATCACCTCCTTCTGCAGCATGAAATGCTGATCGGCGACGAGATCCGCAAAGTCGAGCAGATGAAAGAGGATGGGCGTCGAAATGTTGTAGGGCAGATTGCCGACAACTCGGAGCAGCTTGCCTGACGGACTCGACAGCCGGGCCGCGAGCGCGGCGAAATCGACCTTCAGCACATCGGATTCCACGACGTCGAGCTGACCATGGCCGCGCAGCCGCTCGGCCAGGTCCCGGTCGAGCTCGACCACCGTCAGGCGGCCCAGGCGCTCCACGAGCGGCTGCGTCAATGCCGCGAGACCGGGGCCGATCTCGACCATCGGATCCCCCGGCTTCGGCGCAATCTCGCGCACGATGGCGTCGATGATTGCAGCGTCGGCCAGAAAGTGCTGGCCGAAGCGCTTGCGAGGAATGTGTTGCTTCACCGTCAGGATTGCGGTGGTTCGCGATATTCCACGTAGGCGCGCGCGCGAACTTCCTGGGCCCAGGTATCGGTGTTCTGCTCGATCTTCTTCTCTCGCAGCACCGCACGGGCCGCCTCGCGTTGCTCGACCTGCGTGAGCTTGGTCTCACGCCGGTCGGTCACCTGGATCAGATGTACGCCAAACCGCGACACCACAGGGTCGCTGATCTGGCCGGGACTGAGGCGATTCATGGCCTCCTCGAACTCGGGCACGAATTGGCCGGGACGCGACCATCCCAGGTCGCCGCCACTCTTGGAGCTCCCGTCTTCCGAGTTGTCGCGCGCAAGGCTGGCGAAGTCGGCGGTGCCACGCTGGATGCGATCCTTGAAGTCGTTCAATTGCGCGACCGATTGGGCCGTGGTCCGCTTGGGATCGTTGCGCAGCAGAATGTGCCGGACCTGCGTCTGCGTGACGACCGCATCGCCGACCCCCGCCTGCGACTTCGCCAGCACCTTCAACACGTGGAAGCCGGCATCCGAGCGGACCGGACCGACGATGCCGCCCACCGGCGTCGATTGCGTGGACTCGACGAAAAGAGTGGGGTAGCGATCGGCGCCACGCATGCCCATCGCGCCACCGCTGGCACGATCCGGCGCGTCCGAGTTTTCCTGGACAAGCTTGCTGAAGTCTTCGCCGGCACGTGCGCGCTGGGCAAGCGCCTGTGCGCGCTGCTGCAGCTTTGCCACATCTGCGTCGCTCGCGTTTTCGGGGACGATCACAAGCAACTGCGCGAGGTTGATGTTCGGGGCGATCGATGCATTCCCACCGGCGCGCTGCTCGCGAATGAACTGGTCGACTTCGACGTCGCTGATCTTGACCTTGGATTCGACCTCGGCATTGCGCAAGCGTGTGAGCATCAACTGATCACGCAACTCGCGTCGAAACTGCTCCGGCGACAGGCCTTCGGCGGCGACGCGGCGACGCAGTTCGGTCAGCGGGATCTGGTTCTGCCGCGCCACGGTCTGTTCGGCCTGGTCGACCGCCAGCTCGTCGATCTTGATGCCGGATTCCTTGGCGAGCTGGAGCATCGCGCGTTCGTTGATCATCCGCTCGAGCACGAGGCGGGTGAGATCCGACCGCGGCATCCGCTGGGCTTCGGGATTTTCGCGCAGCACGCGCGCGACCCGAAGCTGCACCTCGGTGTTGGTGACCGGTTCGGAATTGACAAGCGCCACGATGTATTCGGCCGATCGCTGCACATTGGGCGCCGGCGTGCCCGCTGCCGGCGCCGGCGGCACGATGCGCGGACCGGCACGCATGATGTCGGTGATGCCGAGGCCCTGCGCGCAGGCGGAGGCCGCCAGCGTCGCAGCGCAAGCCAGCGTAAGGATGGAGCGAATGTGTTTCATGGCGAAGCTCTGTCTATCTCAGTCGTAATTGCTATACCGGCTCGGCGCAAGTCCCGGTTGGCGCAGCGGGGTATAGCGTTGGATGTTCTGCGTCAAAGTGCGCGCCGGGCTCGATCCCACGCTCGCGAAGCCAACGAGTTCGAGCTGAAACATGATCCGGGTGCTGGCTGTGACCTGCCCGGTGGTGATCCGTTCCACCACCACGCGGCCGATCCAGCAACAACCGTCGTATTCGAAGCCGAGCACGCCGTCCGTCAGCTTGCTGTCCTGCAGACTGTAATTCAGACGGCCTACAGCGTACCAGCGCCCGCCACCTTGACCCCGCCCGGGGCCCAGGTCCTTGCCGTAGTCGCCCCAAAGATCGTTGATCGGCCACTGCCAACCGATGTCGATCGACTTGCTGCCGTCGTTGGAGGTCGGCGTGGTGTCGGCCTGGTAGCGGTAGGCGGCACTGATGGTGCGGTACGGGCCGGGGCTGTAGCGAGCGCTGATCGCGGTGCGGGTGGAATTGTGCTCGTCGGGGTTGTACTGGACCGTGCCGTCCACGCTCCACTTCGGCGTCCAGTTGATCTGCGCGCCAAGCAGGATGTCGCTGAAACGATCGGTAACCGGTTGCCCGCCCGGCAATGTGACCAGCTGGTCGGCGAATCGCAGGCGCTGCGCGACGCCGAAACGCGCCGCCTCGGCGCCGGTGTCGGGGTCGATCAGGCGCGACGTGACCCCGAGGGTAAGCAGGTTGCTGTCGGAGATCCGGTCGTTGCCTGAGAAGGCGTTCTCGGTATAGACCGTCGCGAAACTGAAGTCGTTGGCCGCGGAATCGTAGTTCGGCAGGTCGTTCTGATTCCGGAAAGGCGTATAGACGTAAAAGGCACGCGGCTCGAGCGTCTGCCGGAATGCACGCCCGAAGTAGTTGGCGTCGCGCTCGAAGATCATCCCGCTGTCGAGGCTGAAGGTCGGCACCACGCGATTGGCCGAAGTCGCGCCGTTGGTGAGAAGCGGCGCATCGAACTGGTAGGCGGTGGCGTTCAGCAGCACCTTCGGGATGACGAAGGTGCCCGGCGTCAGGAAGGGGCGGCTCAGCGTCGCCAACCCGAACACGCGCTCGCCGTCGGGCTGCACGAAGCCGCTGAGTTGCTGCTGCAGGGCTGGGCTGGGGCCGCGGAAACGCGAGTAGTCCGTATTGAGCGAGAAGTCGAAGCCGTTCCAGTCGTACTTGTTGTAATCCGCGGTGATTTGCGGCAGCCGGTCGTACGGCGGCAGGATCGGCGAAGCGGCGTACTGCAGCGTCTGATAGCTCAGCGCGCGCGCCATGCCGCTCCAGTCTCCGGAGGTCCACCGCAGGATGCCATCGTTGGCCAACAGCCGCTGCGTCAGCGACGGCGTGCGCGTGAAGTCGCGCCAGTAGTCGTCGTCGCTCACACGGTTGATGCTCAGCGAGCCGGTGAGGGAGTCGAGTCCGAGCGACTTGGCGTCGAACCGCTGTTCGTGATGTGTCCAGATGCCCCAGCGGTCGCGATCACGCAACTTGTCTTCCGGCATGTAGTCCGCACGAATCTCGCCGCTATACGTGGGCTCGAGATACCGGAACTCGGTACCCAGGTTAATGCCCCGCTTGCTCATCAGCGTCGGATAGAGCGTCGCGTCGCGGTTGGGCGCGATGTTCCAGTAGTACGGCACCGTGACCTCGACGCCGTTCACGCTGTCGATCCCGATGACTGGAGGCAGCACGCCCGTCTTGCGGTCGTTGCTCAATGGGAAGCTCAGCGACGGGAAGGGCGGCGTGCTGATGCCCATGAACGTGATCTGCGCGTTGGTCGCGACACCGACGTTCTCCTCGGTATCGGCGGTGATGGTGCGGGCCTTGAGCAGCCAGGCCGGCATCCATCCCGGATAGTCTTCCGGCTGACAGGTGGTGTAGGTGGCCCTGCGCGCGATCGACACATTGCTGTCGATGAAGTCGATTCGCTCCGCGTCGCCACGGCCGCCGTTGGCGAGGAATTCGTAGCGCACCCTGTTGAAGAAGCCCTCGAAGGTCTCGAGCCTGAGCTCGAGCTCAGGGCCTTCGTAGATGTTGCCGGCATGGTTCACATGCACATTGCCGGTCGCGCGGGCACGATCCTCGGGCTGGTAGTACTCGAGCCGGTCCGCGCGGATGAGGGTGTCGCCGCGCCGCAGCGTGGCATTGCCTTCGACGATGGTGCCGAGATCCGGCTGTCCGGAAATGCGATCTCCGTCGACGAAGCTTGGCATCCGTCCACGGAGGTTTTCCGGAATCACTTCTGTCAGCTGTGGCGTGCGCTTGAGCACCAGCGGTGCATCCAGGTCCGCCTCCTGCGCCCACGCGCTGTGCGCATGCAGCAGGGCAAGCGACAGCACGGCCAGCGGCAATGGCGGGCGGCACCGGCGCCAGGCGGCTCGGTTCAGGTCAGGCATCGGTACGGAAGGACAAATGTCGTCTGGAGGGGAAGGCGGCGCCGGGGGCCGTCAGGTTGAGAGGCTCCGCGCCAGGCGGATTTGTAGAATTGATTATCCATGACAGCCTCTCAGCCATCGGCCAGCGGCGCCGCGACAAATTCCCAATCCCCCGTGTGGACGGACGCGGCGCGCGCACAGACTTTTCAGCGCTGGATCGAGCGCATCGCCTCGCAACACCGGTTGCTTCCCGATACGGTCCGCCTTGCGTCCGCCGACGCCAGCTTCCGCCGCTACTTCCGCGTCAGCACGAGCGACGCCACCCTGACGCGCATCGTGATGGATGCGCCGCCGGCACAGGAAAACAGCGCCCCGTTCGTCCACGTTGCGAGCCTGATGGCGGCCGCGGGCGTCACCGTGCCTCAAATCCTCGAGTGGGACCGGGAAAACGGTTTCCTGCTGCTCGACGACCTGGGCTACCAGACCATACTGGACGTGATCGACCCCGCCGATCCCAACGCAGCGCGTCCGCTCTACGAGCAGGCGATCGACAGCCTGATCCTTTGGCAACTCGCCTCCAAGCCGGGCGAGCTCCCCCCCTACGACAGGGAGCTGCTCGAGCGCGAGCTCTCGTTGTTTCCCCAGTGGTACGTCGGTCAGCACCGCGGTATCGCGGTCGAAGGCAAACTCAAGGAGCGCCTCGACCGCACCTTCAGCCTGATCGTGGAAAGCAACCTCGCGGCGCCGTGCGTCTACGTGCACCGCGACTTCATGCCGCGCAACCTGATGGTGCGAGACGGCGCACCGCTCGGCGTGCTGGACTTCCAGGACGCCGTTCACGGCCCGATCACCTACGACATCGCCAGCCTGATGCGCGATGCCCTCCTGACTTGGGAAGAAGACTTCGTGATCGACATGACCGTGCGCTACTGGCAGAAGGCCCGCAAGGCCGGGCTGCCCGTCGATGAGGACTTCGGCGCCTTCTATCGCGCGGTCGAATGGATGGGCCTGCAGCGTCACCTGAAGGTCGCCGGCATCTTCGCGCGCCTCACGCTGCGCGACGGCAAGCCGAAGTACCTTGCCGATGCACCGCGCTTCATCCACTACATCCGGGCCACCGCGGGCCGCTATCGCGAACTCACGCCACTGCTGCGCGCGATCGACGAAATCGAAGGCACCGAGCCGGTCACCGGCTTCGCCTACGGACGCATGTGACAGCGCGCTTTCATTGCGCGGTCGCGCTCACTGCCAACAGCTCGATCTCGCTGCCGCCCGGGGCTGCCCGCCACGTGCAGGTGCTGCGGATGCAGCCTGGTGACGCGCTGACGCTGTTCGACGGCACCGGCGGTGAATACGCCGCAACCGTCGAACGAATGAGCCGCAGCGACGTCGAGGTGCGTGTGGGCGAACGCAATACGATCGAACGCGAAGCAGCACGCTCGGTGCACCTCGCGCTCGGCATGCCGGCCAACGAGCGCATGGACTGGCTGGTCGAAAAGGCCACCGAACTCGGCGTCGCCAGCATCCAGCCCTTGATGACGGCGCATGCGGTGCTGCGGCTCTCCGGCGAACGCGCCGACAAGAAGCGCGCGCATTGGGAAGCCATTGCCATCGCCGCGTGCGAGCAGTGCGGGCGCAATCGCGTGCCGGAAATCCATCCCGTCCAGACCTTCGCGAACTGGCTCCCTGCGCAAGCCGGTGATTCGCCACGATTCATCCTGAGCCTCGCGGAAGGAACCCGGCCTACGCGCGAAGTCGCGCAGAACGACCTTCACCATGCTTGGGTGCTGAGCGGCCCGGAAGGCGGACTCAGCCCCGCCGAAGAGAAGGACGCCATTTCGCGCGGCTTCGTACCGCTGTCGCTCGGGCCACGTGTCCTGCGCGCCGAAACCGCGGCGCTTGCCGCGCTCGCGTTTCTGTCCTGACTGCAACGCTCGACTTCTCACGATCCCATGTCATTCCGTCTTTCCTCCATTCGATTCGCCCCCGCGATGCTCGCTGCGCTTTGGGCTGCGGCAGGTGCGCAGGCCCAGAGCAACGCCGTCGCCCCGACGCCTTCACAGGTGCGTCCAGCGGTCGATCAGGCCTACACGCAGCTCCTCGCTGCACCAGCCATCAAGGACCTCCTAGAAGCAGTCAAGACCGACCACGAACGCTCGATCGAAGACCTGAGGATGCTCACCGAGATCGAGGCTCCGCCCTTCAAGGAGCAGAAGCGCGCCGAGGCCTTTCTTGCGCGCCTGAAGGCCCTCGGACTCACTGACGCGAGGATCGACGCCGAAGGCAACGTGATCGCCGTGCGAAAGGGCACCGGCAACGGCCCGAAGCTGCTGATCTCAGCGCATCTCGACACCGTCTTCCCGGCCGGAACCGATGTGAAGGTAAAGGAGCGCGACGGCAAGCTCTATGCACCCGGGATCTCCGACGACACACGCGGGCTCTCGGTGCTCCTGTCGTGGCTCAAGGTGCTGAACGACAACAAGATCCAGACCGTTGGCGATCTGGTGTTCGTCGGCAACGTCGGCGAAGAAGAGCTCGGCAACCTCCGTGGCATGAAGGCCATCTTCCATGACCACCTCGACATCGACGGGATGGTTGGCCTCGAGCCGGCTGCCGACGGCAACGTGCTGGTGCTCGGCACAGCCAGCCACCGCTACGAAGTTAACTTCAAGGGCCCGGGCGGCCATAGCTACGCGGCCTTCGGACAGGTGCCCAGCGCGATCCACGGCATGGGCCGCGCGATCGCGAAGATCGCCGACATCAAGACACCGAGCTTCCCCAAGACGACGTTCACCGTCGGCCTCGTGAGCGGCGGCACCTCGGTCAACACGATCGCGCCGGACGCACGCATGGCGGTGGACATCCGCTCCGACGACATGACCGCGCTGCTCGACACCGAGAAGAAGGTCATCGCCTCGATCGACGAAGCGGTCGCAGAGGAGAACAAGCGCTGGAACGTCTCCACCCTGAGCGCCACCACCAAGCTGATCGGCGATCGGCCCGGCGGTCGCACCGGGTCGGACTCCGTGATCGTCGAAGCCGCCGTGCGGGCCAATTCGGCCTTTGGCCACAAGACGCTGTTGTCAGGCGCGAGCACGGACGCCAATGTGCCGATGTCGCTCGGCATCCCGGCGATCATCATCGGCAGTGGCGGAAAGACGGGCGGCTTTCACGCACTCTCCGAATGGATCGACGTGACAGACGGGTGGAAGGGCGCGCAGAATGCCCTGGTGACCGTGCTCGGACTGGTCGGCGTACAGGGCGTCAGCGAACCGCTGCTGCCGAAGCGCCCGCCACGTACCAAGTAGGGACGCATCCCTTCCATTGAATCTCTCAGGAGCCCATCATGGGATTGCTCGATTCGGTTCTCGGACAAGTGCTCGGCGGCACACAGGCTCAACCACAGGCAGGCGGTATCGGTAGTCTCGGCGGCCCTGGCGGGCTTGGTGATCTGGGCAACATCGCGGGTGCACTCGGCGGCCTGCTGGCCAACAACGGCGAGCAAGGCGGGTTGGGCGGCCTGGTGTCGAAATTCGAGCAGGCAGGCATGGGCGATGTCATCGGCTCATGGATCGGTCACGGCGAGAACGCACCGATCTCTGGCGGCCAGCTTCATGACGTTCTCGGCAGCGATGTGGTCTCAGGCATCGCACAAAAGCTCGGCATGAACAGCGCGACCCTGCTGCCGTTGCTCGCCACGCTTCTGCCGACGCTGATCGATCACCTCACACCCAAGGGACAAATTCCGGCGGAAGGCCTCGGCAACCATGACGATCTGCTCTCTTCGCTGAGCGGACTTCTCCAAAAGGGCTGACGGGCGCACGGCCCGTTGCCTGTCCCCAGCATCGATGGCGCCGCGAGGCGCCATTTTTGTGAGTCCACTGCATAACAACTCCATGAATCGCAATCTCTGGCTGCTCACTTTCTGCCAAGGGCTGTTCCTCACGAACAACGTCGCCTTCATTGCCATCAACGGCCTCGTCGGGCTCTCGCTCGCGCCGCGCGGATGGATGGCGACGCTTCCGGTCATGGCCTATGTGATGGGCGGCGCGTTATCGACGGGCCTCGTGGCACGCACGCAGCGACGCTTCGGTCGCCGGCGCTCATTCCAGATCGGGCTGGTGGTCGCTCTGGTCGCGGCCCTGCTGTGCGCGCAGGCGGCAGTATGGAAGGAGTTCTGGCTCCTCTGCTTCGCGACCGTCGTGGCCGGCTACTACAACGCAAACGCCAATCTCTATCGTTTTGCCGCGGCGGAACTTGCCGCCCCCGACTGGCGCGAGAAAGCGGTCTCGCTGGTGATGGCCGGCGGCCTGATCGGCGCCGTCGTCGGTCCGAATCTCGCGGCGGTCACGCGCAACTGGTTCGAGGTGCCCTTTGCCGGCGCGTACATCGCCCTGGCCATCGTCGCGCTGATTTCGATGGCGATGATGCAGTTCATCGACTTCCCCGCACCCGTGGCCAAGAGCGCCGCGGCAGGAGGGCGCCCACTCGCGCAGATCGCACGCCAGCCGGCATTCATAGTGGCGGCGGTCGCCGGCTCGCTGGGCTTCGGCGTAATGAACCTGCTGATGGCGGCCACGCCGATCGCGATGCAGGTCTGCAGCCTTCCGTTCGAGGACGTCGCGTTCGTTCTAGAGTGGCACGTGATCGGCATGTTCGCGCCGGGCTTTTTCACGGGCCATCTGATTCGTCGTCTCGGCGTGCTGCCGGTGATGGGCACCGGGCTTCTGCTCAACCTGGCGTGCGTTGCGGTGGCCCTGTCCGGCGTGGACCTGCAGCAGTTCGTGATCGCGCTGTTCCTGCTTGGCCTCGGATGGAATTTCCTCTTCACCGGTGCCACCACGTTGTCCTTGACCACCTTCACAGCCGAAGAGAAGGACCGCGCACAAGGCGCGCTCAATTTCTGCATGTTCGCCACGCTCGCGGTCACGTCCTTCGCGTCGGGCGTTCTGGTCACCACGCAGGGATGGCGTCTGTTGAACTTCGGATCGCTGGTTCCGCTGGCGCTGACTGGCCTCAGTTTGCTCTGGCTTGCGCGCCGGCGCACTGCGCCCGCAACCGCCTAGGGCTTGACGAAGCGTTCGTCGAGCCAGCTGCGGAGCCGTTCGAAGACGGGCCCGGCATCGCGCTCGTTGAAGATCTCGTGATAGTGGTCCGTGTAGCAGGTCGTGCTGATCATCGATGGCGGTGCGGTCCGCGCGAAAGCGCGACTGCCGGCAGGGCTCACGAGCCGATCGTCACCCGCGTAGATCAACAGCGTGGGCACAGCCCATCGGGCCGCAGTGGCCTGCACGTTGGCGCCTTCATCGGCAAGGAATCGCGCCAGTCGCGCGCCGATGCGGTCATGGCACAAGGCATCCGCACGGTAGGCCTGCATGACCGCCGGATCGTGCGACAGGTATTGCAGATCGAGCCCATTGCCCACCCGCAGCGCCGGCGCGATGCGTGAAAGCGTTGCGACGAGGAGTTTCTGAAACGCGCTCAGCCCGGGATCGAGCGCGGGCGACGACAACACCAGCGCGTCGACCGGGCGAACGCGGCGCGCAACGAAGCTTCCCGCCACCAGCCCGCCGAGGCTGTGCCCCAGCAACACCAATGGCAGCGCCGGGTGCGTCTGCCGCGTGTCGTCGATCACGAGGGCAAGATCGTCAAGGAGCCGACGCACGGTCGGCAATCCGCCGCGCGCACCGCTCGATTCGCCGTGTCCGTAGTGGTCGACGGCGCGAACCTCGAAGCCCCAGTCGTTGAGCCGCTCGGCGACGTGGGCATAGCGGCCCGCGTGCTCACCGAGCCCGTGGACCACGACGACCACCGCCCGCGCAGAGCCAGACTCCACAGGCCAGTCGCGCACCGCCAGCGTTTCGCCGTCAGGCGTGCGCAGCATCCGATGTGCGGGTTGCGACCTCAAGCGACAGCGGCGGCGGCAGCTACCGGCAATGCGGCGATGACCTCCGCTACGGCGGCCGTCAGCTTCTTCGCATAGGGCACGTGCAGGAATTCATTCGGCCCGTGTGCATTGCTCTTCGGGCCCAGCACGCCGCAGACCATCATTTGCGCTTTCGGGAATCCGACGCTCAGCATGTTCATCAGCGGGATGGTGCCGCCCTGACCGATGTAGCCGCAGTCCGCGCCGAAGTGCGCACGCGATGCCGCATTGAGCGCGCGCTCGAACCACGGCGCCGTCTCTGGCGCATTCCAGCCGGTCGCGCCGCCATGGCTATCGAAAGTGACCCTGGCCTGATACGGCGCGTTGTCTTCAAGCAGCGTCTTGAGTTGCTGCACCGCCTGGCCCGCATCGACGAGCGGCGGAAGGCGCAACGACAGCTTGAACGCGGTGTACGGGCGCAGCACGTTGCCCGCGTCTTTCAACGCCGGGAAGCCTTCGGCGCCGGTGACGGAAAGCGTCGGCTTCCAGGTGCGGTTGAGCAGCGCCTCGACCGGGTCGGTCGTGGTCGGCAATGCGAAGGCCGTCGCGCCACCGCAGTCATAGTGCGCCCACGGAAAGCGCTTGTAGACCTCTTCGCCGAGGATCGCAGCCGTGGCCTTGGCCTGCGCAAGCCTTTCGGAGGGCACTTCGCAGTGGAAGCTTTGAGGCAGAAGGCGGCCGGTCTTGCTGTCTTCGAGGCGGTCGAGCACCTGCCGCATGATGCGGAAGCTCGAAGGCACGAGGCCCGACGCATCGCCCGAATGAACGCCTTCGGTGAGGATCTCGACCTTCAAGGTGCCGCTGGCCATGCCGCGCAGCGAAGTGGTGAGCCAGAGCTGGTCGTAGTTGCCCGCGCCGGAATCGAGGCAGATGACGAGCGACACGTCGCCCAGGCGCGGACGCAGCGCATCCACGTAGGGCAGCAGGTCGTATGAGCCGGATTCCTCGCAGGTCTCGATCAGGCCGACGATGCGCGGATGCGCCGCGCCTTGCGCCTTCAGCGCCTGGATCGCCGCGACGCTCGCGTACACCGCATAGCCGTCGTCCGCGCCGCCACGGCCGTAGAGCAGGCCGTTTTCGTACTTGGGCGTCCAGGGGCCGAGGTCATTGCGCCAGCCGGTGAACTCGGGCTGCTTGTCGAGGTGGCCGTACATCAGCACGGTTTCGCTCATGTTCGTACCCGTGGCCGGCACCTCGAAGAAGAGCACCGGCGTGCGGCCTTCGAGACGCACGATCTCGAGCTTGAGGCCTTCGATCTTCTGCGCCTCTACCCAGGCGGCCGCATTGCGAAGCACCGTTTCGAGATAGCCGTTCTGCGCCCATTCCTTGTCGAAGCCCGGGGACTTGGCCGGGATCGCGATGTAGTCGGTGAGTTGCCGGACGATGTCGTTGTCCCACTTGGACGAGACATCGGAGAGCGCGCGCTCGGCGTCAAGCAGGCCGGCGGGCATTTCGCGATGGAGAGGGGCGTTCATTGAGAGGTACTCCGCGGGGTGAGGAGAAGGATGTTAGTGCGTATCGCCGCCGCTCGTGCGGGTGACAACCCGCCACCGTATGCGCTAAAAGGCGGGCTTCGCCATTGCTCCCGAGGACTGCCATGCCCCCGCACACCGAGGTCTCCGTATCGCAACGCATTCGCGTCGGCATCGGCGGATGGACGTACGAGCCGTGGCGCAACAACTTTTATCCGGCCGGTCTTCCGCACGCGCAGGAACTCAACTACGCGAGCCGCCACGTCACCGCGATCGAAGTCAACGGCACTTACTACAGCACTTTCAAGCCGGCGAGTTTCAAGAAGTGGCACGACGAGACACCCGGGGACTTCGTTTTCTCGCTCAAGGCCTCGCGCTTTTCGACCAACCGCAAGGAGCTCGCGACAGCCGGTGACTCGATCCGACGTTTTGTGGAAAGCGGAATCGGCGAACTCGGCAGCAAGCTCGGGCCGATCGTGTGGCAGTTCATGCCGACGAAGGTCTTCGACGCCGAGGACCTCGCGGGATTTCTCGAACTGCTGCCGAAGAAGGAGGGCAGCCGCCCGTTGCGCCATGTGCTCGACGTACGGCACGAGAGCTTCCGCACGGCCGAGTACCTCGCGTTGGCGCGCAAATACAAGGTGGCCACGGTGTTCACGGATTCGCCGAAGTTTCCCCAGATCGCCGACCTCACCAGCGACTTCGTCTACGCGCGACTGATGAACAGCGATGCGGAGCACCCCGCCGGCTACGCGCCGAAGGCGCTCGACGAATGGGCCGACAACGCAAAGACCTGGGCGAAGGGCGGCACGCCTTCTTCGCTGGCACTGGTCGACGAAGGGAAGAAGAAGGGTTCGGATGCGCGCGATGTGTTTGTGTTCTTCATCAACGGCGCAAAAGAAAAGGCACCGGCGGCCGCCGGTGCCTTGATCGAGCGATTGCGCTGAGCGCGGCTCAGGCTGCGGCTTGCAGCGAGGACGCGGCGGGCTTGCTGCCCGACGTCGCTGCGCCGAAGCTGATCTCGCCGGAAAGCTGGCCGCCTTCTTCAATGACGATCTTGCCGTAGCGGATCTTGCCGGTGACCTTGCCGGTCGAATGAATGACGAGCTTCTCGCGAACGGTGAGGTTGCCGTCGAACAGGCCGCGGATCTCGGCGATGTCGATCTCGGCCGAACCCTTGAACGCGCCTTGCTCGGCGATCTGCATCACGCGCGAATCCATCGTCGCTTCGACGAGGCCTTCCACCACGAGCGTGTCGCAGTCCGTGATCTCGACGCCCTTGAGCTTGATGTTCGGGCCGACGGTGAGCTTGCTGCCGCCTTCCTTGGCGACACTTGCCGCCGCGTTGGCAGCTTGCGTGGTGAGGGTCGACGGGTTGACGGGCGTGCCCGAGAGGTTGGTGCCGGAACCCATCAGCGGCGCGGGACGGGACGTGAGATTGTCGGCATCGCGATCACGCTTGCCGAAGAAGGGGGACTGTGTAGCCAATGGGGAGCTCCTCGAAAACGCCTATCCTAAGAACGCCTTTACGCTTGGCGGCACTTCATTGCGCAAGAGGCGTAACCGAATAAGTCATACGCACGCGCGAATCAACACTTTCGTTTTCTCTCGAGTGCTCGATCAACTTTTCGACCATGCAGCGCGACCTTGCGTTGCGTCGTCGAGCCGTGCGATGAAATCGTCAGCGGAAGGCTCCGGCAGAGCGAAAGAGAAGCGCACCAGGCTCTCGTGCCGTACTTGGTTCAGCGTGGCGCCGACACTTGCGATTTCTCTTCGCACGAGGCCCTCAAGCGCGTAAGGCACCGCACAGTGCAATTGACGCTGTCGCACCAACGGAACGAGCGCCGCACCTGTCAATGCCTGCGCAACGCTGTCGGTGTAGGCACGCACGAGTCCACCAGCCCCGAGCTTGACGCCACCAAAGTAGCGCACCACCGTTGCGAGCACGCTTTCGAGTTCGTGATGCCGAAGCACTTCGAGCATGGGACGCCCCGCCGTGCCGCCCGGCTCTCCGTCGTCGTTCGCTGCCGACTGGCCCGCGGCCATCAGGGCCCAGCACACGTGCGCTGCACCGGGATGTTCGCTTCGCAAGGTGGCGATGACCGCTTGCGCCGCGGCACGATCCGCGACCGGCTGCACGCAGCCGATGAAGCGGCTCTTTCGAATGATCAGTTCGCTATGGACGGGCGCCGCCAGCGTGAATGACATGAGCTGACCCAGGGGCCTCGCGCTCGCGCTCAGCCGCGCTCGAACTTGAACACGGCCGTGCTCGCGCGCGCATTGGGCAACCAACGGACCTCGCGTCCGTTTTCGAGACCGAAGGCGTCGAGCACGCGCAGCCGGTTCTTGCCCGCGAGGACTTCAAAGTCCTTGAACGTGCCGACGCGGATGTTCGGCGTGTCGTACCACTGGTAGGGCAGGCGCTTCGTGACCGGCATGCGGCCGCGCGCGATGCTGAGGCGGTTGGGCCAGTGCGCGAAGTTCGGGAAGGCCACGACGCCGATCCGGCCGACGCGCGCGGTTTCGCGCAGCATGACCTCCGCATTGCGCAGATGCTGGAGCGTGTCGATCTGCAGCACGACATCGAACGAGGCGTCGTCGAACATCGCGAGGCCTTCATCGAGGTTGAGCTGGATCACGTCGACACCACGACGCACGCAATGCAACACGTTGCCGTCGGCAATCTCGACGCCGTAGCCGGTACAGCCGCGTTCGCGTTGGAGAAGATCGAGCAGTGCGCCGTCGCCGCAGCCGAGATCGAGCACGCGGGAGCCTTCGGGCACGAGCCGCGCGATGAGCTGTTGGGTGTCCAGGTCGCTCATGACGATGCACCCTCGTTGTGGGTGGCCGGTGCAGCAATGCGATCGAAGTAGGAGCGAACAACGCTCATGTAGCGCACGTCGTCGAGGAGAAAGGCATCGTGACCGTGCGGCGCATCGATCTCGGCATAGCTCACGTTGCGCCGGTTGTCGAGCAGCCCCTTCACGATCTCCCGGCTGCGGGCGGGCGAGAAGCGCCAGTCGGTGGTGAAGCTCACGATCAGGAACTTGGCCATCGCCTTGGCCAGCGCGGCACGAAGATCGCCACCATGCGCCCGCGCCGGATCGAAATAGTCGAGCGCACGCGTGATGAGCAGGTAGGTGTTGGCGTCGAAGTACTCGCTGAACTTGTCGCCGTTGTAGCGCAGGTAGCTTTCGATCTGGAATTCGACTTCCTGCGTCGAGTAGAGAAAGTCCTGGTGACCCGCACTGCCTTCGACCGCATTGCGCAACGCACGGCCGAACTTCTCGTTCATCACGTCGTCGCTCTGATAGGTGATGTGGCCGATCATCCGCGCGATGCGCAAGCCGCGCTGCGGTATGACGCTGTGCTCATAGAAATGGCCGCCGTGAAAGTCCGGATCGGTCACGATGGCTCGGCGAGCGACTTCGTTGAATGCGATGTTCTGCGCCGTCAGGCTCGGTGCACTCGCAATGACCACCGCATGTTGCACACGCTCGGGATATTGGAGCGTCCACGACAACGCCTGCATGCCGCCGAGGCTGCCGCCCATCACAGCCGCCAAGGTACGGATACCGAGTGCGTCGAGGAGAGCGGCTTGCGCATTGACCCAGTCCTCCACCGTCACCACCGGGAAGTCGGCGCCGTAGGCACGGCCCGTTTCGGGATTCGTGTGCATCGGCCCGGTCGAGCCGAAGCAGGAGCCGAGATTGTTGATCCCGATGACGAAGAAGCGGTCGGTGTCGACGGGCTTGCCGGGACCGATCATGTTGTCCCACCAGCCTTCGGAGCGCTCCTGCCCCGCGTACACGCCCGCTACGTGGTGCGACGCATTGAGCGCATGACAGACGAGCACCGCATTGCTGCGGTCCGCGTTGAGTTCGCCATATGTTTCATAGGCGAGCGAGTAGTTGGAGATCGACGCGCCGCTGCGCAGGGCGAGCGGCCCGGCAAACTGCATCGATTGCGGTGTGACGACGAACGGCATGAATGAAAAAACCCGGCCTCGCCAAAAACGAGCCGGGTCACGGCGTCCGTCTTTAGCTGCATTTATCAAGCGCCCGCAAGCTGGAGCAAATCGGCGCGTGCAGAAGTATATGCCCAGCGCCGATTCACGGCTCAACCCCAGTCGATCAACGCAGCCACGCCGAGCACCAGGAAGATGACGGCGGAGATGCTGTGCACGAGCTTGATCGGCACGCGGCGCACGATACGCTCCCCAAGCCATACGACGGGCGCGTTGGCCAGCATCATCCCGATCGTCGTGCCCATGACGACCCACACGTAGGCATCCACGTAGCGGGCCGCGAGCATGACGGTCGCGATCTGTGTCTTGTCGCCCATCTCGGCGAGGAAAAAGGCGATGGCCGTCGTGCCGAACACGCCGAAGCGCGAGGAGTTGGGGACTTCGTCATCGTCGAGCTTGTCGGGGATGAGCATCCAGAGCGCCATCGCGATGAAGGAGCCGCCAAGAATCCATCGAAGCACCGTCGGGCCGAGGAAGTGCGTGACCCAGTTGCCGACGGCGCCGGCCAACGCGTGGTTCAGTATGGTGGACGTGAGGATGCCCAGGACGATGGGCCAGGGCTTGCGAAATCGCGCGGCGAGCACGAGGGAGAGCAGCTGGGTCTTGTCGCCCATTTCGGCGAGCGCGACCACGCCGGTGGCAACGAAAAAAGCTTCCATGAATAGGATTTCCTCGGCCGAAGACGCAATTGACCGCGCCACCCCTCGGCCGAACCCGAAGTCGCGCGGTCAAAGGTCTCGCCAGGCTGCACGCTGCTTACGCCATATCCCACATGGTGTAGGACAAGTCTGTTGACGCAAACCCTTCTCGTAATGGAAGGCGGCTACTCCCCAATGACGTCGGGATTGTAGCCTACCGTCGCACCTTGGTTGTAAGTGTGCGCAAACTTGTAGTTTATTTTTGCCGGGGGTGGTACTGGGGGCAAATTCCTAGTTGCACAACACGTATTTCCCACATAATGCGCGAGCATCCCTCCGCATTTCGGTCGGATGCAATCGGTGATCGGTCAGTTTCGCGCAACTTGTCGAGTGTTTTCGACCTGTGGTGCTTTCGGGACTCCATCGCTTTTTTTCTGTGTTTATTAGGAGTCCCTTGATGGGCAACAAACTGTACGTCGGTAATCTGCCTTACTCGGTGCGCGACGGCGATCTCGAGCAAGCATTCGGCCAATTCGGTGCCGTCACCAGCGCCAAAGTCATGATGGAGCGCGATACCGGTCGTTCCAAGGGCTTCGGCTTTGTCGAGATGGGTAGCGAGGCGGAAGCGCAGGCGGCCATCAACGGCATGAACGGTCAACCTCTGGGTGGCCGTAGCGTGGTGGTGAACGAAGCGCGCCCCATGGAAGCGCGTCCTCCGCGTAGCGGCGGCTACGGCGGCGGCGGCGGTGGTGGTTACGGCGGCGGTGGCGGCGGCTTCGGCGGCGGTGGTCGCAGCGGCGGCGGCGGTTACGGCGGCGGCGGTGGCGGCGGCGGTGGTGGTGGTGGTGGCGGCGGTCGCGGTGGCGACGGCGGCTTCCGCAGCCCGTACGGCGCTGGCCCGCGTGGTGGCGGTGGCGGTGGCGGTGGCCGTGGCGGTTACGGCGGCGGCAACGGTGGCAACAGCGGCTACTGATCGCTCGACCTCTTTCCATCTCGGAATGAAAAAGGCTCCCCTCGGGAGCCTTTTTTCATGGTCGACGCTTTAAGAATCCGCCTATTCGCTCGCGCGCCGTTTTCGCCCGCGACCCTGGACGACGCGGTCGAAGAGAGCATTGGGAAGAACGCGCAGAAGCTTCGCAACCACGTCCATCTGCCACGGAATCACGCGATAGCTCGTACCCGCCTCGATTGCATTGAACGCTTTGTCGGCGAAATCGGACGGCTGCATCAGGAACGGCATGCCGTATCGGTTCCCTTGCGTGAGCGGTGTATCGACGTAGCCTGGCAAGATGGTCACGACCTTGACGCCGCTGCCGCGAAGCTCCGTTCGCAAGCTCTCGCAGTACGCCACCACACCTGCCTTGCTCGCACAGTAGGCGCCATGCCCTGGCAGGCCGCGAATGGCTGCGACGCTGCCAATGCCTACGAGCCGGCCGCTGCCGCGTGACTGCATCGCGCGCACAAAGGGATGGAAAGTCGCGGCCACGCCGACATTGTTGATCGCCAGCAGCCGCGCGAATACGTCGAGGTCGCCGCGCTCGGTTGTGTCGATCCCGACGCTGATGCCGGCATTGGCGATCACCACGTCGGGCAGGCCCTGCCGTTCGAGGCACGCTGCGCCGGCCGCGACGATGCTGTCGATCTGCGCCACATCGGCGCTGTAGATGCCGACCCGAGAAGCGTCAATCTTCTTCTTCGCGACCCAGGCTTCGATTTCGGCTGTACGCCGCGCGACAAGCGCAAGGTCGTAGCCCGCGTCATGGAAGCGCGCGGCCAAAGCCTGCCCGATGCCGCTGGATGCACCGGTAATGAACGCGAGACGCTTCATGGTGTGTCAGCGCTTGCCGGCCGCCGGGGCCTGCGACGGGATCAGAACGCCGCGGACGCGGCCCTGGAGATTGGCGATGCCGGTCGCGTTGTCATAGTCCATCGAGTCCGAGGTGAATTTGTCCGTGCCACGCATCAGCTCGACTGGCTTGTTCGACTTCACTCGTTCCGTGTCGGTGAAGACGTGCAGGAAATCGCCCCGAAACTCCAGGCGGGGAATGACCGCGCCGTTGGGACCGACCGCCGCATCCCGGATCACGATCGCGTTGCCAAACAACTGGATTTCAGTGCCATCGCCGTTTGAAAGGCCGCGTTGCGCGGTGCCGTGCATGACCAGCCCGTCATCCGAGATGGAGCGGAAGCGCACTTCGTCGACCTCGAGCGTGTCGTTGTCCGGATAGTGCCGGCCTTCCTTGCCGAACAGCTCGCTGCGCAACTCGCCGCTGGGCAGGAAGCTCTTCACCACAAAACCGCGCATGAAAAAGTCGGGCTCGTGGACCGGCGCCTCCTTCGGCGCAGGCTCCAACAGCTTGGGCGCATTACGAACCAGCCAATAGGTGCCCAGTGCGAGCGCCGCGGTCAGGATCAGAGGCAGATAGATCGTGACGCGATCGAATCCGTCGCGCAGCAGGCTCCAGGCCGACCTCATGCGGGCAGGCCTCGCGCGGCATCCAGGAATCGACGGTAGTGCCCGCCCGCAGTCAGAAGCAGGTCGCAAAACTCGCGCGCCGCGCCCTCGCCGCCGCGCGCGCGCGTCACATGGTGCGCGATGGCACGCACTTCGGCATGAGCGTTTGCGGGTGCCGCGGCGAATGCGGCGCGCGTGAGCACGGGCAGATCGGGCCAGTCGTCGCCAATCGCGGCGGCTTGCGTCCAGTCCAGGCCCAGCGAAGCCAGCATGGCCTCCGCGGCGGGGAGCTTGTTTTCGGTGCCGTAGCGCACGTGCTCAATGCCGAGCGCCTCGAGGCGTACGCGCAGCGGTTTGGAGTCGCGGCCGGTGATCACCGCCGGCTTGATGCCGGCCGAGCGCAGCAGCTTGAGGCCGTAGCCGTCGAGGATGCTGAAGCGCTTGAGCGTCTCGCCGTGCTCGCTGAAATACACACCTCCGTCGGTCAGCACGCCATCGACGTCGAAGAACGCGATGCGAACGTCCTGCGCGGCGAGCAGGGTCTCCGCCTTGAATTCCAACGGCATCAGATGACTTTCGCGCGCATCAGGTCGTTGATGCTGAGCACACCGATGAGCACCCCGGAGGCGTCGACGACCAGCACGCTGGTGATGCGGTGCTGTTCCATGACTTCGGCAGCTTCGGCGGCCAACGCCTCGGCGCGCAAGGTGCGCGGACCGACATGCATGACATCGCGGGCGGTCAGCGCGCGCAGATCCGCGCCCGTCTCGACCTGCCGGCGGAGGTCGCCGTCGGTGAAGATCCCGATCGCCCGACCATCGGAACCGACGACTGCGGCGGCGCCGAGCCCCTTCGCGCTCATTTCGCGCATCAGATCGGTGAAGCTGGCTTCAGGCGGGACGCGCGGCACGTCGTCGCCAGAGCGCATGACGTCGCTCACATGGGTAAGCAGTTTCCGGCCCAGCGCACCGCCAGGATGCGATCGCGCGAAATCGTCGGTGCCGAAGCCTCGCGCATCGAGCAAGGCAACGGCGAGTGCATCGCCTAGGGCCATTTGTGCCGTGGTGCTGGCGGTCGGCGCCAGATTGAGCGGGCACGCCTCTTTCTCGACGCCGCTGTCCAGAACGATGTCGGCGTGGCGCGCGAGCGTGGAATCGGCTCGGCCGGTCATCCCGATCAGCGGCACGCCCTGGCGCTTGACCACAGGAAGAATGACGGTGAGTTCCTCGACTTCGCCGCTGTTGGAGATGGCGAGCACGAGATCGACGGCCTTGATCATCCCGAGGTCGCCATGGCTGGCTTCGGCGGGGTGCACGAACATCGCCGGCGTGCCGGTCGAGGCGAGGGTGGCCGCGATCTTGCGACCCACGTGGCCACTCTTGCCCATGCCCATGACGACGACACGACCGCGAACGTCAAGAATCTTGCGGACGGCTTCGACGAAGCTGGGTCCGACCCGATCCCTCAGGCCGAGCACGGCAGCCGCTTCGATGTCGAAGGTGACGCGCGCCCGTGCGAGCATGTCTTCGGGCGTGGCCGCGGAGGGCAGATCAGGGCGAGAGCTCATCGCGGAATTTTATCGGGCGCGACCGGAACGGTAGAAATATGGGGAACAGGGTGAAACGCGGGACGCGGGAAGCCGGCCACATTCAGTAGCATCGGCTCATGACCTCGTTCGATCTCACCCTGATGTACCTGCTCGCGGCAGTGATCGGCGTGGTCGTGTGCCGGTTCCTCAAGCTGCCTCCGATGCTGGGCTATCTGACAGCCGGCGTCCTGATCGGGCCCCACGCCTTCGCGCTGGCCCAGAACTCCGAAGGCATCCAGCACCTGGGCGAGTTCGGCGTGGTCTTCCTGATGTTCGTGATCGGGCTCGAATTCAGCCTGCCCAAACTGCGAGCCATGCGAAAGCACGTGTTCGGCCTCGGGCTGCTGCAGGTGGTGCTGACCATCGCGATCGCGACCGCTGGTGCGCTGCTGGTGTCTACGATGCTGCCGGTCGCCCGGCAACTGAACTGGCAGACCGCGCTGGTGCTGTCCGGTGCGCTGGCGATGAGCAGCACCGCGATCGTCGTGAAGCTGATGGCCGAGCGCCTGGAACTCGACAGCGAGCACGGCAAGCGGGTCATGGGCGTTCTGCTGTTCCAGGATCTTGCGGTGGTTCCGCTGCTGGTCATCATTCCCGCGCTGGGTGCGCCGCCCGAAGCACTGCTGAAGGCACTCGCCATCGCCGTCATCAAGGCGGCACTGCTGATCGCCGTCCTGCTCTACGGCGGTCCGCGCATCATGCGCTGGTGGTTGACGCTCGTCGCGCGCCGGCGCAGCGAGGAACTCTTCATGCTCAACCTGCTGCTGGTGACACTGGGACTGGCCTGGCTGACGGAACTGGCCGGCCTGAGCCTGGCGCTGGGGGCGTTCGTCGCAGGCATGCTCGTCTCCGAGACCGAGTTCAAGCACCAGGTGGAAACGGACATCCGCCCGTTCCATGATGTGCTGCTGGGGCTGTTCTTCATCACGATCGGGATGTCGCTCGACTGGCATGTCGTCGTGCAGCACTGGGCGGTCGTGTTGCTCTTGCTCCTGCTGCCTTTGGCTTTCAAGCTGACGCTGGTCACCGTGCTGGCCCGCCTGCTGGGCGCGACGACGGGCGTGTCGCTGCGCACGGGTCTTTATCTCGCTCAGGCGGGTGAGTTCGGCTTTGTGCTGCTTGCGCTCGCGCAAGGCAAGGGCCTGTTGCCCGAATGGCTGGTGAATCCGGTGCTTGCGTCGATGGTGCTGTCGATGCTGTCGACGCCGTTCATCATCATGTACAGCAACCGCATCGTCCGAAAACTGGTCGCCAGCGACTGGCTGCAACAGTCGCTGCAGATGACGACGATTGCCCGCAAGACGATCAACACCGCCCAGCACGTGATCATCTGCGGCTACGGTCGCTGCGGACAGAACCTCGCGCGGGTGCTGGAGCGCGAGGGGATCCCCTACCTGGCGCTCGACCTCGATCCCGACCGCGTCCGGCAAGCCGCTGCCGCGGGCGACTCGGTCGTTTTCGGCGACGCGTCCCGGTTGCAGGCGCTGATGGCTGCGGGCCTCGCGCGGGCGAGCGCACTGGTCGTCACCTACCACGACGTGCCGGGTGCGCTCAAAGTGCTCGCGAATGCGCGCGCGCACGCACCGCAGGTTCCGGTCATCGTCCGGACGCAGGACGACCGCGATCTGGAAAAGTTGCAGACGGCGGGCGCCACCGAGGTGGTACCGGAGGCCATCGAAGGTTCGCTCATGCTCGCGAGCCATGCGCTGGCGTTGGTCGGCGTACCGATGCGGCGCGTGATCCGCGTGGTGCAAGACCAGCGGGACGCGCGCTACAACCTGCTGCGCGGTTACTTCCACGGCGCCGACGACGACAAGGCCGACGAACTGGATCACGTGCGGCTCAACACCTTCACGCTTTCGGCCGGCGCGCGCGCGATAGGCCAACCGCTCGCGCGCCTGGCGCTCGAAGCGCTGGGTGTGCGCGTGGCAAGCTTGCGCCGTCGCGACGGCAAGACCGCCGACGCGACGGACGACGCGGTGCTGGCGGACGGCGACACGCTGGTGCTGTCGGGCAAGCCCGGCGCGTTGGCCATGGCCATCGACAAGCTCCAGAAGGGCTGAGGCCGAGCAGTCGCGCGGCTCAGTTGAGCAGCGACGGATTGCGCTTCTCTTCCTCGATCTGTTGCTGGCGCCGCACGGCGTCGCACTGGGAGTGCGCGGCGAATTCGGGCTTGGCGCATTGCGCGGCCATGCAGCGCGCGCGCGAGAAGAAATTCAGATTGCCGCAAGCTGCCTGTGGATTGGCCGGCGGCGCAGGTTCGGGCGCCGGCGCGGGTGCCGGAGCCTGGACTTCCGCAGGCACTGCAGGAGGCGGCGCTGGAGCGGACGCCTGCTTGCGCGCCTTGGGCGCTGTGGGTTGCTTCGGTGGCTTGGTATCAATGACGACCGGTGGCGGCTCCGATGCCGGCACGGGGACGGCGATCGGCGGCTCGACCGCGGCCGTGGAAGGCGTCGCCTCCGGAATGGGTGCGGGGGCCGGCGCAGCTGTCGGGATGGCCGGTGTCGCCGGCGGGGGGACGTACTGATGGGAGCCGAGCGCATACCAGCCCGCTCCGGCGATCAACATGACCGCAACTACGACCCAGACAGCAGGCCTGATCCTGCGAGCTGTCTTGCCATCGTTGGCGACCTGCGCTGAAGCGACGCTTGACCGTTGGGGCGCTTGCTCCGCGGCACGTTGCACAGGCGGAGGCGCTGG
This sequence comes from Variovorax sp., assembly GCA_017744935.1. GTDB lineage: Bacteria > Pseudomonadota > Gammaproteobacteria > Burkholderiales > Burkholderiaceae_C > Variovorax. The sequence continues at coordinate 35,183 of JAGIAI010000038.1, forward strand.
AGGTCTAGCAGGCGCTGGAGGCCCCTTGGGGATGCGATGAGAAGCCGGCAAGACCGCTCCGGCGCCGCGAAACTGCAGTTCCTCGCCCGGGTAGACCATGCGCTGCGTGGCCGGCCATTCCTCGTCCAAGGGCACGAGCTTGATCCTGCGACCGCAGCCTTTGCAGAACCTCGCCCCGTCCCGATTGGACGTGCGGCACTCGGTGCATGTCACCGGCATGCCGGATTCAGGTCACGGCCACCCGTTTGGGCTTGTTTACCATCCGCTTGGCGATGACTGCGCCCAGGCTCATGGTCAATTCCAGCGCGAGCGAAGGCTGCCTGTTGGACATCTCGCCGAAGCGCAACGCAGTCAGCCGCCAGACGCGGGCGGCCCCGGTGGCGATCACGTTGGCCGACCGCGGCAGTCTGGAAAAGAACGCGCCTTCACCCACCACGGAACCGGGGTTGAGGATGGCCAGCTGCATCTGGCCCTTGTCGCCGATCAGATGAACGCTGAGCGCGCCGCTCTCGATGAAGAAGAGGGTGCGGTCATGGGCGCCCTGGTCGATCAGCACCTGACCCACGGCAAGGTCGAAAGGCTGCAGGTAGCTGCCGACGGTCTCCCACTGCTGCGCGTTGAACGCAGGCGCGAAAGCGTCGTAGCTCGTGTTTTGGGCGATGGCGCGGCAAAGATCTTGAATGCTTGAAGACATCGTGATGAGGCCCTGCTGATCGGGCAGAAGTATCCGCGAATCCAGGAATGCGCGGTGACAAATGTCACAAACACACACACTCGTGGCTATTTGCCGATGCAAAAACGGGAAAAGATCACGCCAAGCAGGTCATCAGCGCCGAATTCGCCAGTGATTTCGTTCAAGGCGTTCTGCGCGAGCCGCAATTCCTCCGCGAGCAAATCCAGTGATTGAGCGCGTGCCGCCAGGTGCTCGGCGGCAATGTCGATGTGCTGTTCGACCCGCGTCAGCGCCTGAACGTGGCGCGCGCGCGCCAGATAGACCCCCTCGGGCACAGCCTGCCAGCCGGCCACCTCGAGAAGGCGAGTGCGCAGTGCCTCGACGCCGAAGCCGGTCTTTGCCGAAAGGCTGACCCCGCTCGTCGGCGCCGCACCCGGCGCAGCGTCGAGCTTGCTCCAGACATCGATCACCGGCACCCCGGCGGGCAGACGATCGCCCAGGTCCCGAGTGATTTCGGCATCGGCCGCCGCATAGTCGGGCAGCGCAACGCGCGTCAGGTCGTGGAGGAAGAGCACGGCGTCCGCGCCTTCAATCTGCCCCCAAGCACGGGCGATGCCGATCTGCTCGACCTCGTCGATGCTCTCGCGCAGCCCGGCCGTGTCGACCACATGCAGAGGCACGCCGTGGATCTGGATGGTTTCTGAGACGACATCGCGCGTGGTGCCGGCGACCGAACTCACGATTGCCAGCTCGGCGCCCGCCAGGGCGTTGAGCAATGAGCTCTTGCCGGCGTTGGGTTGACCGGCGATCACCACCTTGATTCCTTCGCGCAGCAACGCACCCTGCCGGGCGCGGCTCTGAACCGTGGCCAGTTGTGCTTTCAACGCGGCGAGTTGGCCGATCGCGTCGGCCTCCTGGAGAAAGTCGATCTCCTCGTCGGGAAAGTCGAGCGTGGCCTCGACCAGCATCCGCAGGCGGACCAATGCGTCAAGGAGGCCATGAATCTCTTCGGAGAACGCACCGGAAAGCGAACGACCCGCACTGCGCGCGGCCGCCTCGGTGCTGGCATCGATCAGATCGGCGATCGCCTCCGCCTGCGCCAGGTCGATCTTGCCGTTCAGAAAGGCGCGCTGACTGAATTCCCCAGGCTCCGCCACCCGCAGGCCCGGAAGGCGCGCCCGGCCACTGGCGACGTCGAACTCGGCCGCCGCTTCGAGACAGCGAGCCAGCAGCAGCTGCAAAACGACCGGTCCGCCGTGCGCCTGCAGTTCGAGCACGTCCTCGCCGGTGAACGAATGAGGTGCGGGAAAGTGAATCGCGAGCCCGTGATCGATCGGCATCCCTTGCGCGTCACGAAAGGGGAGATAGGTAGCCTCGCGCGCCTTCAGCGGCCGTCGGCAGATGGCCGCGATGAGAGGTGCCATCTGCGCGCCGGAGATCCGCACGATGCCAACGGCGCCCCGCCCGGAGGCAGTGGCGATGGCAATGATCGGATCGGAGGTGCGCGCGAGCATGACGGCGATTCTTCCAGCAAGTCCAGCGAGAAGGGCCGCTCGCGCGGCCCTTTTCTCAATGAAGTGCGTTCACGGCTACTTCGACGGCTTGTTGCCGAGCACGCCAAGGCGCTTGTTGATGAACCACTGCTGCGCGATCGACAGCACGTTGTTGGTGATCCAGTACAGCACCAGGCCGGCCGGGAAGAAGATGAACATCACGCTGAAGGCCAGCGGCATGATCCACATCAGCTTCGCCTGCATCGGATCTGGCGGCGTCGGGTTGAGCCAGGTCTGGAACAGCGAAGTCGCAGTCATCACGGCCGGCAAGATGAACCATGGATCGGGAGCGGAGAGGTCCTTAATCCACAGAATCCAGGGCGCGTGGCGCATTTCGACCGACGACAGCAGCACCCAGTACAGCGCGATGAAGACCGGGATCTGGATCAGGATCGGGAAGCAGCCACCCATCGGGTTGACCTTTTCCTCGCGGTAGATGCGCATCATCTCCTGCTGCATCTCCTGGGGCTTGTCCTTCAGGCGCTCCCGCATTTCCATGATCCGCGGGTTGATGGCCTTCATCTTGGCCATGCTGGCGTAGGCCTTCGCATTGAGCCAGAAGAACGCAGCCTTCAGCAGGAACACCAGCGCGACGATGGACCAGCCCCAGTTGCCGAGAATGCCGTGCAGCTGGTTGAGCAGCCAGTACAGCGGCTTGGAGATGATCGCGAAGATGCCGTAGTCCTTGACCAGCTCGAGGCCGGGTGCGAGTGCTTCGAGCTTCTTCTCCTCCTCGGGGCCGGCGAACAGGTTGGATTCGATCAGCTGCGTTGCGCCCGGCGCCAGTTTGGGCACGTCGAGAACCATCGCGACCGAGAAGAGGTTGTTGCCCAGATCCGCGACGCGGAACTCGCGCTTGAGCGCGTCGCTGCCCGGGACATTGAGCAGCCACGCGGAAACGAAGTAGTGCTGCACCATCGCGACCCAGCCGTTCGTGGCGGGCGCGGGCAACTCGACCTTGTTCTTCGTGATGTCCGTGAAGTTGATCTTCTGGAACTTCTTTTGCTCGGTGAAGATGGCCGGACCCGTGAACGTGTTGGTGCCGAACATCGTGCTCGACGCGACCGTGCCATGGCGCACGAACTGCAGGTAGAGCTGCGCATCGACCGGCTGGTTGCTCACGTTGACGATTTCGTGCTTCACGTGGATCGAGTAGTCGCCGCGCTGGAACACGTACGTCTTGACGTACTTCAGACCGCCGACGGGCTGCGACTCGAATGCGACTTCGAGCGTCTTCTGGCCTTCAGCCAGCTCGCGCGGGCCGCTGCGCGGCGTCATCAACGTCAGATGGTTGGGAAAACGCTCGCCCGCCTGCACCTGGTTGAGCAGGCCCGTCTGTGCCACGTAGCGCGTGGCCGGCGAACCGTTCTCCATGAGCGTGACCGGATGCGATTCGTTCTGGGCCACCGGCAGTCCCACGAGGTGGCGGAACCATTCGACGAGTCCGTGATTGTTCGTCTGGTCGACGAAATTGAGCAGCTGCAGCTCGGAGAGGGTGCCGCCTTCACCGTCGATGGTCGCCTTGAAGACGTCGGTGGTCACCGTCACGCGCTCGCCGATGGCGGGGGCCGCGGTCTGCTGTGGCACCGAAGCGTTCGTGGAGGATGCGGCAGGTGCCGCGCCGCTCGTCGACGAGGCTGGCGCAACCGGCGCGTTTGCGTGCTCGGTTGCCACGGTCTTTGCCGAAGGCAGGAAGGTCGGCCGGTGACCGTTGTAGACCTGCCATTGGTCCCACAGCAGCACCAGCGAGAAGCCAAAGATCACCCACAGAATGGTGCGGCGGATATCGTTCATGAAGAAGACTTCTTGTCGGAAGAGAGGAAGGCGAACAGCCCGGGTCGCGATGCGGGGTCCTGTGCCTTGGGGGGAACCGGATCGTGACCGCCCTGGCACCAGGGCTGGCAGCGGCAGATCCGGCGCAGCGTGAGATAGCTGCCACCGAGCGCGCCGTGCTGCTCGAGCGCGCCGATGGCATAGACGGAACAGGTCGGCTCGAAACGGCAGGCTTGGCCGAGCCAGGGGCTCAGCAGCAGACGGTAGGCCTTCACGAGACCAATGAGCAGGCGTTGCATCATGCGCGCGCAGCGGCAGACCGCTCCAGCAAGAGCTGAAGTTCGGCCCGCACTGCGGCCTTGAGCTTGTCGGAGACCGCGCTCACGAATTGCTTGCGATCGAAGCCGGCGCGAAGACGCACCACGTATGCCGCCAGCGGCAGCGGGGCTTCGGACGCGGCGGTCACATTGTAGATCTGGCGTTTGATTGCGTTGCGGGTCACCGCACGACGCGCCCACCGCTTGGGCACCATGGCACCAACCCACACGTCCTGCGTGGAGAAAAGCGACTCCACGCCGGACGGAGCGTCAAGCGGACAACGGTGCAATGCAAAGTGGGCGGTGCGCGCCACGGTGGCACCTGCAAGTACAGCCTGGAATTGCGCGCGGGTCTTGAGCCGCTGCATGGGAGCGAACCGCGAGGCGCCGTCGGTTCGTACGGGCGCAGGCGGTACGACTGGCAACGGCGCCGGGGGTGCCGTTAGACGGAGAGGCGCTTGCGGCCCTTGGCGCGGCGCGCGTTGATGACGGCGCGACCACCGCGGGTCTTCATACGAACCAGAAAACCGTGGGTACGGGCGCGGCGGGTCTTGGATGCTTGATAAGTGCGTTTCATGATGATTTTCCTGGTGTGACCGGATCGTTTCCGGCAAGTCCGGTGCGCCTCTACGAAAAGATTCGAAAGATTGGGCCCCCGAGGTACCCCGAAACACACAAAGAGGTTTTCAGGGAAACCCGCGATTATCGCAAACATTCATGGCCCCGACAATCCCGATCGGCGATCTCAGGCCTTTCCATCACCGCCGGGATGGTGTGGATAAGTTTTTGACAAGTTAGAATCCTGAGCGCATCGCGGGTGCGACTATCCACAACACGAACACGAAAGATGGCTGAGGGACAAACCACTTTTCAGAGCACCCATGTCGAGTGACGGCGTCGGTGACAGCCTCTGGCAGGCCTGCGTCGACCAGCTCGCGCAGGAGCTGTCCGAACAGCAATTCAATACCTGGATCAAGCCACTGACCGCCAAGGTCGCGGACGACTTTTCGCGGGTCACCGTTTTTGTCGCGAATCGCTTCAAGCTCGATTGGATCCGTGCGCAGTACGCGGGCAAGATCGCTTCGATGGCCGAAAAAATCTACGGCCAGCCCATTGTCATTGAGTTAGCGCTTGCTCCTCGTGAGATCGTTGCACGACCGACATCCTTGGCCGTCGTTTCCGACGTTGATGTGCCGCGCGACCTGCCAAGCCCGGGCGAAGATCCGGCGAGTTCGGCGTTCAAGAATCGCCTTAACTCCGGGCTCACTTTCGAGAATCTCGTCGAAGGTACTGCGAACCGGATGGCGCGCGCCGCAGCCATGCATGTGGCGAGCACGCCGGGTCACCTTTACAACCCGCTGTTCATCTATGGCGGCGTCGGTCTCGGCAAGACGCACTTGATGCACGCTGTGGGCAACCGGCTGCTGGCAGACCGGCCGGACGCCAAAGTTCTCTACATCCACGCCGAGCAGTTCGTGTCGGATGTGGTCAAGGCTTATCAACGCAAGACCTTCGACGAGTTCAAGGAACGCTACCACTCGCTCGACCTGCTGCTGATCGATGACGTCCAGTTCTTCGCGAACAAGGACCGCACCCAGGAAGAGTTCTTCAACGCCTTCGAAGCCTTGCTCGCGAAGAAGTCGCACATCGTCATGACGAGCGACACCTATCCAAAGGGCTTGTCGGACATCCACGAGCGGCTCGTATCGCGCTTCGATTCGGGCTTGACCGTGGCGATCGAGCCGCCCGAGCTGGAAATGCGCGTGGCCATTCTGATCAACAAGGCGCGCGCGGAAAGCGCCGAGATGCCGGAGGAGGTTGCATTCTTCGTCGCGAAGAATGTGCGCTCCAACGTCCGCGAGCTTGAAGGCGCGCTGCGCAAGATCCTTGCGTATTCGCGCTTCAACCAGAAGGAAATCTCGATCGCGCTCGCTCGCGAAGCGCTTCGCGACCTGCTGTCGATCCAGAACCGCCAGATCTCGGTGGAGAACATCCAGAAGACGGTGGCCGACTATTACAAGATCAAGGTCGCCGACATGTATTCGAAGAAGCGGCCGGCCTCGATCGCCCGGCCGCGCCAGATCGCGATGTACCTCGCCAAGGAACTGACCCAGAAGAGCCTGCCGGAAATCGGCGAACTCTTCGGCGGCCGCGACCACACCACTGTGCTGCACGCGGTGCGCAAGATTTCCGGCGAGCGCCAGCAGCTGACCGAGCTGAACCAGCAGTTGCATGTGCTGGAGCAGACGCTCAAGGGATGATCGATGAGCGCCCGCGCACAATCTGTCAACGCTGTCAAAGCACAACTCTGGGGAAAGTCTCGGCACAAATGACGGGTTGTCCACAGAGCCGACGCCACGGCGAAGGTTGTTCGCCGCGCCACGACAGCACCGAAGCGCGGCTACGCACACCCATCGAGCGGCGCCAAGTCCTTGTCGCGGAAGCGGAAAATCGTGCTGTCCACAGTGCGGTGCGTCCCTTATCTACTACTACCAATTTGAATTAAAGAAATAAAGGAAGAGGTAAGACATGATCGTTTTGAAGGCAACTCAAGACAAAGTCCTGGCGGCGCTGCAATCGGTGTCCGGCATCGTCGAGCGGCGGCACACCCTGCCGATCCTCGCCAACGTGCTGATCCGCAAGACGGGCGCCCAACTGCAACTCACCACCAGCGACCTTGAAATCCAGATCCGCACGCAAGCCGAGCTCGGCGGGGACGACGGCAACTTCACCACGACCGTGGGCGCGCGCAAGCTGATCGACATCCTGCGCACCATGCCGTCCGACCAGACGGTGAGCCTCGAGTCCAGCGCCAACAAGCTCGTGCTGAAGGGCGGCAAGAGCCGCTTCACGCTGCAGTCGCTGCCGGCTGAGGACTTCCCTCTGGTGCAGGAATCCGCCAACTTCGGCCCGGTGTTCAGCGTGCCGCAGAAGACGCTGAAGGATCTTCTCAGCCAGGTGTCGTTCGCGATGGCGGTGCATGACATCCGCTACTACCTGAACGGCATCCTGTTCGTTGCCGAAGGCAAGCAGCTCAGCCTCGTGGCGACCGATGGTCACCGCCTTGCATTCGCCTCTGCCACGCTCGACGTCGAAGTGCCACGCCAGGAAGTGATCCTGCCGCGCAAGACAGTGCTCGAGATGCAGCGTCTTCTGTCTGATGCCGAGGGCGCGATCGAGATGCAGTTCGCGAACAACCAGGCGAAGTTCGCTTTTGGCGGCATGGAGTTCGTCACGAAGCTGGTCGAGGGCAAGTTCCCCGACTACAACCGTGTCATCCCCAAGAATCACAAGAACAGCGTGACGCTGGGCCGTGCGCCTCTGCTGGCCAGCCTGCAGCGCACCGCGATCCTGACGAGCGAGAAGTTCAAGGGCGTGCGACTCAACATCGAGCCGGGCACGCTGCGCATCGCCTCGAACAATGCCGAGCAGGAAGAGGCGCAGGACGAGCTCGACATTGACTACGGCGGCGACACGATCGAGATCGGCTTCAATGTGACCTATCTCATCGACGCCCTGTCGAACATGAGCCAGGACATGGTGAAGCTGGATCTGCAGGATTCGAACAGCTCGGTGCTGATGACGATTCCGGAGAACGCGTCGTTCAAGTACGTTGTGATGCCAATGAGGATTTGACCCACCCCGGGGGTTTGGTACACCCCCAGGCTTCGCGCACTTCGTGTCGCTACGCCAACCCCCTCGCAGGGGGCGATACCAGCGGCCCGGCAAAGCCGGTTCCACGGTATCTCCCGAATTGATGGCGCCTCGCCGGGCGCCGAGAGAGAAAGATTCTGATGAGCGAAGAAAACAAGCAGGACGCGCCGCACACGGAGCCGGTCTACACGCCTGAGATCGACAACGCGATTCCGATCGAGGTCACGGCCCCCGACAGCTCCTACGGGGAAGGCTCCATCACGATCCTCGAAGGCCTCGAGGCGGTGCGCAAGCGCCCGGGCATGTACATCGGCGACACCTCCGACGGCACCGGCCTGCATCACCTCGTTTTCGAAGTGGTCGACAACTCGATCGACGAGGCGCTCGCAGGGTATTGCGATGACATCGTGGTCACGATTCACACCGACAACTCGGTGTCGGTAACCGACAACGGCCGCGGCATCCCGACCGGCATCAAGATGGACGACAAGCACGAGCCGAAGCGCTCGGCGTCCGAGATCGCGCTGACCGAGTTGCACGCAGGCGGCAAGTTCAACCAGAACAGCTACAAGGTTTCCGGTGGTCTGCACGGCGTGGGCGTGAGCTGCGTGAACGCGCTCTCCAAGATGCTGCGCCTCACGGTGCGCCGCGAAGGCAAGGTCCACACGCTCGAGTTCAGCAAGGGCTTCGTGCAGAACCGCATCATCGAGACGGTGAACGGCGTCGAGGTCTCGCCCATGAAGATCACCGGCGAAACCGAGAAGCGCGGCACGGAGGTGCACTTCCTGCCGGACACCGAGATCTTCAAGGAGAACTCGGACTTCCACTACGAGATCCTGAGCAAGCGACTGCGCGAGCTGAGCTTCCTGAACAACGGCGTGCGCATTCGCCTGGTCGATGAGCGCACCGGCAAGCAGGACGACTTCTCGGGCGCCGGGGGCGTGCGTGGCTTCGTCGAGTTCATCAACAAGGGCAAGACGATCCTGCACCCGAACGTGTTCTACGCCGAGGGAGAAAAGCCGGCCGACACCTACGGCGGCATTCCCGGCACGCACATCGGCGTCGAAGTCGCGATGCAGTGGAACAACGGCTACAACGAGCAGGTTCTTTGCTTCACCAACAACATCCCCCAGCGTGATGGCGGCACCCACCTGACCGGCCTGCGCGCCGCGATGACGCGCGTCATCAACAAGTACATCGAAGAGAACGAGCTGGCCAAGAAGGCCAAGGTCGAAGTGACCGGCGACGACATGCGCGAAGGCCTGTGCTGCGTACTCAGCGTCAAGGTGCCCGAGCCCAAGTTCTCGAGCCAGACCAAGGACAAACTGGTGTCGAGCGAAGTGCGCGCGCCGGTCGAGGACATCGTCGGCCGCCTGCTCACGGACTACCTGCAGGAGCGTCCCAACGACGCGAAGATCATCTGCGGCAAGATCGTCGAAGCGGCACGCGCTCGCGAAGCCGCACGCAAGGCCCGCGAAATGACGCGCCGCAAGGGCGTGCTCGACGGCATGGGCTTGCCGGGCAAACTGGCCGATTGCCAGGAAAAGGATCCCGCGCTGTGCGAGATCTACCTGGTGGAGGGTGACTCCGCAGGCGGCTCGGCCAAGCAGGGCCGCGATCGGAAGTTCCAGGCCATCCTGCCGCTGCGCGGCAAGATCCTGAACGTCGAGAAGGCACGCTACGAAAAGCTGCTGACCAGCAACGAAATCCTGACCATGATTACCGCCCTGGGCACCGGCATCGGCCGCGCAGGTGCGACCACGGCGGCAGGCGGCGCGGACGACTTCAACGTCGCCAAGCTGCGCTACCACCGCATCATCATCATGACCGACGCGGACGTGGACGGTGCGCACATCCGTACGCTGCTGCTCACCTTCTTCTATCGGCAGATGCCGGAGCTGGTCGAACGCGGCCACATCTACATCGCCCAGCCGCCGCTCTACAAGGTGAAGGTCGGCAAGGAAGAGCAGTACCTCAAGGACGGGCCCGCCCTCGATACGTTCCTGCTCAAGGTCGCCCTGAAGGATGCGAGTGTCCTGACCGGCGGCAGCAATCCGACGACGCTCACCGGTGACGCGCTAGCCGACCTGGCCCGCAAGCACCAGCTCGCCGAGGCCGTGATCGCGCGGCTCGGCGTGTTTCTCGACACCGCTGCACTGCGCGCCATTGCCGACGGCGTGTCGCTCGACCTCGACACCACGGCGTCTGCGGAAGCCTCCGCGGTCGCACTCCAGAACAAGCTGCGCGAACTCAACACCACCGGCGCACCAGCCGACGTGTCGAGCGAGTTCGACGCGCGCACCGACAAGCCGCTGCTACGCATCAGCCGCCGTCATCACGGCAACATCAAGAGCAGCGTGCTGACGCAGGACTTCGTGCACGGCGCCGACTATGCCGCGCTGGCCGAAGCAGCAAAGACCTTCCGCGACCTGCTTGGCGAGGGCGCCGTCGTCCGCCGTGGCGAAGGCGAAAAGGCCAAGGAAGAAAAGGTCAGCGACTTCCGCGAAGCCATGCGCTGGCTGATCGGCCAGGCCGAGAACGCGACCTCGCGCCAGCGCTACAAGGGTCTGGGCGAGATGAACCCCGAGCAACTGTGGGAAACCACCATGGACCCGAACGTGCGGCGCCTGCTTCGCGTGCAGATCGATGATGCGATCGAGGCCGACCGTGTTTTCACCATGCTGATGGGCGACGAGGTCGAGCCGCGGCGCGACTTCATCGAGCAGAACGCACTGCGGGCGGCGAACATCGACGTCTGATCGATCGAACGCGAGCGATCGATCATCGATCGCTCGCCGCTGTCCGAGGCAGGAACTGCGCGTAAACGCTATTCCGAGCCCGACTCTTGCTAAGCACAATCTCCGGCGGATTTGACGCCATTCGAGCAAGAGGACAGCAACATGAACCCCAACCGGTCTTGGCGGCCCCTGTCGGCCGCATTGATGATGCTGGGTGCATTCACCACCGCGCAGGCACTGACCAATCCCCCGATCCGGATGGCGCAGGGCATCGAATACATGTGCGGCGGCAGGACCAGCGAGGAAGCGGCCTTCATGCAGACCGTTTCGCCGCGCTGGGCGGCCACACTGGAGTTCGGTATCAACCGTGCCGGCCGGAGCGTTCGTTTTCCGTCCGACGTGCACGTCATCGTCCGTGAGCGCTACAACGGCCGCGAGGTGATGCAGGCCGATACCGCATCGCCCTACATGCTCGCGCGGCTCGATCCCGGTGCTTATGAGGTCGAGGCGACGATGGGCGGCGTCACGCTCACTCAGCCGCTGATCGTTTTCAACGGCGTCGCCGCCAAGGCGGTTTTCATGTGGCCATCGAACGTCGATTTCGCGTCCGCGATGCACACACCGCGGCCCGAACACCAGGCTGCCGTCAATACGGGCGACTGAGCCCAACCCGGCGACATCCGCCGGTCAACACCGCGAGGATCTCGCCAGAACCCAAATCAGGTTCGCGAAAGCAACCTGCATTGAAATAGCGTCGGACAAGGTGGCACACACCTTGAATGTGGAGCAGATCGCTCGCATTTGGTGTGTCCGGATTTTTCCGCCCTACCAGTCCCGATGCCGCTTCGACCTCTCATCGCCCTTACCACGCTCCTGCATGCGTACATCGGCTTGCGGCTGCTGCCGGCGCTCGCCGGGAACTGGGCCGGCTGGACCGTACTTCTGGTGATCGCGCTGGTCGTTTCGGCAGCAACCATGCCCCTGCCGTTTGCGGGCAGGCGATCGGGCGCGCGCCGGATCGGCGACGGGTGGAAGTGGATCGGGCTCCTGAGCATGGGCTGGTTCTCGTCCATGTTCGTGCTCACGATCGTGCGTGATGCAGGCCTGCTGATCACCTGGGCGGTGACGCTGGTGTCCGGCTGGGGCATCGACTGGCCGCGCTGGCTGTCGAAGAGTGCCGGCGCGGTGCCGGTGCTTGCGACCGCGATCACCACGATCGGCTTTCTCAACGCGCGCCGTACCGCCAGCGTGGTGCACGTCGATGTGCCCATCCGCGATCTGCCCGCCGCACTCGCCGGGTTCACCATCGCGCAATTGAGCGACATCCACGTGGGCCCGACGATCCGCCGCGGGTACATCCAGCGCATCGTTGCTGCCGTCAACGGCCTCGGCGCCGACATGGTCGCGATCACCGGAGATCTTGTTGACGGCACGGTGCCTGAGCTTCGCGATCACATCGCGCCGCTGCAAGGCCTGCGGGCGAAGCACGGCACCTTCGTGGTCACCGGCAATCATGAGTACTACGCGGGCGCCCATGCGTGGATTGACGAGTTGCGCCGGCTCGGTCTGCGCGTGCTCCTCAACGAACACGTCGTGCTTCAGACGCGCAGCGTGAAGGGTGCACAGACCGACGAGGAGGTGCTCGAAAGCGCGCTCGTCGTTGCGGGCGTCACCGACTACACGGCGGTGCATTTCGATGCTGCGCATGCAAGCGATCCGCAGCAGGCGCTCGATGGCGCGCCGCCGATGGTGCACACACGCGTGCTGCTCGCGCACCAGCCGCGCAGCGCGCCAGCGGCCGCGGAGGCGGGCTATCAGCTCCAGCTTTCCGGGCACACGCACGGCGGCCAGTTCTTTCCGTGGAATCTCTTCGTGCCGCTGCAGCAGCCCTTCACTGCAGGACTGCACAAGCTGAAGGAGATGTGGGTCTACACGAGCCGAGGCACCGGCTACTGGGGCCCGCCCAAGCGCATCGGTGCGCCTTCTGAAATCACCTTGCTGCGCCTCGTGCAGGAAAGCTGATCGCGGATCAGGCCGGCTTGACGTTGCGTGCCGACCCAAGCAGCGTGGCGCACAGCGTTTCGGCGCCTTCTTCATCCACCGCAAACACTTCCGCCGCGCAGATGGTGAGCAGCTTGCCCGCGCTCACCACACGGCCGCGCGCACGTAGCAGCGCACCGACGGCAGGGGACACCAGTTTGAGCGTCGCGTCGAGGGTGGCGTTGTGCCAACCCTGGGGCAGCATGCTCCCCGCCGCGGAGACGGCGGCGAAGTCCGCCACCGCGAACACCGGTGTCGCCTGCAATTGACCTGGCCTGAAGGTGAAGGCTTCGGCCATGGGCAGTTCGATCTCGACGTCACCGGGGGAAAGCCGGGTGAATCGCAACCCGAGCGTGCGGGCCATGGGCATCGCCAGGACGGCGTCTTCGATGTACTGGAGCGGGTTCGCGGTCATCGGGCTTCCTTTCGCGCGCCGCGCTGTTTCGGGGACTGGGGCCAGGGGCGCGCGGCGTCATCGCTGCCCTGGTTCCGGTGAGGCTTGCGTTCCTGCTCGCGCAGCCACTTCGCGTGGTCGAGCACCTGGGCTCGCAAGGCCTGCAGCTCGGCAATCTGACGGTCTATCGCTCCGGCCCGCTCCTGCAGCGCGTCGACCATCGTGTCGATGCTCAGTCGGCCCGTACGGTAGGCCGGCAGCAATTCGCCGATTGCCTGCAGTGAGAAGCCGATCCGCCTGGACATCGCAACGAAGACGACTTCGCGGCGCATCGTTTCCGGGTAGTCGCGGTAGCCGGAGGCGGTGCGCGCCGGCACCAGGAGGCCCATGCGCTCGTAGTGGCGCAGTGCATGCACCGTCACCCCGGTGCGTTGGGCAAGCTCGGAGATCCGCATGCGCAAAGGCTAGCAAGCCTCGCCTTGCGCAAAGCTTTGCGGATGCAACTTTTTTCAGGGTGCGGCCGGTGCCGCGAGGCGGCGCTCGTTGGCCGTCGCTTTGGCGTGGATCGGCTTCAGGCCACGTTGCACGATGCGTGCGCCGGCGCTGCTCAGCTGGCTCATCGCCGCTGCTGTGCGGGCGGCAGACGTGCCGATCGCTTCGGCGTGCGTCACGGCCTGCGCCTGCGAGGTGCTGGTCGCGAGCGAGAACAGCGCGACGCCGCCGCTGAGCCAATGCTTCACCGCGCGGTTGAAGAGCGCGAATTGCGTGGTGTGTAGTTGATTGACCATCGCCGCGCCAGCCTCGCTTGCGGCTGCGAGCTTCTCGTGCCCCATGAGCTGGAATTCAGCGACATCGGAATCGCTGGGTGCAAGGCCCGCCCGGGCGATGCGCTCGGTCCTCATGCGGATCACCGAACTGGACGACAGGAGCATTTCATTGGCGGTGGCCGCAACGTCGGCCCACAGCATCAGGGGATTGAAAAAACGGGAGGAAGGCATAGGACTCGGTGCGCGGAATTCGAGGAAGAACTATAGGCCTTCCAAGCCGCTTTTGCTGCAATGCAGCATCGTCGAAGGCCGTGTTCATCAATCGGGTACGACGCGGTCTCGAGCGCAATCGCCCGAATAACCCTTTAGGATTGTCAACAAGTGCAAACTCAACGCAGGTTCAATAAATGAGAAACATGACTTCCTGCGCCAAAGCGATCCTGTGTGTGGGGGGCGTGTTGCTTTCGGCTGCGCTCCATGCCGCGCCGGACGACAGGGCGATGGGCTTTTACGTCGAAGCAGGCACAACCCCGCAAAGCGGGCGATCGACCGATTCGCTGCAGGTCGGGCTGACCATGCCGTTGGCCGCCAATCGTCTGATGTGGGGCGGCGACATGAGCTTCTACTGGGACTTCTTCCTGAGCGGCTGGCGGGCACCCAAGCCGAAGCCCAACGCCAACGAGAAGGACAACTACGCCCAGATCGGCGCCATCGCCAACGTCCGGTATCGCTTCAGTGAAGGTCGGTCGCCCTGGTTCGTCGAGGCCGGCCTCGGCGGCACGCTGATGGACCATCTCTATCGCACCGAGGACCGCGAGTTCAGCACGGCCTTCCAGTTCACCGAGCAGATCGGTGCTGGCCTGAGCTTCGGCATGCAACGCGAACACGAGGTGTCGGTGCGCATCCAGCACTTCTCGAACGGCACCATCAAGGAACCGAATCCGGGCGAAAACTTTGTGCGGGTTCGCTATCTTTATCGCTTCTAAGTGGGCTCCGCGAGGGTTCGTCGCCGAACACCTGGTGATAGCACCCGAGCCATTCGCTTTCAGCCGCATCACGATCCAGCCGGCGCTCGCAACGCGCACCCGGTCCGAACTCGAGTGATTCGCCGCGTCCCCGGACGCAGCTCTCCGGCGTCAGCACGGCCCACCGCGCGTGTGCCATCCGGCGCATGAAGAAAGGCGCGACCGCCTCGACGATGTAGTGGTCGGGCGCGAACCACGCGATTTGCAGGGGCTCGCCGTCTGCGGTCTGGCGAATGGTCACGAATCGCACCTGCGATTTCATCTTCTGGATGTCGCGACGCACCGCGCGGGCCATGTGCAGCGCACGAAGACGGTCGTCGTCGTGCGGGTCGCGATGCAGGGCAGGCTCGTGCACCAAGCGCCAGAGCAGCCGGTACAACAGCGCGAAGCGCGCCGGATCGTGGTGCAGGATCACCATGCTGCACAGGGACAGAAACGAGCGCGGCAACACCAGATTGACGCCGCTCGGCGGCTTCTCGTCGGGGTCCATCTGGCCGGCGTGCGGCTGGCGATACAGGTCGGGCATCGCGCGCGCATCCCAGTGCGCCTCCTCGGGCGGGACAAGTCCCGCGAGCAGAACGCGGGCTTCGCGCCGGAATCCCTGCAGATCGGTCTGACTCGCGAGCGTGACGGAGTGCTGCGCCATGCCGTCAAATTAGGGCGCCCCCGCCGACGGCCCTGTAGGCATACAGGCGCAAAAGGCCGAAGCATGCGCTGGCTTGGCGCATTCGGCATTTCAGCCCGAAGACGTCGAAAGCATCCTTCGCAAGCGCCTTGCGTGCATCTCCGCGACCACGTAGAACACCAGCGCCACCGCGAGCGGCAGCAGGTAATAGAGCGCACGGTACGCGAGCAACGCGCCGAGGATCTGCGCCTCCGGAAGCCGGTGCGACAGCAATGCGAGGAACACCGCCTCCAGCACGCCGATCCCGCCCGGCACGTGCGTGATCACGCCCGCCACGGCGGCAACGAGAAGCACCGAAAGCACGGTCGGGTATTCCACCTGCCGCTGGAGCAGGAACCAGACGATTCCCCCGATCAGCGACCAGTTGACGCCCGACATCGCGAGCTGCAGCAGCGCGATGCGCAGTGGCGGCGTGTCGAGCTCGTGGCCGCGGATGTTCCAGGTGTGCTCGCGCGCCGCGGCGCACAGCACGAGGTACGCGATGCCGACCAGCATCAATCCCGCGCCGAGGATGCGCAGCCCGCCGCTGTCGATCCGCCAGTCCGGCGGCAGGGTCATCGGCGCGAAGCAGAAAGCCGCGCCGGCCACCACGAAGTAGCCGAACCAGTTGGTGAGCATGCTGAAACCGAGCACCCGCGTGATCGTGTTCGGCCCGAGGCCGAGCCGCGAGTACAGCCGGTAACGGAAAGCCACGCCGCCGACCAGCGAGCCGAAGTTCAGGTTGAACGCGTAGCTGATGAAGGTGATGCCCATGACCGGCACGGTGCCCAGACCATGATGGGTCATGCGCCGCCCGAGAAGGTCGTAGGTGCTGTAGAGCAGGTGGCTGCAGAAGGCCAGCATCGCAGCCGCGAGGATCATCGGCAATGGGATCGCGCGGATCGATGCGAGCACGGTCCACCAGTCGATGTGGCGCGCCTGCCGCCAGATCAGCGCCACGACGGCCGCGAAGAAGACCCACGCGGCAATGCGCTTGAGGTGCTCCCAGCGGGTTGACGCGGCAGGTTCCGCCGGGGCCACGGTGCCGGCTGCCGGTGGGCTGGCCATCACGCCACGTCCGTCTGCGTGGAGCCGCCGCGCGGTCCCTGCTTTCCGAGGGGTTCGAGACGCGGCACGTGTCGCGGCAGCCATCCGACCCATGCCGGATACCAGCGCAACAGGTGGAAGATGAAAAAGCTGCGCACCAGGCGCCACGCACTCCATTCGGTGAGATCCGATGTCTGCACCTGCCTGCAACTGTTCTCCATGAGGTCGTGGAGCTTATCCCAGAGCGTCTGGTTGAACGCCCGGCTGCGCACGATCACATTCGCCTCGAGGTTCAGCGACAGGCTCAACGGGTCGAGATTGCTCGAACCCACGGTGCTCCACTGGTCATCCGCCAGCGCCACCTTGCCGTGCAACGGCCGATCGATGTATTCGTGGATGTGGACACCCGCGTGCAGCAGGTGGTGATAGAGCATGCTCGCCGCCACCTTCACGAACGGCATGTCGGGCTCACCCTGCAGGATCAGGTGCACCGCCACGCCGCGACGCGCTGCGCGGCGCATTTCCTTGATGAGGCGGTAGCCAGGGAAGAAATAGGCGTTGGCAATCACGATGCGCTCGCGCGCGCTGCGGATCGCGGCGCGATAGTGCCGCTCGATGTCGTTGGTGTGATGCCGGTTGTCGCGCGTCACGAAGAGCACCTCGGCCGTACCTGCGGGCTCGATCGCGTGATGGCCCGAGACTTTGAGCCGCCGCCGGAACCAGCTCGCACCCTTGCCGCCGAGCGCTATCTCACGCAGGACGAAATGATGGATTTCTTCGACGATCGGCCCCTGGAGCACCACCGCATAGTCCTGCTTGGCCATCGGGCCGAAGTCGAGCAGATGGTCCGCCGAAAAATTGAGGCCGCCGACGAACGCTGTCGCGCCATCCACAACCACGATCTTGCGGTGCATGCGGCGGAAGTAGTTCAGGCGCTTTCCGAAGAACCGCTTGCCCGGATCGAATACCCGGACCCGCACGCCCGCCGAGGTGAGCCCTTCGATGAAAGCGGATGAAAGCGACGGCGAGCCGAAGCCGTCGATCATCACGTCGACCCTCACGCCTCGCACTGCCGCCTCGCGCAACGCGGCGTGCAGCTCCTGTCCGACCTTGTCTTCGAACAGGATGAAGGTCTCGATGACCACTTCTCGTCGCGCCTCGCGGATGGCCTGGAAGACGCGCGGATAGTACTGCTCGCCGTTCTCGAGCAACTCGACCCGATTGCCGTCGACCCAGTGCGGATTCTTCGATGCGCTCACAGCTCGATCTCCGCCACCAGCGGCGCGTGGTCCGACAGATGCGACCACGGCCTGCGGGGAAGCACCACCGGCGCGTGCACCGCCGCGTTGCGCACGTAGATGCGGTCCAGCGGCAGCATCGGGAAGCGCGCCGGAAACGTCCTGGCCGCGCTGCCGTGGGCCTGGACGAAGACCTCCCGCAGCGCCGCACCTTGTTCGAGGATGGCGTGCGCCTTGCCACGCCAGTCGTTGAAGTCGCCGGCCACGATCAACGGAGCGTCCCCGGGCACTTCGTCGCGTACGATGTGACACAGCAGTTCCAACTGCTGCTGCCGATGATTCTCGGCCAGCCCCAGGTGCGTGCAGATCACATGCACGTCCACCGGCCGCGCGGGCAGCCGAAGCACGCAGTGAAGCAGGCCGCGCTTCTCGGGCCCGAGAACGGAGACATCGTGGTTGCGGTAGTGGACGATCGGGAACTTCGACAGCACTGCGTTGCCGTGATGGCCCTTCGGATAGACCGCATTGCGTCCGTAGGCGAACTGCGGCCACATCGTGTCGGCAAGGAACTCGTAGTGCGGCGCCTCCGGCCAGTTGTCGATCTTGCGCGAATGCCGCGAGTGCGTGCCGAGCACTTCCTGCAGGAACACGACGTCCGCGCCCACGGTACGGACAGCTTCGCGCAACTCGGGAAGGATGAACTTGCGATTCAGCGCCGTGAAGCCCTTGTGGGTGTTCACGGTCATCACCTTCAGCGACGTCGGCTGGGCCGTCATGGCTTCTGCGGGGGACGAGAGCTTCACGGCATTAGTTGTAAGACGCGCCGCTCAGCCGTGCTGTAGGAGCGCGCCACGTTCTTTCAAGGTCGAAGCCGCCAGGTGAATGTGGAAAAGCCCGCGGCGCTTGCGCGTGGCGGGCTTCGTGCGTGGACTGTCGAGCGCTTAGCTCTTGGCGGGCGCAGCCGGGTGATGCGGATGCGGCCGGCCTTCGCGGTCGCCGGGGCCGAAGCGGCGCATCGACTCGGCATCGAAGGTCTTCTGCTGTTCAGGCGTCAGGCCCGCGTAGAAGGAACGCGTCGCATCGGCGCGCTTGGAGAACATCGCGCTGCGTTCGGCGCGGTGCTTTTCCATCAGGTCGAGGCGTTGCGGCGTCGTCAGCTTGGCGAACTCGTCGCGGTTCATGCGCGGCCCGGGAGGCGGCGCCGGAGGCATTTGCTGGGCTTCTGCAAACGAGTTCCATGCGCCTTCCTGCGCCGGGGTGAGCTTGAGCTTCTCCTTGAGCGCGGCGAGGTGCTGCGCATGGCGTTGCTTCATCTGCTCGAAGCGCTGTGCGCGGTCTTCCCGCCCGCGAGGATCCTTGGCCGGCGCTTGCGCGGCGGACTGGCCCTGGGCGGAGGGCGCAGCGGGTGAGGTCGCCGGCGCTTGCGCGAAGGCGCCCGAGGCTACCGTGGCAGCCAGCAATCCGGCACAGAGAAGGCTTTTGCGAGACGTGATCATGAGAGTGCTTCCTTTCCGAAGAAGCCTGCCGCCGAGGGGCAGCAGGTGAGGGAAAGTGTGGCGGCCCCATGTTTCCGCCGAGTGATGCGAGGGTTAGCGCGCGTAAAGATAGATGAAGGCGCTCACAGCGGCACCGTCAGCCGAATTTGCCGTGCTGGAAGTCCTGCACCGCCTGCATCAGCTGCTCGCGCGTGTTCATGACGAAGGGGCCGTATTGCGCGATGGGCTCTCGCAGAGGCTTGCCGGCGATCAGCAGCGCACGGGCCGGGCTGTGGTTGGTGCCGGGCGCGTGCAGCAGCACGCCGTCGCTGCCGGGTTCGTTGGCCATGATCGCCATGCGCTTCGTCGGGATCTCGCTGTTGCCGATGAAGACCGATTCGCGGAACACGTAGATCAGCGCATTGCGATCGTCCGGCAGCGGCTGCGCGAATTCGGCGCCGGGCGGCAGGGTGATGTCGAGGTAGAGGGGCTCGGTGTGCTCGCGCTTCATCGCACCCGCGACGCCGTGGCTCTCTCCGGCGATCACGCGCACATGCACGCCGGCAGGGGTGGTGAACTCCGGGATCTCCCCGCTCTGGATGTCGCGATACCAGGGCTCGCGCATCTTGTCCCTGGCGGGCAGGTTGAGCCACAGCTGAAAGCCTTCCATCAAGCCTTCTTCCTGTTCCGGCAGCTCGCTGTGCACGAGGCCGCGGCCGGCGGTCATCCATTGCACGCCGCCGTTGGACAGCAGGCCCTCGTGGCCATGACTGTCGCGATGGCGCATGCGGCCCGAGATCATGTAGGTCACGGTTTCGAAGCCGCGATGCGGATGACTCGGAAAGCCGCCGATGTAGTCGCCCGGGTTGTCGCTGCCGAAGGCGTCGAGCATCAGATAAGGATCGAGCCGCTCCTGCAGCGTGTGTTGCAGCACGCGCGTGAGCTTGACGCCGTCGCCGTCGCTGGTCGAAACACCGGCGACGATCTGCTCGATCGGACGCGGCCGTGCAAGCGAAACGGGCGAGACAGTATGGGGATGGTGCGGGGTGGTCATCCGGGCATGGTGGCACGGTCCGGACGACCGCGCTGCCGGTGGGGGCGGGCATTCAACCGAAGGATTCGAGTTCCCAGGAGACGCTCTGCCATGCAACGCCGAATCCCCTGGTCGCTTTTGCCGCCGAGGCAGACGATCCGACGGTCTCCACGGCCCATGCGGCGCCGGCATCCACGCTGTCGATGAGCGGCACGGGCACAGCATCGGCGATCTCTGCCGCGATGCCGGCGAGTCCCGCGCCACCGAGCACGACGGCCTCCACGCCGAAGCGCTGTGCCGCGTCCCGACAAGCCTGCGCGAGCAGCGACCGGGCGCCCTGTGGATCGGCGGCGAGCTGCGCGCCGGTGGGCGCAACGGTGTGGATGCCTGCGAGCGATGCGGAGTATCCGAGCGCCCAGGCGAGCCGTTCGAGCATCGGCCGCCACGCCTCGCCGCCGGTGACCACCGCAAAGCGGCCGCGGCGCGAGCCCGCAATGAAGGACGCCTCAGCCAGCCCACCGACCGCAACGCCCGCGCCTTCGCGCAGCGCGAAGAGGCCCGGATCGCCGAAGCAACCGATCAACACCGCGTCGGGCCGCTCGCCATTCGCATGCGCAGCCGCCAAGGCATCCAGCGTTGCGTGCTGGGCGACCGCATAGCTGGCCTCGCTCGCGATGTAGGTTGCGCCGAATCGCGCGGTGACGGTGCGGACGTCGTGCGTCCCGCCGACCGCAGCACTGACTCGACGTTGCAGAAGATCGCTGATCGATCCAGAGGTGTTCGGATTGATGACCAGCAGCCGCGCCATGCCTGTCGCCGCATCAGCCCCGTCGCGCGGAACGCCTGCGCAGCAAGTTCGCTGCACCAAGCGCGATGGCCATGACCGCGAAGGACACCACCGTAGTGACCGTGCCGAGTGCATAGATGGCCGGCGTGGTGACGGTCGAAGTCAGGCCCTGGAGTTCGAGCGGCAAGGTGTTGACGTCGCCGATCGCCTGCGAAGTGCGCGCGATCTCGTCCCAGCTCAGTGTGAAGCCGAACATGCCGATGCCAACGACCGATGGACCGATCAGCGGCAGCACCACATGCAGGAAGGTCTGCCACGGCGTCGCGCCCAGATCGCGTGCTGCTTCTTCGTACGCCGGGTTGAAGCGGTTGAACACCGCGAACATGATGAGCAGACCGAAGGGGAGGGTCCACGTCAGGTGGGCGCCCAGTGCCGAGGTAAGAAGGCCCAGCGCGGTGCCGTAGTTCTCCAGCGTGCTCGTGGCATCCAATGCGGTGAGTGCCCCTTTTATGCCACTGTCGAGAAGGCGAAACTGCAAGCCGATGCCGAGCGACACGATGATCGACGGCATGATCAGGCTCGCGATGGTGATGAAGAAGAGCGCGTTGCCGCCCTTGAGCCTCTTGCGGAAGGCCAGGCCTGCGAGTAGCGAGAGCACGACGGTGAAGAGCATCACCACTGCACCCAGCAGCATCGAACGCCGGAATGCCGCGCCGATGTCCACAGTGCCGAGCCCCTCTGCGAGCTTGAAGAACCAATGGAGCGAGACGCCGCGCAACGGAAAGGTGAGGCCGCCTTCAGGCCCCTGGAAGCTCAGCACGAAGATGGTGATCATCGGGCCGTAGAGGAACACAACAAACAGCGCGAACACCCCTGCCAGGGGCCAGAAACCGCGACTGCGCCGCTCGCCGAGACGGTGACTCAATTCACAGCTCCTTGCGGATGTCCACAAGCCGCGTGAGCGACCAGATGATCATCAGCACCACCGCGAGCAGGATCATCGCGTTGGCCGCGGCAAGCGGGAACTGCAGGTAGGACGTCTGCACCTGGATGATCTTGCCGACCGACGCGATTTGCTGGCCGCCCATCACGCCGATGGTCACGAAGTCGCCCATCACGATGGTGATGACGAAGATCGAGCCGATCAGGATGCCAGTGCGCGAGAGCGGCACGATCACGTTCCACAGCGTCTGCCAGCCCGATGCGCCCGAGTCGCTCGCCGCTTCGAGCAATGATCGATCGATGCGCATCATCGAATTGAAGATCGGCACGATCATGAACATCGTGTACAGATGCACGAAGGCCAGCACCACCGAGAAGTCGGAGAAGAGCAGCCACTCGATCGGCGAGTCGACCACGCCGAGCCACATCAATCCCTGATTGACCAGACCGTTGCGGCCCAGGAGCGGCACCCACGAGATCATGCGGATCACGTTCGACGTCCAGAAGGGCACCGTGCACAGCACGAAGAGCAACGTCTGCATCGTGGACGATCGCACGTGGAAGGCGAGGAAGTACGCCACTGCGAACCCCACCACCAGTGTGATTGCCCAGACGGTCACGCAGAACTTGAGCGTGCTCAGGTAGGTGGACAGCGTGACGCAGAAATCGCCGTTGTCCGTGAGATGCGAGCAGCCTTCAAAGATGCTCAGGTAGTTGCGCAGCGACAGCGCGGGGATGAGTTCGTATTCGTTGAAGTTCCACAGGCTGACCATCGCGATCAGCGCCAGCGGAACGATGAAGAACAGCAGGAACACCAGCGCGAACGGCGCGGCCTGCCACCACGCGCGGATGGACCGCACGGGCGTGGTGGCATTGGCCGGAGCCGTTGTCGCGATGGCGCTCATGGCCTCGGGGACTTCAAGCGGCGACGAACTCGTTCCACTTCCTCACCATGTACTCGTTCTCGTCCATGACGGCGTTCCAACACGCGATGCCGCCCATGCGCTGTTCGTAGCTGCCGCCATCGCGCACGGCGCCGGCCTTCGCGATCACGTCACCCTGCGGGCTCTTGATGTCCTTCTCTGCGGGCTTGCCTTCCATCCAGTACGCCCACTCGTAGGGTTCCATCTTGGCCTTGGCGGTCTCGAGCACCGCGCTGTAGTAGCCCTGGCGGTTGAGGTACGCACCGGCCCATCCATCGAGGAACCAGTTGATGAACTCATAGGCGCCGTCGAGCTTGCGGCCCGAGAGCGTCGCTGGCAGGCCGAAGCCCGAGGCCCATGCGCGATAGCCTTCCTTGAGTGGCTGGAACGTGCAGTCGATGCCCTTGCTGCGCACCGCAGTCACCGCAGGCGACCACATCGACTGGATCACCACCTCACCCGAGGCCATGAGGTTCACCGACTCGTTGAAGTCCTTCCACAGCGCGCGGAACTGGCCGGCCTTCTTCGCCTCGATCAGCGTCTTGATCGTGAGGTCGATCTCGGCCTTGGTCATGTTGCCCTTGTCGGCGTACTTGTGAAGGCCCTTCGACTCGACCACCATCGCCGCGTCCATGATGCCGATCGACGGGATGTTCAGGATCGCCGCCTTGCCCTTGAATTCCGGGTTCAGCAGTTCGGCCCACGAACCGATCGGACGCTTGATCAGGTCGGGGCGGATGCCCAGCGTGTCGGCGTTGTAGGTGGTCGGGATGAGCGACATGAACTGCGTCGGCGACTTCGCGAAGGCCTTGCTCTTTTCGCCTTCGAGGTAGATCACCTTGATCGGCGCGGTGCCCTGGTCGCCGACCTTCTTGCCCGCCACTTCGCCCTTGGTGAAGAGGGTGGTGATCTTGTCCGCGTTCTTCACGCGTTTGGTGTCGATGCCCTTGAGGTTGCCTGTGGGGACGATCTTCTTGAGGGAGAAGTACTCGGTGTCGATCAGGTCGAAGCTGTTGGGTGCGGTGACGGCGCGCTTGGTCACGTCGTCGGTGGTCACGGCCACGTACTGGATCTCGATGCCGGTATCGGCCTTGAACTTCTCGGCGATCGCCTTGTCCTGGTTGACCGCGGTGCCGATGTAGCGCAGCACGATCTTTTCCTGCGCATGGATCGCGGGGAATGCGCCCGCCGCAAGAATGCCCGCGGTGCCCTTCAGCAGCGTGCGGCGCTGCACATCGGTGGAAGAGATTTCAGTTTTTTTGGACATGGTGGGTCTCCGAAGAGCCAGTGGTGGTGAAGGAAAAGGGAATCACGGCCGCCGCAGCGCGACGTGCGAGGCGGATCACGCTGCCATCGCCGCAAGAGCCGACAACGGCGCCGGTCGGGATGCGGCCGAGCCATTGCCCGGGTCACCCGGCCGCGTGGCGCCCGGGCCGAGCGCACGCGCATCGGCTTCCGACCAGCTCAGACGCACGCTGTCGCCCACCTCGTAGGGTCGGCCGACGAAGCTTTGCTCCGACAGCAGGACGGAGACGTTGCTGCGTTCCGGGCGCACGCCGGTCAGGCGCAGGCCGATCAGCACATAGGTGCCCTGGTATTCGATGTCGGTCACATGCGCCGGCACGCCCATTTCGCCGGCCTCGCCGGTGGAAGGCGCGATACGCATGTGGTCGTTGCGCACAGCGATCAACCCGTCGTTCATCGCAAAGACGTTGTGGCCGCCCATGAAGCGCGCGACGAATTCGCTGGACGGATGGTTGTAGACCTGATGCGGCGAGCCGACCTGCTCGATCAGCCCGTGGTTCATCACCACCATGGTGTCGGCCAGCGCCATCGCTTCTTCCTGCGAATGAGTGACGTGGATGAAGGTCAGGCCCAGTTCCTTCTGCCAGCGACGCAGTTCGCCGCGCATCTGGATGCGGAGGAACGGGTCGAGCGCGGAAAGCGGCTCGTCGAGCAGCAGGACGCGCGGCTCGGTGATGAGGGCGCGCGCCAGCGCCACGCGCTGCTGCTGGCCACCGGAGAGCTCGGCCGGCTTGCGCTCGGACAAGTGACCCATCGCGACGCGCTCCAGCAGGTTCTTCGCGCGGCGATGGCGCTCGGCCTTTGTGACGCCTTTCATCTTCAGGCTGAACGCCACGTTGTCCAGGGCCGAGAGATGCGGAAAGAGCGCGAAGCTCTGGAACATCATCGCGGTGCCGCGGGCGGCTGCGGGCAGGTTGGTGATGTTCCGGTTGTCCAGCAGGATGTCGCCGGCAGACACCGACTCATGCCCCGCGACCATGCGCAGCGTCGTGCTCTTGCCGCAGCCCGAAGGACCGAGAAGGCAGCAGTAGCTGCCGCTGGCGATCCGCAGGTCGATCTGGTCGACCGCGGGCGGCGCGCCCGCGGCATAGCGCTTGGTCAGCGCGACGATTTCAACGGCTGCGGGCGGTGGGGCGGTGACGGCATCCATCGATGCTGGCATCGCAAGACATATGCCAGCGGATCAGTGCCGTGGTGCGCCGTCTTGGTGCGCACCTCCAAGGGGTCAGGGCGGGGCGAACTTGGCGCCTGCAACGCTCTTCAGCAAGACATCGCGCTGCGCCTTGGTGATGCCGCGCACGCCGTCGGCCACCTTGGTCGCACGCTCGACGTTGATGTTGCCGTCCTGCTGCCACTTGCGCACCGCCAGTGCCGGATTGGTCAGCATGGATCCGAGCCAGACCGCTTGCACCGGCTCCAGGTTGCGCGCGGAGCGCTTGAAATAGGTGCGCGCCGCCGTTTCCGCGCCGCAGATGCGTGCACCCCACGGGGCGTTGTCGAGGTAGAGCTGCAGGATGCGCGCCTTGCCCAGCGTCTGCTCCATCTCGACCGCGTAGAGCAGTTCGCGCAGCTTGCGGTCGGCATTCTGCTGGCCACCGGTCACGAGGATCTTGGCGAGCTGCTGGGTGATGGTGCTGCCGCCGCGCTCGGTGCGCGAAGCCTTCTGGTTGGCCTCGAGCGAAGCCCCGAGTTCGGTGAGGTCGTAACCAGGGTGGTTGAAAAAGCGCTGGTCTTCGGCCGAGATCACCGAGCGCGCGAGCCAACTTTCGCTGCTCAGGCGGCTCGCCGGGCCACAGCTCGTGGCCGCATTCGCGATCGCCTCGGTGCCGAGGCCTTCGACCGTGAAGCCCTCGATCTGGGGTATCACCGAATAGGTGCCGGCTGGCAGGGTCACATGCGCGCGCAGGCCCATCGTGCCGCCGATGCGCGCGCGCTTCAGCTCGGGCAGGTCGGGCGCGAGCACTGCATACCAATGGGCAATCGGCGCGCTGTCGGCGCGGATGTCGAGTTGCAGGTTCTTCTGCGTGAGCCGGCCGTCCCAGCGCCCGCGCAGCACGACGTCACCGGTTCCTTCGGTCGTGACTGCGCCCGGCGCCGAGGCTTCGAGCAGGCCGCTGAGGGTGCCTGCATCGCGCCGCACTGTCGCCTTGAGTCGATCGACATGGATCGGCGCCTTGCCCAGGGAAGGCACGGTGGCGCTGCACGGCGCGCATTGCAGTTCGAGCGTTGCGGCGGGTTCGTTCCAGCCGAATTGCACGGGGCCGAAGTTGGTCTCGATGGTGCGGCCGGCGATCCACGGCGCGAACCACGATGAGGTGGCAAGCCGGACGGCGGTCGGCACGCCGACGTCCACCGAGACTGGACCGACCTTGACCCGCGCAGGCCATTCGTCAGGTCCGGGCGCAAGCGACAGCCGCAGGATCAGGTACGCGGCGATGCCGGCCGTCAACACCAGGGCCAGGGTCGCGAAAAGCAGGTAAAGCAGGGCCTTTTTCAGCAAATCTCTCTCACTCGATCGGTCTCGCCAATGTGACAGCTTGCCAAGGGCCGTTCGACCGTCCGCTGGCTGCTGCCCAGTACCAGGCTGAAGTGTCGGTGAAAGCGGCCCCCTGGGCATCGACGATGCGCTCGCAGACGCGCATTTTCTGCACGCCGTGTCGCTCGGCGACGAAACAGCGCCACAGTCGGGCATGGACGTCCTGCTCCAGACGCGCCTGTGCAATGCCGTAGCCGAGCGCGCGATAGCAGTCGGCAGCCGGATGCAGCATGCGGGTAGGGGTGTCGACGCGACGCATCACCAGCATCTGACGGCCGTCGGTCATGCGCGCGATCGCGCCGGGAAAGTGGTCGGCGAAGCGGTGTTCCACCTCGCTGAGCGCCAGCGGCTGCAGCGGCCGCCCATCCCATTCGTTCGGCCATTCCTCGAAGACGGCCGCCGCTGGCGCCTGGGCATTGGTCTGTAGCGCCGAGGCAAGCGACCAGAGCATGCACAACAGCATTGCCGTTGCGAAGGCGGCCTTGTGCGCGATGCGATTGACGAAGCGGTTGGCGAACCAGCGTTCAAAGAGCGGTATCGACACGGCGGCCTCCTGCGAAAGTGATCAGTCCGAAACTGGTGCGCACAGCCATCACCCTGGCAATGGCTGCGCACACCAGTGCGAGAAGGACGAGCCCGAAGGCGTCGTGCAGCCACGCCGGTGGTGCATGCCCCGCGGCTTCGAGCGCCACCAGGACGCTGTTGCGCACGATGTTCCCGCAGAGCACCAACAGCCCGATGGCTGGCAGCCGCGCCAGAAAACTGCGGCCATCGCGCCCCGACCACAGCGCGACCACGCAGGCCGTGAAGTAGCCGAACCACGCCATCTGCACGCCGGAGCAGGGCGCATCGACGATCACGAGTTGCCCGTCGACCAGGAGGCTGGTGCCCTCGCGCGACACGCTGAAGCCTGTCATCAGGAGCCAACGACTGGCTTCGGCGGTGATCACGCGCAGCGGATAGCCCGCGTAGAACTGCAACGACGAGAGCAGCGGCAGTGCCAGCAGGGCGAGCAGTGCCACCGGTAAACCTGCGACTCGCCGGGGCAGGAAGGCGAGCAGCCCGCAGGCCATCGCCAGCACCGCGAGCAACGCAGCAGCCAGTGGCGGGGTCGCCGGCAAGGGGCCCAGGCCCGTGCGGAGCAGCGCCGCGCTCAGCGTGCCGAAGCTTGCGATGGCGAGCCAGCCGAGGCGCGGTGCAGGACGCAGTTCGCTCCGAACGCTCCACACGAGAATGGCTAGCGCTACCAGTGCCAGCAGGCCCAGCGGATCGTCCGATCCGTCGTGCATGCGACGCGCCATCCAGATCCAGTGCGGCATCAGGGCGGCTGCCTGCAGGGCAAGCCAGCCGGCTGCCGGGGCGCGATCGAGGCGGATGCCCCAGTCGATGACGCGCGGATGGGTTTGGGCCAGTACGGAAAGTGACATGTCTTGCTCCTCAGGCCGTGAACCGCCGTGGGTCATTGCGACGCGCGCGGCGACGCAGCATGGCGAGCATCGAGATGACGACTGCGATCGCACCGAGCGTCTCGGGTTCGGGTGTGCTCGGCACTTCGGCGCCGAAACTCTGGCCCACTGCCAGTTCGCTCACGCCCTTGGGCAGAGGCACCGGCTGATCGACGCCGACGCTGTTCTGCGGCGCGACGTTGCGCACCACCTCGTCCACTGCGATGAAGCTGGTGTATTGCGTGAGCAGGCTGTAGCGCAGGCCCAGCTCGGTGATCCGCTTGCGATAGTCGTCGCCGCCTTCCAGTGCCTCCTGGTCACTCAGGCTTGCGATGCGATGACGTGCCCACAGGCTGCGCAGCGCCGCGGCATCTTTGCGCGTGTGCGGATCGACCTTCAATTCCTGGCGATACGGGCCGTTGGCGCTGCGGCCTTCGATGATCAGGCGGCCCTTCGCCTCGCCGCGCCATTTGCCGAACACGATCACCGGCCGCTCGCCGAGCACATCCGGCAACGCGGTAGGTTCGACGTCGTAAACATCCAGCCCCTCGAAGCGCGCCTTCACGCTGGTGAGCACCGGCGATTCGATCATCCGGCGGAAGCGCGCGGCCTGCTCGGGCGCCTGCACCGGGTCGGTGATGACGAAAGGCTCGCCCATGCCGGCGCGTGCAAGACCTTCCATCAGGTGCCGGTTGACCGACGAGCCAATGCCGAAGGCGAAGAGATTGGCTTTGGAGAGGTTCGTGCGCACCAGCTCGAAGGCCTCGCGCTCGACGGTCACGTAGCCGTCGGTCACGACCACGATGGTCCGCGACACATCGTCGGCCTTCGGTTCGGCATAGGCGCGCTTCAGCGCGGGGATCAACTCGGTGCTGCCGCTGCCGCTGTAGTTGCGGATGGTCGCGAGCGCTTGCTCGATATTGGCGCGCGTGGCAGGCACCGAGTGCGGCGAGAGCATGCGGTTGCTGCCTGAGAACAACAGCACATTGAAGCTGTCGCTCGGACGCAATCCGCCGATGAGCCGCTCCAGAGTGGCCTTCGCGGTGTCCAGCGGAAATCCGTGCATCGAGCCCGAGATATCGACCACGAAGATGTAGTCGCGCGGCGAGATGACGTTCGCGGGAACCGACTTGGGCGGCTCGACCATCGCGAGGAAGAAGTTCTCGGCATTCTCTCCGTGGCCTTCGTAGAGCATCAGGCCCGACTCGATGCGTTCGCCCGCAAGCCGGTAGTCGAGCACGAAGTCGCGGTTGTCCGCCGGGCCGCTGCTACGTGCGAGCGCGATGTCCGCGTGCTCGTCACCGTCGCGGCGCTGCACGTCGATGTCGTGCGTGAGCGAGCGCACCTCCTTGATGCCCAGCGGCGTGTCGAGGGCGACCTTCAGCTTGAAGCTCGTGTTCGGCTCGACGCCCGCACGCAGGATGGGCTGCGCAACCCATCGCGCCTGCGCGTTCTCCGATTGCGGGCTGTTGTAGCGCGGGCCCACCACCGTCGGAAAGACGAACTGGTAGTTGCCACCCTGCGGCACGAGCAGTTCGGTGTAGCGCAGTTCGACCTTCACGTCGTCGCCCGGCAAGATGTTCGCGACATTCATCTGGAACACGTTCGGCAGATGCTGCTCGAGCAATGCGGCGGTCTTGCCTTCCTTCTTCGCCGTGTCGTATTCGATGCGCGCCTGTTCCTTCTCGCGGATCTGCGCGGTGATGAGGCGATCCGCCAAGCGCACATTGAGACCACTCACCGCCGCCTTTGTCGAGCCCGGGAATACATACCGCGCCTCGATAGGGCGCTTGCCTTCGTTGCGATAAGTCTGCGTGACGGTCACGTCCGCGATCACGCCGGAGATCTTCACGTCGACCTCGGTGCCCTTGAGCGGCAGGCGATCGACTTCCGGATCGTCGCTCTTCACGAAGAAGTACGGGCTCTCGGTCTTCAGGCGCGGGCCCGGCGCTTCCTGCGAATGCACAGGCCGTGCGAGCAGCAGGGCAAAGCAGGTGGTGGCGAGGCTCAGCGTGCCAAGCCAGAGCCAGCGGCCGGGGCGGCGGGATATGGAAGCTTCCATGACGTTGGTCCTTGTCCCTCGATGGGTGTCGTGCAACGGTGCACGGCACCAATGTCGAGGGGGACCTTGAAGGCAGTTGGAAGCCTGTTTGAAGCCGCCGGCGCTGTGTGAAGTCTGTGTGAAGTCCGGCCCGCAGGGACTTCACACGTGCTTCCGCCGGCGCCATCAGCATTAGGGCGTCATCCCTTTTGAAATCCGGCCCGGGAACTGGAAAATGCAGAGTTGCTCCTATCCGGGCCGGCGGCGCTATCTGACTGATAGCAAATGTATGACTCTGTAAAAGAGTATTCCGAGAATCCCGCGTCGGTCCCCATCCACATGTCGAAACCTTCTTCTTCCAGCGAGCAAGCGCACAAGGCTCCCCCGAGCCCGCTGCGTCGCATTGCCATCTGGGGCGGCGCCGCGATTGCGGCAGGCGCCCTCGTCGTGATGATCGGCGCGGCGACCGCGGTTGCGGTGATCTATCCGAAGCTCCCGAGCGTCTCCGACCTGGCCGACTATCGACCGAAGCTGCCGCTGCGCGTGTTCGCGGCCGATGGCAGTCTGATCGGCGAGTTCGGCGAGGAGCGCCGCAATCTCACGCCCTTCGCGGACATTCCGAAGGTGATGAAAGACGCCGTGCTTGCGGTCGAGGACGCGCGCTTCTACGACCATGGCGGCGTGGACTACAAGGGCTTCGTGCGTGCAGCCTTTTCAAGCCTGCGCGGTGGCCGGCAACAGGGCGCTTCCACGATCACGATGCAGGTCGCGCGCAACGTGTTCCTGAGCTCCGAACGCACGCTGAGCCGCAAGGCTTACGAGATCCTGCTGTCAATGCAGCTCGAGCGGCAACTCACGAAGGATCAGATCCTCGAGATCTACCTGAATCAGATCTACCTCGGCAACCGCGCCTACGGCTTCGCGGCCGCCGCCGAGACCTACTTCGGCAAGCCCCTTCAGAAAGTGTCGATCGCCGAAGCCGCGATGCTCGCGGGGCTGCCCAAGGCACCGGGCACCAACAACCCCGTGGCCAATCCGCGCCGTGCCCGCGCACGGCAGCTCTACGTGATCGATCGCATGCAGGAGACCGGCTTCATCACGGCCGAACAGGCAGCGCAAGCCAAGCAGGAAGAACTGCATCTGCGCGATGCGGCCGACCCCGATCGCCTGCATGCCGAGTACGTGGCGGAGACGGTCCGGCAGATGATGCATGCGCAGTACGGCGACAGCATCTACACCAGCGGGCTCAAGGTCTACACCTCGCTCGATTCGGGCGACCAGGCAGCGGCCTATCGGTCGCTGCGTCGCGGCATCCTCGATTACGAACGCCGCCAACCCTATCGCGGTCCCGAAGCCTTCGCCGATCTGCCTGACGATGCGAAGGAACTCGACGATGCGGTCGATGATGCGCTCGCCGATCACCCCGACAACGGCGACCTTGTCGCGGCCGTCGTGCTCGAAGCCAGCCCGAAGGAAGTCACAGCGGTCCGTGCGAACGGCGAGACATTGCAGATCAGCGGCGAAGGCCTGCGGCCTGCCCAGTCGGGCCTCGCCGCCAAGGCACCGGCCGCGATCAAGATCCGCCGAGGTGCCGTCATCCGCGTGGCGAAGATGGCCAAGGGCGGATGGGAAATCACGCAGGTGCCGGAGGTCGAAGGCGCGTTCATCGCCATGGACCCGAAGAGCGGTGCGATCAAGGCACTCGTGGGTGGCTTCGATTTCGGACGCAGCAAGTTCAACCACGTCACGCAGGCGTGGCGCCAGCCGGGTTCGAGCTTCAAGCCCTTCATCTACTCGGCCGCGCTGGAGAAGGGCTTCGCGCCGAGCACCATCGTCAACGACGCACCGATCTCCTTCGAGGCCGGCCCCGGTGGACAGGCCTGGGAGCCGAAGAATTACGACGGCACCTACGACGGCCCAATCACGTTGCGCCGCGCGCTGCAGCAGTCGAAGAACATGGTGACGATCCGCGTGCTCCAGTCCATCGGCGTCGATTACGCGCAGGACTGGGTCACCCGCTTCGGCTTCGATCGCGACAAGCAGCCCGCCAACTTGCCGATGGCGCTGGGTGCCGGCTCCGTCACGCCGATGCAGATGGCGGCGGGGTATTCCGTATTTGCCAATGGTGGCTATCGCGTGAATCCGTACCTGGTCACGCGCGTCACCGACATGAAGGACAAGGTCCTGCTCGAAACCGAAGCACCGGTACTCGACGAGAGCCGCCGCGCGATTCCCGAGCGCAATGCCTTCGTCATGGGTTCGCTGCTGCAGAGCGTTGTGAAGGGTGGCACGGCTGCCAAGGCCGGCCAAGCGCTGCGCCGCAGCGACCTCTTCGGCAAGACCGGCACGACCAACGATTCGTTCGACACCTGGTTCGCGGGCTTCCAGCCTTCGATGGTGGGCGTGGCCTGGATTGGCTACGACACGCCCCGCCAGCTCGGCGTGCGTGGCGAAACCGGTGGCAGCCTGAGCCTGCCGATCTGGATCGGCTTCATGCAGACCGCGTTGAAGGGCGTGCCAGTGAGCGAACCACGTGCGCCTGGCGGGCTTGCCAATATCGATGGCGAGTGGTACTTCGACGAGTTCGGCCCTGGCCATGGCGTCGCAAGCCTGGGTGTCGACACACAGGCACCTACGTCGGCCGAAGCGCTTGCAGGTGCGCCGGTCGGCCCACCGCCGGCCGCCGAAGAGCGCAGCCGCATCCTCGACTTCTTCAGGTAGGCCGACGCCGGGCCGCCCCAAGGCGACCGAACCTCCCCCGCGGGGGGTGGCGAAGCACGCGAAGCGGCAAGCCGGGGGGTGGAATAGTCCGGGGCAGCGAAATGCACGAAAGGGGATGCGGAGCTATCTACACTCCACATCCCCTTTCTCACATCCGGCCATGGAATTCCTGATCCTGGCGACGATCGTCCTCATCGGCGCGTCCATCCTCAAGTCGGCAGACCAGCGCCGTCGCATCGCCTTGCTCGGCAGCCACCTGGGCAACTACCAGATCGAGAAGCTGATGGAAAACCTCACCGAGGGCTACCTGCGGTGCCTGGGCGAAGACGATCCGGAGCGCCGCGCACAGATCTGGGCGCTGCTCGACGACACCGAACGCAAGCTGTCGATGCAGTTCAGCAACTTCGCCTCCGAGTTCTCGCGCGTGGACGAAAAGGAAGCGCGCGTCAGCACCTTGCCGATCTCGCTTCCCTATGCCAGCCAATTCCTTCCCGCAGCCACGTTCGACGTGCGCAAGGCTTTCGCGATCCACGCGCGAGGCATCGCGGAGGTGATGCAGAACGACGCGCACCGCACGCAGAAAGCCAAGGCCTACACGATGTCCGCGGAGCTCTTCCTGATGCAGCACACCTGCCACTGGTTCTGCAAGTCGAAGGCGATTGCTTCGGCGCGCATGCTTGCGCGGCACAAGACCGCCTACCAGCAACTCATCGATTCGGTCAGCCCCGGCACGCGCAACGCGTACCTCGCCCTCACCCGTCAGTGATTCGCGAGCAGCGGCAGCGTGAGCGTCGCCTGCGCTCCGCCGCGCGGCGCGTTGACGAGTTCGACACGACCGCGATGCAGCGTGGCGATCTCCTTCACGAAGGCCAACCCGAGGCCGGTGCTCTTCTTCTGGCTGTGCGGGCGCGCCAGCGAATAGAACTTCTCGAACACCTTGTCTTTCGCGAAGTCGGGGATGCCCTTGCCGCGATCGCGCACGGTGATCCGCGCCCGCCGTCCTTCCGCCTCCAGCGCCAGCAGCACCTCCGCACCGTCCGGTGAGAAGTCGATCGCGTTGTCCAGCAGGTTGCTGATGGCGCGGCGGAGGAGGAAAGGGTCGCCTTCCACGCGTGCTTCGTTGTGGATCGCCACGTTGATGCGGATGTCCCGCTTCGATGCCGCAGCCTGCGCGCCAGTGCCGATGTCGCGCAACAAGGGGGCGAGCGCGACCGGCTCGCTGCGTTCGAGCGCTCGCCGTGTCTCGAGGGCCGTGAGCTCCATCATGCGATCGACGATCTCCTGGATACGCTGCGTCTCGTGCGCGATGTTGGCAAGAAAGCGTTCGCGCTCGGCCTGCGGCATCGAAGGTTCCTGGATCAGCTCTGCCGCGCCGCGGATCGCGGAAAGCGGGCTCTTCACTTCGTGCGTGAAGGTCTGGACGTAGTCGGCGACGTAGTTGCGACCGGTGAGCGCGTCGCGCATTTCCCGCAGGCCGCCACGCAGCGTGTCCACCGCGCGCCGGATCATGCGAGACAGGCTCAGGCTGCGCTGGCTGCGCAGCCATCCGATGTAGTCGGAGATAAGCCCGAAGGGCCGAACGAGCCAGATCGACACGATGATCGCAAGCACCAGCAGCGCCAAGGCCGAACCGGCACCGACCCACAGCGTGCGTGCGCGTGCGTCCTCGACGAACTGCCCGAAACTGCGCACCGGCTTGCCGACCGTGACCACGCCGACGATCTCGTTGCCCCAGCGGATTGGCGCGCCGACATACATCACCGAAGTGAGCGGATCGCCCGCGATGTCGCGCGAAGTGCGTGCGCCGTAGACGCCGGCCAGCGAGCGGCTCACGTCGGGGCGCTGCGAATAGTCTGCGCCGGTGCTGCGGCCGAGCGAATCGAACAGCACGCGGCCGGTTCGATCGGTGACGTACATGCGCAGCTCCACGTGGCGCTTGTGCAGGTTGTAGATCTGCGCCGAGAACTGTCGCGCATAGACCGAGCGGAACAGAGGGTCGAGCCGCGAGACGTTGATCGCGCCGGCAATCACGTCCTGCTCGATCAGGCTTGCCATCAACTGCGATGTCTCGACCAGCGATTCTTCCGCCGACTCCCGGTAGCGCGGGTCGATGTCCGCCACCACGCGGTAGAGCAGAAAGGCGATCCCGACCGTGTAGATCAGCAGGATGCCGATGAAGATGCGGGTTCTGCGCGTCACCCTGTCATGCGCCCGACGGAAGCTCTTCGTTCAACGCGTAGCCGGTGCCGCGCAGGGTGCGGATCGGTTCGACGTCGGGCGCGATGGCCTTGAGCTTGGCTCGCAGGGTCTTGATATGCGCATCGACCGTGCGATCGAAGCTCTCGCTCGACTCGTCCCACACGAGGCGCAGCAACTCGTCGCGCGTGAAGACCCGGCCCGGTCGCTGGACCATCAGCCGCAACAAGCCGTATTCGTAGCGTGAGAGTTCGAGCAGGCGGCCGTAATAGCGGATCTGCATGCGTTCGGTATCGACTGCGAACGGCACGGCGGGCGAATGGGGGCTTGCCGGCGCGGTGGCTGCCGTGGCTGCAGGTGCCGGGGCGGCCTGTCCGTTGCGCCCGCTTCGCCGCAGGATGGTCCGCACCCGCGCCACCAGCTCGCGCGGAGAAAAGGGCTTGGCAACGTAGTCATCCGCACCCAGTTCAAGCCCGACCACGCGATCGATCTCGTCGCTGCGCGCGGTGAGGAACAGCATCGGCACCTCGGCGCCACCAGGCAGCGCCTGAAGCCGCTTGAACAGCTCGAAGCCGTTCATGTCGGGCAGGCCGATGTCAAGGATCGCAAGCGCAGGCGGCTCTGCGGTGAATTGCGCGATCGCTTCCTGCGCCGTCGGGCACCAGACCGGCGCAAAGCCATCGGTGCGCAGCACGTATTGCAGGGTGTCGGCAATGCCGGATTCGTCTTCGGCGATCAGGATCCGGGGGTTGAAAAGCATGGCCCGGATGGTAGCCCGCAGCCGCGCGGGCTCAGCTCAAGTCGAAGCAGCAACCTGCGTAGTAGGGCTGGTCGCCGCCTTCGACGAAGGGCACCTCGATCGGCTTGCCCTCGTTGCGCCACGCATCGCGGCGCACATAGCCCGCCTCCGTCAGGTCGGCAAAGAGGCGGTCGTGGTGCTCGATGCGATACGGGCATACCGCCACGCCAATGCTGTTCAGGGTGTAGAGCGTCCTCTCGGGATGGACCGCCGCCGTGTTGATGATGATGCGCTTGGGTTTCACCGGGAGCTCGGCCAGGATCTCGGAAAGGTGCTGCGGGAGGTACTGCAGGCTGCCCGACGCATACAGGAGGTCGCAGCCGCTCGCGCCGCGGAAATCGGTCGTGAAGTCGAGCTGGCTGGCGACCTGCCGCTGCTCTGCGACTTCCGCGCCGGCCTTGATCACGCCCGGCACGTCGCAAACGGTCCAGTGCAAGTCCGCCGGGTAGTTCAGCACACGCCGGAACGCGTAGTACTTGATGCCGATGTGCCCGCCCAGGTCGAACACGGTGCGCAGGCCAGTGTCCAGCGAACGGCCCAGCCAGAAGAGGGCGGGGTAGTCGTAGAAGTAGATCTGGTGGCTGTAGAGGTTGGCCGCCTCGGGGGTGTCATAGCCTACCGTCTTGCCGACCGGCGCATGGGCCTGGGCGTCCGCGAAGCTTTCGAAAGAACCCATGAACAGGTTCTCGTCGCGGTTTTCCAGGAATTTGCGGCGGTACGTGGATTCGCGAACCGAGGAAGGCAGAAGGCTGGAAAGCATGGCACCTCGTTGATGTCAGCAGAAATGACACATTTTGCACGTTGAAACATAAAGTATTCAACTGCTGGTGAGGTTTCCTAGCTTACCGGCCCTCCAAGACAGAGAGTTGCTGTTACTTCGCCTGATATCCGGCGTTTTCGATGGCCACGATGATGTCCGTGCGCGGATGCTGGCTCACGACATCTACATGACCCGTCTCGAGGTCGACCGTGACCTGAGCCTTGGGATCGATCGCTTGCACGGCGTTCTGCACCAGATTGGCGCAATGCCCGCAGCTCATGCCGGTGACCTGGAATTTCTGGCTCATCGGAGTGGCTCCTTTCGTACTGGATGACGGGACTGCTAGTTTGAACCTTCTCACCATGGCAATGTCCAGCCCCGGGGGCGCTGACGCGCGGAAATTCACGGCTGTTCCTATTCCTCTCCTATTTCTTTTATTCAAATTAGTAGTAGTAGATAAGGGTCCCATGCCGCTGTGGATATATCGCTTTTTTCCTTTGCCGACAGGGACTTGCGGTGTTCCGTTCGCTGTGCGCAGCCGCGCTTCCGTGGTGTAGCGTGAACTCGAACAACTCTGCAAAACGCGATGGACCTGTGGACAACCTATGGCTTGTGCCGAAACTGTCCCCAGGGTTGTGCTTTGACAGACGTCGTTGAATGCGTGTACATGCTGTACAAACACAACCCCTTACTTTTCTCCATCTGCTAGAGCTATGCGAATCCTCCTGGTCGAAGACGACGCGGTACTGCGTGGCGTGATGTTGCGCAGCCTGGGCGATGCGGGACACCGCGTCGATGTGGCGGCGAGCGTCGAAGAAGCGGAGCACCTGTGGCGCGTACAGACCTTCGATGCGGTGCTTCTGGATCTGAACCTGCCGGCCACGCCCAGCCCGACCAGCGGACTCTCCAGCGGCCTGACTGCGCTGCGGCATGCGCGCCAGCGCGGCGACCGGACACCGGTCCTGATCCTGACCGCGCGCGATCGCACCGAAGAACGGATCGCCGGCCTGGACGCGGGCGCCGACGACTATCTTGGCAAGCCCTTCGATCTCGCAGAAGTGGAAGCGCGCCTTCGCGCACTGGTGCGGCGCGCCCAGGGCACGGAGGACATTTCCACCCTCGGCCGGTTGCGGCTCGACCGTCGCGCGCGGCGCTTCGGCATCGGCAACGTGCCGCTCGATCTGCCGGCGCGCGAATTCGAGGTGCTGTGGGAATTGATGAGCCCGCCCGGCCGGACCATCAGCAAGCGCGAGCTTTCGGACAAGCTCTCGAGCTTCGACGATTCGCTGGGTGACAACGCGCTCGAGGCCTTCATATCGCGGCTGCGCAAGAAGCTGGTCGGCAGCGGCGCGGCGATCCGGACTTTGCGCGGCATCGGCTATCTGCTGGAAGCCGAAGTGTGAGGGTGAGCCCGCCGCGCACGCACGCCGCGCCGTCTCTGACCACGCGGGTACTGCGAGGTGTGTTGCTGCCGCTGGCGCTGACTTGGTTTCTCGGCACCGCCGTGGCGCTGTATCTGGCGAGCTATTTCACGCGGCAGGCTTTCGATCGTGCGCTGCTCGACGATGCCTTCGCGATATCGGCCAACGTGCGTTCGGGAGAGCATGGCATCGAGTTGCCGTTGTCGCCGCGCGAAGTCACGAACATGCTTTTCGACCAGGACGAGCAGGTGTTTTTCGCAGTGCTGCGGCCCGACGGATCCCTGCTTGCCGGCAATCCGGGGCTGACGGCGCCGCTGCCGGAAGAAGGTGCGCGGCATCGGTTCTCGCACGTGGTCTATGAGGGCCAGTCGCTGCGGGCGGTGGTGATGAATCATGACGAGCCCGACGTCTTCAGCGTCGTGGTGGCGCAGACGACCACGGCGCGGGGTGTCCTGATCGAGAGACTGCTGGTCTATTCGATCGCGCCGCAGATCGTGCTGCTGGTACTGCTCGCGACGTGGTTGTGGCGCCGCATCCGGCATGAGCTTCGACCGCTCGGCGAACTGCGGCAAACGCTGGAAAAGCGAAACGCGAGTGACTTGAAGCCGGTACCTGTCGCAAGGAGTTCGCGAGAACTGGAGCAATTGGGCGACACGCTCAATGCGCTGCTTGAAAGGCTTGCGCAGAGTGCCTCGGCGCAGCGGGAGTTCGCGGGCAACGTCGCGCATGAGCTGCGTACGCCGCTCGCGGGCATCCGTGCGCTCGCGGACTATGGTCTTGCGCAACAGAAGCCCGAGGTATGGCGCGAGCAACTCAAGGAGATCGCGACCAGCCAGGCACGCGCCAGCCATCTGGTGGATCAGTTGCTGGCGCTGGCGCTGGCCAACGAACGACGGACGGGCTTGCAGCAGCAGGCGGTGCGTCTCGATGAACTGATCCGCCATACCGTGCTGCGCCATCTGGCGCGTGCCGACGCGAAGGGCGTCGACCTGGGCGCGAAGGGCATCGACGAGCCGGTGAGCGTGCAGGCGAGCATGGCGCTGGTCGAAGGCACGCTCGACAACCTGATCGACAACGCACTGCGCTATGGCGGGCACACGATCACCATCGAACTCGACGGCAGGACCATGAGCGTGATCGACGACGGCCCCGGAATCGCCGACGCGGCCCAGCGCGATCTGATGGAGCGATGGACACAGGGGCCCGAGGGCCAGAAGCTGGGTGAGGGCGCCGGACTTGGCCTGGCGATCGTGGCGCGCTACGCGAAGCTGCTCGGTGCCGAGCTCAGCTTCGCGAAGGCTTCGGAAGAAGGCGGTCTGCGCGTCAGCCTGGCCTTCGGGCCGGACTGACGCGAACTACCGTCAGGCGAGCGCGGGATAGTCGGTGTAGCCCGCTTCGCCGCCGCCGTAGAAGGTGTTCTTGTCCCACGCGTTCAACGGTGCGTTCTCGCGCAGGCGGCGCACGAGGTCGGGGTTCGAGATGAAGGGCTTGCCGAAGGCGATGAGGTCATCGCCTTCTTTCAGCGCTTCTTCGGCGAGCGGCTTGTCGTAGCCGTTGTTCACCATCCATGCACCCTTGCCGCCGGCCTGGCGATAGGCCGCCTTGAGCGCCTCATAGTCGAAAGGCCGGTCGGAGATCTCCCGGGGACCGCCGGTCGCGCCCTCGATGACGTGGATGTAGGCGAGGTTCAGCCTCGCGAGTTGGCGGACCACGTAGTCGAAGAGTGGCTGCGGGTTGTCGTCATGTACGTCGTTCGCGGGCGTCACCGGTGAAAGACGGATGCCGACCTTGCCGCCGCCGACGGCGTCGACGACCGCGCGGGTCGCTTCGAGCAGGAGGCGGGCGCGGTTCTCGATACTGCCGCCGTAGTCGTCGCCTCGCTTGTTGCTGCCGTTCTTGAGGAACTGGTCCAGCAGATAGCCGTTCGCGCCATGAATCTCCACGCCGTCGAAGCCCGCGGTTTCGACCGCGCTGCGAGCGGCGACTGCATAGGCGTGCACGATGCCAGGCAGTTCCGCGGTGTCAAGCGCGCGGGGCTCGGACGTGTCGGTGAAGGTTGGGACACCGTTCTTGATCAGCACGGTCTTGGTCTTTGCAGCAATCGCCGAAGGCGCGACAGGCTTGCCGCCCTCGGGCTGAAGCTCGTTGTGCGACACGCGGCCGACATGCCAGAGCTGCACCACGATCTTGCCGCCCTTGGCGTGCACCGCGTTCGTCACATGCTTCCATGCATCGAGCTGCTCGGTGCCGTAGAGACCCGGGACGTCCGCATAACCCTGGCCCTGATGGCTGATCGCGGTGGCTTCGGTGATCAGCAGGCCGGCGCTCGCGCGCTGTGCGTAGTAGGTCGCAGTGATGTCGCGCGGAATCGCATTGGGCGAACGATTGCGCGTGAGTGGTGCCATCACGACGCGGTTGCGCAGGTGCAGGTCGCCGACCTGGATGGGATCGAAGAGGGATGACATGTTCGCGTTGCTTGTTTGTTGAGAACGAGGCCGAGGGTAAACCCGGCAACGCATCCGCGCTGTCACGGGGTTGTCGGTTTGGTGATAAGCGATGCAGCAGAATGGCCGCGAACCCATGACATCGAATGCCGCTACGCCCACGCCCACCCAAGTCCTGAAGCTGGCGTTGGCCTTGTCGCTCGGTGCTGCGGTGTCGCTGGGGATCACGCGCTTCTCGTACGGGCTGCTGCTGCCGCCGATGCGGGAAGACCTCGGATGGAGCTATGCACTCGCCGGCGGCATGAACACGGCGAACGCCGCGGGGTATCTGTTCGGTGCGTTGATGACCCCGGCATTGATGCGGCGATTCGGGCCGAAGCAGTTGCTGGTGGGCGGTGCGTTCTGGGCGAGCGTGTTCATGGTCGCGAGTGGGTTTCTTGTTTCTGCACCCGCCTTGTTGTTGCAACGCTTGCTTGCCGGGCTGGCGAGCGCATGGGTCTTCGTTGCCGGCGGATTGCTGGCGGCACGGCTGGGGTCGCTGCAACCCACGCGCGCAGGCTTTCTGCTGGGCATCTACTACGGCGGAACAGGTTTGGGCATCACGTTGTCCGCATTGCTGGTGCCGGCGGTCCTTCAGGCAGCTTCGCAGGTGGTGCACGGATGGTCATGGGCGTGGTGGGCACTGGCGGCTGCGAGCTTTGTCGCGACGGCTGTGCTCGCTGTGGAGATGCGCAGGATGCCGGGCGATGTGCATGCGGCGGCGCCGCCCCTGGCTGCGCATGCAGCCCCGGCGAACCCAGGGGTGCAAGTGCACCGGTTCGGCTGGGCGTTGGCTGGCTACACGCTCTTCGGCGCCGGCTACATCGGCTACATGACCTTCGTGATCGCCTTGTTGCGCGAGCAGGGCGCCGGAGCGGGCAACATCACGATGTTCTACGCACTGCTCGGCGTGGCATGCGTCGCTTCGTCGAGGTTGTGGTCGGGCTTGCTCGACAGGTTCCGCGGTGGTGAGCCCCAGGCGATTCTGAATGCGCTGCTCGGTGTGGCGACGATCCTGCCGGTCGTGAGCGCGTCATGGCCACTGGCAATAGCGTCAGGGCTGCTCTTTGGTGCGGTGTTTCTTTCGGTCGTCGCGTCGACGACGGCGCTGGTCCGGCACAACCTGCCTGCGCCGCAATGGGCGACGGGCATCAGCGCTTTCACGATCGTGTTTGCGGCCGGTCAGATCGTCGGCCCGACGCTGACGGGCTGGATCTCCGACGGGAGTGGGGGCCTGGCGCGAGGCCTCGTGGCCTCGGCGGGGATTCTGTGGGCAGGCGCGCTGCTGGCTTCGCGCCAGAAGCCGTTGCAGCCGCCTGCCTGAGAGACGGGCCTACTTGATAAGGCCTTCGGCCTTCATCGCTTCCTGCACGGCGGGGCGTGCAGCGACACGGGCGTGCCATGCTGTGACATTCGGGAAAGCGGAGAGGTCGATGTTCATCGGCTTGGTCCAGTTGGTCACCGTGAACAAATAGCCGTCCGCGACGGTGAAGTGGTCGCCCATCAGGAATTGCTTGTCCGCGAGCTGGCCGTTGAGCCACTCATAGCGCGACTTGAGCTTGTCCTTGAAGACCGCCTTGGCCTCGTCGGCGATGTTCGGGTTGAACAACGGCGAGAAGGTCTTGTGGATCTCGGTGCCGATGAACGTCAGCCATTCCTGCAGGCGATAGCGCGACAGCGTGCCGTTGGCCGGCGCGAGATTCTTGTTGGGCACCTGGTCGGCGACGTACTGCACGATGGCCGGGCCTTCGCGAAGGCGCGTGCCGTCGTCGAGTTCGAGCATCGGCACGTAGCCCAGGGGGTTGATGCCGTAGTAGTCGGTGCCATCCTGCAGCTTATGGCTCTTGGTGCTGGCGAGCACCGGTTCGAAGGCAAGCCCTGCTTCGCGCAGCGCGATATGGGGAGACAGCGAGCATGCGCCCGGCGAGTAGTACAGCTTCATTCGGAAAACTCCTATCGAAATTCGATCATTGTTTTTGAGAAAGGGGAGGCTGATGCTAGCGGGTTCGCACCCATGGCGTACTTGTCCTACGGCGGCTCGCGCGCGCCGACTATGGGTGGGCGGCCAACTCGTTCCTAATGTCGACGTTGCTGTGCGATGGTGGCCATTGAAAGGAGTTCGTGCATGTTGAAGTACGCCATTGTTTTCGCCGTGATCTCGCTGATCGCCGGTGCGTTGGGCTTTGGCGGCGTGGCCGCCGGAGCGGCGGGCATCGCCAAGGTGCTGTTCGGCCTGTTCCTGATC
Organism: Variovorax sp.; assembly: GCA_017744935.1. Classification (GTDB taxonomy): domain Bacteria; phylum Pseudomonadota; class Gammaproteobacteria; order Burkholderiales; family Burkholderiaceae_C; genus Variovorax. The sequence goes on from JAGIAI010000038.1 coordinate 78,178, forward strand.
CTCGCGGTCGTTTTCCTCGTGCTGGCCGCACTTGGTGTGGGCGCCATCAAGAAGACGCTGGAGTGAGCGAGAGCTAACAAGCAGGTTGCTATCAATTGGATAGCAACAGTTCAAGCACTGGCTTTGTCCCCAAAGCGGCGAGAGGCGTCGGCGGCGATTAAAATCAGCGCCCCCCTTGCGCAGCGCACGCGGTAGTGCGCCCACCTCTCATGCTGTATCCCGAAGAATTCGATGTAATCGTCGTCGGCGGAGGCCATGCCGGCACCGAAGCCGCGCTTGCTTCCGCCCGGATGGGCGCTCGCACCCTGCTGCTGACCCACAACATCGAAACGTTGGGCCAGATGAGCTGCAACCCATCGATCGGCGGCATCGGCAAGGGCCATCTGGTCAAGGAGGTCGATGCACTCGGCGGCGCGATGGCGATCGCGACGGACGAGGGCGGGATCCAGTTCCGGGTTCTGAATTCGAGCAAGGGCCCCGCCGTGCGTGCAACGCGCGCGCAAGCCGACCGGGTGCTCTACAAGGCAGCCATCCGGCGCCGGCTGGAGAACCAGCCGAATCTTTCGCTTTTCCAGCAGGCGGTCGACGACCTGATGATCGAGGGCGACCGTGTCGTCGGCGCGGTGACGCAGGTGGGCATCGCCTTCCGCGCACGTACCGTGGTGCTGACCGCAGGGACTTTCCTCGACGGCCGCATCCACGTCGGGCTCGACAACTACCAGGCTGGCCGTGCCGGAGATCCACCCGCAGTCAGCCTCTCGGCCCGCCTCAAGGAGCTGAAGCTGCCGCAAGGGCGCCTCAAGACCGGCACGCCGCCGCGTCTCGATGGCCGGACAATCGATTTCTCGAAGTGCACCGAGCAGCCAGGCGACGGCATGCCGGGCGGGGCAGGGCCGATGCCCGTCTTCAGCTTCATGGGTCGCGCGGACATGCACCCACAGCAGATGCCGTGCTGGATCACGAACACCAATGCGCGCACGCACGAGATCATCCGTTCCGGCTTCGACCGCAGCCCGATGTTCACCGGAAAGATCGACGGTGTCGGTCCGCGTTATTGCCCGAGCGTGGAAGACAAGATCAATCGCTTCGCCGACAAGGAGAGCCACCAGATCTTCCTCGAGCCCGAAGGGCTGACCACCAACGAGTACTACCCGAACGGGATCTCGACCAGCTTGCCGTTCGACATCCAGTTCCAGCTGGTTCGCTCGATGGCCGGCCTGGAGAACGCCCATATCCTGCGTCCCGGGTACGCGATCGAATACGACTACTTCGATCCGCGCGAACTGAAGAGCAACTTCGAGACGCGAGCGATCAGGGGCTTGTTCTTTGCCGGCCAGATCAATGGGACCACCGGCTACGAAGAGGCGGCGGCGCAAGGGCTCTTTGCGGGCATCAATGCAGCGCTGCAGTGCAGGGGAGAGGATCCTTGGCTGCCGCGACGCGATGAGGCCTACCTGGGCGTGCTCGTGGACGACCTGATCACCAAAGGCGTGACCGAGCCGTACCGGATGTTCACGAGCCGCGCGGAATTTCGACTGCAGCTCCGCGAAGACAACGCCGACATGCGCCTGACCGAAATGGGTCGAAAGCTCGGTCTGGTGGACGATGCCCGATGGGACGCCTTCTCGCGCAAGCGCGACCTTGTTTCACGTGAAACAGAGCGGCTGCGTTCGATCTGGGTGAATCCCCGCAACTTGCCGGCCGCGGAGTCCGAACGGGTTCTCGGCAAGGCCATCGACCACGAATACAACCTCGGCGACCTGCTGCGGCGGCCAAACGTCAGCTATGAATCGCTCATGTCCATGGATGGTGGCAAGTACCGCTCCGATGAAGCCTTGGGCGAGACGGAAATCGAGCAGATCGAGATTGCGGCCAAGTACTCCGGGTATATCAACCGCCAGCACGACGAAGTCGAGCGCGCAGCTCACTTCGAGAGCCTCAAGCTGCCGGAGGATCTGGACTACAGCCAGGTCAAGGCATTGAGTATCGAAGTCCGCCAGAAGCTGGCCAAGCACCGTCCGGAGACGCTGGGCATGGCCTCTCGCATTTCCGGAGTCACGCCTGCGGCCATTTCGCTGCTGATGATTCACCTCCGCAAGGGCGGACACCGCACCTTTGTCCGCGACGCGGCGACCGAAGCGCAATCCGCCGAATGAGTCAGAAGGAACAGCTACGTCAGGGCGCAGAAGCGCTGGGCATCACGCTGAGCGACGAGCAGAGCCAGCGGCTCTTGGCATACGGGGAACTCATCCTCAAGTGGAACAAGGTCTATAACCTGACCGCGCTTCGGGATCCGGCGGCCGTGCTGACGCATCACTTGCTCGATAGCCTCGCTGTCATTGCTCCACTTCAGAGGCAATGCGACAGCAAGGCCGAGTTGCTGGATGTTGGGGCTGGGGCAGGGCTACCCGGCGTTGTGATCGCGATTCTCCGGGACGACATCAACGTCACTTGCGTAGATGCCGTTGCCAAAAAGGCTGCCTTCATCCAACAGGTTGCCTCAGAACTTGAGTTGAGCAATCTGCGCGGTCTGCACGCCCGCGTCGAAACGCTGACGGGCAGCTATGACCTCATCAGCTCGCGCGCCTTTGCGTCGCTGCCGGATTTCGTCCTTGGGTCTGTCCATCTCTTGGGTCCGGAGGGCGTCTGGCTCGCGATGAAGGGCAAGACGCCCAACGACGAAATCGCCCAACTTCCCCCTCAGGCGGAGGTGTTTCACGTGGAACAACTATCTGTTCCTGGCCTGGGAGCTGAGCGCTGCATCGTCTGGATGCGAAAACCCGCTGATTGAGCGACTTGCTCCGCGTCGACCTCGCTTAGACTCGACGGATCCCCTTTTTGAGCAAATCGCATGTTCGGCATCGCTGATTACGGCGCGTTCGTCGCAGCCATCATCCTTTTTCTGGCGATTCCCGGACCGGGCAACCTGGCGCTGATCACCTCGACAAGCAAAGGCGGCATCCGCGGGGGAGTTGCAGCGACTTTCGGTGTGATTTCAGGAGATCAGGTGCTCATGTGGGCCGCCGTCGCTGGCGTTGCGGCCATGCTTACCGCGTATCCGACCGCTTTCCACCTGGTCCAGTGGCTCGGCGCCGTCTATCTCGCGTGGCTCGGGTTCAAGATGCTGCGCACCAAACCCGGCGCAGCGCCCATCCTTAATATCCGTCCCCGCCAGTACTTTCAGCAGGCGCTGACGATTACGCTGCTCAACCCGAAGGCGATCGTCTTCTACATGGCGTTCTTCCCGCTGTTTGTCGATCCGGCGCGTCATCAGGGCCTCACGACCTTTGCGGTGATGGCCATGACCATCGCCTTCCTGACCTTCCTCTACGGCCTCTCTGCCACCCTGTTGACCCATTTCCTGGCCGAGCGCGTGCGTGCAAATCCTCGCGCGACGGTCTGGCTGAACAAGATCGCCGGCATCTTCCTGATCGGCTTCGGCGTCCGGCTCGCCATCTCAAGGTAAGCCGCTCATATGGCAAAGATTTTCTGCATCGCAAACCAGAAGGGCGGGGTCGGCAAGACGACGACCACGGTCAATCTGGCCGCTGGCCTGGCGAAGGTCGGGCAGCGCGTCCTCATGATCGATCTGGATCCACAGGGCAACGCGACGATGGGCTCCGGGATCGACAAGCGACAGCTCGAGACAACGGTGTACGACGTGCTGCTCGAGTCGGCGTCGGTCGCCGAGACGCGGGTGACAGCCGAGAAGTGCGGCTATGACGTGCTGGGCGCGAACCGCGAATTGGCCGGCGCGGAAGTCGAGATGGTCGCCCTGGACCGGCGCGAAAAGCGCCTTCGCACCGCGCTTGCCGCAGTTGGCGCCGAATACGACTTCATCCTGATCGATTGCCCACCGAGCCTGAGCCTCTTGACCCTCAACGGCTTGTGCGCCGCACATGGCGTCATCGTGCCGATGCAGTGCGAGTACTTTGCGCTGGAAGGCCTTACGGACTTGGTCAACACCATCAAGCAGGTGCATGCCAATCTCAACAAGAACCTGCAGATCATCGGCCTGCTGCGTGTCATGTTCGATCCGCGCATCACGCTGCAGCAGCAGGTCAGCGAGCAACTCAAGGCGCATTTCGGCGACAAGGTGTTCGATACCGTCATCCCGCGCAATGTGCGCCTCGCAGAGGCGCCCAGCTACGGGCTGCCGGGCGTTGTGTTCGATCCACCGGCAAAGGGCAGCCAGGCGTTCATCACCTTTGCCGAAGAGCTCGTGCGAAAGATGCCGCCTGCCAGTGCGATGACTTCCGATGCCTCGTCGGCCGCCGCGCCAGTACCCATGGATCCGCCGCCGGTGCCGGTCCATGCGCCCGAAGAATCGCCGTAATCCCTAGACCACCTCAATAACTCCATACATACCTCGCCGATGACCTCTCCCCAGATCCTGTTGCTGCCCGGCTGGCAGAACAGCGACCCCGACCACTGGCAGAGCCGCTGGGAAGCGATCTACGGCGACCATCGCGTCGAACAGCACGACTGGATGCGGCCCTTGCGCGGCGACTGGTCCGCGAGGCTGGAAGAAGAGGTCATCGCGGCATCGGGACCGGTTGCGCTCGTGGCGCACAGCCTGGGCTGCATCCTTGTCGCGGCCTGGGCAGCCCATACACGTCATGCCGGCAAGGTTCGCGGGGCGCTGCTGGTCGCTCCGGGCGACGTAGAGCGTGACGACCTGCGGCAGATGATCCCGGGCTGGTCGCCGATCGTGCGCCAGCCGCTGCCGTTCCCCGCGCGGATGATCGCGGCAAACAACGATCCCTATTGCGCCGCCGAGCGCTCCCGCGAGATGGCGCGCGACTGGGGCGCCAGCTACATCGATGCCGGCGCGCGCGGCCACATCAACAGCGAATCCGGCCTCGGGGACTGGCCCGAAGGTCGCTCGCTCCTGACCGATCTCCTGAAAGAACACTGATCTCCATGGCGACCAAAAAACCCAAGGGCCTCGGCCGCGGACTTGAAGCCCTTCTGGGTCCCACCTTCAACGGGCCCGATACCGCTGCACCGGATGATTCGGCCCCGCCGAGCCCGACGTCGCTGACCCTGGACCAGATGGTGCCGGGCGTCTACCAGCCCCGAACCCGCATGGACGAGGGTGCGCTTTACGAACTGGCCGAGAGCATCAAGGCGCAGGGGATCATGCAGCCGATCCTCGTCCGCCGGCTCGACACGGACGCAGCGCGCGAGAAGAACGCCGAATTCGAAATCATCGCCGGCGAACGCCGCTTCCGTGCAGCCCGACTTGCGGGACTGGAGAGCGTGCCCGTCCTGGTCCGCGACGTGCCCAACGAGGCCGCCGCGGCGATGTCGCTGATCGAAAACATCCAGCGCGAAGACCTCAACCCATTGGAAGAAGCCCAAGGCCTGCAACGTCTGGTCGTTGAGTTTGGGCTCACTCACGAATCCGCCGCGCAGGCCGTCGGACGCTCACGTAGCGCGGCCAGCAACTTGCTGCGCCTGTTGAATCTGGCCGAGCCGGCGCAGGCCATGCTCATGGCCGGCGATATCGACATGGGCCACGCACGCGCGCTGCTGTCGCTGGACAAGGGCACGCAGATCACGGCTGCGAACCAGATCGCCGCCAAGAAGATGTCAGTGCGCGAAGCCGAGGCGCTGGTCAAGAAGCTTGCCGCGGAATTCAGCCTGACACCGACTTCCCGCCGTGGCACAGCCGAAAAGTCGCGCGATCTGCTGCGCGTGGAAGAAGAACTTGCCGACCTGCTAGCCGCCGAGGTCGAGGTGCGCATCAAGAAGCGCAGCAAGCGGGGAGGGCGCGTGGAAGAAAGCGGCGAACTGGCGATTCACTTCGGCTCGCTGGATGCGTTGAACGGCCTGATCGACCGCATCCGTCAGACAGCCTAGATACATCGCTCACCCCCCAGCCTCGCCCACTTCGTGTGGCTCTGCACCCCCTTGCAGGGGGCACACCCGGCGGCCCGGCAGAGCCGGTTCCGCGGGTGTCCTGGTCTGGGCTGGCCTACAGACTGAAGATTTTTCCGGGGTTCATGATGTTCTTCGGATCGAGCGCGCGCTTGATCGTCCGCATCACGTCCACGGCTCCGGCACCGGCTTCGTCGACCAGGAAGCCCATCTTGTGCAGACCCACGCCGTGCTCGCCGGTACAAGTGCCTTCCAGCGACAGCGCACGCGCGACGAGGGCATGGTTGAGCTTCTCAGCCGTTTCGCGTTCCTTCGGATCGTTGGGGTCCAGCAGATAGCCGAAGTGGAAGTTGCCGTCGCCGACGTGGCCAACGAGGAAGTAGGGGATGCCACTCGCATCGGCTTCCGCGACCGATTCGAGCAGGCAGTCCGCCAGCCGCGAGATCGGCACGCAGGTGTCGGTCGAGATCGCGCGGCAGCCCGGGCGCGATTGCACTGCCGCGAAATAGCTGTTGTGGCGCGCGGTCCAGAGACGAGTGCGCTCCTCGGGCGTGCTGGCCCATTCGAAGGCATTGCCGCCGTGGCCGCTGGCGATTTCCTGAACCGTCTCGGCCTGCTCCTTCACGCCCGTGGGCGAGCCGTGGAATTCCATCAGCAGCATCGGCTCTTCGCGCAGGTTGAGCTTGGAATACGCATTGACCATGCGCACCGTGTTCACGTCGATCAGTTCCACCCGCGCGATCGGCACGCCGAGCTGGATGGTCTCGATGGTGGTACGCACCGCGGCCTCGATGCTCGGGAACGAGCAGATCGCGGCGGATACCGCTTCAGGCAGCGGGTAGATGCGCAGGGTGATCTCGGTGATCACGCCCAGCGTGCCTTCGCTGCCGACGAACAGGCGCGTCAGGTCATAGCCTGCCGACGATTTCTTGGCGCGCGTGCCGGTGCGGATGATCTCGCCGCTGGCGGTCACCACTTCGAGCGACAGCACGTTCTCGCGCATCGTGCCGTAGCGCACGGCATTCGTGCCGCTCGCGCGGGTGGCGGACATGCCGCCGATCGACGCATCAGCGCCCGGGTCGATGGGAAAGAAGAGGCCCGTGCTCTTGATGTCCTCGTTGAGCTGCTTGCGCGTGACGCCGGGCTGCACGGTCACGGTGAGGTCGTCGGCGTTGACGGAAAGGACGCGATTCATGCGGCTCACGTCGATGCTGATGCCGCCCTGCACTGCGAGCAGGTGGCCTTCGAGCGAGGAGCCCACGCCGAAGGGGATCACCGGAACGCTGTAGTCGCTCGCCAGCTTCACCGCATCGGCGACGTCCTGCGTGCTTTCGGCAAACACGACGGCGGAGGGCGGCGGCGCTTCGAAAGAGGATTCGTCCCGGCCGTGCTGCGCGCGAACGGCCATCGCCGTGGAACATTGATCGCCGAAGCGGGCCTTCAGGGCTTCGATCAGTGCATCGGGCACTTCGCGCAGCGCGATCTCGGGCGTCAGGTGGGACAGTGCGGTGGGGGCGTTCATCGGCAGGCTCCTGAAGGGGTCTAACATTCTACGAACCGCACTCCTGAAAGAAAGACAGGGACATTCCATGGGCAACCGCCTTTCCCAGATCGCTACGCGCACCGGCGACGACGGCACCACCGGCCTCGGCGACAACACACGCGTACCCAAGGACCACCTGCGCGTGCAGGCAATGGGCGACGTCGACGAACTCAACTCCAACATCGGCGTGCTGCTGTGCGAGCCGATGCCCGCCGCAGTGCGTGAGCTGCTCATCGATGTGCAACATCAGTTGTTCAACCTTGGCGGCGAGCTCTCGATGCCCGGCTACATGCTCCTCAAGCCGGAGGCGCTGCTGCAGCTCGACAATGCGCTCGCCGATCACAACGCGACGCTGCCCCGGCTCGCGGAATTCATCCTGCCGGCCGGCACGCGCGGCGCTTCGTTCGCGCACGTATGCCGGACGGTGGCTCGCCGCGCCGAGCGCGCCGTGGTGGCGCTTGGCGCGACGGAAGAGATCAACGACACGCTGCGCCGGTATCTCAACCGGCTGAGTGACCTGCTCTTCGTGCTGGCGCGCGTGCTCAACCGCGTAGACGGGGGCGATGATGTCTACTGGAAGAGCGAACGCATGGCGCGCGCCGCCGCCGAATCCGAATCGAAAGAACCCAACGCATGATTTCTCGCAACAAGAACCTCATCGCGGCCGTGACCGCGGCCGTCCTGCTGACGCCAGCAGCATTCGCAAGCGACAACAAGGTCCTTGGCGGCATCGAAAAGGGCGCGAATGCCACTGGCCGTGGCATCGAGCGCGGCGCGGACGCCACGCGCAGGGGTGTCAACAACACTGCCGAAAAGGCGAGTGCGCCTGTGCGGCGCTGGGGCGAAAGCCTGGGTCGCAAGCTGCCGCACGGGTCGCATCACGCGTCCACCCCGGCGGTGGGCCCGCAAGGCACCGCGCCCTGAACGCACCTTTACCTTGCTTCACCTCGCGCATACAGGCGTGAGGGCGGCGCGATACATGCGCTGGGCACACTGGACTCCTCATCAACGCGAACAGGAGTTCCAGAATGATCAAGTCGAAGAAGAGCATGACCGTCGTCGCAGCAGCGCTGGCGATGTGCATGGCCGGAAGCGCCTTCGCCCAGGACGGCCGCTTCGATCGCGGACCGGATCGCCATGACCGCTACGAGCGCCACGAGCGCTACACGCCGCAGCCCCAGCGATTCGAAAACCATGGCCGTCCGGACTTCCGCCCGCAGCCGCAGGTCGTCCGCCAGGGGTACGTGAGGCCCTATGCGCAGTGGCACCGCGGCGACCGCCTGCCGGTCGCGTATCGCGCCCCGGGCTACGTGGTGAACGACTGGCGTGCGCACCGCCTGTACGCGCCCCCGCGCGGCTACCAGTGGGTGGGTGTCGGAGGCGACTTCGTGCTGGCGGCCGTGGCCACCGGCCTGATCGCCACGATCATCGCCAACGGCTAAGAGCGCGGGCGGGTGTGGGTTCAGGAGGCGGGCGTCGCGACCTGTGCGCAGACGTTGCGGCCCGTGATCGTGAGCCGCAACCCGCCGCCGTGCCATTCCAGCCAGTTGAGCTGCACATAGGCTTCGATGTCGTTGTCGTCGATCCGGCCGGCCTGATGCTGCCGCAGATGCCCGACGGTGGCGGGCAGGGCCTGCCGCAGCCGTTCACGCTCTGCGGCCTTGGCGTCCACCTTCGAGGATGCCCGCGTCTGAGAAATCGATGCCATGGTTTGATTCTTGATCGTCGGATCGCTGGAACACAACCTAAGCAATGTACGCGCCCTGTGTGACGTGTCACGGGCGTATTTCTCGATTTCGCAGAGGAGAAACACCGAGCCCGCGGGCTCGGCGAAGCTGTTACTTGCGGGTGCGCAGCAGTTTGCTCACCTCATCCACGTTCTCGCCGATGCGCTTTCGCACCACTTCGAACGCTTCGGATTGCGACTTGGCCGCCATTTCGGACAGCTCGCGGATGTCGTCGAGCGCCTGCTTGAAAGCGGCCTTGCCCATCGCATCGAGCTTGGCAAGGTTCTCGCGTGGCTCGCCGGCCGACATGCCCTTGACGGTGCTCTGCCAATCCTGGATCGATGCCTTGAGCATCTCGGTCTGCCGCTGCACCACGGCCTGCAGGCCCTGGTAGGACTTCTCGTTGGCCTCCATGAGCGCCTGCAGGTCCTTGCGCCCACTCTCCACGATCGTGCCTGCGGCCCCGGCCAATGGAAGATTCTGGAGACGGTCCGCCATGCCCTTCAGCGGCTTGACGAAGGCGTCCTGGATGTCGTCGGCAGCGCTGCTGCGCGTGGAGCCCGCCTTTTTCGCGGCGGTAGTGCTCGTTCTGCTAGTTGCCATGGTGCGATGTCTCCAGTTGATGTTGGAGTCGCGACGATACGCCCACAGGGCCTTCCGATGGAAGCCCCGATGGCGCGATCCGCACCTGAAACGCGCTCAGCGGGCGGCTACGGCCGTGCCGTCGGGCAGCTCGATCTTGACCTCGAGCACTTCGAGGTCGTCCTGTTTCTCGAGGTGGACCTTGATGTCCTCGGCCTTGATCGACACGTACTTGGAGATCACCGCGATCAGCTCGCGCTGCAACTCCGGCAGATAGTCGGGCCGCTTGTTGCCGAGGCTGCTGCGCTCGTGGGCGAGGATGATCTGCAGCCGTTCCTTGGCGACACTGGCCGTCTTCTTCTTTTCGCCCAGCAGAAAGGAGAGGAGGGACATCGAACTACCTCGATCCGAAGATTCGTTTGAAGAAGCCGGGTTTCTCTGCGTCGACGAAGCGCATCGGCCGCTCTTCGCCGAGGAAGCGCGCCACCACGTCGCTGTAGGCCTGCGCCACGTCGGTGTCCTTGTCGTGGATCGCGGGCACGCCCTGGTTGGAAGCCTGCAGCACGCTCTCGGACTCGGGGATCACGCCGATGAGCTTGATGCGCAGGATGTCCTGGATGTCTTCCAGCGACAGCATCTGTCCCCCCGCAACGCGGTTGGGGTTGTAGCGGGTGATCAGCAGGTGCTCCTTGATCGGCTCGCCGCCTTCCTTGGCGCGCTTGGTCTTGGAACTCAGCATGCCGAGGATGCGGTCGGAGTCGCGCACCGACGAGACCTCGGGGTTGGTCACGATCAGCGCCTCGTCGGCGAAGTGCATCGCCATGAGCGCGCCGCTCTCGATGCCGGCGGGCGAGTCGCACACGATGTAGTCGAAGCCCTGCTCGGTGAGCTCCTTGATGATCTTCTCGACGCCTTCGAGCACCAGCGCGTCCTTGTCGCGCGTCTGCGAGGCGGCCAGCACGTAGAGGTTGTCGCAGTGCTTGTCCTTGATGAGCGCCTGGCTCAGGTTGGCTTCGCCCTGGATGACGTTGATGAGGTCGAACACCACGCGCCGTTCGCAGCCCATGATGAGGTCGAGGTTGCGCAGGCCGACGTCGAAGTCGATCACCGCCGTTTTCTTGCCTGCCAGCGCGAGGCCGGACGCGAAGCTCGCGCTCGTGGTCGTCTTGCCGACGCCGCCCTTGCCCGAGGTCACCACCACAATTTTGGCCATTGCCAGATTCCTTTTTTCGTTCGTTTCGGTCGTTCGGTTGCTGCGCGATCTCAGGGGATCGCGTCGATGGCGATCTTCTTGCCGTCGTGCAGCGAGATTTGTGCGGGTTTGCCCGCCACTTCGGCCGGCAGCGCGACTTCGGAGGTGCGGTAGATGCCCGCGATGGCCACGAGCTGCGCTTCCATGCAGGTCGTGAAGATGCGCGCCTCGGTGTTGCCGCGCGCGCCGGCGATCGCCTTGCCGCGCAGCGGCGCGTACACGTGGACGTTGCCGTCCGCGATGACTTCGGCGCCGAAGCTGACGATGGCCGTCACGATCACGTCGCCGCCGCGTGCGTAGACCTGCTGGCCGGAGCGCAGGGGCTTGTCGATGACCAGCGTGCCGCTGGCCGGCACCGGCACCTCGCGCACGATCTGCGGCGCTTCGCTCGGCTGCGGTTCGGGCGCGGGGGCGGCCGGCTTGGGCGCCGGCGCGGAGGGCATGGCCGTGATCGACAGCCCGGCGTCGCGCGCGGCGGTGTTCTGCGACTCGGTGCCGCCGCGCACCGCGACGGGCTGCGTCTGATGGCGCGCCAGCATGTTGCGCAGCCGGGCGAAATCGATCTCGGCGTCGGCGTCGTCCTCCGGGAGCTGGGAGAGGTCGATGACCACCGGCTCCTGCTCGAAGAAATCGGGCGAGTCCGCGAGCTGGGCATCGAGCGCTTCGGAGAGCACGTCCAGATCCGCGGTCCGCAGGATGACGGCGATCAGCGGCAGTGTGGCGCTCTTGAACTCGAATAGCGTCTTGGTGCGCGCGGCGGATGCATCGGCCATGGAAAACGTCAGTGCGAAAAGCGTTGGAGTCTAACGGGAGTGGCTTCCGCGCCGTGAAACCAGCGCGTCTCCATGACGTGACACAACACCTCTTGCACCAGGTTTCATCTTGCGTCGCTCGATCGGGCCAGAAGGGCGTACAGCAGGATCGCGCCGAAAGTCGCGGTGCCGATGCCGCCGAGCGCGAACTGGCCGAACTTGAGCGTGAAATCGCCCGTGCCGAGGATCAGCGTGATCGCGGCCACGATGAGGTTCCTGTTCTGCGAGAAGTCGACCCGGTTGTCGACCCAGATCTTCGCGCCCGCGACCGCGATCAGCCCGAACACCACGATGCTCACGCCGCCCATCACCGCGAGCGGGATCGCCTGCACCAGCGCGCCGAACTTGGGGCTGAAGCCCAGCACCAGCGCGATCAGCGCGGCCACGACGAACATGGCGGTCGAGTAGATCTTGGTGGCCGCCATCACGCCGATGTTCTCGGCGTAGGTGGTGACGCCGGTGCCGCCCACGGCGCCGCTCACCATGGTCGCGATGCCGTCGCCCACGAAGGCGCGGCCGAGGTAGGGATTGAGGTCGCGCCCGGTCATGGCGCTCACGGCCTTCAGGTGGCCCAGGTTCTCCGCCACCAGGATGACCGCCACCGGCGCGATCAGCAGGATGGCGTTGGCGTCGAACACCGGCGAGGAAAAGGTCGGCATTCCGAACCATGGCGCGGCCGCCAGCGGCGAGAGGTCGATCGGCTTGCCCAGGCCCATGCCGTTGGTCAGCACCGCGTAGACGATGCTCGCCACGATCAGCCCCATGAGGATCAGCAGGCGCTGCATCATGCCGCGCGTGTACACCGCGATCAGCCCGACGCTCACGAAGGTCACGAGCTGCATCCAGGTGTCGAAGCCGGTCGGCGCCATGTTCTTGATCGGCACGCTCGCGAGGTTGAGCCCGATCACCGCGACCACCGAACCGGTGACCACCGGCGGCATCAGGCGCTCGATCCAATGCACCGCCACGTCGTTCTCGACCTCTTCGACCTCCATGCCCTCGAGGCCCTTCACCGGCGCGCGCCGGGTGCGGCGCTCGTTGGTCAGCGCGACCAGCACGCCGATCAGCACATAGACCAGGCCGCACGCCACGATGCCGCCGAGCGCCACGCCCAGGTTGGTGTTCGGCCCGGTGCCGGAATAGCCGGATGCGGCGATCACCACGCCGATGAAGGCGAAGCTCGACCCCAGGTAGCTCGGCACCCGCCCGCCGGTGATGAAAAAGAACAGCAGCGTGCCGACGCCGCTCATGAGGATCGCGACGTTGGGGTTGAACCCCATCAGGATCGGCGCCAGCACCGTGGCGCCGAACATCGCGATCACGTGTTGCACGCCCATCGCGGTGGTCTGCAGCCAGGGCAGCCGCTCGTCGGGGGCGACGACGGCGCCGGCGCGGGCCGAGACTTCGCGCCAGCGGGGAAGGTAGGAATCGCTCATGGTTCTTTCTCCTCGTTTGTTCTTGTGGCCAGGGCGTGCAGGCGAGGGCGGATCAGCCGCCGCGCGGCGCGAGCACCGCCATGGTGATGCGCGAGACGCAGGTCAGCTCGCCCGCGTCGTTGGCCAGGTCGATCTGCCAGACCTGCGTGGTGCGGCCCCGGTGCACCGGGCGTGCGGTGCCGGTCACCCAGCCGCTATTGGCGGACTTGAGGTGGTTCGCGTTGATGTCCAGGCCCACGGCGCGATGGCCTTCGGGCGCCGAGTAGTGCGCCCCGCACGAGCCCAGCGTCTCCGCGAGCACCACCGAGACGCCGCCATGCAGGATGCCGTAGGGCTGCGCGGTGCGCTTGTCCACCGGCACGCGAGCCCGGATGAAGTCGTCCCCCACCTCCAGGAATTCGATGCCCAGGTGGGCGACGGCGGTGTCGATGTGGCTGCGGGTCAATTCCTCGACCGAGACGTCCTTTTTCCAGATGCGCATGGGGAATCTTCTCCAGGTTCAGGCTGCGGGAGACTATAGCGATTGGCGCAGAAAACGACGCGCTCACGGCTGACAACAGAGCGCGCGCGACGCGTGCAAGCTACGGTCATGAGCCGGACGCGACGTTGGATCGCCATCTCGGGCGCCGCCCTGGCGGTGCTGCTGCTGGCCGGGCTGGCTTTGTGGGTGCGCGCCCAGCTGCCCAGCGACGAGACGCTGGCGGCGGAACTCGCGGTGCGCTTCGAAGAGGCCTCGGGCATCGGCGTGCAGATCGGGTCGGCCCACTGGGCGCTGCGGCCGTCGCCGGTGATCGAGGTCGATGGCGTCGCGACCGCGCAGCCGCGGCCGATCACCGTGCAGCGCATCGTGGTGCGGCCCCGCCTGGCCTCGCTGTGGCGCCGCCAGCTCGCGATCGGTGAAATCGAGGTGAGCGGGGCAGTGCTGCCGCGCGCCTCGGTGCGCGCCTTCCGCGGACGCATGGACGCCGGCGGTCAACCGCTGGCCTTCGCCGGTGGCTGGACCTTCGCGCAGGTGCCGGTCGAACGCGTGCGCCTGCGCGACGTGGTGTGGATCGACCGCCGCGACATCGCGCTCGCCTACGACGCCGACGTGCGCTTCGACCCGCAGTGGCGGCCGCGCGAGGGCGAGCTCCGCCGCGCGGGCGCGTCGCCCCCGGCGCGGCTGCGCATCGAGCGCGAGGGCGACGAGGACCGCTGGCGCACGCTGATCGACGCCGGCTCCGGCAGCTGGAACGGCACCGCGCGGCTGGAGACCGGCGCTGATGGCCGGCTGCGCCTCAGCGCGGCGCTCGCGCCGCGGAACGTGGACCTCGGCGCGCTCCTGGCCACCTTCGGCCGCCACAGCGTGGTCGAAGGCCGGGTCAACGGGCAGACCGAACTCCGGGCGGAAGGCGAGAACGTCGCCGGCCTGATCCGCAGCCTGCACACGCGCACCCGCTTCACCCTCGCGCCCGCGACGCTCAGCGGCTTCGACCTGGCGAAGGCGGTGACCGCGCCGAACGCCGCGCGCGGCGGGCAGACCCGCCTGGACACGTTGAGCGGCACGCTCGACACCCAGGCCACGGACGACGGCGTGCTGCTGCGCTACAGCGACCTGAAGGCGAAATCCGGCGTGCTCACCGCGAGCGGCAGCGCCACGGTGCTCAATCGCCGGCTCGACGGGCAGGCGGCGGTCGACATCGTCGATGGCGTGGTGGGCGTGCCGCTCAAGCTCGCGGGCACGCTCGATGCGCCGCGCGTGTCGCTGACCGGCGCCGCGCTCGCCGGCGCCGCGGTGGGCACGGCGGTGCTGCCGGGGGTGGGCACCGCGATCGGCGCGCGGATCGGGCAGGCGATGGACAAGCTGCTGGAGAACGGCGAGCCGGCACCCGCGACGCACCCGCCGCCGCCGAACCCGTCCCGGCGCTGAGGCGCTTCATTCGGCCGGCGCGCTCGCCCCACAATGCGGGATCGGTCGCCGACGGGCGTCGCCAACTTCGAGGTGTCCACGCCATGCACATCAGTTACTCGGTCTTCACGGAAGCGCGCTTCTGGCTGATGGTCGCGGTGTCGGTGGTGTTGCCCTTCGGCATCTATGGCGTGCTCATCGCCAAGCGCGCCATCTCGCGCTTCACCGTCCTTGCCCTCGGCTTCTCGCTGGTCGCGATCGCGGGGGTCGATGTCTTCTTCCTGCAGCGGCTGGCCAGCACCGCGAGCGCGACGCCGTCGCTGGCGGACGACGTCTTCTTCGTATCGGAAGTGCGGGTGGCGCTCTATCTGCTTCCCGCCCTGTTCGCGGGGCTGGGGATCAACGTGATCTCGCACGTCATGACGACTCACCTGACCGCCGCCGAAAAGCGCTTCGCGCAAGCGCACGGGAAGGGCGGCGCCGACCACGAGATCTAGCGGCGCGCTACCGCCCGGCTCAGAACGACTCCCAGTCGCCGCCGGCGGTCGCGGCCACGGCCGCCTGCCGGGGCTGGGCAGCGGCTGCTGCCTTCTTCACCACGGGGGTGGGCCTGGAGGCCGGCATCGCTGGCCGCGCGGGCGCCGGATGGCGGCGAGGCTCTTCGGACAGCTTGAACACGCTCACCACCTGGGACAGGGTGCCCGCCTGGTCCTGCAGCGATCCGGCGGCGGCGGCCGCTTCTTCGACCAGTGCCGCGTTCTGCTGCGTCACCTGGTCCATTTGGGTGATGGCCTGGTTGATCTGCTCGATGCCCGAGGTCTGCTCCTGGCTCGCCGCGGTGATCTCGCCCATGATGTCCGTCACGCGCTTCACGCTCTCGACGATCTCGTCCATCGTGCGGCC
>JAGIAI010000039.1 GCA_017744935.1 Variovorax sp.
GAAGTTCAGAAAAAATTTTTGAAGATTTTTTCTTTTCTTCCCTCCGCTCAACTCGTTACGCCCCGAAGGATCTAACCTGTCGCTGTGTTTTGCGGAGCCCTCGATTATGACAGGTTTTTCTGAAGAATCGAGAAACTTTTGAAAATTTCTTTTTCCTCTTCATCGCACTCATTTGAGCCCCGATAGGCCTCATAAGCGCGCTGTCACGTTCAGCAGAGCCTTGAATTATGGCACCGTTTTCGACCTTCCGGCAAGTTCGGCGGAATTTTTTGTTCCCTCCTACTGCCGCGCGGTCCGAACGTTCTCAGGCAAGGCCTGCGGCCAGCTCGTACGGAACGGGTTGATATCGAGCCCGCCCCGACGCGTGTACCTCGCATACACCGCGAGCTTGTTGGGCTGACAGCGGCGCCAGATGTCCGTGAAGATCCGCTCCGCGCATGGCTCGTGAAACTCGTTGTGATTGCGAAAGCTGATGATGTACGCCAGTAAGCCAGCCTGGTCGATCGGCGGTCCGCTATAGCGGATCTCCACACTCCCCCAGTCTGGCTGCCCCGTGACAAGACAATTGCTCTTGAGAAGACGACTGGTCAGCGTCTCAGTCACGGGTGGCTGGGCGGTGTCACTTGTCAGCAGTTCAGGCGCCGGCTGATATCGAGTGCACTCGATATCCAGTCGATCCAGGTCGAGCCCGTCCAGTTCGTGCACCCGCTCCGTCTCGAATGCTGCCGGCGGCACCAGTTTCACCCCGACGCTGCCCTTGCGGTCACTCCCTCGCCAGACTGCTTCGCTCAAGTCAGCACGCAAACGCTCCCTAACGGCATCCTGATCCACGAAAACGCTGCTGTTGAAGCTGTTGAGATAGAGCTTGAACGACTTGCTCTCGATGATGTTGGGCGTCTCGCACGGCACAGTGAAGTGCGCGATCGCGAGTTGAGGCTTGCCACGGGGGTTGAGCCAGCTCAGCTCGAAAGCGGTCCAGAGGTCAGCGCCAAAAAACGGCAGCGCGCCTTCCTCGATGCCCATCGTTTCTCGTTGCATCGCGCGTGCGATCGGGAAAAGGAGGCCCGGCTCATATCGATCGGCGTAGGCGGAAGCCCGGCCCAACTGCGATTGTTCAGGGGTGTTGTCGAGGCTCATGATCGGCTCTGGGCAGTCTGTAGAAAGGGAACGATGTGCTGCAGGAGGATTTCGATCACCGGCGGCGGCAAATCGTGCCCCATTCCAGGAATGCCAACGAAACGCGCTCCTCGGATGCGCCGGGCCGTGTCCTCGCCGCACGCAATCGGGACCAGAGGATCGGCCTCACCATGCAGGACCAAGGAGGGGCTTTCGATTCGCGAGAGCAATTCGGCGCGCTTGCTGTCCGCGGCGATTGCAAGTATCTGTCGCGTGACGCCAGCCGGCCGATACGCGCGGCGAAGCGCGCGGGCAATTCGGTCCGCCTGGATGCGCTCGTCCCGCGCATAGGCAGGGCTCGATATCAGGCGATAAAACCGGAGCCCGTGTTCGACCAGGGCAGCCTCGGTCCTACTGGCGGGTCGTCGCAGGAGCGCGGCGGCGACGTCCGCCCGCGGTCCCGGCAGGTTGCGCGCGCCACTCGAACTCATGATGCTGACCAGGCTGGCCATTCGCCGGGGCGCGCTCGCGGCGAGGCGCTGCGCGATCATGCCGCCCATCGACGCCCCAATGACATGAGCGCGTTCAACACCCAGTGCATCAAGCACCCCGAGCGCATCGTCGGCCATGTCCTGTAGGGAATAAGCGGAGCGCACCTGCAGCCCGAAACGCTGCCGAACGCTCTGCCAGATCACGTTGCCCGCGCCCGCGTCATCGAAGCCCTGGCTCAGCCCGATGTCGCGGTTGTCGTGGCGGATCACCCGGAACCCGGCATCGAGCAGCGTCTGGACGAACTCAGCCGGCCAGCCGATCAATTGCATTCCAAGGCCCATGATGAGCAGAATCGCCGGTCGGCCTTCGCCGCCGCTGTCCTCGACCTCGATCTGGATGCCGTTCGCGGTGACTTTCATACGGGGAGCGCGCTCAAAGGGTCAATTGAATTCGCGCTCGCGCAGCCATTTGGTGGCGACCCACTTTTCACCCGCGAGAACGGGTGCTCCTCCATGCAAGGTGCGCGTCGCCGGATCCGGGCGCTCGTAGCTAAAAAAAACGCCTGTCCCACGTTTGGGTGCAACTTCCAGCCCGACGTCGGGGAAGGTCGTGGCGCCACCCTGCTCGGGCTCGTGCAAATACATCACGAGCGTGGCGACGCGCTGGCCGCCCCGCCTCAGGATGATCGGCGTACCCGGTTCGCTCGGGTCGAAATAGTCGTAGTGCGGCCGATACTGCGCGCCGGGCGCGTAGCGAAGAATCTGCAGCCCCTCGCCGAACTCCAGCGGCCACCGAAGCAGTGCGGCGATGCGCTTCTCGAGCCTTGCGACCACGGGGTTCTCTCCACGCTCGAAGAACATGCCGTCGCTGGTCCGATCGACGTTGAGCGCCTCGCCGCCCGTCTGCGTCTCGACGGTCAGGGAGCGCGCAAGCCGTTGGCGTGCCGCGGCGATCAATGCCTCGCATTCCTCGTCCGACAAAAGGTCCCCGAAAACGATGACGCGCGGGTTCCGCATGGTCTGCAGCACGTGGACACGGCGGTCGCCCGCGTCGATGTAGAGCGGCGAGTTCGAAAGATCGGGCCCGGGCATCGCCTTCGTCGCTTCGGTCGCGCCAACGGCCTCCCGCTCCACTTCGGCCAAAGCCGCATCGGCCGCTGCATCGTGCCAACCGGCGGCCCGCATGGACGCACGCAGGCTCGGGACCGAATGGCCGGCAGCCAGCTGGGTCGTGATCCAATCGCGAAGCTCAGCGCTGATGACTTGTCCTTGACTCATGATGCTCTCCGTCGAAACACCATCCGATCGGGCCTGGAGACCGACGCGTCGAAACCATAGCCCTCGAGGTCGAACTTCTCCAATGCCTTGGGCGTCGCAGCCTTGTGAAGGACCGCCCAGCGCACCATAAGGCCACGTGCGCGCTTCGCGAAGAAGCTCACGATCTTGTAGCGCCCCGGATCAGCCGCACCTGCGCCGCCCTTCCACTCTTCGAAAACACACTCCACAACACGCGCCTTGAGCGCGCCCTGATCGACTGACTTGAAATATTCCTGCGAAGCGAGGTTGATGACAACAGGCGTCCGATCCGCGGCAAGCCGCTCGTTCAGGTACTCGGAAATGCGACTGCCCCAGAATGCATAGAGATCCTTGCCGTGCCGGTTGCCGAGCTGGGTTCCCATTTCGAGGCGATAGGGCTGAAGCAGATCGAGCGGCCGCAGTACGCCGTAGAGCCCGCTGAGGATGCAGACATGGTCCTGCGCCCACGAAAGCTGGCTGGCCGTCAGCGTCTTTGCGTCGAGACCGCCGTAGACGTCTCCGTCGAATGCAAGCGCCGCCTGCTTCGCGTTCCTGCTTGTGCCCTTGGATGACCACGCCGCATAACGTGTCACATTGAGTGCAGAAAGCTTGTCCGACAGGTGCATCAGTTCGGCGACCTGCTGGGGTGACTTCTCCCTCAGGATCTTGATCAGTTCCGCGGCTGGCCCCCTGGGGCCTTCGAAGCGGGGTTGAGTGGCCAGGAGAGTGCCGGGAACGGGCGTTTCGAAATCGAGGGACTTGGCAGGCGAGAGCAGGAAAAGCATCGGCGGATTATCAGCGGCGCATGGATGACGGCTCCGGGCCGCCGCAATCGTGCCGTCGAATAAAATCTTTCCACTTCCACCCACAAGCGGCATCCTGCGGGATGCCGTTCGTTTTTGTACTGCCATGAGTGAGACCCTGCCCCAACCCGGCCTCGAAAGCCTGTCCAAATCCTTCGAACCTGCCGCCATCGAAGCGCACTGGGGGCCTGAGTGGGAGCGCCGCGGCTACGCGGCCGCCGGCTTCCGTGGCTCTCAGAAGGCAAAGGAAGGCGCACCGTCCTTCGCAATCCAGTTGCCGCCGCCGAACGTGACCGGCACGCTGCACATGGGGCACGCGTTCAACCAGACGATCATGGATAGCCTCACGCGCTATCACCGCATGGCGGGTGCCAACACCCTGTGGGTGCCGGGCACCGACCACGCCGGGATCGCAACGCAGATCGTTGTCGAGCGTCAGTTGCAAGAGCAGAAGATCAGCCGGCACGACCTCGGCCGGAAGAACTTCGTTGCGCGGGTATGGGAGTGGAAGGAAAAGTCCGGCAACACCATCACCAACCAGATGCGCCGCATGGGCGACACGGTGGACTGGAGCCGCGAATACTTCACCATGGACGAGAAGCTCTCGAAGGTCGTCACGCAGACCTTCGTGCAGCTCTACAACGAGGGGCTCATCTACCGGGGCAAGCGCCTCGTCAACTGGGACCCGGTGCTCAAGACCGCCGTGAGTGACCTGGAAGTCGAGAGCGAGGAAGAGGACGGCTCTCTCTGGCACATTGCCTATCCGCTGGAAGACGGATCGGGCTCGCTCACGGTCGCGACGACCCGTCCCGAAACCATGCTGGGCGACGTCGCGGTGATGGTTCATCCCGAAGACGAGCGCTACAAGCACCTCGTCGGCCAGCGCGTGAAGCTGCCGCTGGTCGATCGCCTGATTCCGGTCATCGCCGATGACTACGTCGACAAGGAATTCGGCACCGGCGTGGTCAAGGTCACGCCGGCGCACGATCACAACGACTATGCCGTCGGCCTGCGGCACGGCCTGGAAATCATCGGTGTGCTGACGCTCGATGCCACCATCAACGACAACGCACCTGAAAAGTACCGCGGCCTCGATCGCTTCGTGGCACGCAAGGCGGTCGTCGCCGACCTTGAGGCGCTCGGCCTGCTCGTCGAGACCAAGAAGCACAAGCTCATGGTCCCCCGCTGTGCGCGTACTGGTGCCGTGGTCGAGCCGATGCTCACCGACCAGTGGTTCGTGGCGATGACCAAGCCCGACGCCAATGGTCAATCGATCGCGCAGAAGGCGATCGAGGCAGTGCGCTCCGGGGAGGTGCGTTTCGTCCCCGAGAACTGGGTCAACACGTACAACCACTGGATGGAGAACATCCAGGACTGGACGATCTCACGTCAGCTCTGGTGGGGCCATCAGATCCCGGCCTGGTACGACGAGCAGGGCAATGTCTACGTCGCACACGACGAGGCGGAAGCGCAGGCCCAGGCACCCGGCAAGAGGCTCTCGCGTGACGAGGACGTGCTTGACACCTGGTATTCGTCGGCGCTCGTCCCCTTCTCTTCGCTCGGCTGGCCCGATAAGACCGAGGATCTGGACCTGTACCTCCCGTCGACCGTGCTGGTGACCGGCTACGACATCATCTTCTTCTGGGTCGCCCGGATGATCATGATGACCAAGCACTTCACCGGCAAGGTGCCGTTCAAGCACGTCTACATCCACGGGCTCGTGCGCGATTCGCATGGCAAGAAGATGAGCAAGTCCGAGGGCAACGTGCTCGATCCGGTCGACCTGATCGACGGCATCGCACTGCCCGAGCTGCTTGACAAGCGCACGCAGGGTCTGCGCCGCCCCGAGACGGCGCCCACCGTTCGCAAGAACACCCAGAAGGAATTTCCGGATGGGATTCCCGCCTTCGGCGCCGACGCGCTGCGATTCACCTTCGCGTCGCTCGCGTCGCTTGGGCGCAGCATCAACTTCGACTCGAGGCGCTGCGAAGGCTATCGCAACTTCTGCAACAAGCTCTGGAACGCCACGCGGTTCGTGCTCATGAATTGCGAAGGCCACGACTGCGGCCTGCGTGAGCACACCAAGGAGGAATGCGCCCCCGGCGGGCCGGCCCACGGCTATCTGAGATTCAGCCAGGCCGACCGCTGGATCACCTCCCAGCTGCAGCGCGTCGAAGCCGAAGTGGCGAAGGGCTTCGAGGAGTACCGTCTCGACAACGTCGCAAACGCCATCTACCAGTTCGCATGGGACGAGTTCTGCGATTGGTACCTGGAGATCGCCAAGGTCCAGATCCAGCAAGGCGACGACGCACAGCAACGCGCCACGCGCCGTACGCTGATCCGTTCGCTCGAGACACTGCTGCGCCTGGCGCATCCGGTCATTCCCTTCATCACTGAAGAACTTTGGCAAAAGGTCGCGCCGGTGGCCGGCCGGTCCGGCGACTCGGTCATGACAGCGGCTTACCCGAAGAGCCAGCCCGAGAAGATCGACGAGGCGGCAGAGGCCCATGTCGCCCGACTCAAATCGCTCGTGGATGCCTGTCGCACGCTGCGCGGCGAGATGAACGTCTCGCCGGCCGCACGCCTGCCGCTCTACACGGTTGCCGACGATGCGGCGAGCGCCACGTTCCTGCGCGAAGCGGCCCCAGTGCTTCAGGCACTGGCCAAGCTCAAGGAAGTGAAGGTGTTCGACGATGAAGCGACCTGGGCCGCAGCCGCTGAAGCCGCGCCTGTCGCCGTGGTCGGTAGTGCCCGCCTCTGCCTGCACATGGAAATCGACAAGGCCGCGGAAAAGGTACGCATCGGCAAGGAACTGGCCCGCATCGAGGGTGAGATCGTGAAGGTCAACAGTAAGCTCGGCAACGAGGCCTTCGTCGCGAAGGCGCCGGCAGCGGTGATCGAGCAGGAGCGCAAGCGGCTCACCGACTTCACTGCCACGCTCGAGCGCCTGCGGGATCAGCTTGTCCGCCTAGGCTGACAGACGTGTGGTCTTGCGGCAAATAGTATGTGAGCATGTGGGTTGAGCGTCCGCGACGCCGCCCACCTTTTCGATCTTCGTCTTCGATTCACACGAAATTCACATGTCCAATTCCCCGACGCGCATTCGCAAGGCCGTGTTCCCCGTAGCCGGCTTTGGCACCCGTTTTCTGCCGGCCACCAAGGCGCAACCCAAGGAAATGCTTCCGGTGGTGGACAAGCCCCTGATCCAGTACGCGGTCGAGGAAGCGTATGCCGCGGGCATCCGCGACATGATCTTCGTCACTGGCCGCAACAAGCGGGCGATCGAAGACCACTACGACGCCGCCTATGAGCTCGAATCGCAGCTCGAAGCCAGCGGCAAGAAGGAATTGCTCGCCATCGCGCGCTCGGTCATGCCGGACGACATGACCTGCTCCTACGTACGGCAGCCGCGCATGCTGGGCCTCGGTCATGCGGTGCTTTGCGCCGAGCACCTCGTCGGCAACGAACCTTTTGCTGTGCTGCTCGCCGATGACCTCATGGTCGGCCCACAGGGAGGCGAGCCGGTGCTGGCACAGATGACCCGCGCATTCGAGAAGCTCGGCGGCTCACTGCTCGCCGTTCAGGAAGTGCCGCTGGAACACGTCAAGCGCTACGGCATCGTGGCGGGCGACGTGATCGAGGAAGGCCTGGTCAAGGTCAACCGCATGGTCGAGAAGCCCAAGCCGGAGGACGCACCCTCGCGCCTCGGCGTTGCGGGGCGCTACATCCTGACGCCCGCGGTGTTCGGCCACATCCGCAATCAGCCCAAGGGCGCTGGCGGCGAGATCCAGTTGACCGACGGCATCGCCGCGCTGATGACCAAGGAGTCGGTCTATGCGTACTCTTATGCGGGTACGCGCTACGACTGCGGCAGCAAGGAAGGCTTCCTTCAGGCTTCGGTCGAATTGGCTCTTGCGCACCCCGAGGTGGGTGCTTCGTTCCGCCAGTACCTGAAGAGCCTGGAGCTCTGAGGCTCAACTGACTGCTGCGCCGTTCGCTCAGCGACGGCGCAGTACGTGAATGAACTCGTCGCCGACCGTCTGCTGGTCGACGAGATCATTGCCGGTCTGCCGGGCAAAGGCCTGAAAGTCGCGCACCGAGCCTGCATCAGTCGCCACGACTCTCAGCAGTTCGCCGCTATGCATCTCATTGAGCGCCTTCTTGGCCTTGAGGATGGGCAGCGGGCAATTGAGCCCGCGCGTGTCGATTTCCTTGTTCACTTGCATGTGATTCCTCCTGCGCGCGGCTCAACTGGCGAGCCCGCGTCGGCGCTCCTCGTTCTCGACGGCGGTAAAGAATATCGGCTCATGGCCGCGTGTGCGAAGCCAGTCGGCCAGCGCATAGCCGGTGCCGGCAGGCCAGCACTTCAGATCGGGCAGATCGTAGAGGCGGTAGTCCACGAGTTCGGGCGACAGCGACACTTCGCCATCGGCCACTACGTGGTAGGCAATGATGACCTGGTTCATGCGCTGGAAGTCGTAGACCCCGACGAGATTCACCGCACTCACGTCGAGGCTCGTTTCTTCCTTGACCTCGCGCGAAATGCCTTCCTGCGGCGTCTCGCCTGCCTCCATGAAGCCGGTGATCAGCGCAAACATCTTGGCCGGCCACGCCGCATTGCGGGCAAGGAGCACCTGCCCGCGGTACTCGACGATCGCGGCGAGCACTGGCGTGGGGTTGTTCCAGTGCGTCCATTCGCAGGAAGGGCAACGGAGACGCGACTTCGGGCCTCCGTCCTCCAGCGCTTCGATATGAGCCAACGGTGTGGCGCAGGAGGGGCAGAAGCGGGGTTCGTTCATGACTGAATGGGCAGGGGAATCAGGCGGGGAAGACCCCGGTCGAGAGATAGCGATCGCCGCGGTCGCAAACGACGAAGACGATGGTCGCGTTCTCGACCGTCTTGGCAATCTCGAGCGCCACCCAGAGCGCACCTGCGGCCGAAATGCCGCCGAAGATGCCCTCTTCGCGCGCGAGGCGCCGGCACATTTCCTCGGCGCTGTCCTGGCTGACGTTGACCACCTGATCGACCCGGCTTGGGTCATAGATCTTCGGCAGGTATTCCTGCGGCCATTTGCGAATGCCCGGAATGCGCGAACCTTCATCGGGCTGCGCGCCAACGATTCGAACGGCCGGGTTCTTCTCCTTGAGGAACCGCGAGACGCCGGTGATGGTGCCCGTGGTCCCCATCGCACTCACGAAGTGCGTGATACGGCCTTCCGTGTCGGCCCAGATCTCGGGCCCGGTCGTCTCGTAGTGGATGCGCGGATTGTCCGGATTGGCGAACTGGTCGAGCACGCGTCCCTTGCCCTGCTGCACCATCTGCTCTGCGAGATCGCGGGCGTATTCCATACCGCCGCTCTTCGGCGTCAGCACGAGTTCGGCTCCGAAGGCCTTCATGGTCTGCGCGCGTTCGACGGACAGGTCCTCGGGCATGATGAGGACCATGCGATAGCCCTTGATGGCGGCAGCCATGGCGAGGGCAATGCCGGTGTTGCCCGATGTCGCTTCGATCAGCGTGTCACCGGGTTTGATCTCGCCGCGCTCCTCGGCGCGCTTGATCATCGACAGCGCGGGTCGATCCTTGACCGAGCCTGCGGGGTTGTTGCCTTCGAGCTTGCCCAGGATCACGTTGCCGCGCTTTGCATTTGCTTCCGCATCGATGCGCTGCAGAGCCACCAGGGGCGTCTTGCCGATCGCGTCTTCAATCGTTGGATATTGCATGGCAGTCACTGTGCCATAATTTCCGGCTTCCTTCCTTCCCGCCCGGGTGGTGAAATTGGTAGACGCAGGGGACTCAAAATCCCCCGCCGCAAGGCGTGCCGGTTCGATTCCGGCCCCGGGCACCATAGCAATCGCGCTATGGTTCTGGCACCTTCCGCAGCGTGCTCCGCACTCACCTCGAACCGCGCGAGACTTCATGCGCGCCAGCCTAGTGCTGACTTCGACCCGCGTTCCTCTAGGCGATCGAATTCGAGAAGCTGAACACGTTCTCGTTCCGGTACAAGAAGTCCCTGTTCCGATGAGCGACCGCGCGCAGGAAGTTCCCTGAAGAAGCCTGTCCCGGCAACATCCAATCGTGCAACTCAATGATCAGCAGCGGAAACGCATCGAGCCATTCGATGTTCTTCTCGAACAGGTCCTGCTCGAAGCCCTCAATGTCGATCTTGATGATGAACGGTATGCAGCCCCTGTGCTCCGGATCTTGCAGAAGCGAATTCACGCTGACGAGTTGTGTCTTTCCTTCCGGGCTGGCTTCGGTCCGGTAACCCCAGTTGCCCAGTCCAGGATCGACGATGTTTGCTCTCGCATCCGCGCTGCCGATTCCCGCAAGCATGAAGCGGATGTTGTCGCTACGGTTATTCGCCCGGGCCGCCTCCAGGTTCTTCTCATCGGGCTCGACGCAGATCACCCTTGCACGCGGATATGTTTCCGTGAAATAGCGCGTCGCCAAGCCAATGTTCCCACCGCAATCGATGATCAGCGGCGTTCCACCACCTTCAATAATCTTGTCATAGCACTGCTGGAGCCTCCGAGCGTGATCCGAGACCGGCAGCGCATAGTCTTCGTCCATGAAGATTTGACGGACTACCTCCAGATCGACGAAGTCTCTGGCCGCAATGGCAAGTGTTGCCTTGCGGTTGACGTCGAGAATGATCTGGGGCGAGAGAACCCCTGGAGTGAGCTTGACGAAGCGGCGTCGCCACTTCCGCAACGGGCTCACACCCCAAAGCGCGAGCCCCGACGCCCAACGCACGAGCTCTTTTACGCGCTGCCTATTCGACATGGCTACCAGCATGCTTATTCCCTTCGGCGTGGCGCGCACTCGTTGGTCGCACCGGTAGTTAAAAATACTACATCCTGGAGCCAAAAACCCGAAAGGCCCCGGCCGAAGCCAGGGTGGGCGCTACCTTTTGGCAAAGGGCAGCTCAGGCTCGGGAGGTGCCTCGTTACCAGCCCTCTTCAGCGATGGTTGGCGCATCAGGCGCTCATCGGAAGACACTCAGCGATTGGATCGAAGTCCCGACTCGACGGTTGGATAGCGAAGCCGGATACGCAGTTCGCGCTTGAGCCGCGTGTTTTCGAGCCGGCGCGATTCCCCCATGAAGCTCAACAGCGACAGCGGAAGTTGCGACTGCGCTTCTTCCCGCGCGATGCGCGGCGGAGGCGTCATTCCGTACAGCTTGGCCGCGAGTTCTACGTAGTCGCCCATCTTGATCTCGCTGTCGTCGCTTGCATGAAACACGCGTTGTGCTCCACCGCGCCACAGGGCCGACATACAGATGCGAGCGAGGTCATCAGCATGGATGTGGTTGGTATAGACGTCGTCTTCTTCACGAAGCACCGGCGTCCCGCGCTGAAGTCGCTCTCGCGGCGTGCCGCCCTCGCGGTCGGGTGCATAGATGCCGGGAATGCGCAGGATGCGCACGGACACGCCCGCGCGTCCGAGCCACCGCACGCTGCGCTCAGCGTCGACGCGTCGGTGCGCGCGCGGAGTGTCGGGCCGCACGGCACGGGCCTCGGTGACCCGCGCGCCGCCACAATCGCCATAGACCCCGCTGGTGGAACCATAGACCAGCGAAGAAGGCGTCGACCGCAGGCGCAATGCCCGCACAAGCGCCAGCGTGCGGGTATCGCGCCACCATTCGCCACCCTCGACGCGCGGCGGAGGCGCGAGATGCAGCACACGGGTCGCGATGCCGGAAAGACGCTTGAGAGAGACCGGATCATCGAGATCCGCGACAATCGGCCTCACGCCGGCCTGCCGCAGCACATTCACGCGCTGCGGCGACGAGGTCGATGCGAGCACATTGACATGCCCGCGCAGCAGCCCGACCACCCGCAGCCCGACATCGCCGCATCCCACCACGAGCACGCGTTCCCGGCGGAAGCGCGAGGGCCTCGCGCCGAGAGGGCTGTTGATTGAGGGCAAAATTCATCTCCCTTTGAGTAGCGCTAAAGAATAACCATGACCAGTGCGGTCCCGAACGAGTCGGGCTTTCATATCACGGTAGAGCCGAGCGGACGCAACTTCCAGGCGTATTCGGACGAAACCATTCTCGCGGCTGGCATCCGACAAGGCATCGGTCTCCCCTACGGCTGCAAGGATGGCGCGTGCGGCTCCTGCAAGTGCAAGAAGCTTTCGGGCGCGGTCGCGATGAAATTGCACCAGAGCAAGGCCCTGAGTGCGGACGAAGAACTGGCGGGCTACATCCTCACTTGTTGCGCAACGGCCGAAAGCGATGTGGTTCTCGAATCGCGCCAGGTCACCGAAGCCGGCGCTTTCCCGATCCGCAAGATGCCGGTGCGCGTAGCTGCCATTACCAGGATGTCGCACGACGTCGTGATGCTTCGCCTGCAACTGCCGGCCGGGGAACCGCTTCAGTTCCACGCAGGCCAGTACATCGAATTCATCCTTCGCGACGGCACGCGCCGCAGCTATTCGATGGCCAACGCGCCGCACACGCTGCAGGAACCGGGGACGGGCATCGAACTGCACATCCGCCACCTGCCCGGCGGCAAGTTCACGGACCACGTCTTCGGCACGATGAAGGAGAAGGAGATCCTCCGCGTCGAAGGCCCCTACGGCAGCTTCTTCCTGCGCGAGGAATCCGACAAGCCATTGATCTTTCTCGCGTCGGGCACCGGCTTCGCACCGATCAAGGCAGTCGTCGAGCACATGAAGCTCAAGGGCATCACGCGCCCGGCCAGTCTGTACTGGGGCGGCCGCCGCCCGGAAGACCTCTACATGGACGAATGGGTCCGCGCGCAGCTCGCCGAGTTGCCGAACCTGCGCTATGTACCGGTGATCTCCAACGCCGTGCCGGAAGACAACTGGAACGGGCGCACCGGCTTCGTCCACCTCGCGGTGATGGAGGACTTCGACGATCTGTCGGGCCATCAGGTGTATGCCTGCGGCGCGCCGGTGGTCGTCGATTCCGCCAAACACGACTATGTTTCGAAGCGCGGCCTGCCCGAGGAAGAGTTCTTCGCCGACGCGTTCACGACGGAAGCGGACAAGGCCATACCCTGACCCTCAACAAGACATCGACAAACAACAGAGACATGAACGCCAGAAGACATTTCCTCGCCGCGCTTGCGGCAACCACGGCCGTTATCGCGGCGCCCCATGCCATCGCCCAGAACCGCCCGATCCGGCTCATCGTCCCCTACGCGGCCGGCGGACCGATCGACGTCACGGCGCGCGTGCTTGCTGACGGCGTGAAGGATTCGCTGGGGACGGTGATCATCGACAACAAGCCTGGTGCCGGCGGCAACATCGGCGCAGATGCGATCGCCAAGGCGGCGCCGGACGGCCTCACCATCGGCATCGCAGCGACGGCGACGAATGCCGTCAATCCGTGGCTCTACGCCAAGATGCCCTTCAACGCGGCCACGGACTTCGCGCCGATCACGCAGATGGTCCGCGTGCCCAACGTCCTCGTCATGAATGCGGACACCGCGAAGCGCCTCAACATCAACAGCCTTCACGACCTCATTGCGTACGCCAAGGCGAACCCTGGCAAGCTCAACTATGGCAGCGGCGGCAATGGCAGCGCCGGACATCTGGCTGGCGAGATGTTCAAGAAGGAAGCGGGCATCTTCGCCGTGCACATTCCGTTCAACGGTGGCAATCCAGCGCAACTGGCACTGCTGTCGGGGCAGGTCGATTTCAATTTCGACAATCTCGCGACCGCCGCACCGAACATCCGTTCAGGCAAGCTGAAGGCCATCGCCGTCACCACCGCCGAGCGCAGCAGCGCGCTGCCCGACGTTCCGCCCGTGGCTGCGACGTTGAAGGGTTTTTCGATCGACACATGGTGGGGCCTGGTCGCGCCGGCCGGCACGCCGCCCGACGTGCTGGCGAAGCTCAATCACGCGTTCGTCGCGGCACTCAAGACGCCGGAGACGAAGACCCGCTTCGCCACGCTGCTCGCCGAGCCCGTGGCAAGCACGCCCGAGCAGTTCGGCGCGTTCATGAAAAGTGAACTCGCCAAGTACGAAAAGGTCGTCAAGGCAACCGGCGCCCAGGTCGACTGACGCCTCAATCCGGGAGATGCCGCGGAACCGGCTTCGCCGGCCCGCAGGCAGCGCCCCCTGCAAGGGGGTGGGCGGCTACGCGAAGCGAGCAAGCCTGGGGGTTATTCCCCAAGATATGCGGCCCGAACCTTCGGGTCGCTCAGCATCACCTTGGCATCGCCGCTCATTGTGATCAGCCCCGACTCCATCACATAGCCGCGATCGGCCAACTGCAGTGCGCGGCTGGCGTTCTGCTCCACGAGGAGCACGGTAACGCCCTGGTCGTACACCTGCTTCACCACCTCGAAGATCTTGTCGACCATGATCGGCGACAGACCCATCGAAGGCTCGTCGAGCAGGAGCACCTTGGGACGCGCCATCAGCGCCCGGCCCATCGCCAGCATCTGCTGTTCGCCGCCGGACATCGTTCCGGCGAGCTGGCTAGCGCGCTCCTTGAGCCGCGGGAAGGTCGTGAAGACGCGGTCGATGTCGCGCGCGATCTCGGCCTTGTCTTTGCGGATGTAGGCACCGATCTGCAGGTTCTCGGTGATGGTCATCCGGGTGAACACACCGCGGCCTTCCGGCACCATGACCAGGCCCTCGCCCACCAGATCCCAGGCGCCGCGTCCCTTGATGCTCTTGCCCAGGAATTCGATGTTGCCGCCGAGGAAAGGCAGCGTGCCGGTGATGGCCTTCATCGTCGTCGTCTTGCCCGCTCCGTTGGAGCCGATCAACGACACGAGTTCGCCCTCGCGCACCTCGAAGTCCACGCCCTTCACGGCCTGGATGCCGCCATAGGCGACCTTCAGGCCGCTGATCTTCAATAGGGTTTGCGCCATCTCAATGTCCTCCGGTGCCGAGGTAGGCCTCGATCACCTTTTCGTTCTTCTGTACGTCCGCGGGCGTCCCCTCGGCAATCTGCTTTCCGTAGTCGAGCACCGTGACCCGGTCGCACAAGCCCATCACGAGCTTCACATCGTGCTCGATCAGCAGAATGGTGCGGTCGTCCTTGCGGATGCGATCGATGAGCTGGCGCAGCTGCACCTTCTCGGTGGCATTCATGCCGGCCGCAGGTTCGTCGAGTGCGATGAGTTGCGGATCGGTCGCCAGTGCGCGCGCGATCTCCAGCCGGCGCTGGTCGCCGTAGCTCAGCGTGCGTGCCTTGTAGTCGGCGAACTTGCCGATGCCGACGTAGTCGAGCAACTCGTGCGCGCGCTTGGCGATCGCGGCCTCCTCGGCCTTGAATCCACCGGTGCGGAAGATCGCGCCCAGCACGCCCGAGTGCGTGCGAATGTGGCGCCCGACCATGACGTTCTCGAGCGCGGTCATTTCCGCGAACAGGCGGATGTTCTGGAAGGTGCGTGCGATGCCGGCCTTGGCAACTTCATGCACCGCGGTCGGCTGATACGGCTTACCCGCCAGTTCGAACGTGCCACTGTCGGGCGTGTAAAGACCGGTGATGACGTTGAAGAACGTAGTCTTGCCCGCGCCGTTGGGGCCGATCAGGCCATAAACCTGGCCGCGCGAGATCTTCATGCCCACGTCCGACAGCGCCTGCAGGCCGCCGAAGCGTTTCGAGATGCCTTGTACGTTGAGGATGGTGTCGCTCATGTTCGTTCTCCCATCGCTCACGGATTGATCGACATCGGACGCGATGCCACGCCCGGGACTTCGTCGGCCGGGACTTCCACGCCCGGCGCCGCGGCCGGCATGCCCGAAGCGGGCGCCGTGCCCTTGCGGGCCAGCGACTTGCCGTGTTCAGGAGACGGCCAGAGACCGCGCGGACGCACCAGCATGATGATGATCATCGCCAGCGCAATGAAGAGCTGGCGAAGGATGGAAGCATCGAGCCGGCCATCGGTCATCGCCTGCAGCGGAGCGGCAACATAGCGCAGCACTTCAGGCAGCGCCGCAAGGAGCACTGCGCCCAGGATCACGCCCGGCAGATGGCCGATGCCGCCGAGCACGACCATCGCGACGATCATCACCGACTCCATCAGGCTGAACGACTCCGGCGAGACGAAGCCCTGGAAGGCCGCGAACATCGAACCCGAGACGCCGCCGAAGCTCGCCCCCATGCCGAAGGCCAGCAGCTTCATGTTGCGGGTGTTGATGCCCATGGCCTTCGCAGCGATCTCGTCCTCGCGGATAGCCATCCAGGCGCGGCCGACTCGCGACACCTGCAGGCGGTGCGACACCAGGATGGTGACGAGCACCAATGCCAGGAAGAGGTAGTAGTACAGCGTGACCGACGAGATCGTGAAGCCGTTGAACTTCAGCGCCTTGCCCAGATTCAGCCCCCAGAAGTGCACCGGCTCGATCGCGGTGATGCCTTTCGGACCGTTCGTGATGTTGAACGGCTGGTCGAGGTTGTTGAGGAACACGCGGATGATTTCGCCGAAACCGAGCGTCACGATCGCGAGGTAGTCGCCGCGCAGCTTCAGCGTGGGGGCACCGAGCAGCACGCCGAACAATGCCGCGACGCCGAACGCCAATGGAATCACGATCAGCAGCGAACTGTGCAAGCCGCCGGGGAACATGGCCTTGAAGGCTGGAAAGGTCTCCGAGAGATGCGGTGATTCGAGCAGCGCAAAGAGATAGGCGCCGATCGCAAAAAAGGCCACGTAGCCGAGGTCGAGCAGGCCGGCGTAGCCCACCACGATGTTCAGGCCCAAAGCCAGCATCACATAGAGCAGCGCGACGTCGGCAATGCGGACCCAGGCATTGCCCTGCGTCTGCAGCAGCAAGGGCAGTGCCAGCAGGGCGATGGCTCCGATCAGGACGAAAAAGAGGTTCTTGCCTTGTTTCATGGCTGTCTCCTCAGGCACGGTCCGCCACACGCTCGCCGAGCAGGCCGGAAGGCCGCAGCGTGAGCATGATGATCAGCACGACGAACGCGATGATGTCGCTGTACTGGCTGCCGAGCACGTCGCCAGTCAGAGCACCGAGGTAGCCCGAGCCGATCGCCTCGATCACACCGAGCAGGATGCCGCCGACCACTGCGCCCGCGAGGTTGCCGATGCCGCCGAACACCGCGGCAGTGAAGGCCTTGAGCCCCGGGATGAAGCCCATCGCATGCTGCGCGATGCCGTAATTGGAGGCGTACATCACGCCAGCCACCGCCGCCAGCACGGCGCCGATGATGAAGGTGGCCGAAATCACCATGTCGGGGCGGATGCCCATCAATGCCGCAACGCGCGGGTTCTCCGCGGTGGCGCGCATTGCGCGTCCGAGCCTGGTGTAGTTGACCACCCAGGTCAGGATCGCCAGACAGATCGCGGTCACGCTGAGGATCATGACCTGCGTCGGCGAGATCACAGCGCCACCCAGGTGGATCGGCGTGGTCGGGAGCAGGTTGGGATAGGCCTTGTTCGTCGGCTTCCAGATGATCATCGCGAGCGTCTGTAGCAGGATCGAGACGCCGATGGCGGTGATCAGCGGTGCCAGCTTGGGGCTGTTGCGCAGCGGCCGATAGGCCACCTTCTCGATCACGAAGTTGAGCGCCGCAGCGACCACGCACGCGATGATGAGCGCGAGGAGCAGGATCAGCCAACCCGGCGTACCCGGCATCGACTGCTGCATGAGACCAATGACGCTCCAACTGGTCAGTGCCCCGACCATGAGCACTTCACCGTGCGCAAAATTGATGAGATTGATAATGCCGTACACCATCGTATAGCCCAAGGCTATCAAGGCGTACATGCTGCCGAGAACCAGACCGTTGATGATCTGTTGCAGCAAGATGTCCATAGCGAGGATTCCCTTTTTTTGTGGCGACACCCTTGAGAGGTGCCTCGATCGGCCCGGCGTACCGGATTGACGCCTGGTTTCACTTAGCAAAAAACCCGCCAGCATGTGTCGACGGCGGGTTTTTTGTGGGCGGAATTTTAGACACGGCTCCCTGACATTTCGGGCGTTTTCAGACGGGGGTTTTCCCGCTGGCGCAAAGACTCAGGCGCGCGGGGCAGCAAGTCGCTCACCTGACGCGCAAATGCGTATCAGCGCGCATCTTCGTTGCGCTTTCGGAGATCGCGAATCTTCTCGGAAATCTTGATTTCGAGGCCTCGCTCGACGGGCCTGTAGAAAGGCGGCGGGTCGATCCCATCCGGCATGTAGCGCTCGCCGGCCGCGAAGGCGCCTTCTTCGTCGTGGGCGTATCGGTAGCCCTTGCCGTGGTCGAGTTGCTTCATCAGGCGCGTCGGCGCGTTGCGCAGGTGCATCGGAACCGGCCGCGTGCCATCCGACTTGATGAATGCCTTGACCTCGTTGTAGGCCTTGTAGACCGCATTCGACTTCGGCGCGATCGCGAGATAGACAACGCACTCGGCCAACGCGAGTTCGCCTTCGGGCGAACCGAGGCGCTCGTAGACCTCGGCGGCGTCGAGCGCGAGACGCAGGGCCCTCGGGTCTGCGAGCCCGATGTCTTCGCTCGCCATGCGGACGAGGCGCCTCGCCATGTAGCGCGGATCGGCGCCGCCGTCGAGCATGCGAACGAACCAATAGAGAGCCGCATCCGGATCACTGCCACGCACCGATTTATGCAGCGCGGAGATGGTGTCGTAGAACTGATCGCCGCCCTTGTCGTAACGGCGCATCCGTTCGCCGAGCACACGCAGGAGCCATTCGTCGGAGATGTGGTCGAGAGACTCGGCGCCGGCCGCGATCGAGAGTGTTTCGAGTGTGTTGAGTAGGCGCCTCGCGTCGCCATCGGCATATGCGATGAGGCGGTCGATCGCCTTCTCCTCGATCGCGGGAACCGCCTTGATGTCCTGCGCCCGGCTGACGATCTGCTTCAGGTCGTCCTCGCTCAGAGGCTGGAGCACGTAGACAGCCGCACGCGACAGCAATGCGGAATTCACCTCGAACGACGGGTTCTCCGTCGTCGCGCCGATGAACGTGAACAGGCCCGACTCGACATGCGGCAGGAACGCATCCTGCTGGCTCTTGTTGAATCGATGCACCTCGTCGACGAACACGATGGTGCGGCGTTGCTCGAGTCCGTCGCGCGCCACGGCGGCGCGCTCGACCGCGTCGCGGATGTCCTTCACGCCCCCCAGCACGGCGCTGATGCTGAGGAACTGGGCGTCGAATGCGTCCGCCATCAGCCTTGCGATGGTCGTCTTCCCAACGCCGGGCGGCCCCCAGAGGATGCATGAGTGCGGCTGGCCCGATTCGAAGGCGATGCGCAGCGGCATGCCCGGGCCGAGCAGATGCTGCTGCCCGACGACCTCGCCGAGGCTCCTGGGGCGAAGGCGCTCGGCGAGTGGTTGATGCGTGGAAGTTGCCATCGAAGGGGCGCGATCCCCTATTGGCGAACCACGTCGGCGCCCGCAGGCGGCTTGAACTGGAAGGTGCTCGCAGGAAGCGCTGGATTCACCTCGACCTTGCTGAACTTCAGCACCGACTTCTGGCCGAAGCTATCGAGGATCTCCAATGCAGCGAGCGAATCGCCCTGGAAGCCGATCTGCACGCTCTGGAGTTGGCCGTCCTTGCTCTTTGGCGTGGCCTTGACCCACTGCAGGCCGTCGCGCTCCGGCGCGGACTCGAGCGCGAAATCGGCCTGCAGCGCCTTCAGGTCGGGCGCCGACGCGATCAATGCGGCCGGCGTCGAGCCGAGAGCCTGCGCCTGCTTGCGCTGCGTGACCTGATTCAGATCGGCATCGAAAAGCCACAGCGTTTCACCGTCGGCAACGATGTTCTGCACGAACGGCTTCTTGTAGTCGAAGCGGAATTTGCCGGGCCGCTGGAATTCGAAGGTGCCGGTCGACACCTTCTCGCGTGCAGTCTGGCCCTCCTTCGGCGGCGAGGTCACGGTCTGCGTGAACTCGGCCCGACCCGACCTGGCGTTCTTCACGAAGGCCTCGAGGCTTTCCAGGCCACCGGCCGATGCATTGACCATGAGCGCCGCGAGGCCGATGCCCGCGATCAGTTTCTTCAACAACATTTCGGTTCTCCCTGGACGCGCGCCGGACTCACTCGCTTCGGGCCGGCACCAGGATCTCCCGCTGGCCGCTGCCACTCATCGCGCTCACGAGGCCCGCCTGTTCCATTTCTTCGACCAGCCGCGCGGCGCGGTTGTAGCCAATCTTCAGGTGGCGCTGCACCAGCGAGATACTGGCCTTGCGATTCTTGAGCACGACTTCGACCGCCTGGTCGTACATCGGGTCTTTCTCGCCACCTTCGCCGCCCTCGCCCAGCAAATCACCATCGCCGTCGACTGTGCCACCTTCGAGCACGCCTTCGATGTAGTCCGGCTCCCCTTGGGACTTGAGGTAGGCGACGACACGGTGCACTTCGTCATCACTCACGAACGCGCCATGGACGCGCACCGGGAGCCCCGTGCCACTCGCCATGTAGAGCATGTCGCCCATGCCGAGCAACGCCTCGGCGCCCATCTGATCGAGGATGGTGCGTGAATCGATCTTGCTGGACACCTGGAACGCGATGCGCGTCGGAATGTTGGCCTTGATGAGGCCGGTGATCACATCCACGCTCGGGCGCTGCGTCGCGAGGATCAGGTGAATGCCTGCCGCACGCGCCTTCTGCGCCAGACGGGCGATCAGTTCCTCGATCTTCTTGCCGACAACCATCATCAGGTCGGCCAGTTCGTCGATCACGACCACGATGTGCGGCTCGCGGGCCAGCGGTTCCGGGCTGTCCGGCGTGAGGCTGAACGGGTTGTAGATGAACTCCTCGCGCGACTTCGCCTCGTCAATCTTGGCGTTGTAGCCAGCGAGGTTGCGAACGCCGAGCTTGCTCATGAGCTTGTAGCGGCGCTCCATCTCCGCCACGCACCAGTTGAGGCCGTGCGCCGCCTGCCGCATGTCGGTGACGACGGGCGCAAGCAGATGCGGAATGCCTTCGTAGACCGACATTTCGAGCATCTTGGGGTCGATCATGAGCAAGCGAACGTCTCGCGCCTCGGCCTTGTAGAGCAGGCTCAGGATCATCGCGTTGATCCCCACCGACTTGCCGGAGCCGGTCGTGCCGGCGACGAGCACGTGCGGCATCTTCGCCAGATCGGCGACGACCGGATTGCCCACGATGTCCTTGCCGAGGCCCATCGTCAGCAGCGACTTGCCTTCGTTGTAGACCTGCGAGCCGAGAATTTCGCTCAGGCGAATCGATTGGCGCTTGGCGTTCGGCAACTCGAGCGCCATGTAGTTCTTGCCCGGAATCGTCTCGACAACGCGGATCGACACCAGCGACAGCGAACGCGCGAGGTCCTTCGCGAGATTCACGATCTGTGCGCCCTTCACGCCGGTGGCCGGCTCGATTTCGTAGCGGGTGATCACCGGCCCGGGCGATGCGAGCACGACGCGCACCTCGACGCCAAAGTCCTTCAGCTTCTTTTCGATCAGCCGCGAGGTCATCTCGAGCGTATCGGCCGAGACGGTCTCCTGACGCGTCTGCGCGGCGTCGAGCAGATCGATCTGCGGAAGCTTGCTGTCGGGCAGTTCGCGGAACAGCGGCTTCTGGCGTTCCTTGGCGACGCGGTCGCTCTTGGGCACCTCCACCATCGCCGGCTCGATCTGGACCGGTGGGGATGGCGCGCGCCGCTTGGGGCGCGGGACGGCCCGCAGTTCCTCATCAGGCGCGTCGGGCTCTGGACTCGTGTCGAAGGCCGTCACCTCTTCGCGTTCGCGAACGGCCTGCTTGCCCATGGCGATGTCTTGAGCGATCTCGCGACGCTCGCGCCGCATCTCGAAGAGCGAGTACAGACGGGAACCGATGCGCTCGGCGATCTGACCCCACGAGAACCGGAACACAAGCGCCGAACCGATCACACCGCACGCGATGGCGATGAGCGCGGAGCCCGTGAAGCCCATCCACTTGACGCTGGCCGGCCCGACGAAATAGCCCAGCACGCCGCCACCATGGCCCGGCAGGCGGAATTCGAGGCGATAGAGCCGCGACCATTCGAGAACCGCGCTCGCGCAGAGAAGCAGGATGAGGCCGAACCAGAACGCAATGCGGCTCCGATTGAACCGGCCGCGTGGCGGCTCGTCCGGCTGCGGCGAACCGCCGCCGCGCATCCAGTGGGCCAGTGAAGACAGCCAGACGCGCAGGCCGGCGGCGAGACACCACCAGACCGAGTAGCCGGCCAGGAAGTAGCTCGCATCGGCCACCCACGCGCCGATGCGTCCACCCCAGTTCTTCACATCGCCGCCGGTGCCGGAGGTCGACCAAGCCGCGTCCGAAGGCGTGAAGCTCAGCATCGCAAGAAGCCAGAACAACAACGCGACAAAGCCTGCGATCAACGTGATCTCGTGCGCGAAACGCATCGCGCGCGCCCGGACCGGTTGTCCCTCGGCCGACGACGATTGAAGGGTATTGAGCGAATAAGTCATGAAAGGCAAAGCGACCCGTCCAGGGCAACGGACCGGTGGCTTGAGGAAACTACAACGAAACCCATCGCGGCCAGGTTGTCAGGGCCGGCGAAGCAGAGAAGCCGGCGCGCCAAGGCGCGGCCGGCAGAAAGATCAGGCCAGCGATGAGAGCCGTTCCTTGATGATCATGGACCCGTCGGACTGGGTCTGCACGAAACCACGCTCTTCGAGATCCTTCATGACGCGACTGACCATTTCGCGTGATGCGCCGACCATCTTGGCGAGGTCCTGACGCGAGATCTTGTCGCGCACCTTCATGTTGCCGGCGCCGTCGTCCACGGCGAACTCGAGCAGGGAACGGGCAACGCGGCCATAGACATCCATGAGCGCGAGCGATTCGATCTTCCGGTCCGCATGACGCAGGCGGGTCACCAGACCGCGCATGATGTTGTACGACATCGAGGAACTCTCGGGCAGGCAACGCGCGAAGGCTTCACGCCCGAGCATCAGCACGTCGGTCTGGATCTCGGTGCGAACCGTGGCCGAGTGCGGCTCATCGTCGATCATGCTCATCTCGCCGATGTAGTCGCCCGGATGAAGCGTCGCCAGAATGACCTCACGACCACGACTGTCGGTGCTCATGACCCGGGCACGGCCGGTCAGGATGATGTAGAGCGCATCGGACTTCTTGCCTTGCTCGACCACGACTTCGGCGCGCTTGAAGCGCTTCTTGACGATCGCATCGGCGATGCTCGCGGACTGCGTGGGCGTCAGCGCTGAGAAAAGCGGCACGCGACGGAGCAATTCAAGATTGGAAAGCATCGACATTCATCAATCCCCGGATTCCGCGCGATTCAAACCCCATGGATTAATACAATCGCGCGCATTGAAAACAGCCCCCGCACGGTCTTGAACCGAACGGTGATACTCCATATCTATCACCCCTGAAAATGTACACGCTGACGCAGCGTCAATCCTAGGTTTTCTACTCATGTCAACGCCACGCCACGCCAAGGTCCTCATTCTCGGCTCCGGCCCCGCCGGTTATACCGCCGCAGTCTACGCGGCCCGAGCCAATCTCCAGCCCCTGCTTATTACCGGAATTGCACAGGGTGGTCAGCTCATGACGACCACCGAAGTCGACAACTGGCCAGCCGATGTTCACGGCGTGCAGGGCCCTGATCTCATGCAACGCTTTCTCGAGCACGCCGAACGGTTCAAGACCGAGATCGTGTTCGATCACATCAACAAGGTCGACCTGAGCAAGCGCCCCTTCACGCTAACTGGCGACAGTGCCACCTACACCTGTGACGCTCTCATCATCGCGACGGGCGCTTCGGCCAAGTATCTCGGCATTGAATCCGAACAGCACTTCATGGGGCGCGGCGTGTCCGCTTGCGCGACCTGTGACGGCTTTTTCTATCGCGATCAGGAGGTCTGCGTGATCGGCGGCGGCAACACCGCGGTCGAGGAGGCGCTCTATCTCTCGAACATCGCCAAGAAGGTGACCCTTGTGCATCGTCGCGACAAGTTCCGCGCGGAGCCGATCCTCGTCGACAAACTCAACGAAAAGGTCGCCGAAGGAAAGATCGAACTGAAGCTTCACAGCGCGCTCGACGAAGTGCTGGGCGACGACTCCGGCGTCACCGGCATCCGGATCAAGAACCTCCAGACAAACGAAACGGAACAACTCGATCTGAAGGGCTGCTTCGTCGCGATCGGTCACCACCCGAACACCGATATCTTCCAGGGGCAAGTCGAAATGAAGGACGGCTACATCGTCACGCGAGCTGGTCTTCAGGGTTTCGCCACGATGACCAGCATCCCGGGCGTGTTTGCCGCAGGCGACGTGCAGGATCATGTCTATCGCCAGGCAATCACCAGTGCAGGCACAGGCTGCATGGCGGCACTGGACTCGCAGCGGTTCCTCGAACAAGAATGACATCGGCAGCCAGCCCGAGGCACTTCCGACCCGGGGCTGGCAGCGCTATAATCGCGGACTTTGCTGAAATTGCTGGCCCCGGCCGGCTCTGAACGGCAAGTCCGGGGTACCGCCACCCGATTCTGGCGAGGTCAAGCTGCAAACCACCTCTCAACGCCCTGTTGTGCTGGGTGCCAGCTGTTCAAGAAAGAGTGTCCTCATGGCACGCGTATGCGAAGTAACGGGCAAAGGCCCGATGGTCGGAAACAACGTTTCCCACGCCAACAACAAAACCAAGCGCCGGTTCCTGCCGAACCTGCAATATCGTCGTTTCTGGGTCGAATCCGAAAACCGTTGGGTTCGCCTGCGCGTTTCGAGCGCTGCCCTGCGTTTGATCGACAAGAACGGCATCGACGCCGTGCTCGCAGACCTGCGTGCGCGCGGCCAAGCTTAAGGAGCTGAATCATGGCAACGAGCAAAGGCGGACGCGAAAAAATCAAGCTGGAATCCACTGCAGGTACCGGCCATTTCTACACGACCAGCAAGAACAAGAAGACGATGCCTGAAAAGATGTCGATCATGAAGTTCGATCCCAAGGCACGTAAACACGTCGAATACAAGGAAATCAAGCTGAAGTAATTCAGGCTTGCCTTATCAAGAAACCCGCTGCAATCCAGCGGGTTTTCTTTTGCCCGATCGTAAAACTCCGAGAATCACGGGGACACAAAAAAGCCGGCTCGATGAGCC
Source organism: Variovorax sp. (assembly GCA_017744935.1). Taxonomy (GTDB): domain Bacteria; phylum Pseudomonadota; class Gammaproteobacteria; order Burkholderiales; family Burkholderiaceae_C; genus Variovorax. The sequence continues at coordinate 24,722 of JAGIAI010000039.1, forward strand.
GGCTTTTTCTTTTGGCCAATACGCGGGACTGTTATGCGCGGGCAGCGCGCAGGCGCGTTGAAAACTCCCGCAGACCGGCAATGCCGCTCGCCTCGGCCCGATGGCACCAGGCCGCGAGATCAGCCGCGAGTTGTTCGCGCGATTGCGAGGTGTTGAGCCACAGCTGACGCAGTTCTTCGCGCATCGTCATCATCTTGTCGAGCGCAGGATGGGCCGCGCGCGCCTGGACGAGATGGGTCCGCGCTGCAGCGGGCACCTTGTCGTCATCGCGATGCAACCAGCGCTTCGCCCCCTTGAGAACAGATAGGTCAGCGCCTTTGGCCTTCAGCGATGCAAGCTCATCCTTGGTCGCACGGCGCATCTCGCGCGCGAAGTTCGCCATGACCTCGTAGCGATTGGCGATGACGGCTTCCAACGTCTTGGCGTCGGCCACCGGCTGGACATCGCCCATTTGCATCTTCGGCGGCACCTTCTTGACCTTGGCCCAGCCGATCTTCTGCATCAGGCTGATATAGACCCAACCGATATCGAACTCGTATTTCTTGACCGAGAACTTGGCCGACGTCGGATAGGTATGGTGGTTGTTGTGCAGCTCTTCGCCACCAATAATGATTCCCCAGGGGATCAGATTGGTGCTGGCGTCCGTGGCTTCGAAGTTGCGATAGCCCCAGTAGTGGCCAATACCGTTGACCACGCCAGCCGCCCAGAAAGGAATCCACAGCATCTGGACCGCCCAGACCGTCAGGCCGATGGCGCCAAACAGCGCGAGGTTGAGGATCAGCATCAGGCCCACACCCTGCCAGCTGTATCGCGAATACAGGTTGCGTTCCAGCCAGTCATCGGGCGTGCCGTGGCCGAAACGCTCCATCGTTTCCTTATTCTTCGATTCCTTGCGATACAGCTCGGCGCCGCGCCACATGACCTCGTCGATGCCCTTCACTTGCGGGCTGTGCGGATCGTCTTCGGTTTCGCACTTGGCGTGGTGCTTTCGGTGTATGGCGACCCACTCCTTGGTCACCATGCCGGTGCCGATCCACAGCCAGAAGCGAAAGAAATGCGAAGGGATCGGGCCGAGATCCATGGCCCGATGCGTCTGCGTGCGGTGCAGGAAGATCGTGACAGCCGCAATCGTGATGTGCGTGGTGACGAGCGTGTACAGCACGATCTGCCACCAAGTGAGATCCCACAAGCCGTTTCCGAGCCAATCGATGGCCGCGCTCAGGACGGCAGAGTCAGGAAGCAACATTGAATTCGGTACTCCATGGCCACACGAAGGTGCAGCCCTCAGGTAACCAGCGATTTTAATGGCTCACCCCCTGAAAAGGGACTTAAATCCTTGATCCGTCGCAAGTTTTGGCCGTCTTTGGAGCGTCTTACCTACTTCCGATTCCAGACGGCGGCAAAGAAGCCATCAGTCGCATGGCGATGGGGCCACAAACGAAGGAAGCGCTTCCCAACCTCACCGCCCGAACACAGGGTTTCGGCGCCCTCGACCTTCAGACCGCCCAGTAATTCAGCGGCTTCGACCGACTGGAAATCCGGGTTTGCGGCGCCAAAGGCTTCGGCGATCGCCTCGTTCTCCTCGGGCAAGACGCTGCAGGTCGCATAGACAAGGCGCCCTCCCGATTTCACGAGGCGCGAGGCACTCTGCAGAATCGCGGCTTGCTTCGCTGTGAGCTCCTGGACCGACTGTGCCGACTGGCGCCACTTCAGGTCGGGATTGCGCCGAAGGGTGCCGAGCCCCGAACAAGGCGCGTCGACCAGCACCCGATCAATCTTGCCCGCCAGCCGCTTGATACGGTCGTCGCGCTCGTGCGCGATGGCGGCCGGATGAACGTTCGACAGCTTGCTACGTGCCAGGCGCGGTTTGAGCGCATCCAGCCTATGCGCGGAGGTATCGAAAGCGTAGAGCCTGCCCGTGTTGCGCATGGTCGCGCCGATGGCAAGCGTCTTCCCTCCGGCGCCGGCGCAGAAATCGACCACCATCTCGCCGCGTTTCGCCTCGAGGAGTAGCGTGAGCAATTGCGACCCCTCATCCTGGACCTCCACCGCGCCACGGGCAAAAGCATCAAGCTTCGTGAGCGCCGGCTTGCCCTCTATTCGAAGGCCCCAGGGTGAATACGGCGTCGGCGTCGACTTGATGCCGGTAAGGCCCAGCTCCTTTTGCACGTCGGCCCGCTTGTCCGAGAGCGCATTGACCCGGAGGTCCAGCGGCGCCGGCTGCTGCAGGTTGTCCGCCAGCGCCCAGAACTCGTCACCCAACTGCGCCTTGAGCGGCTCGACGAGCCATTCCGGCAGGTTGTGCTTGTGGCGCTCAAGCAGCTCGTCTGGCTTGACCGAATCGCAGTTGTCGAGCCAGCGCCTTTCGGTCTCGTTTAACGCGCTCTTGAGGAACTCCCTTTGGCCGTGGAAGCCGAGGATGGCCATCCGGCGCTCTTTCGGACCGGAGCCCGAACGCGCCAGATGCTCGAAAAGGAGCTTCTTGCGCAGGACGGTGTAGACCGTCTCAGCCAGCGTGGCGCGCTCACGCGGGCCCAGCTCGCGATGATCGCGGAAGAAGCGGGAGACGACCTGGTCGGCCGGATGATCGAATTTCAGGACTAGGCCGACCAAGTCGGACGTGGCCTCAAGCAGGGCTTTGGGATGCATGCCCCGATTGTCTCAGCCATGATCGGCCTCAGCTTGAGGAGCGCGTCCAGATCGCCCCAAACGCATGCCTCTCGATCTCGGCAAGCGTGGGCGAATGCCCTGCCCACAAGACCAGCGCTGCGCCCGGCAGCGAAAGCGTCTGTTCGAGCTCGCGGCAAAGGCTCCAACGTTCGTCGTCGGTGAGCCCAGGCAGTTCCAGGAACACGATGTAGGCGCGTCGCCAGGGAAATTCCCGAAGGTTCTTGCGCACCACCCACGCGCGCGCGACGGCGCTCGCGCGCACGAGATCCGCTCGCAGCTCGCCGAGTTCGAAGTCACTCAGATCATGGCGCGCGATCTGGGTGAAGGACGGAGTCGCCGTCATTTCTTCCCAAGCACGCTGCTCGGCGGCCTCTGCGGTTTTTGCCCGTTCGCGCCAGAGCTTGAGGGAGCGCTCGTCGTGCGCCCCCGCGTCGGGGTCCTCGAGGATCGACACGGCGGTCTTGGCGGCCCACCACTGGCTGGCGTTGCTGGACTCGTGCAGGCGCTCGAGAATGGCGAGGCGGGGGGCACGGTCGCGCGCGGGCAGCACCTGCGCCAGACCGCGCAAGGCACCGGGGTGATTCGGCGTGATTTGCAGCGCCCGCTCGTACAGTGCTCGAACGTCGGCTTCGGTATCGAGTCGCCGGGCGCAATCGGCCCATTCGACCATTTCCTCGGCGTTGTTGCGGCCGGCACTCGCAGTCAGCGCCGCCACGCGCTCGCGCACGCGCACCAGGTAGGCGTGATGCTGCTTCCAGTCACTCTCATGACCGCTGCACCATTCAGCGTCGAAATGCGCGATCCACTTCGGCGCATCGTCGAGCAGCGCCAGAGCCGATTTGGACGACCACGAGGGCACGACGGATTTCTCATCCAGCGCTTCCAGCCGGTCGCGCAACACGGGGTGGGTGTCGTCGACGTCGCTGATGCTGCGCAGGGCGCCGCGCAATGCCGACCGGGCAAACTCCTCGTCGATCGGCGCACAAAATTTCGGCGCCAACGAAGAGAACGGCCCCACGGGCACCGGCTCATCGATCGCACGGGCCCAATGGCCGGGCCAGAACCGGTCCGCATACCAGTCGCTCTTGATCGAAATTTCCTTGAGCGCTGCGGCCACCACGCGCGTCCCAAGCAGGCGGGCTGCGACGCGGTCGGCCTCGTATTCGTCCTGCCGCGCCAGGGCAAAGGTCTTCGCAGCGAAGCGCGGGAAATACCAACGGAAGAACGCCTGTGACGCAAAGGCCATCAAGCCCTCGTCGCGCTGGAAGTTGGCGTCGAGCTTGAGCCATGAAAGGCGCGTCCGGTAAATCCAGGCGCTCAACTTTCCATGGTTGCCCCGCAAATGGCCGTACTCATGCGCCAGCACGGACACGAGGCGACGACGGTCCAGCGCCATGAGGAGCGGCAGGCCCACGTTGAGATAGTTGATCGCCCCTCCGAACAAGCCGTAGCGCGGCAGTTGGCGGATGCTGGCGTTGAAATCGCTGTCGAGATAAACGCGATGAACCGGAGGACCGTCGATCCGCTGTCGGATGCGGTCGAGCGTTTCGAAAAGACCGGGCGCGTCCTCGCGCCGCAATTCCACGCCCTCCGGCTCCTCCAGCCGGACCCATAGCGCGCGCAATGTAGCCCACAGCAAGCCGAGCGCAAAAAGAACCAGCCATCCGCGCGTGAAGGTGAAGCGCCCCCCCTGCCCCAGCCCGCCGATGACCCAAGCGATGATGCCGACCGCCAGAACCAGGCAGGCGATGACCCACAGGTATCCGAGAGCGGCGAAAAAGGCGACGCCTCGCCGGTAGCCGAGGCTGTCGTCGGCGCTGGCATGCTCGCTCAGCCGCACCAGGTGTACAAAATCCGCCCGATTCATCCTGACCTTTCAGCCCTTCGAAGGAGTGCCCCCGCTTGTCAGACGCCAGCCTTCCCCCATTGCTCGAAACCCCACCCGGTCGCTACCGCCACTACAAGGGCGGCGAATACGAGGTGATCGGCACCGTACGCCACAGCGAGACGCTGGACTCGATGACGCTGTACCGCGCCCTCCATGGCGAGCGTGGACTCTGGGTTCGTCCGGCCGCCATGTTCTGCGAGACCGTGGATGTGGACGGAGTGAGCCTCCAACGTTTTGTCAGGATCGACTAGACGAGAAGCTGGCAACGACCTCCTCCCCCCACGGGTGCGCCAAGAGGGATTGTGTCAGTTTGTTTCCATGCGCTGGAGCCACTCGGACACCGCCCTAGGGTAAACCCTGTGTTCTTGAGCCAACACCCGCGCGGCCAAGGCATCTGGCGTGTCATCGGGCAATACCGGCACTGCCGCTTGCGCCAGGATCGGCCCGTGATCGAGTTCGGTGGTCACTTCGTGCACCGTGACGCCGGCCACCCGGCAACCCGCCTCGATCGCGCGCCGGTGCGTGTTCAACCCCGGAAAGGCGGGCAGCAATGACGGATGGATATTGATCAGCCTGCCGGCGTAGCGCGTCACGAACCACGGCGTCAGGATCCGCATGAATCCCGCGAGGACCACGAGCGTCGGCGCGTGAGTATCGACCTGCCTGGCCAAGGCAGCGTCGAATTCCTCGCGACTGGCGAATTCCTTGTGCGAAACCACGGCCGTCGAAATGCCGTGCGCCCGGGCAATCGCGAGCCCCCCCGCATCGGCCTTGTTGCTGATGACCGCGCCGACCCGCGCATCGAGGCGAGCCGCCCAGCGCTCGCTCTCGGCGGTCTTGACGATCGCTTCCATGTTGGAGCCGCCGCCGGAAATCAGGATCACAATGTTCTTCATGGGACGCGGGATTATCTGTGCTCGCCTCGATGGCCCCGACTTGTCGCGGCGCGGACACCCCGAACTAGCACGACCGTGCTAAAACCGCCGATCCCGGAGACGCGCCGCCTTTCGCGGCGTTCGATCAACACAGAGAGGCACGCATGGATTTGAGCTTCACGCCCGAAGAACAGAAGTTCCGCGAAGAGATTCGCGCCTGGGTCAAAGAAAACCTCCCCGCCGAAATTTCGCACAAGGTGCACAACGCCCTCGAACTCACGCGCGACGATTTGCAGCGCTGGGCCAAGATCCTGGGCAAGAAGGGCTGGCTGGGCTACGGCTGGCCCAAGGAGTTCGGCGGCCCCGGCTGGACCGCGGTCGAAAAGCACCTGTTCGAGGAAGAAGCCGCTCTCGCAGGCGCGCCCCGCATCATTCCTTTCGGCCCCGTGATGGTCGCCCCGGTCATCATGGCCTACGGCAACGCCGAGCAGCACAAGCGCTTCCTCCCCGGCATCGCGAGCGGCGAAGTCTGGTGGAGCCAGGGCTACAGCGAGCCGGGTTCGGGTTCCGACCTGGCATCGGTCAAGACCAAGGCCGAGCGCAAGGGCGACAAATACATCGTCAATGGCCAGAAGACCTGGACCACCCTCGGCCAATACGGCGAATGGATCTTCTGCCTGGTGCGTACCAGCAACGAAGGCAAGCCGCAGACCGGCATCAGCTTCCTGCTGATCGACATGAAGTCGCCTGGCGTCACGGTGCGGCCGATCAAGCTGCTGGACGGCGGCCACGAGGTCAATGAAGTCTTCTTTGACAACGTCGAGGTGCCCGCAGAGAACCTCATCGGCGAAGAGAACAAGGGCTGGACCTACGCCAAACACCTGCTCTCCCATGAGCGCACCAACATCGCGGACGTGAACCGCGCCAAGCGCGAGCTGGAGCGCCTCAAGCGCATCGCGAAGAGCGAAGGCGTCTGGGAAGACCAGCGCTTCCGCGACGAGATCGCCAAGCTCGAAGTCGACGTGGTCGCGCTCGAAATGCTGGTGCTGCGCGTCCTCTCGGCCGCGACTTCAGGCAAGAACTCGCTCGACATCGCCGGCCTGCTCAAGATCAAGGGCAGCGAGATCCAGCAACGCTACTCCGAACTGATGATGCTGGCGGGTGGCCCCTATTCGCTGCCGCTGGTGCGCGAAGCCATGGAGGCCGGCTGGCAGGGCGACTTCCCTGGCGGTCATCCGCAGCTCGCACCGCTTTCGTCGACCTACTTCAATATGCGCAAGACCACCATCTACGGTGGCAGCAATGAAGTGCAACGCAACATCGTCGCGCAGACGGTCTTGGGCTGAACGCGGACTCACAAGGATCAAGCAATGGACTTCAATTTCAGCGACGACCAGCAACAGCTTCGCGACGCGGTCGCCAAGTGGGTCGAAAAGGGCTACGGCTTCGAACGTCGCCGGGCCACCGAAGCCGCGGGTGGCTTCTCCCGCGAGGCTTGGGACGAACTCGCCGAACTCGGTCTGGGCGGCCTCTACATCCCCGAAGATGAAGGCGGCCTGGGCATGGGCCCCGTCGAGGGCATGGTCGTGATGGAAGAGCTCGGCCGCGGCATCGTTCTGGAGCCGCTCTCGCAATCCTTCATCGCCGGTGCCGTGCTCGCTGCCCACGCCGACGAAGACACCAAGGACAACTGGCTGCCGCGCATCGCGGGCGGACAGGCGATGGTGGTGCTTGCCTACCAGGAGCGCAAGGCGCGCTACCGGCTCGACGTTTGCGAGGCCAAGGCCGCAAAGACCGGCAACGGCTGGACCGTCAGCGGCGCGAAGAGTCTGGTGCCCGCCGGCGACGAAGCGGACGCCTTCATCGTGCCGGCGCAAGTCGACGGCAAGATCGCCCTCTTCCTGGTCGAGCGCTCGGCCGATGGCGTCGCCGCTCGCGGCTACGGCACGCAGGATGGCAGCCGTGCCGCCGAAGTCATCTTCGACAAGGCCGCGGCCACGCTCATCACGCAGGACGGCCTCCCCGAGCTCGAACGCGCCGTGGACATCGGCATCGCCGCCACCTGCGCCGAAGCGGTCGGCGTGATGGACAAGACGCTCGAGATCACCGTCGAGTACATGAACACGCGCAAGCAGTTCGGCGTGGCGATCGCCACCTTCCAGGCCCTTCGCCATCGCGTGGCCGACATGAAGATGCAGCTCGAACTGGCCCGTTCGATGAGCTACTACGCCACCCTGAAGCTCAACGCACCCGCCGCCGAGCGCCGCCAGGCACTGGCACGCGCCAAGTACCAGTTGGGCAACTCGATGCGCTTCGTCAGCCAGCAGTCCGTGCAGTTGCATGGCGGCATTGGGGTGACCGACGAATACATCGTGAGCCACTACTTCAAGAAGCTCACGCAACTCGAGATGACCTTCGGCGATACCCTGCACCATCTCGGCGAAGTGTCGGCACGCATGCAGGACCACGCGGGCGTCTTCGCCTGACAACGAACCACCGCCGATCGCGACAGATGCGACGCCCGCCAGCCCCAAGCTGGCGGGCGTTTTCTTTGGAAAGCCATTCAACATGCACACTCGCCGCCAACTGCTACTTCTCGGTTTTTCGACGACCATGCTCGCCGCCTGCACCACGCCGCGCTCCAGCAGCGAGCGTCCTCCGATCGTCTTCGTGCATGGCAACGGCGATTCGGCTGCGCTATGGCAGACGACGATCTGGCGCTTCGAATCCAACGGCTGGCCGCGCGACCGGCTCTTCGCGCTCGACCAGCCTTTTCCGCTGGCGCGCGACGACGACACCGTGGCGCAGCCCGGCCGCAGTTCCACCGCGGAATCGATGGCCTTCCTGAAAGCGGAAGTGGAGCGCGTACTGAAAACGACCGGTGCCACGCAGGTGGTGCTGATCGGCAACTCGCGCGGCGGCAACGCGATCCGGAACTACGTCCAGAACGGCGGCGGTGACCGTGTCGTCAGCCATGTCGTGCTCGGCGGCAACCCGGCACACGGCATCTGGTCGATCAAGGGGCGGCAGGAGCGCAGTGAGTTCTCAGGGCTGAGCCCGTTTCTGCAGCAGCTCAATGCGCCGAAGAACGGCAATGGCGATGAAGTACCGTCCGGCGTGAAGTGGCTGACCCTGCGTTCCGACAAGAACGACAAGTACGCGCAGCCCGACGGCATCTGGATCGGCATCAGGGGAACGCCCACCAACGTGGGCTTCGACGGCCCGGCACTCAAAGGCGCGACCAACGTGGTGCTGCCGCGCGTGGACCATCGGGAAACCTCGTTCTCGCCCGCCGCCTTCGACGCCACCTGGCGCTTTCTCACTGGCGAAGCGCCGCGCACGCTCAAGATCGAGCCTGAAGCGCAGGTCACGCTGTCTGGCCGCGTCACCGGCCTTGGCCTCGATCCGCTGAAGCCGGACAGCGGCGCCTTCAGCAACAACCTCCCCTTGATCGGCGCCCGCCTCGAAGTCTTTGCCATCGACGCCTCCACCGGCGCGCGGAGCGGGCCTGCGGTCTGGCAGCAGACCATTTCTCAGGACGGCCGCTGGGGACCATTTCAAGGCCGGCCCGACACACGCTACGAATTCGTGCTGAGCGCGCCGGGCTACGCGACCACGCACATCTATCGCAGCCCGTTCCCGCGCTCAAGCAGCGTGGTTCATCTGCGGCCGGAGCGCATCGCCGACACCGATCGCGACGCCAAGTCACTGGTGACTTTCACGCGCCCGCGCGGCTACTTCGATGTGGAACGCGACAGCTTGCGTTTCGACGGGCAAACCCTGCCACCCGGCGTGCCGCCGACGGGTTCGGGGGTTTCAAGCTCGAAGATCAAGCTCGCGAGCGATGCCGTCCGCACGGTCGAGGCCGAATTCAACGGGGAGAAGCTGGTCGGCCAGACATGGCCTGCGTCGCGCGGCGAAGTCAGCGTGCTCGAACTGACCTATTGAGCGTCGCTAGCCGTGCAACCTGGAGGTCTGGGGCAGATGCGCCATCAGGAACTCCATCTGGTCAGCCAGAATGCGGCGATTGCGCAGGATGAAGTCTTCCCACAGGCTCGGCACATACGGCGTATAGAGCAGCGCCATTCCAGCCTGCTCTGGCGTGCGGCTGCTCTTGCGATGGTTGCAAGGGCGGCACGCCGTCACCACGTTCATCCAGGTGTCGATGCCGTTCTGGGCGAAGGGAATGATGTGCTCGCGGGTCAGCTCTTCCTCATGGAAGTGGCCGCCGCAATAGGCGCAGACGTTCCGGTCACGCGCAAAGAGCTTCGCGTTGGTCAGCCCGGGCCGCTGCATGAAGGGATTGATGCGCGGCACGCCCTTGGTGCCGATGATGCTGTTGACCGCAATCTGCGACTGCTGGCCCGTGATCGCGTTGTGTCCGCCCCTGAACACCGCCACCTGAGCGCCCACTTCCCACCGAACCTCGTCGGAGGCGTAGTGGATCACCGCCTGTTCGAGCGAAATCCACGATTGGGGCAGCCCTTGGGCCGACAGCTTCAAGACCTTCACCACACGCTCCTCATTCGAAGGAAACACGGAAAGACCAAGACATGACGCCCGCCGGAACGGCTCGCGCATGACGCAGTGCGTCACAATATACCGGCTTTGTGACAAAACGCGCTGTTGTGCCCATTCTGCGGGCTCGAAGTGCTATCAAAAAGATACCGACCGATGCAGATTTTCCGGGGTTTTCGGCATCCGGGGGTGGCTCCGGCCTGCGCCCTGACCATTGGCAACTTCGACGGTGTCCACCGAGGTCACCAGGCCATGCTCGGGCTGCTCAATGCCGAGGCCCGGGTTCGAGGGCTGCCGAGCTGCGTGCTGACGTTCGAGCCGCATCCACGCGACTACTTCGCGGCGGTGACCAAGCGGCCTGAGTTGGCGCCGGCGCGCATCGGCACCCTGCGCGACAAACTCGGCGAATTGGCCGCCTGCGGGGTCGGGCAGACCATCGTTCTTCCGTTCGACTCCCGGCTGGCTTCGCAATCACCCGAAGATTTCATCCGCCATGTGCTCATCGAAGGTCTGGGCGCCAAGTACATCCTGGTCGGCGACGACTTCCGCTTCGGCGCCAAGCGCGCAGGCGACTACGACATGCTCGACCGCGCCGGGGAGCAGTCCGGCTTCGATGTCGCGCGGATGAACAGCTACGAAGTCCACGGACTGCGCGTGTCGAGTTCGGCCGTGCGCGACGCGCTTGCCGAAGGACGGATGGCCGACGCCCAGGCGCTGCTCGGGCGGCCGTACGCCATCTCGGGGCATGTGGTCCACGGCCGCAAGCTGGGCCGGGCGCTTGGGGCGTCCGCTCCGGGCCGCAACGACGGTTTCCGAACCCTCAATCTGCGCTTCAAGCACTGGAAGCCCGCTGCCAACGGCATCTTCGCGGTGCTGGTGCATGGCCTGACCGAGAAGCCGCTCCCGGGCGTCGCGAACCTCGGCGTGCGCCCTTCTCTCGACGCCAATGATGTGAACGGCGGCCGTGTGCTGCTCGAAACTCACTGCCTGGACTGGCCCGCCGATCTCGGCTCTGAGGGGGCCTACGGTAAAATCGTCCGCGTGGAACTGCTGCACAAATTGCACGACGAATTGCGCTACACCAGCCTCGAGGCCCTCACGGCGGGCATCGCGAAGGACGGTCGCGACGCGCGTGCATTCTTTGCTTCCACCCACGCCGAGACCCATCGCCAGACCACGCGCGATCGAATTTAAAGCGGGACCTTCGCTTTCCGCCGCGTCCGGCCGAGCCTTGTCCCGCGAAGGCCGAACGCTTTTTCGATCCCTTCGCGCGTTGCACGGCAGCGCAGATTTCTGGAACTTCCATGGCTGACAACAAGACCGACGGCGGCACCGATTACCGCGCCACGCTGAACCTGCCCGACACCCCCTTCCCGATGCGAGGCGACCTGCCCAAGCGCGAGCCAGGCTGGGTCAAGGAATGGGAAGAGCAAGGCATCTACCACCGCCTGCGCGACGCGCGACTCGGCGCCCCAAAGTTCATCCTGCACGACGGCCCCCCCTATGCCAACGGGCAGATCCACATGGGTCACGCGGTCAACAAGATCCTCAAGGACATGATCACCAAGGCGCGCCAGCTCGAAGGCTTCGACGCGCTCTACGTGCCGGGCTGGGACTGCCACGGCCTGCCGATCGAGAACGCGATCGAAAAGAAATACGGCCGCAACCTGAGTCGCGACGAGATGCAGGCCAAGAGCCGTGCCTACGCGACCGAACAGATCGCGCAGCAGATGACCGACTTCCAGCGCCTCGGCGTGCTGGGCGAATGGGACCATCCCTACAAGACAATGGATTTCGCGAACGAGGCGGGCGAGATCCGCGCGTTCAAGCGCGTGATCGAGCGCGGCTTCGTCTATCGCGGTCTGAAGCCGGTGTACTGGTGCTTCGACTGCGGCTCGTCGCTGGCCGAGTTCGAAATCGAATACGCCGACAAGAAGTCGCAGACGCTCGACGTCGCCTTCAAGGCGCATGACCCGGCCAAGCTCGCCGCGGCCTTCGGCCTGCCCGCACTGCACAAGGACGCCTTCGCGGTCATCTGGACTACCACCGCCTGGACGATCCCTGCCAACCAGGCGATCAACCTCAACCCCGAGCTCGAGTACTCGCTGGTCGACACCGAACGCGGCCTGCTCGTCCTCGCGAATTCGCTGGTTGAGATGTGCATGACGCGCTATGCGCTCGACGGCAAGGTGCTCGCGACCGTCAAGGGCGAGCGCCTCGGCGGCCTCGAGTTCGAGCATCCGCTGTATGACGTGGACGCAGGCTTCCGCCGCCTGTCGCCGGTCTATCTGGCCGACTACGCGACTGCGGACGACGGCACCGGCCTGGTCCACTCGTCGCCCGCCTACGGCGTGGAAGACTTCAACTCCTGCATCGCGCACGGCGTCAAGTACGACGACATCCTGAATCCGGTCCAGGGCAACGGCTCGTATGCGGCCGACTTTCCGCTCTTCGGCGGCCAGAACATCTGGAAGGCGGTGCCGGTCATCATCCACGCCCTGCGTGACGCCGGCCGCCTGATGACCACCGAGCAGATCACCCACAGCTACCCGCACTGCTGGCGCCACAAGACGCCGGTGATCTACCGTGCGGCTGCGCAGTGGTTCATCCGCATGGACGAAGGCGAAGGCGTCTTCACCAAGGACAAGGCGCCGAAGACGCTGCGCGAGACTGCGCTCGAAGCGATCGAACAGACCAGCTTCTACCCCGAGAACGGTCGGGCACGCCTGCACGACATGATCGCCAACCGGCCCGACTGGTGCATCAGCCGCCAGCGCAGCTGGGGCGTGCCGATCCCGTTCTTCCTGCACAGGGATTCGGGCGAGCTGCACCCACGCACGATGGAGATCCTCGATCAGGCAGCCGACATCGTCGAAAAGGGCGGTATCGAAGCCTGGAGCCGCGTGACGGCCGAGGAGATCCTTGGCGCTACGGACGCGCCGCACTACACCAAGAGCACCGACATCCTGGAGGTCTGGTTCGATTCGGGCTCGACCTTCTCGCATGTGCTGCGCGGCACGCACCCGAACGTGCACCACGAGACCGGCCCTGAAGCCGACCTCTACCTCGAAGGCCATGACCAACATCGCGGGTGGTTCCACTCGTCGCTGCTCCTCGCCTGCGCACTCGAAGGCCGCGCGCCGTATCGCGGCCTGCTGACGCACGGCTTCACGGTTGACAGCCAAGGCCGCAAGATGAGCAAGTCGCTCGGCAACGGCATCGACCCGCAGGAAGTGAACAAGAAGCTCGGCGCCGAGATCACCCGCCTGTGGGTGGCCGCGAGCGACTATTCGGGCGACATCGCGGGCGACGACAAGATCCTCGCGCGCGTGGTCGATGCGTACCGCCGCATCCGCAACACGCTGCGCTTCCTGCTCGCGAACACCAGCGACTTCGACATCAAGAAGGACGCCGTGCCGCTCGGCGAACTGCTCGAGATCGACCGTTACGCGCTCAGCCGCGCCGCGCAATTCCAGGCCGAGATCCTCGCGCACTACAAGGTCTACGAGTTCCATCCGGTGGTCGCCAAGCTGCAGGTGTACTGCTCCGAAGACCTCGGCGCGTTCTATCTCGACGTGCTGAAGGACCGCCTCTACACCACGGCGCCCGGCTCGCGCGCGCGCCGCAGTGCGCAGACCGCGCTCTGGCACATCACGCAGGCGATGCTGCGCTGGATGGCGCCGTTCCTTAGCTTCACCGCCGAGGAGGCGTGGAAGTTCTGCGGCGACGGCCAGTCGATCTTCGTGCAGACCTACAGCGATCTCGGCACGGCCGAGGATGCGCTGCTTGCCAAGTGGAACCGCATTCGCGAGATCCGCGATGCGGTCAACAAGGAGATCGAAGCGGTGCGCGCGGAGGGCCAGGTCGGCTCGTCGCTACAGGCCAACGTGACGATCACGGCGCCGGCCGACGACCACGCGCTGCTCGCATCGCTGGGCGACGACCTGAAGTTCGTCTTCATCACATCGGCCGTTGCGCTGGCGGCCGGCGACACGCTCGCGGCCACTGTGACCGCGAGCAAGGCCACCAAGTGCGAGCGTTGCTGGCACTGGCGTGACGATGTCGGCCACGACCCGGCCCATCCGGCCATCTGCGGACGTTGCACGAGCAATCTCTACGGCGCGGGCGAAGCAAGGAACATCGCCTGATGGCCCGCCGTTCCTCGGGCTCCCAGGGCCTCGGTATCTGGCCCTGGCTCGGCCTGGCGCTGGTCATCGTCATCATCGACCAGTTCACCAAGACGCTGATCCTCGGCTACTACAAGTACGGCGACGTGACCTACGTCACCAGCTTCTTCAACGTGGTCCGCGCGCACAACACCGGTGCGGCGTTCTCGTTCCTGGCCGGCGCGGACGGCTGGCAGCGCTGGTTCTTCATGGCGATCGGTATAGGGGCCGCGATCTTCATCATCTGGATGCTGAAGTCGCACGCGGGGCAGAAGCTCTTCTGCTTCTCGATGGCGGCCATCCTCGGCGGTGCGATCGGCAACGTGATCGACCGGATGATGCACGGCTACGTGGTCGACTTTCTCGACTTCCATCTGGCCGGCCGGCACTTCCCCGCCTTCAACGTGGCCGACAGCGCCATCACCATCGGCGCGATCTGCCTCATCCTTGATGAGCTAAGGCGCGTACGACGCGGCAAGTGAAGGCCTGATCCGGTACGCGATCGAAGTCGCGTGCTCTATAGTGCTTCTCTTCCATGAAGCACTTGTTGAATCTGCTCGCAGCGATCGCGCTGCTGGTGTGGGGCACCCATCTCGTTCGAACGGGGGTGCTGCGGGTCTTCGGCGCCGACCTGCGCAGGATCCTCGTGCACAGCATGCGCAACCGCTTCACTGCGGCGCTGTCGGGGATCGGCGTGACGGCACTGGTGCAGTCGAGCACCGCCACCTCACTGATGACCTCGTCGTTCGTGGGCCAGGGGCTCGTCACACTTCCTGCCGCACTGGCAGTGATGCGCGGTGCGGACATCGGCACTGCGCTGATGTCGGTGCTCTTCTCCGCCGACCTCTCATGGCTCTCGCCGCTCTTCATCTTCGTCGGGGTGGTGCTCTTCATCACGCGGTCGGCGAGTCCCGCGGGCCGTGTCGGGCGCGTGCTCATCGGGTTGGGCCTGATGCTGCTGGCGCTGCAGCTCGTCGTCGAAGCGACCGGGCCGCTCTTCGAAAGTCCGGCCATGCGTGCGGTGCTGGCCTCGATCAACAGCGACGTGCTGCTCGAAATCACCATCGGCGCGGGGCTCGCGATCCTGGCCTATTCGAGCCTCGCGATCGTGCTGCTGGTCGCGGCAATGGCCAGCTCAAACGTGGTGCCGCTCGACGTCGCGCTGGGGCTGGTCCTTGGCGCCAATCTCGGCAGCGGCCTGCTCGCGGTGCTCACCACGGCGAAATCGTCGGTCGAGGTGCGGCGGGTCACGGTCGGCAACCTGATCTTCAAGCTGCTCGGCGTCGCGATCGCCGCACCCTTCGTCGGGCTCTGGCTGCGGGAAGTCCGCCCCTACATCGGCGACGCCACCCATCTGGTCGTGCTGTATCACCTCGCGTTCAATGTCGTCATCAGTGTCGGCTTCATCGGCCTCACGAGTGTGGTGGCGAAATGGGTGACCCGGCTGCTGCCAGCGCCCGAGGAACCGGCCGCCACGCGACGCCCGCAGCACCTAGATCCTTCGGCACTCTCGACGCCCACGCTGGCCATCTCGAATGCCGCCCGCGAAGCATTGCACCAGGCGGACGTGGTCGAGACCATGCTGATCGGCGTGCTCAACGTGATCCGCAACAACGATCTCAAGCTTGCGCTGGAACTGCGCAATCTCGACGACACGGTGGACCAGCTCTATTCGGCCATCAAGTACTACCTGACCAAGATCTCGCGCGAGGCACTGGGCGAGGAAGAGAGCCGCCGCTGGACCGACATCATCAGCTTCACGATCAACATGGAGCAGATCGGCGACATCATCGAGCGGGTGATCATCGACATCGAGGACAAGAAGATCAAACCGCAGCGCAACTTCTCCGATGCCGGCATGCGCGAGATCGTCGAACTGCACGAACGGCTGGTCGCCAATCTGCGGCTGAGCATGAGCGTGTTCCTCAATGGCAACGTGCGCGACGCGCAGCGGCTGCTGGAGGAAAAGGCGCGCTTTCGCGATCTGGAGCGTGCCTACGCGACCACGCACCTGGGCCGGCTGACCGAGCAGACCGCGTCGAGCATCGAGACGAGCTCGCTGCACATCGACCTGATCAGCGAGCTTAAGCGCATCAACTCGCACATCTGCTCGATCGCCTATCCGATCCTTGAATCGGCTGGCGCGCTGGCGCCGACTCGCGTACGCGAGTCGCGCCTCAGCGAACTTCGTTAGACGATCACAAGGTCAGGATCGTGCAGCCCGTGGTCTTGCGGGCTTCGAGATCGCGGTGCGCCTGCTGCACGTCTTCGAGGCGGTAGCGTTGGTCGATCGGGATCTTCACCGCGCCGCTTTCGACCACCGCGAACAGATCGTCCGCCATGGCCTGCGTGCTCTCACGCGTCGCGATGTGTGTGAAGAGCGTCGGTCGCGTGACGTAGAGCGAGCCCTTCGCCCCGAGCAAGCCGAGATTGAAGGGCGGCACCGGCCCCGACCCGTTGCCGAAGATCGCGAGCAGACCGAAAGGCCGCAGGCATTCGAGCGAGCCCTCGAAGGTGTCCTTGCCTACCGAGTCGTAGACCACCTTCACGCCCTTGCCGCCGGTGATCTCCTTCACACGCGCCGCGAAGTTCTCCTTGCTGTAGTTGATCGCGTGCGCTGCGCCGTGGTCCAGCGCCAGCTGGCACTTGGCATCGGTGCCCGCGGTGCCGATGAGCTTCAGACCCAATGCCTTGGCCCATTGGCAGGCGATCAGTCCCACGCCGCCCGCAGCCGCATGGAACAGGATGAAGTCGCCGGGCTGCAAGCCTTCCGCCGGCAGCGTCTTCTTGAGCAGGTACTGGGCGGTCAGGCCCTTGAGCATCATTGCGGCGCCGGTCTCGAACGAGATCGCATCGGGCAGCTTGCAGACGTTGCGGCTCGGCATGACGCGCAGCTCGCTGTACGCGCCGGGCGGCTGGCTTGCATAGGCCGCGCGATCGCCGGCCTTCAGGTGCGTAACGCCCTCGCCCACCGACTCGACGATGCCGGAAGCTTCCATGCCAAGCTGCAGCGGCATCGGAAACGGGTAGAGCCCGCTGCGCTGGTAGGTGTCGATGAAGTTCAGGCCCACCGCCTTGTGGCGGATGCGGATCTCGCCGGGGCCGGGGTCGCCGACCTCGACGTCGACGATCTTCAGTTCCTCGGGACCGCCATTGCGGTCGATGCGGACGGCTTTGCTCATGGTTTGATTCCTTCTCGAACGAGCCGCGTATGCTGCCACGGACTGGGCGAGGCTGCCGGCTTCGGGACAAGATGCAAGGAGCCGCTACAGTCGATGCCCATGCAGCAGCGATTGAGTCCGGGCACCGCCCTTCTTCTTGCGGTGCCGCCCCTGCTGTGGGCTGGCAATGCCGTCGTCGGCCGCGTGGTGCGGGACCTCGTCTCGCCGATGACGCTGAACTTCATCCGCTGGCTTCTCGCTTTCATCGTGCTGCTGCCGTTCGCCGCATCGATGATCAGCCCCAGGAGCCCGTTGTGGGCGCACTGGAAGCGCTTCACCGTGCTCGGCCTGCTCGGCATCGGCTGCTACAACGCCTTCCAATACCTGGCGCTGCAGACATCGACGCCGGTCAACGTGACGCTGGTCGGATCGAGCATGCCCCTGTGGATGCTCGCGACCGGCACGCTCTTCTTCGGCGCGAAGATCACTGCGCGCCAGCTGTTCGGCGCCGCGTTGTCCATGGTGGGCGTCTTGTTCGTGCTGAGCCGGGGCCATTGGGAACAACTCGCCGCACTGCGGCTGGTGCCGGGCGATCTCTACATGATGCTGGCCACCATCTCCTGGGCGTTCTACAGCTGGATGCTGTCGCGCACCACCGAGCCGGCCGAAGCGCGCCGCGACTGGGCTTCGTTCCTGATGGCGCAGATGGTGTTCGGGCTCGCGTGGTCGGCGCTCTTCGCGGCCGGCGAATGGACAGTGACCGATGCGCACATCGACTGGGGATGGCCGCTCGCGGCAGCGCTGGTGTTCATCACCCTCGGCCCGGCGCTTCTGGCCTATCGGTGCTGGGGCCTCGGCGTGCAGCGCGCCGGGCCTCAGACGGCCGGGTTCTTCAGCAATCTCACCCCGCTGTTCGCGGCGCTACTCTCGGCGGCGTTCCTTGGGGAGGTGCCGCAGTGGTTCCACGGCGCCGCATTCATCCTGATCGTGGGCGGGATCTGGGTGTCGTCCCACCGCTGACCGTCGACTCAGTAAGTGCCCGGGTAGGCGCCGCCGTCGGCGAGCACGTTCTGCCCGGTCATGTAGCCCGCATGCACGCTGCAGAGGAAGGCGCAGATCGCGCCGAACTCGGTGGCGGTACCGAAGCGACCCGCCGGAATGGTCTTCTGCCGTGCCGCACGGATCGTGTCCATGTCCTGGCCGGTTTTCTTGACTGCGCCCAGCATCGTTCCGCGCAGGCGATCGGTATCGAAAGCGCCCGGCAGCAGGTTATTGATCGTCACGCCCTTGGCTGCAATGCTCGATCGCGAGAGTCCGGCCACGAAGCCGGTCAGGCCGCTGCGAGCCCCGTTGCTCAGACCCAGGATGTCGATCGGCGACTTCACCGCGCTGGACGTGATGTTGACGATGCGCCCGAAACCGCGGGCCGCCATGCCGTCCACGGTTGCCTTGATCAGTTCGATCGGTGTCAGCATGTTGGCATCCACCGCCTTGATCCATGCCTCACGGTCCCACTCGCGGAAATCGCCGGGCGGCGGGCCACCGGCATTGGTGATGACGATGTCGAAATCCTTGTGCAGCGCAAAGGCGGCAGCGCGGCCCTCGGCTGTCGTGATGTCCGCCGCGACATGCTTGACGAAGGGCTTGGCCGGATGCGTCGCGGCGATGGCTTCGAGCGACTTCGCCGCCGCGTCGAGCGCCTCGGCGCCACGCGCCACGATCACCACGTTGACGCCATCGCGCACCAGCGCTTCCGCGCAACCGTAGCCCAGGCCCTTGCTTGCGCCGCACACGAGCGCGGTCTTGCCTGCGATTCCCAAATCCATGTTGTGTCCTCCGGGCTCAACGGCCCATGCGTGTGAATACGAAGATGCCGGCGATCACCAGCGCAGTGCCGGCTGCGATCCACGCTGTGAAGGGTTCGCCGAGGATGACGACCCCCATGAGGATGGTCGACATGGGCCCAACCATACCCGTTTGCGCCGCCATGGCGGGGCCGATGCGCTCGATGGCCATCATGACGGCAAGGACCGGCAGCGCGGTGCACAGGGTCGCGTTGAGGATGGAGAGCCAGATCACCTGGGGCGCCACCTGGAAGGCCGAGCCGATCGGCCGCAGGAGCAGGAACTGCCCGATGCACAGCAGGCAGGCCACGCTCGTCGCCAGCCCCACGAGCCGCAGCGAGCCCAGGCGCTTGACGAACTCGCCGCTCGCGACGAGATAGAGCGCATAGCTGACTGCGCTCAGGAACACGAGCAATGCACCCCAGGCCGCCGCTGCGCTGTGCCCCAGTTGCACTTCATGACCGAAGACCAGCAGCACACCCGCGTAGCTGATCGCCATGCCCATGAACTGACCGCGCGTAATGCGCCGGCGATAGAACACCCAACCGAAGAACAGCACCAGTGTCGGGTTGAGATAGAGGATGAGCCGCTCCAGGCTCGCGGTGATGTAGGCCAGCCCGGCGAAGTCGAGAAAGCTCGCCAGGTAGTAGCCCGAGAAACCCAGTCCCACCACGCCGAACCAGTCGCGCCGCGTGAGCGGCGGCTTGCCGCGCCCCGCCCACCACGCCATGACCGCGAACAGTGGCAGCGCGAAGAGCATGCGCAGCATGATCAGCGTGACCGCATCGACGCCGTAGCGGTACGCGAGCTTGACGATGATCGCCTTGCCGCTGAAGGCGATGGCACCGAGCGTCGCCAGCGCGAGGCCCGGGCCGAGACGTTTATGTGCGTGCGGCTCCGCCTGCACCTGTCAGAACCCGGCCGCGAGGCCGTCGCGACGCGCGTCGCTCGCGGCGACGTAGCCTTCCACCGCCGGATCGCCGGCGCGCCAGATGAACTGGCCTGCTCCGAAGTCCTGGTAGGAATCGTTGATGACGTCGACCTTGTGGCCGAGTTCGACGAGGCCCTTCACCGTCGCCGGATTCATCGCCGCTTCGACGTTGATCTCCAGCCCCGAGTTGAAGCGCCAGCGCGGTGCGTCGCAGGCGGCCTGCGGGCTCTGGCGGTAGTCGAGCATGCGCACCAGCGTCTGCATGTGGCCTTGCGGCTGCATGTTGCCGCCCATCACGCCGAAGCTCATCACCGGTGCGCCGTCCTTCGTGAGGAAGGCGGGAATGATGGTGTGGAAGGGCCGCTTGCCGGGCGCAACCACGTTCGGGCTCTCGGCCTTGAGGCTGAAGCCGTGGCCGCGGTTCTGCAGGCTGATGCCGAACTCGGGCTCCACGCAACCCGAGCCGAAGCCCATGTAGTTGCTCTGGATGAAGCTCACCATCATGCCGCTCTCGTCTGCGGCGGTGAGGTAGATCGTGCCGCCCTTGACGGGGTTGCCCGCCTTGAAATCCTGCGCCTTTTTCACATCGATGAGTCTGGCACGCGAAGCCAGGTAGGCGTCATCCAGCATTTGCAGCGGTGTCACCTCCATCGACGATGGGTCGGACACGTAGCGGTAGGTGTCGGCGAAGGCGAGCTTCATCGCCTCGATCTGCAGGTGCTGCGAAGCGACCGAATCGACCGGGATCGAGGCGATGTCGAAGTGCTTCAGGATGCCGAGCGCGATGAGCGCCGCGATGCCCTGCCCGTTCGGCGGGATCTCGTGCAATGTGTGCCCGCGGTATTCCTGTGCGATCGGCTCGACCCACTCGGGCTTCCAGTTGGCGAGGTCGCTCACCTTCAGGCTGCCGCCGTTCGCGGTGGAGAACTTCTCGAGCGCCGCCGCGATTTCGCCGCTGTAGAAAGCCTCTCCCCTGGTCGCGGCAATGGCCTTCAGCGCGCGTGCGGCGGCAGGAAAGCGGAACAGCTCGCCAACCTCAGGCGCACGCCCCCACGGCAGGAAGCCCTGTTCGAAGCCCGGCTGCGACCGAAGGATCGGCGTCGCCGCGGCCCACTTCTGCTGCACCACCGGCGGCATCAGGTAGCCCCGCTCGGCGATCTCGATCGCCGGTGCCATCAGGTCGGCAAAAGGCAGCTTGCCGAAGCGCTCCGACAGCGCGACCCAGCTCGCCACGGCGCCCGGCACGGTGACCGAGTCCATGCCGCGCTGGGGCGGCGTGGCCGCATCGTTGCCGTACTTGCGGCGGAAGTATTCCGGCGTCCAGGCCTGCGGCGCGCAGCCGGAGCCATTGAGTCCATGCAGCTTCTTGCCGTCCCACAGGATGCAGAAGGCATCGCTGCCGAGGCCGTTGCTCACCGGCTCGACGATCGTCATCGCGGCTGCCGTTGCGATGGCCGCATCGACGGCGTTGCCGCCCTGGTAGAGGATGCGCAGCCCCGCCTGCGAAGCCAGCGGATGCGAGGTGGAAACCACGTTGCGCGCAAAGACCGGGATGCGCGTCGAGGTGTACGGATTGGCGTAGTCAAACTTCATGTTCAGTCCCCGGTGATCTTGCGTTCGACGATGATCTTTTTCCACTTGGCGGTGTCTTCAGCCACCATGCTCGCAAACTGGGCCGGCGTACCGGTCGCCGGCGAAATGCCCAGGCGGGCGAGCTTGTCGCGCGTTTCAGGATCCGACAGCGCCTGGTTTGCGGCGGCGTTGATGCGAGCCACCAGATCCGCCGGCAGGCCCTTCGGGCCGTAGAGGCCGAACCAGGTGTTCGACTCGAAGCCCGGCAGCGTGTCCGCAATCGGCGGAAGGTCCGGAGCGAGCGGGCTACGCTTGAGCGAAGTCACGCCGAGCGCACGCAGGCGGCCGTCCCGCACGTAGGGCATGCCCGTGGGCAGCGCATCGAAGAGCACGTCGACCTTGCCCGTGATCAGGTCCGGAATCGCCAGCGCCGTGCCCTTGTACGGGATGTGCGTCACGAAGATGCCCGCCTGCGCCTTGAAGAGCTCCGCCGTGAGCTGCACGATGGTGCCGTTGCCGCTCGACGCGTAGTTGAGCTTGCCGGGGTTCTTCTTTGCGTAGTCGATCCATTCGCGCACCGTCTTCGCGGGCGAGCTGTTCGGCACGAGCATGATGCTCGGCGCGTCACCGACATGTGCGATCGGCGTGAAGTCGTGCACCGTGTCGTAGGGCACCTTGCTGATGAACGGGCCGATCGAGTGCGTGCTCGTCGTGGCCAGCAGCAGCGTGTATCCATCGGCCGGCGCCTTGGCCGCGAGGTCGGAGCCGATCGCGCCGCCAGCACCCGGCTTGTTGTCGATGACCAGCGTGCCGCCGAGCTTCTCGCCCATCTTCTGCGACAGGGTGCGCGCGAACAGGTCCGTCGCGCCACCAGCCGGGAACGGCACGATCAACCGGATCGGCTTGGTCGGAAAGGTCTGCGCAAGACTGGCGGTCGAGGCGGCCAGGCACAGCGCGGCGGCGCAGGCCTTGATGAACTGATTGCGTTTCATGGTCTGGATTGTGTCGCTGTGATGAACCCCGAATGCTATGCATCGCAGACGCATCAAGCCAGATAATCCGCTTTATCCAACTATGAGCCCTGCTTATGGCAGGCGCGCAGCATGGAAGAAATCTCCCTACAACAACTCCGGGCCTTGGCGGCGGTCGCCGAATCGGGCAGCTTCACGCTCGCGGCGGAAGCATTGCAACTCACGCAGCCGGCGATCAGCCACCTCATCAAGCGCATGGAGAGCGAACTCGGCCAGGCGCTGGTCGTGCGCGGCCGGCGCATCCGGATGACCAGCGCGGGGCAGATGATGGTCGACACCGCCGTGCGCGCGCTCCGGCTGATCGACGAATCCGTGGACGCCTGCCGATCCCAGTCCCAGTTGCGCGAAGGCCGCGTCGTACTGGCCGTGGGCCATCTCACGGCCGGCGCCCTCTTGCCGCCGTTGCTGCGCCGCTTCTCGGATATCCATCCCGGCCTGGCGACCTCGCTGCTCGACAGCACCGCGGAGCAGATGATCTCGCGCGTGCTCACGCAGGAGGCAGACCTCGGCTTCGGATCGGACATCGGGCAGAAGCACTCCGAACTCGCCACCGAGCCACTCTTCACCGAACGCATGGGCCTGTTCATGCGCGCGGACCATCCGCTGGCGCAACGCGTCGTGATCGATGCGCGGCAGCTCGACGGGCTGCCGTTCATCCATGTCAATCCGGATGCCAATGTGTGGCGGTCCGTCAGCCGGCTGCTTTCCGGTGCGGCCAACGTCTATCCGCGTGTCGTCCATCACGTCTCGATGCTCTCGACCGCCTTCGGCCTCATCCAGTCCGGCGCGGGCGTCGCGCTGCTGCCGCGCTACGTCGATGTGCTCATGCCTGCGGACCTGCGCGTGGTCAACGTGACACGCCCTGCACTCGAATACCCGGTGGTTGCGATCCGGCTCGCCAAGCATCCTCTCAGCCCTGCGGCAATGGCTTTCCTGGCAATGGCACGGCAGCACATGAAGCCACCGCGCACGCAAAGGCCCTGAAATGAAAAACGGCACCCGAAGGTGCCGTTGAGCAAAGGAAGTACTGGCGGCCGGATCAGGCCTCCTCCTCCTGGAAGGCTTCCTCTCGCTTCGACTTCACGGCCGGCAGCAGCACGATCACCAGCAACAGGAGCGCCGCGGCGAGCAGGCCTGCCGAGATCGGACGCGAGACGAACACGACCCAGTCACCACGCGACAGCAGCAGTGCGCGTCGCAGGTTTTCTTCCATCATCGGGCCCAGGATGAAGCCCAGCAGCAACGGCGCAGGCTCGCAACCCAGCTTGAAGAACATGTAGCCGATGAAGCCGAAGGCCGCGACCATCCAGATGTCGAAGGTGTTGTTGTTGGTCGAGTACACACCGATCGCGCAGAACAGCACGATGGCCGGGAACAGGAACTTGTACGGCACCGACAGCAGCTTGATCCACATGCCGATCAAGGGCAGGTTCAGGATGATCAGCATCGCGTTGCCGAGCCACATCGAGGCGATCAGGCCCCAGAAGAGTTCGGGGTTGCTGGTCATCACCTGGGGACCGGGCTGGATGTTGTGGATGGTCATCGCACCCACCATCAGCGCCATCACCGCGTTGGGCGGAATGCCCAGCGTCAGCAGCGGGATGAACGAGGTCTGCGCA
>JAGIAI010000003.1 GCA_017744935.1 Variovorax sp.
CTTTCCAGCCGAGCAGCGACTCTTCGATCAGCAGCTCGTTGGTCGGCGAGGCTTCGAGGCCGCGCTTGCAGATGACTTCGAACTCTTCCGGGTTGTAGGCGATGCCGCCGCCCGTGCCGCCGAGCGTGAAGCTCGGGCGGATCACCGTCGGGAAGCCGACGTTCTTCTGCACCGCCCAGGCCTCGTCCATCGAGTGCGCGATGCCCGAACGCGCCGAGCCAAGGCCGATCTTCGTCATCGCGTCCTTGAACTTCAGGCGGTCCTCGGCCTTGTCGATGGCCTCGGGCGTGGCGCCGATCAGCTCGACCTTGTACTTGTCGAGCACGCCGTTGCGCCACAGGTCGAGCGCGCAGTTCAGGGCGGTCTGGCCACCCATGGTCGGCAGGATCGCATCGGGACGCTCCTTGGCGATGATCTTCTCGACCGTCTGCCAGGTGATCGGCTCGATGTAGGTCACGTCGGCCGTGGCCGGATCGGTCATGATCGTCGCGGGATTGCTGTTGATCAGGATGACCTTGTAGCCCTCCTCGCGCAGCGCCTTGCACGCCTGCACGCCGGAGTAGTCGAACTCGCAAGCCTGACCGATGATGATCGGGCCGGCGCCGATGATGAGGATGCTCTTGAGGTCTGTGCGCTTAGGCATTCTTCTGTCCCTCTTTGTGAGATTGCATGAGTGCCGTGAAGCGGTCGAACAGGTAGCCGATGTCGTGAGGGCCGGGCGAGGCCTCCGGGTGACCCTGGAAGCAGAAAGCAGGCTTGTCGGTGCGGGCGAGGCCCTGGAGCGTGTTGTCGAACAGGCTCACGTGTGTCGGGCGCAGGTTGGCCGGCAGGCTCTTCTCGTCGACCGCGAAGCCGTGGTTCTGACTTGTAATGCTCACGCGGCCGTTGTCGAGATCCTTCACAGGATGGTTGGCGCCGTGATGGCCGAACTTCATCTTGAAGGTCTTTGCACCTGAGGCCAGCGCCATGATCTGGTGGCCAAGGCAGATGCCGAATACCGGAATCCCGGTCTCGATCAGCTGACGCGTCGACTCGATCGCGTAGTCGCAGGGCTCCGGGTCACCGGGACCGTTGGCCAGGAAGACGCCATCAGGACGCAGCTTCAGCACGTCGGCAGCGGGGGTCTGCGCCGGCACGACCGTGATGCGTGCGCCGCGCTGGGCAATCATGCGCAGGATGTTCTTCTTGACGCCGTAGTCGAACGCAACGACGTGGAACCGGGGCGTGATCTGCGCGCCGTAGCCCGAGCCAAGCTTCCACTCGGTCTGGGTCCACTCGTAGGTTTCTTTGACCGACACGACCTTGGCCAGGTCGAGCCCCGACATACTGGGAGCGGCCTTTGCGGCAGCCACCGCCTTGTCGATCAGCGCCTGGGTGACGGCTTCGCCTTCGGCGAGCCCGAGGATGCACCCGTTCTGCGCGCCCTTGGTACGCAGGTGACGCGTGAGCTTGCGGGTATCGATATTGGCGATGGCAACGGTGTTGCCCCGCACGAGGTACTCGTTGAGGGTTTCGGACTTGCGGAAGTTCGATGCGACACGAGGCAGGTCTTTGATGATGAGTCCTGCGGCATGGATCTTGTCGGCTTCGATGTCTTCCTCGTTGACGCCGTAGTTGCCAATATGCGGATACGTGAGCGTCACGATCTGCTGGCAATAGCTCGGGTCAGTCAGGATTTCCTGGTAACCGGTCATCGCGGTGTTGAACACCACTTCGCCGGTCGTGGCGCCGGTGGCGCCGATCGAGTTGCCTTGAAAGACCGTGCCGTCTGCAAGCGCCAGGATGGCGGACGGGAATTTTCCCTTGAGAGACAAAAGCACTGGGATCTCCGGATGGATGACGCCCAAAGCGAACCCAAGAAGTGACTCGCGGGTCGCGACTTTCGTCGAGGAGTTGGCTTGCGTGCGCTGAGGGCGGGGTATGTTCGGGAAAGCCCTTGATTATAGCCGGCGCAGGCTCACGTCTTTGCCCCTACAGCGCTTGCGTGCAAGCAAATTGCGGCCGCGGCAGCGACATTCAGCGACTCCTCGCCGCCGGGCTGCGCGATCCGAATGTGGTTGACCGCCCGGGCTTCCAGCTCAGCAGAAACGCCCTGCCCTTCATGGCCCATCAACCAGGCGCAGGGAAAGGGCAATCCGGCTCGATGCAACCAGTCACCGCGATGCGAGCTCGTTGCAATGCAGGGGATCGAAAGCGCATCGAGCGCGGCGATCTCCACCCCTTCGATCAGCCTCAGACCAAAATGCGCCCCCATGCCAGCGCGCAGCACCTTCGGCGACCACAACGCGGCGGTGCCCTTCAGGGCGATGACCTGCGTAAACCCGAAGGCCGCGGCACTGCGAAGAATGGAACCGACGTTCCCCGCGTCCTGGAGACGGTCGAGAACCACGGTCGGCGCACGGGATTCGACGGTTGGGCGCGATGGCAGATCGAGCACGAACCCCATCTGCGCAGGAGATTCGAGCCCGCTGATGCTCGCCATCAGTGCATCAGCGACGACGACGGTCTTGTCAGCTGCACCGGTCCATTCAGCACTGGCCGAGTTCCAGCTCGATTCCGTGAACAGCACGATGGCAGCACGAACACCTCGCTCGCGAGCGGCCCTGCAGAGGTGGTCGCCCTCCAGCCAAATTCGACCGGCCTTCCGATAGGCGCCCGGCTCGTGCGAAAGCTTCCGCAGTTCCTTGAGAAGTGCGTTGTCACGCGAGGTGATGTGGGTGGTCTCGGACGTCATGGCGCAACGCGGACCTCGACGCCCACCACCCCCAGCATGACGTCACTGACCACCTGAATGCCCGCGACGTTGCGCGAATCGCGTGCCAGCACGGCAGCGACGGGGCTGAACGATCTCCGGTGATGCACGCAAGCCCCATGGCGATCCAGCGCGTCGAGGTGCTCCGGTGTCCCATAACCCTTGTGGCCTGCAAAGCCATAGTGCGGAAACTCGGCATGCAATTGCTCGCAGAGTCGGTCCCGATATACCTTCGCAAGGATCGAGGCTGCGGAGATCGCCTTGACGCGGGCATCGCCCTTGACTATCGCCTCTGCCAATACGTCCAGTGTCGGGAGCCGATTGCCGTCGACCAGCACCTTGGCCGGCTTCAGGCGCAGACCTTCAACCGCCCGGCGCATCGCAAGCATTGTCGCCTGCAGGATGTTGTGGGTATCGATTTCCTCGACACTGGCCTGCGCAATCGAGCAGCAGAGCGCCTTCGCCAGGATCTGGTCGTTGAGCTTTTCGCGCTGAAGAGCCGTCAGCGTTTTCGAATCCGCCAATCCACGGATGGGGCGCTGGTCATCGAGGATCACCGCCGCGGCAACAACCGGCCCCGCCAACGGCCCGCGCCCCGCCTCATCGACACCGGCCACCAGGCCCGGCGCGTCCCAAGCCAGCCTGGCTTGCTCAGCCTTCAAGAACTTTCTGGATCGCATCAGCGCAGAGTGTCGGCGTATCGCGCAGCAATTCGGAATGCATGGCGCAAAAACGTTGTTGCAAGGCGTGAATCCTGTCTGGCGCGTCCAGCCATTCGAGCGTCGCCTCGGCCAATGCCTGCGGCGTTGCACGGTCCTGGAGCACCTCAGGCACGACGAATTCGCCGGCAAGAATGTTCGGCAGGCCGACCCAGGGCTGAAGCTGCTTGTGCCGCATGATCAGGTTCCAAGTCAGCGAATTCATGTGATACGCAATCACCATCGGCCGCTTGAAAAGAGCGGCCTCGAGCGTGGCGGTGCCACTCGCGATCAGGGTCACGTCGCAAGCGGCCAGCGCAGCATGGGACTGGCCATGGAGCAGCGTCACTTGGCCTGCCATCCCGCTGGCCTGCAGCAGTTGCTCAACCTCGGCACGAAGTGTCGGCAGAACAGGCACGATGAACTGCAGCGAGGGTCGGGCCTTACGCATGAGGGCAGTGGCAGCAAAGAAGCGCGGGGCCATGTGACGGATCTCCGAGCGGCGGCTCCCTGGCAGCAAGGCGACCACGGCGGCATTCGCATCGAGCCCGAGCGAGGCCCGGGCCGCCGCTCGGTCCGGCGTCATTGGAATGACTTTGGCGAGCGGATGGCCGACGTAGGTCGCGTCGATCCCGTGCTTGGCGAGCAGCTCTGGCTCGAACGGAAAAATGCAGAGCACATGATCGGCCGCGGCGCGCAGCTTCACGACACGCTCGGGCCGCCACGCCCAGATCGAAGGACAGACAAAGTGCGCTGTCTTGATACCGCTGGAGCGCAAGCCGGCCTCGAGATCCAGATTGAAGTCCGGCGCATCGACGCCGATGAAGATGTCCGGGCGCTCAACGAGGAGCCTGGCTTTGAGCTGGCGGCGAATGCCGGCGATTTCCGCGTAGTGTCGCAGCACTTCGATGTAGCCACGGACCGCAAGCTTCTCCTGCGGCCACCAGGTTTCGAAGCCGCGCGACAGCATCTGCGGGCCACCGATTCCCACGGCCTGCAGGTCGGACCACCGTGCCTGCAGCCCATCGAGAAGCAGTCCCGCCAACAGGTCGCCCGATGCTTCCCCTGCGACCAGCGCGAACTGTCGCGTTGCAGCTTCGACAGTCATGGGGAAATCAGCGCGCGATGCCGTACGCGGCACTACCCAGAAAGGCATCCATCCGCGCGACGTCTTCCGCTGCGCCGGGCATTTCGTCTGCAAGCGCGAGAATGCCTTGACGCGCCTCATCGAGCGTCTTGCCCTGGCGGTAGAGCAGCTTGTGCATCTCCCGGATGGCCGCGATACGCTCGGTCGAGAAATCCCGACGCCGGATGCCGACGAGATTGACGCCGCGCACGGCCAGTGGATTCCCATCGACGACCATGTAGGGCGGGATGTCCTTGGCGATATGGCTCGCAAAACCGATCATCGAATGGGCGCCGATCCGCATCCGCTGCAACACACCGGTCAGGCCACCCACGGTCGCCCAGTCTTCGACATGGACGTGCCCAGCCAGCGTCACGTTGTTCGCCATGGTGATCTGGCTGCCGAGCTGACAATCGTGCGCTATGTGCACATACGCCATGATCCAGTTGTCGTCGCCCACACGCGTGGCACCGGCGTCCTGAACTGTCCCGAGATTGAAGGTGCAGAACTCTCGGATGGTGTTGCGATCACCAATCACGAGTTCGGTCGGCTCGCCGGCGAATTTCTTGTCCTGCGGAATCGCTCCGAGCGACGCGAACTGGAAAATTCGGTTGTCGCGACCAATCGTGGTGCGGCCTTCGACGACGCAGTGCGCGCCGATCGACGTACCAGCGCCCACGCGCACATGCGGACCGATCACCGCATACGGCCCGACACTGACGGTGGGGTCCAGTTGCGCGGCGGGGTCGACGACGGCCGTTGGATGAATCAGGGTCATGCGCAGCGCAAGCTCAATTGATCTGGCGCATGGCGCACATCAGGGTGGCCTCGCACGCCAGTTCGGCGCCAACGGACGCCTTGCCCTTGAACTTCGAGATGCCGGCCTTCATGCGCTCGATCTCGACTTCCAGCGTCAGTTGATCGCCTGGTTCAACGGGGCGCTTGAAGCGCGCACCATCGATTGCCGCAAAGTAGTAGATCGTGTTGTCGTCCGGGACGATGTCGAGAGAGTGGAACGAAAGCAGCGCCGCCGCCTGCGCCATCGCTTCGAGCATAAGCACGCCCGGCATCACCGGCCGATGCGGAAAGTGGCCGTTGAAGAACGGTTCGTTCATCGTCACGTTCTTGATCGCCGTGATGCGCTTGCCCTTCTCCATCTCGATCACGCGATCCACAAGCAGGAACGGATAGCGGTGAGGAAGCAGCTTGAGGATTTGGTGGATATCGAGCGTCATGATTTCTTGTCCTGCATCGTCATTTTTTCCAGCGCCTTGAGGCGCTCGCGCAGACTGTGCAGTTGCTTGAGCGTGGCTGCATTCTTTTCCCAGGCGGCATTGTCGTCGATGGGAAACACGCCGGTGTAGTGGCCCGGCTTGTGAATGGATCGCGTCACCAGGGACGTCGAAGAGATGTGCACGTGGTCCGCGATCGTCAGATGGCCGAGAACGCCAGCGCGCCCTCCGATCGTGCAGTAGGCGCCGATCGTGGCGCTTCCCGCCACGGCTGCACAGCCCGCCATGGCCGTGTGCTTGCCAATACGTACGTTGTGGCCGATCTGGATCAGGTTGTCGAGCTTGACCCCGTCCTCGATGACCGTGTCGTCGAGCGCACCCCGGTCGACGCATGTATTCGCCCCGATCTCCACGTCGTTGCCGATGCGAACGGCGCCCAATTGTTCGATCTTGACCCAGGTGCCTTCGTGCGGAGCAAGGCCAAATCCGTCGGCACCAATGACGACACCGGGATGAAGGAGGCAGCGGTCGCCAATGACGCAATCCTCACTCACCGTCACCCGGGACTTCAGCACCGTCTCGGCACCAATGCGCGCGCCGCGTTCGACCACGCACAACGGACCGATGCGCGCCGTCGGGTCAATCACGGCGTCCGGATCGACGACGGCTGTGGGGTGGATCCGAACCAAGTCCGGCTTGGCGTGGGTTTTCCGCCAGAGCTGCGTCAGACGGGCGAAATAGAGATATGGATCGGACGCGACGATGAACGCGCCCCGCTCCGCTGCTGCGTCGCGCATGGACGGAGCCACGATGACGCACCCAGCCTTCGAGTCCGCAAGCTCCTTGCGGTACTTGGGATTGCTCAGGAAGCTGATTGCGTCCGACTGCGCCGTCGACAGCGGCGCCAGCCGCTCCATGGACAGATTTCGATCGCCATCGAGCTCGCCCCCGAGAGCATCAACGATTTCACCTAGCCGGATTGCCACACCGAGATGCGGCGCTACTTGCCGCCGTTGGTAGTTGTTGCGTTCAGCGCCTTGATCACCTTCTCGGTGATGTCGTGCTTGGGATTGATGTAGATCGCTTCCTGCAGGATGGCGTCGTACTTCTCAGCCTCGGCGACTTGCTTGACCACGCGATTCGCGCGCTCGTAGACCTGCTGAAGCTCCTCGTTCTTGCGCGCATTCAGGTCTTCCTGGAATTCACGGCGCCGACGCTGAAAGTCGCGGTCCTGTTCGACCAAGGCGCGCTGACGAGCGATACGCTGCGACTCGGAGAGGGTCGGCGCCTCGCGCTCGAATTTTTCTGACGCGGCCTTGAGGGCCTCGCCTTGGGCGGTCAGATCCTTTTCGCGCTTGAGGAATTCGGACTCCAACTTGGCCTGCGCCGCCTTTGCAGGCAGAGCCTCGCGCAAAACGCGGTCGGGATTGACAAACCCGATACGGAAGGTTTCCTGCGCGTGTGCCGGCATCCCCACAGCCATGAGGGCCGGAAGCAACAGCGCACCAGCGGCACGGAGCAAAGCAGTCATTAGAAGGAAGTTCCGATCTGGAATTGCAAGCGTTGAATTCTATCCTCGGGGATGAAGGTCGTCGGGTCGAGCGGATCGCCCTCGGCCTTCTGATACCTGACGGGGAGCGCGTAGGCAATACGCAGCGGTCCGAGCGGCGAAACCCAGCTGATGCCCAGACCCACCGACGCGCGCACCTTCTTGATGGCGTCCCACTGTGCGTCTGTCCAGAAACCGGCGGGCCGGTCCGCAAACACGTTACCCACGTCAAAGAAGCCATAGAGCCGCAGGGTGCGGTCATTGCCGGCACCCGGGAACGGGGTGCTCAACTCGGCATTGAAGATCGCCTTCTTGGTACCACCCAACGCGGCGGTTTCTTGACCGATGTACAGCGGCTTGTCACGCGGGCCGAGAGAGTTCTGCTCGAAACCGCGCACCGAACCCAGACCACCGGCGTAGAAGTTCTTGAAGATCGGATAGGCCTTGTTCCCATAGGCGTCGGCATACCCGAGTTCGCCGTTGATCGCAAACGTGTATTGCTTGTTGATCGGGAAGAACTGCTGATACTGGTAGTTCGCCTTGTAGTACTGCATGTCGCCGCCCGAGCCCACCTCGAGATTGGCCCGCTGCAGACGGCCACGGGTTGGAACCAGGGCGCTGTCGCGATCATCGCGGGACCAACCGACCGTCAAGGGAATGCCCCAAACAGACTCGTCACGGCAAGAGACGATGAATTGCCCAGTCGAGTCCACGACGCAACCAAAATAGTCGCGATAAGACTGCGGTGTCAGGAGAGCGATCTTGCTGCCCGGGTCGAAGCGGTAGCGCTCGAAACCTGCGCCGAAGTACACCGTATCGACTTCGCTGAAAGGCACGCCAAACCGGATGTTGCCCCCCTCGTTGACCAGCTTGTAATCACCGTCCTGGGTGTAGTACGGGCGGGTCGTGGTGCTGTACAAGCTGATGGAGCGAGAAATCCCGTCCTTCGTGAAGTACGGATCGACTGTCGTCAGCGAGATCGTACGGTTGTACTTGCTGGTGTTGACCTGCACGCCGAGGTAGTTGCCCGAGCCGAAGACGTTTTCCTGGGAGATACCGAAAGTCAGGGAGACCTTTTCCGCGGTCGAGAAGCCGGCGCCCAACTGCAGCGAGCCGGTCGGCTTTTCGGTCACGTTGATGATCAGGTCAACCTGATCCGGGGAGCCCGCCACTTCCTGGGTGTCGACATTGACTTCGGTGAAAAAGCCGAGGCGGTCGACACGATCGCGCGACAACTTGATCCGGTCGCCGTCGTACCAGGACGCTTCGAATTGTCGGAACTCGCGGCGGATCACTTCGTCCCGCGTACGATTGTTGCCACCGATGGAGATGCGTCGGACGTACACACGCCGGCCGGGGTCTGCATTCAAGGTCAGCGCGACACGGTTGTTGACCCGATCGATCTCCGGCTCCGCCTGTACGCGTGCGAACGCGTAGCCGAACGACGCAAAGTAGTCGGTAAAGGCCTTGATCGTCTCGTTGACCTGCTCGCCGTTGTAGGGCTCGCCGGGCTGGATCGTCACGAGTGACTTGAACTCGTCTTCACGACCGAGGAAATTGCCGGAGAGCTTGACACCCGAGACCACGAACTTCTGGCCTTCGGTGATGTTGACCGTGACTGAAAGATCCTGCCGGTCCGGAGAGATCGCGACTTGCGTCGAATCGATATGGAACTCCAGATAGCCGCGCGTCAGGTAGTACGAACGCAGCGTCTCCAGGTCGGCGTTGAGCTTGGCCCGCGAATACTGGTTGGACTTGGTGTACCAGCTCAGCCAGCCGCCGCTATCCTGATCGAAGAGGCTGAGGAGTGTCGACTCGCTGAAGTCCTTGTTCCCGACGATGCGCACTTCGCGAATACGGGCGGACTCACCCTCGGTCACCGTAAAAGTGAGATTGACCCGATTGCGCTCAATGGGTGTGACCGTCGTGACGACTTGTGCGTTGTACAGGCTGCGGCTCACGTACTGCCGTTTGAGCTCCTGCTCGGCGCGATCGGCCAGCGCCTTGTCGAAGGGCCGGCCTTCGGCGAGGCCCACTTCGCGAAGCGCCTTCTGAAGCGCCGCCTTGTCAAATTCCTTCGTACCGGCAAACTCGACATCGGCGATGGTCGGCCGCTCTTCCACGATCACGACGAGCACATCGCCGTTGACGTCGATACGGACATCCTTGAACAAACCAAGGTCGAACAACGCACGGATCGCGGCGGAACCACGTTCGTCGCTGTACTGGTCACCTACGCGAAACGGCAGCGAGGCGAAGATGGTCCCCGGTTCCACTCGCTGAAGGCCTTCGACCCGAATGTCGCGAACCGTGAACGGTTCGACCGCCCAAGCCGCCGTGGCGGCAATCGCGCTGGCCACAACTGCGGCGACGCTGCGCAGGCGAAAGCGACTGAATGTTTTGTTCATCTGTGAAATTGAGCCAGCGCGGAACGGGCTGGCGGATAGTTAACCAAAGAGCCGCGTGACGTCGTTGAAGAGTGCAATCGACATCATGACCAGCAGCAACGCGACACCACCGCGTTGAAGCCGTTCCATCCATGCGTCGGAGACACTCCTACCGGTCAGGCCCTCCCAAAGATAATACATCAGGTGCCCTCCATCGAGGACCGGTAGCGGCATGAGATTCAGCACGCCAAGGCTCACGCTGATCAACGCCAGAAAGACCAGGTACTGGGTCAATCCGAGGCTCGCGGATTTGCCCGCGTAGTCGGCGATGGTCAGCGGCCCGCTCAGGTTTTTCAGCGATGCCTCGCCGATGACCATCTTGGCCATCATGCGCACCGTGAGCGCCGAAACTTCCCACGTGCGGACGACGCCGTTCCGAATTCCCTCGACCACGCCCTGGCGCACCAAAACCATTTCGGGCGCGGCCCCCACATAGGCTCCGATGCGCCCGACCTTCGAGGCACCTTCCTCGCGCACTTCAGGGACAACGTCGATTTTGACCAGTTGCCCTCCGCGCTCGATCTGCCAGGTCTGGCTACGGGGTTGGTCGCCGTCAACCGAAGCGCGGATGACTTCGCGCAGCTGCTGGCCATCGACGATCGCGGCGCTACCGATCGTGCGCACGACATCTCCGGCGCGAAGTCCGGCACGATCCGCCGCACTCTTCGGCATCACTTCGCCGATTTCAGGGCGGGTCAGCGGCGCGACGACGCCAATCTTCCGGAACATCTGGGCGTCGGCGTCCTTGGCCTCGACGCGGCTCAGGGGTAGCACCAGCTCGCGCGAAGGACGTCCGCCCTCGCCCGCAATCTCCAAGGTCAAATCGCGCCGGTCCAGCGCACCTCGCGTGATGCGCCAGCGAAGATCCTCAAAGGATTGGATGTTCTCGAGGTCACCGTCGAAGCCCGCCCGCGTGACGTGCTCTCCACCTCGCAGACCCGCAGTCTCCGCCAGAGAGGCCGCAACGGGGCGCGCAAGCTTGGCTACAGGCTCCTGCACGCCGATCCAATTGACCAGGGTATAGAGCAGCACCGCTAGCAGCAGATTGGCCAACGGACCCGCAGCAACGATGGCAGTGCGAGAGCGCAAGCGCTGAGTGTTGAACGCGCGATGCCGCTCCTCGGGTGCGACGGGACCCTCACGCTCGTCGAGCATCTTCACATACCCGCCGATCGGTAGCACGCCGATGACGAACTCGGTGTCCTGCCCTGGGTGCTGGCGCCTTGGCTTCCAGCGATGAAGGGTCGGACCAAAGCCGATGGAGAAGCGCAGCACCTTCACACCGCACGCAACAGCCACGCGATAGTGACCGTATTCGTGCACCGCGATCAACAGGCCCAGCGCAACAATGAAGGCAACGACTGTGAGCATCGGGTGTCCCGGAAGTTGATGGCGTCAGGCCGCGAAACGCAGCGCGGCGGCGTTGGCCGCGGCTCGAGCGGTCGCGTCGAGCGCGAGCAGGTCCCCGAGCGACTGCGGCTTGGAGGGATGCACCGCCTCCAAAGTTTCCATGTTGACGGCGTGGATCCGGTCGAAGCGCAGCCTCCGGTCGAGAAAGGCCTCGACAGCGACCTCGTTGGCTGCATTCAGGACCGCCGTGGTCCCGGGAGCGGCGCGCAGCGCCTGCCAGGCAAGATCAAGTCCCGGGAAGAGTTCTGCGTTAGGAGGGTCGAAGGTGAGCGCCGCCATCTGACGGAAATCGAGCCGGCTCGCGCCACTCTCGATCCGCTCGGGCCATGAGAGTCCCACGGCGATGGGCACGCGCATGTCGGGCGTCCCGAGCTGCGCAATCACCGACGAATCAGTGAACTGGACCATCGAGTGCACGACGCTCTGCGGGTGGATGACTACTTCGATCTGCTCCGGCAGAAC
Organism: Variovorax sp.; assembly: GCA_017744935.1. Classification (GTDB taxonomy): domain Bacteria; phylum Pseudomonadota; class Gammaproteobacteria; order Burkholderiales; family Burkholderiaceae_C; genus Variovorax. Next base: position 11,677 of record JAGIAI010000003.1, read on the forward strand.
GCCAAACAGGTGCCGCGCCTCGATGACCTCGAGCGCCTTGTTCATCATCGTCGCCGAATCCACGGAGATCTTGCGGCCCATCACCCAGTTGGGATGAGCGCACGCTTCCTCCGGCGTCACGGTCGTCAACGACGAAGGCAAGCGCGTGCGGAATGGGCCGCCCGACGCGGTAAGAATGACCTTATCGATGCGGCGCGCCCAGGTCGACGGATCCTCAGGCAGCGACTGGAAGATCGCCGAGTGCTCGCTGTCGATCGGCAGCAGGGTCGCGCCACCGGCTCGCACAGTGTCCATGAACAGGTCGCCGCCGACCACCAGCGCCTCCTTGTTCGCAAGGAGCAGGCGCTTGCCGGCACGGGCCGCTGCCAGGCATGGCCCCAACCCGGCGGCGCCGACGATGGCAGCCATCACGGCATCTGTTTCCTCGTGCGAAGCGATGGATTCGAGCGCGCCAGGACCCATGAGAACGCGCGTCGGCAGACCATTCTGGGCCAGCTTTTCGGAGAGGAGTTCCGCATGCGGGGCGCTCGCCATCACGGCGAACTTCGGCAAAAGACGCGCACATTGCGCGAGCATCTCGTCAACCTTCGTTGCCGCAGAAAGCGCGAAGACCTCGAATCGGTCGCGGTGGCGGGCGATTACGTCGAGCGTGCTGGCACCGACGGACCCCGTCGATCCGAGCACCGTGACGCGCTTTTTGGTTGTGTTCACAGAAAAGCCAACATCATTGCAATGGGCAGCGTCGGAAGCAGCGCATCGACACGATCAAGTACGCCACCATGCCCAGGCAGCAAGGCGCTGCTGTCCTTGGCACCGGCACTCCGCTTGATCAGTGACTCGACCAAGTCGCCGACCACGCTCATCGCCGCCAGGAATACTACGCCGATCACAAGCAGCCACCAGCCGCGCTCGGCAAGCCGGGAGTACAGGCTTGCGACGCTCGCCTGCAGGGCCGAATCGCTCCAGGCCCAGACCAGGGCAAGGATCACGACGCCTGCCATGCCGCCCCAGACACCTTCCCAGCTCTTTCCGGGACTGATGGTTGGCGCGAGCTTGTTCCGCGTGAACTTGAGGCCGAACGCGCGACCCGAGAAATACGCGAATACATCCGCGACCCACACCAGGACAAGGATCGAAAGAAGAAAGTTGATCCCGACAATCCTCGCCTGCACCGCGGCCAGCCATGCGACCCACAACGCGAGCTGGCCACCCACGAGACGCAGCCCTCTCGGAATGTGGGGCCACCCCAGAACCGCGGCGCGCAACAGCGCTGCCCCACCGAGGACCCACGCTGCACTCGCCACGATCCAGACGGGAAGCAGAGAGCTCTCGAGCAATCCCAGCCACCACGAGAGCGCACAAAGCAGCGCGATCTCGGCGCCAAGAAATAGCGAAACATGGTCGCCATAGCCATTGAGTCGACCCCACTCCCATCCCGCAGCGGCGATCAGCGCCAGCATCACGCAGGCGAAAGGGATATGGGATGGATAGAAAAGCGCAGGCAGCAGGATCGCCAGCAGAACAACCGCGGTGATGATGCGTTGTTTGAGCATTCGCTCAGGCGGCTTGTTGGTCGGGGGGCGCCGCCCGGACCTGGGCGGAGGTCTGACCGAAACGGCGCTCGCGATTCTGAAAAACGGCAATGGCCTCGTCCAACGCGGCCTCGTCGAACTCTGGCCACAGGCGATCGCTGAAGAACAGCTCGGCGTAGGCGCTTTGCCAGAGCAGGAAGTTCGAAAGGCGCTGTTCGCCGCCCGTTCGAATGAACAGATCGGGATCAGGGACGTGCGACAGTGCCATGGCCCCGTCGAGATTGACCTCAGTCAACTCTTCGCCGCGCGCAGCCAGTTGCGCCGCGGCACGAGCGATGTCCCACCGCCCGCCATAGTTGAAGCACACATTGAGGACGAGGCGACTGTTGTGGGCGGTCGCCGCCTCTGCCTGCATAAGGCCCGCCGCGATCTTCTCGGACAAGCCCCTGCGCTCGCCAACGAAGTGCAGCCGGACACCGTCCTGTATGAGCCTGGGTACCTCGCGCCCCAGGGCCACGACCATCAGATCCATCAGTCCTGAGACTTCTTCGACGGGACGATTCCAGTTCTCGGACGAAAACGCGAAGACGGTGAGCACCGAGACGCCACGAGCGGCGCACGCTTTCACGCACCGCCGCAAGGACTCGACGCCCTGCTTGTGCCCGGCGACGCGCGGCAGAAAGCGACGCGTCGCCCAACGGCCGTTCCCGTCCATGACGATCGCAATGTGATGGGGAACGACGGCGGCGCTCATCGTCAGACCGCCATGATCTCGGCTTCCTTTGCCACCACGAGGCGGTCGATTTCCGCGATGTGGCGATCGGTCACCTTCTGGATCTCGGCTTCGGCGCGCTTCTGATCGTCTTCGGAGGCCAGCTTTTCCTTGACCAGTTTCTTGATCGCGTCGTTTGCGTCGCGACGCAGGTTGCGTGTGGCGATCTTGGCGGTTTCGCCCTCGTTGCGAACGAGCTTGGTCATTTCCTTGCGGCGCTCTTCGCTCATGGGTGGCATCGGCACGCGGATCAGGTCCCCCATCGATGCAGGGTTGAGGCCCAGGTCACTCTCCCGGATCGCCTTCTCGATCTTGGCGCCCATGCCCTTTTCCCAGGGCTGCACGCTGATCGTGCGGGAATCGATAAGCGAGACGTTCGCAACCTGCGAGAGCGGCACGCTTGAGCCGTAGTAGTCGACGTGGATGGAATCGAGCAACTGAGGATTGGCACGCCCCGTCCGAATCTTGGTCAGGTTGTGTTGGAACGCCGCCAACGATTGATTCATCTTGGTGTCAGTCGTGTTCCTGATATCTGCGATGGTCATATTCTTTCTCCACTCAGGCATGCACCAGCGTGCCTTCGTCCTCGCCCATCACGACACGCTTGAGCGCACCGTTCTTGAAGATCGAGAACACCTTGATCGGCAGGTTCTGGTCGCGGCACAGCGCGAAGGCCGTGGCGTCCATGATGCCGAGATTCTGCGCGATGGCCTCGTCGAAACTCAGCCGCGAATATCGGGTCGCGCTCAGGTCTTTCTTCGGGTCGGCCGTGTAGACGCCATCGACCTTGGTCGCCTTCAGCACCAGTTCAGCGCCAATCTCGGCGCCGCGCAAGGCAGCGGCGGTATCGGTCGTGAAGAACGGGTTGCCGGTCCCGGCGGCGAAGATCACGACCTTGCCCTCCTCCAGATACTGAAGTGCCTTGGGACGGACGTAGGGTTCGACGACCTGTTCGATCGCGATGGCCGACATCACGCGAGCGATCAGGCCCTGCTTGTTCATGGCATCCGCGAGGGCCAGCGAGTTCATGACTGTGGCCAGCATGCCCATGTAGTCGGCCGTGGCGCGATCCATTCCGACCGAGCCGCCCGCGACGCCGCGGAAGATGTTGCCGCCGCCGATGACGACGGCAACCTCGACGCCCATGTTCACGACCTCGGCGACCTCACCCACCATCCGAACGATGGTCGCGCGGTTGATGCCAAATGCGTCATCCCCCATCAACGCCTCTCCCGACAGCTTCAACAAGATTCGCTTGTGGGCCGGGCGGGTTTCTGGCATGGAGAGTTCCTTTGAATTGAGGCGTGTGCGAGTGTATGACGTGAAATTGAAACAGCGGCGGCGCAAACACGCACCGCCGCTGATTGGCCTTGACTTAGGCCGCTGCAGCCTTCGCCGCAGCGACTTGGGCAGCCACTTCGGCGGCGAAGTCGTCGACCTTCTTCTCGATGCCTTCGCCGACCACGTACAGCGTGAACGACTTGACGGTGGTGCCAGCAGCCTTGAGCATTTGCTCGACGGTCTGTTTGTCGTTCTTCACGAACGGCTGATTGTGCAGCGACACTTCCTTCAGGTACTTTTGCACGCTGCCTTCGACACGCTTTGCGACGATGTCCGCCGCCTGCGGCTGCTTGCCAGCGGCCTCGGCAGCCTTGCGATCTTCTTCCGCTTTGCCAGCGGCGACTGCACGCTCCTTTTCGATCAACTCGGCCGGAACGTCGGCCGACGAGATCGCCACGGGCTTCATCGCGGCGACGTGCATTGCGACGTCCTTGGCAGCGGTTGCATCACCTTCGAACTCGACCATCACGCCGATACGGGTGCCGTGCAGATACGAAGCCAGCTTGCCGTTGCCAGCGAAGCGCTTGAAGCGACGGAAGGTCATGTTTTCGCCGATCTTGCCGATGAGGCCCTTGCGCACGTCCTCGAGCGTGGGACCGAAGCTGTCCTGCTCGTACGGCAGCGCAGCGAGCGCATTCAGGTCGGTGGGGTTGTGCTTGGCGACAAGCATGGCAGCGGCATTTGCAAATGCCAGGAAGCTGTCGTTCTTGGAGACGAAGTCGGTCTCGCAGTTGATCTCGACGATTGCGCCAGCGTCACCTTCGGCATAAGCAGCCACCACGCCTTCGGCGGTGATGCGGCTCGAAGCCTTGCCAGCCTTGTTGCCCAGCTTGATTCGCAGGAGTTCTTCGGCCTTTTCCATGTTGCCGTCGGCTTCGGTCAGCGCCTTCTTGCACTCCATCATCGGAGCGTCGGTCTTAGCGCGCAGCTCGGCGACCATGCTTGCGGTGATTGTTGCCATGTGTATTCTCCGTTCGGTTTGTCAGTTGTCGCCCCTGACGGGCGCCACGAAAATCAGATTAAAAAAAAGGGGCTTCGAGGCCCCTTCTTCAGGCTCGGACGAGCACAAATCAGGCGGAAGCGCCCTCTTCGACCTCGACGAACTCATCGGCATTGCCTTCCGAGACAGCCTTGACCACGTCGCTGACGGCGTTTGCACGGCCTTCGATGATTGCGTCGGCGATGCCACGTGCATACAGCGTGACCGCCTTCGACGAGTCGTCATTGCCCGGAATCACGTAGTCGATGCCTTCGGGTGAGTGGTTGGAGTCCACCACGCCGATCAGTGGGATGCCCAGCTTCTTGGCCTCGGCCACGGCGATCTTGTGGAAACCCACGTCAATCACGAAGATCGCGTCCGGCAGCGCGCCCATGTCCTGGATGCCGCCGATGTCCTTCTCGAGCTTCTCGATTTCGCGCGTGAAAGTGAGCTGCTCCTTCTTGCTCAGGCTGTCGAGACCAGCCTCGAGCTGAGCCTTCATGTCCTTCAGGCGCTTGATCGAGGTCTTGACGGTCTTGAAGTTCGTCAGCATGCCGCCGAGCCAGCGGGTGTCGACGTAAGGAACGCCAGCGCGGCGCGCCTCGGCAGCAACGATCTCACGGGCCTGGCGCTTGGTGCCGACCATGAGGATGGTGCCGCGGTTGGCGGTGAGTTGCTTGGCGTACTTCATCGCGTCCTGGAACATCGGGAGCGACTTTTCCAGGTTGATGATGTGAATCTTGTTGCGGTGACCGAAGATGTACGGGGCCATCTTGGGGTTCCAGAAGCGGGTCTGGTGTCCGAAATGGACGCCGGCTTCCAGCATTTCACGCATGGTGGTCGACATAGAGATAACTCCAAAGGTTGGGTCTAAAATCCAGCCCGTTTTGTGCGCCTTGCCCAATGAATTCGATGGGTCGAGGCCTCACAACACCTTGATTGGGCTGGTTTGCGGATGCGCTTCGCCCTGGGAAAACACCAGGGAACGTGAGTAAAAGTACCCGGAGCGAAACCCAAAGAGTATAGCACGCACCCCATCGCCTTCCTGCCTCATTCCTCCCAACATGCGCTCCGATCTGCACGCCGCCCGCCATGCCCTGATGACGGGCGCATCCGACGCACGCACCGAAATGGAGCACTCGATCGCCGCCGCCCAATCGGCAGGCTGCGAGCATGTCTTCACGCGCTCCCGGTTCGAAGAAGCGCGGCGCGAAGCGATGGGAGCCCGGATGGAACAACCGCTGGCGGGGCTCGCCTTCTCGGCGAAGGACCTTTTCGACATTGCTGGCCAAGCCACACCCGCCGGATCTGCAGTGCTCTCGCATGCGCCGGCGGCGAAGTCGGACGCAGTCGCGGTCGCCCGTCTCCGTGCCGCCGGAGGCGCCCTGCTCGGCAGGACGAACATGACCGAGTTCGCCTTCTCCGGCGTCGGGATCAATCCGCACCTCGGAACGCCGGCCAATGCGAGCGATCAGGGCACCGCGCGCATTCCCGGCGGTTCATCGTCCGGTGCTGCGGTTTCCGTCGCCACGGGCGCAGCGTTCATCGGCCTCGGCTCGGACACCGGTGGTTCGATCCGGATTCCCGCCGCCCTGAATGGGATCGTCGGGTTCAAGAACACCGCCCGCCTGGTTCCGACCGACGGCGCTCTCCCGTTGTCGACCACGCTCGACACGGTTTGCGCGATGACGCGGTCGGTCCGCGACGCGATCACGGCACACGAGATCCTCGCGAATCGCCGCGTCACTGCAGGAAACGCGCCCCTGGCGTCCTACCGTCTTGCAGTCTCCAAAGATCTCTTCCAGAACGAAATGGATCCCATCGTTGCCGGCGCCTTCGAGCGAACGCTCCGCACTCTGCGGAACGCCGGCGCGCAGATCACTGAAATCAGCCTCCCTGCGCTTGCGGATCTGGCGGCGATCAACGCTACCGGCGGCTTCTCTGCAGCGGAGTCCTATGCCTGGCACCGCCATCTGCTCGAGCGCAGCGGCGCAGGTTACGACCCTCGAGTCGCACAGCGGATCCTGAAGGGCGCGTCGATGAAGGCGCACGAGTACATCGACCTCTGCAACGCCCGGAGGGACTGGATCGCCCGAATGGAACTGTCGCTCGCGCCTTTCGACGCGGTGCTCTCGCCGACGGTGCCCATCACGGCGCCGACCATCGCGAGCGTCGCGCCAGGCAAGGAGCGCGACGAAGAGTTCTTCCGCGTCAACGCACTGCTTTTGCGCAACCCGTCAGTGGTCAACATGCTCGACGGCTGCGCGATCTCGATTCCATGCCACACCCAAGGCGAGTTGCCGGTCGGCCTGATGATCTGGCACGCTGCGCTTCACGATGACGGGGTGCTGGCCGTGGCGCTACAAGCCGAGCACGCGCTCAGCGGCCGGTAGTCCGGCCCGACACCGCCCCTGGGCGTCGATTCAATATCTACAAAGTACCGAATGAAAGTAGCGATCGTGGGAGCCGGCATCATCGGCGTCACCACTGCTTGGGAGTTGGCCTCGGACGGCCATGAAGTCATGGTCTTCGACCGACGCGGCGCCGCGGCCGAGGAATCGAGTTTTGCGAACGCCGGTGTCGTCGCTCCGGGCTACGTCACTCCATGGGCAGCCCCGGGCATGCGTGGCAAGGTGCTTCGCTCACTCCTGTCGACGCACGGTGCGGTCAAGTTGCGCTGGCCGCTGTCCATGCGCGACATGCGATGGATGGCGCACTGGCAACGCGCCTGCAAGCTCGAAACCTATCTCGCGAACCGTGCGCGGCTGCAGCGGCTCGCCTTCTACAGCCGGGCTCGCCTTCACGCCATCACCGAAGCCTGCGAACTCGACTACGAACGCAGCGACGGCTATCTGGTTCTCATGCGCTCCAAGCGTGAGAAGAAGCTTGTGCAGGCCGGCCTCGACGTGCTGCGCGCTGCCGGAACCAAATTCCAGGAGATCGATGCCGACGAGGCCCGGAAGATCGAACCCGCGCTCAATGCTGACACCTCGCTCGCCGGAGCCATCTACCTGCCGGATGACGAAGTTGCCAATTGCCGGCAGTTCGCTCAATTGCTCAAGTGGGAGGCCGAGGCACTCGGAGCCCAGTTCCATTTCAATTGCGAACTGGCGCCACTGAAGCGTTCGGCCCCTACCGAGATTTCGCTTGCGGCCGGCTCCGAAAGCCATCGCTTCGACGCGGTGGTGGTCTGCGCCGGCGTCGCCTCCGCGGATTTGCTCAGGCCGCTGGGGTTGCGCGTGCCACTGGCACCGGTCTACGGCCACTCGATCAGCGCCAATATCCGGGAGCCCCTCAATGCGCCTCGCAGCGCGGTCATGGACGAGCGGTACAAGGTCGCGATTTCCAGGCTCGGCCTCCGGGTGCGAGTCGCAGGAAGCGCGGAGATCGGCGGGTCGCTCGGAACGATCAACCCCGCGTCGTTGCAGACGCTCTACAAGGTGCTGCAAGACTGGTTTCCCGGCGCGGTGACGCTTCGCTCGGGCGTCCAGCAATGGAAAGGCGCTCGGCCGATGCTGCCGGACGGCCCGCCGATCATCGGCCCCAGCGGCGTGCCGGGCGTCTGGCTCAACCTTGGACATGGATCCAGTGGCTGGGCGCTTTCGTGCGGCAGCGCACGAGTTCTTGCAGACCTCATGCAGGGCCGCGATCCCGGCATTGATCTTGAGGGGCTCGGAATGGAGCGCCTCCTGCAACATTGACCTGACGAGGACTGCCGCATGCTTCGCATCACTTCCGCCACCGCCGCCGGTCTGTTTGACATCGCGGCCACGCGCCGGATCGAGGAAGCAGCAGCCAAGGCCCATCCTCCGCACACGCTCATGCAGCGCGCGGGCCTTGCGGTGGCGCGGTTGGCGATGGCAGTGGCGCCTCACGCGCGAGTCGTCTGGATCGCCTGCGGACCGGGCAATAACGGTGGTGACGGCTTCGAGGCCGCGGCGCAACTCCAACGGCGCGGCTTCAGTGCGGTCGTCACCCGCGTCGGGGAAGACGCCCTGCTGCCGGCTGACGCGCAAGCTTCGCTCCAGCGTGCACGGGACGCGGGCGTCACGTTTGCCGACGCGCCTCCGTCGCACTACGACCTTGCAGTGGATGCCTTGCTCGGGATCGGGTCCGCCAGGCCGCCTTCGGGCGAGATGCTCGACTGGCTTCACCGGATCGCGCGTGGCGTCGCACCCGTGATCAGCATCGACACGCCCTCAGGGCTCGACGCGGATACCGGCGTTCTGGCCGAAAACTACCTCCAGGCAACGGGCGAACGGGGGCATCGCGTCTGCCTGAGCCTGTTGACGCTCAAGCCCGGCCTCTTCACGGCCAGCGGTCGAGACGCCGCGGGTGACGTGTGGTTTGACGACCTAGGCATTTCCGGCGTCGTGGAGGCGCCAATTGCCAGGTTGCCTGGCCTCCCTTCAGCATCGCGGCGCCCGCATGCGTCGCACAAAGGAAGTTACGGCGACGCCGCAGTGATTGGCGGCGCCGCCGGAATGACGGGCGCTGCCCTGCTCGCAGGCTCTGCGGCCCTCAACGCTGGCGCGGGGCGAGTGTTCGTCGCGCTGCTCGATGCCGGTGCGCCGGCACTGGATCCTGTGCGACCCGAGCTGATGTTCCGCCGACCCGACGCGCTTCATCTTTCAGACATGGCGGTCGTGTGCGGATGCGGGGGTGGTACAGCAGTGGGCGACCTGCTGCCGCACATCCTCCAGAACGCGAGGGCACTGGTTCTCGATGCGGATGCGCTCAATTGCATAGCCGCGGACCCCGCGCTGCAGAGCCTGCTGAAGGCGCGCACCTCAAACAGCCGGCCGACAGTCTTGACGCCGCATCCGCTCGAAGCGGCTCGACTGCTGGGATCAAACGCCAATGAGGTTCAGCGCAACCGCCTTGCAGCGGCACGCGAACTTGCCGCGAGGTTCGGCGCGATCGTGGTGCTGAAAGGCTCCGGCACAGTGATCGCGGAGCCCAGCGGAATCCCGGTGATCAACCCGACCGGCAACGCGCGACTGGCAACGGCCGGCACGGGCGATGTGCTCGCCGGCATGGTGGGCGCAGCGCTCGCTTCCGGCCTATCGCCCATGACGGCCACTTGCGACGCCGTCTGGCGCCACGGAGACCTCGCAGATCGCTGGCCGCTCGAGATTCCGCTCACGGCGGGGGCGCTGGCCGGCGGCAGCCGGCACATCGCCCCCTGAACGCGGTCAACCGCGGCCCACGAAGGGCATCTTGGTCGCCATCACCGTGTGGAAGAGCACGTTGGCGTCCAACGGCAGATTGGCCATGTAGAGCACGGACTGGCCTACGATCGACACATCCATGGTCGGCTCGATCGCGATCTCGCCGTTGGCTTGCGGGACCCCTTTGGTCATGCGCGCGGCCAATTCAGTCAGTGCATTGCCCACGTCGATCTGGCCTACCGCGATGTCGTGCTTGCGGCCGTCCAGCGAAGCCGTCTTGGTCAGGCCCTCGACCGCGTGCTTGGTGGACGTATAGGCGATCGAGTTCGGCCGCGGCGTCGTGGCCGAAATCGAGCCGTTGTTGATGATCCGCCCGCCACGCGGCGTCTGCGAGCTCATCGTGCGGAACGCCTGCTGGATGCAATAGAACATGCCGTTCAGGTTGATGTCGACGACTCCGCGCCATTGCTCCGGCGTCCAGTCCTCGAACGGCCCGGGCGGATTGCCCACGCCGGCGTTGTTGAAGAGGAGATCGACGCGGCCGAAGCGCGCAACCACCGCGGCGAACAGCGCCTTCACTGATTCCGGGTTGGCAACATCGGTCGACACCGCGAACGCCCGTTCACCTGCGCCCGATTCCCGTGCGACCTGTTCCAGCGGTTCGAGGCGGCGGCCAGCCAGCCCGACGCTCCATCCATCGCCGAGCAGGGCCAGTGCGGCCGCCTTGCCAATGCCGCTTCCCGCGCCCGTGACGATGGCGATGCGGCTTTTCTTTTCAACACTCATTCCAAAATCTCCTTGGGTCAACGGCGCGTCTTGCGCCCTTTTACTTTCATCTTGTTGGCCGCCTTCTTGACCGCGGTCTTGAAGGCCTGCATCGCCGATTTTGGCGCGCGTTCGCTTCGTTCGACGGCTTCGACAGGCTTCTTGCGCGCGCCGCGTTTGGCGGAAGCCTTTACCGGAACGCCACTCGGGACGGCACCCTTGTCCTTCATCGCGCGGGCCCCGAGCTCTTCGCCTTCGCGCACCAGGCGGAAATCAATCTTGCGGCCGTCGAGATCGACACGACTGACCTGCACACGAACGCGCGTGCCGATTGCGTAGCGGATCCCCGTGCGCTCGCCGCGCAACTCCTGCCGCTGCTCGTCGAACTTGAAGTACTCGCCGCCGAGTTCGGTGATGTGGACCAGTCCTTCGACGTACATCGCATCGAGCGTAACGAAGATACCGAAGGTCGTGGCCGCAGTCACCACGCCGCCGTATTCCTCGCCAAGGTGCTCGCGCATGTACTTGCACTTCAACCAGGCTTCCACGTCCCGACTGGCCTCGTCGGCGCGGCGCTCGTTGGCACTGCAGTGCAATCCGGCGGCTTCCCAGGCCTGCACCTCCTTGCTCGGCGCAACGTTGGCTTTCTGCGGCTTGGCGCTCGGCGACTTCACGCGCGAAGCCAGCCGCTTGGCGAGCTTGGCATGGGCCTCGCCAGGCGTCGGCAGCATCGGCAACTGGTACTTGGTCCTTCCGAGGATCGCCTTGATCACGCGATGCACCAGCAGGTCCGGGTAGCGACGGATCGGACTGGTGAAATGCGTGTAGGCCTCGTACGCAAGTCCGAAGTGGCCACTGTTGATCGGCGTGTAAATCGCCTGCTGCATGGAGCGCAGCAGCATGGTGTGGATCTGCTGCGCATCCGGCCGTTCCTTGGTCGCATCGGCGATCGCCTGGAACTCGCCGGGCTTCGGATCGTCGGTAATCGAGAGGCCAACGCCCATGGCCTTGAGATAGCCGCGAAGGATCTCCTTCTTCTCAGGCGTCGGCCCTTCATGCACGCGATACAGGCCTGGATGCTTGCCTTCGGCGATGAAGTCCGCGCTGCAGACGTTGGCCGCGAGCATGGCTTCTTCGATCAGGCGATGCGCCTCGTTGCGCGTGCGCGGCACGATCTTCTCGATGCGCCCTGCCTCGTCACAGATGATCTGCGTTTCGGTCGTCTCGAAATCCACCGCACCGCGCTTCGAACGTTGGCTGAGCAGCGCACGATACACGTCGTGCAGGTTCAGCAAGTCCTTGACGCGCTCCTTGCGCTTCTGCGCCTCAGGTCCTCGCGTGTTGCCGAGGATCGCGGCGACCTCGGTATAGGTGAAGCGCGCATGGCTCCACATGACCGCCGGGTAGAACTGATAGGCGTAGATCTCGCCATCGGCCGCCACGAGCATGTCGCAGACCATGCACAAGCGTTCGACCTCTGGGTTGAGCGAGCAAAGGCCGTTGGACAGCTTCTCCGGCAGCATCGGGATCACGCGGCGCGGGAAGTACACGCTGGTCGCGCGATCGTAGGCATCAATGTCGATGGCGGAGCCAGTCTGCACGTACGCGCTGACGTCGGCAATCGCGACCAGCAGACGCCAGCCCTTGCCCCTGCCGACCTTCGCGGGCTCGCAGTACACCGCATCGTCGAAGTCGCGCGCGTCTTCACCGTCGATGGTGACCAGCGGAATGTCTGTGAGATCGATTCGCCCCTTCTTGTCCGCAGGACGGACCTTGTCGGGCAGCGCCTTCGCTTCCGCGAGACACGCTTCTGAGAACTCGTGCGGCACGCCGTACTTGCGAACAGCGATCTCGATTTCCATGCCAGGGTCGTCGATCTCGCCGAGCACTTCCTTCACGCGACCCACAGGCTGCCCGAAGAGTGCAGGCGGCTCAGTGAGTTGCACGACCACCACCTGTCCGACCTTCGCCGTGCCGGTCGCGCCCTTGGGGATCAGAACATCTTGACCGTATCGCTTGTCCTCCGGCGCCACGAGCCACACGCCGCCTTCATGCAGAAGACGGCCAATGATGGGCTGCTCGGGCCGGTCGAGGATCTCGACGACGCGACCCTCCGGTCGGCCTCTTCGATCAAGCCGCACGACACGCGCCTTGACGCGGTCTTTGTGCAGGACCGCGCGCATCTCGTTAGGGGGCAAATAGATGTCGGCTTCACCGTCATCGCGCTGCACGAAACCATGTCCGTCGCGATGTCCAAGAACCGTTCCTTCAACTTCATCCAGCAATCCGCCGGAATGGCCAAAATTTTTGATATGATCTCCTTCTTTCCTGAAATTCAAAACATAACTGCTTCGGCAGATATGTGGGCCCAGATGGCGGAATTGGTAGACGCACTAGTTTCAGGTACTAGCGAGTAACATCGTGGAGGTTCGAGTCCTCTTCTGGGCACCATAGTTAAACGATCGAAACCCCGGTAAGTCTTTGATTTACCGGGGTTTTTTCTTGCCTGTGGGGACAGGATCGGGGGACAGTTCCCCACCACAAACCCCCAATATCCCCCAATGATCCCTGCTTGACGTGGCCCCACCGTGTCCCCAACACTGTCCCCATGTTTTGTACCCTCTTGAATACCAATGGCCTCGTTTGAGCCTCGTGGCAATTCGATTCGCGTCATTGTGCGCGTCCCGGGCGGCGGAAAGAAGACCGCGACCTTTGATACCCAAGCTGAGGCAGACGCCTGGGCCGAACGAATGGAAGCCAAGAAGGCATTGGGCACTCTAAGCCCAGCGAAGGCCGGCGGCGTGACCAATGGTGAGCTCTTCGAGGCGTACCTCGATGCCGTGGCCAGCAAGACGGATTCGGAGAAGTGGAACAGGTTGCGGCTGATGAAGTGGTGCAACGACCCTCTCGCCGACAAGCGCGTGGTCGACACGATCACGCACGACATCAATGAATGGATCGAGCGCAGTCTATCCCAGGAGAGCAAGCGCACGAAAAAACCGGTGACGCCGGCGACCGTCAATCGCGAGCTCAACCTGATGAGCGGCGCCTTCAACTACGCTGTGAAGGTGCGCCAGTGGATCACGGTGAACCCGTGCCACGGGGCCATGCGGCCCGAGCGCGGCAAGGCGCGCAAACGCCCCCTGCTGACGCCGGCCGAGCTCCAGGCGCTCCGGATCTCCACCGGCTATGACTCGGATCCGCTGCTTCGCACCCTGACGTCACGCGTCGGCGCGTGCTTCCTGCTCTCGCTCGAGACGGGCCTGCGCTCGGGTGAGCTGCTCCGCGTACGGCCGATGGACTACCGCAAGGAGCAGCGCCTGGTGCATGTCGCCGCGATCGAGAAAGGCGGCCGCAAGGCCTCGAGGAGCGGTCGCGCGTCCGTCGACCCCAGCCGCAACGTGCCCTTGTCTGCACGCGCCATCGAGCTACTCGACCAGCTGCTGGCCACCATGCCGGCGGACCAGCCCTACATCGTGGGCCTGAACGACAGCCAGCGCGACGCGCTATGGCGCAAGGCCCGCGACCAGGCGGGGGTGGAAGACCTGCACTTCCACGACACCAAGCATGAGGCAGCGACGCGTCTGTCCCGCTTCATCGACGTGCTCGCGCTCTCGCACGCGATCGGCACGAAGGACATTCGGCTGCTGCGTGACACCTACTACAACGAGGATGCGACCCGCGCCGCGGCGCTCCTGCCCTCCCAGCTCTCGCCGGCACTGCCTCCGGTCGTTTAGACCAGTGCCGGCTGCTCCGGCTCGGCTGGGCCAGCAGCGAAGTGCTCGACAGGCGTGAGCTGCAGCAGCGCCCTCGCCTCCTCGACGGTTCCCCTGAGCCACAGATCCCAATTCTCCCGCTCGATCGCCACGACGCTGCGCTTGTCCTGCTGGTCGATCGGCAGCACCTGCTTCGTCTTCGGGTCGACCTCGGGCCGGTGCATACGCTTCATGAGCGGGTGCGCGTCGGCGTTGATCGTCAGCATGGTGAAGTTCGGCACGATCTCGCCGCTCGACGGGTCCTCCCATTCGGACCACAGGCCGGCCAGCGCCCAGGGCGCGCCATCGGCGCGCCGGAACCGCCACCACTCGTTTTTGCCCGACTCCCAGTTCGGCTCATCGAAGCTCACCGCGGGGATCAGGCAGCGCCGGCCGTCCTTCCAGGCGAACTTGAACGTCCAAGCCGAATCGAGCCGCTCCGACCGAGCGTTGTTCGTGCTGAGCCGCGCGCCCTGCTTCTGGCCGGGCTTCGGTTTCATGCGCGGGATCCGCTCCTCGCTGCCAGGCGGGATCATTCCCCACTGCCCAGCCTCGAGCATCAGGCCCTGGCCGTCCCACGCCCGCAGGTACGGGCCCTTGTACAGGGGCGCCATCTGACGCGCCCAGTCTTCCGAGGTGCGGCGGCCGATGTGCCAGTGACGCTCAATTTCCCAGACGTCGGGGGTCTCGTATCGGTTGCACATTTGCCGGATTCTGCCCCATGAACACTGTATATTCACCCAGTATCATGGAGGTCCGAGTCAGACTAATGCGCAATGCCGGCCGCTGGCTCACATGGAACCAGAAGCCGAGGGAAGTCACCGGCCAGCTCATGACCAGCCGAGTGACCAAGGACGACGCCGTCATGGCGGCCATCAGCATCTTGCACGGCCCGGAGCTGTACGACCCGAAGATCAAGGCGATCGGTGGGAACGAGATGACGATCGTCGGCCTTGAGCGGGTGGACTTCTGCTGGTGCTTGCAGGAGTGGAAGTGCGAGATCCTGAAACTATGACTCGGAAAAAAAAGATGACCCGCGCGGAGGCGGGTCAACAGCCCGGAGGGTGATGGAGGAGGAAGCTCCGGGGCCGGGGAGACAGCTTCGCTAACAACGCTGAATCGAGGATGAACCGCGCAATGTTGGCAACACATTTGCGACGGCCTAACATCTCCGGGGACAAATTCCTGGAGGAAGGGCTAGGCACATGGAACCGCATGCCGCCGCTTATGAAGCTTGGGCCGAAGCCGAGCGAGTTGCTAGCTCGGCCGAGCGCGCCTTGAACGAGGCGCTCGCTAACGGCGAAAGTGCGCCCGGCGATCTTGTCGAGTTCGTAACCCGTCGGCGCAGCGACGCCACGCAATCGCTTTTTGCATGGATCCTGAAGGTTGAAGAAGCAGCCTTGTCCAAGCATTCGACCTAGCGTCGAGGCCAACTGTCGATCAGGGTTTGGACATCGGAGGCGTGCCTGAAGCTCGTTCGCCTATCGATTGATATTCCGCCGCACACTCAGCGAGCAGTCTTCCTGCGGTAGCGCTGGGTTGACACCATTAAAGTTTTATTCAGGTTTTTGTCACATCGTTCCCTGCTCGGTTGAAAACAAAAGCGTGAGGAGCTGACGTGAATCTGGACAAGCAGGGCCCCGCGCCGTCTGCCGATCTGGCCGCGCCGGGCGAATGGACGATGGAAATCACTCACCAGGCCAATCAGTACATCGCCACTTTGGCGTGCAGGAACATTGTCATGTGCAGGATATCGCTAGCCAGGAGCGATGCCGCTGATGAGGCGGCAGCCCGGACCGCACTGGCCGACAAGAGCCGCCGATGGGTCCGCGACTACCTCGCACGCTTGCCTACAGCCTAAAGGCGCTGCTCTATGCCGCCACGGCGAGCCGACAGATGCGTGAGCGCCCGTCTTTCAGGCACGGCCGCCAAATGCCTTCACGGCATCAAGGCAGAGGTGGATCGACTGTCTCCAGGCGCTGTTGAGCGCCGTAGATTGGAGACGCTCATGTCAGACGACCCAAAGAAGACCGGCCTCGACCGGAAGCTGATTTCCCTCGACGAGCCGCACGAGATCCGCAGTTGGACAGAATCGCTCGACGTCACGGAAGAGGAGCTCCGCGCCGCAGTGGCGGCAGTTGGAAACTCTGCGGAGAAGGTGCGCGAGTACCTGAGAAAAAAATGACCCGCGCGGCGCCTCGGCAGCCAGCCCCAGCCACCGCGACTGATCGAATGCTCGCGGAGATGGCCAAGCTACCGAGGAAGCCGGCCAAGCGGACGACGACATACAAGCCAGCAGCAATCAAGGCGCCCCGAAAGGCACGGTGACCGACGCTCACCTCCCCCGCTTCTTCAGCGTGGCCAGCACCGCCTCCAGCTGCTCCGCAGTGAACACGCCATCCAACCGCACGGCGTTCTTGTAGAACTCGACCTCGTTGACTTCGCCATAGGAGTCGAAGGTCACTTCCACGGGCTCCAAGGAATCTTCGATCACCTCGGCATCTGGGCTCGCCGCCTGGTTGCGCACAGTGCTGTCCGCCGACGCATAGGTCTTGTCGGAGGTCTTGGTCAGCAGCAGGCCGCGGGTGAAGAAGCGAAACGTGGCGCCGATGGGAAGCTGGTGGAACTTCATGGCCCCGATTCAGGCCAGTCGGTCGATCGCCTTCTTCGACGTAGCCATCGCATCCAGAATTGCCGACGCCGAACTACGCGAGGCGTACTCATCCTTGCTTATGGGTTCTCCCCCATCGATTTGGAATGACCATTCGAAACGCTCGCTTCGCAAGACGATCTCGATGTCGATTCGTCGACCCTTGTAGCTGAAGCTGTGTTCCATGGATTCCTACGTCGAGTAGCGTTGTCACCGGGTGCTGCACGAGTCCAAACCTAGCGGGAGGACATCTTTCTCAACTATGACATTCCCACGTTGAATATTCCACTTGCCGTTGGCCCATAGCAGGAAGGTTGTATTTCGTGAAGAAATTTCATCGGGCCTATACAGCGTCTTCTTGACGCTTTCTCTAACTCCAACACCGCCGTCGGATCGGCGGCAAAGATGATCCCAACCACTTGCAAATGCGATTCTCGGGGTGTCGGAGGGATGGTAGACCCTGAGGCCAAGCATCGCTTGAAGCTGACCCAACGACATGCCAATGAAGTGCTCACCAAATTGAGGGCGCCCATTGTCCGATCCGGGAAACCCTCCCACCACAAGCAGGCTCGTGTCCGTCAAATCTCGGGAACGGTCGAGCAATTCGATAGCTGCTCGTGCGCGAGCCTCGTTCACGCGCACCTGAAGGTCATAGGCTGTGGCTTCGCTCTGGAGCGCATGAGCTTGCCACACGACCGTGATGGCCAGGACTGCGGCAAGCAGCGCACGAAACCTAGGCCGTATCGCTTCGGGAAGCGCGCGCCACACGGTCTCAAGTGCCGCTGCCAGGGCGAATGTGAACATCACGAACGGGACGTAGATGACGCGGCCGGTATGCCAGGGAATAGGAGATAGCAGAATCGGAGCCAAGCTGACCAGGTAAGCGCCCCCAGAAATCAGCGCAACACCTGCAGCGAATGAAACAGAGTCTCGACGCAACGGGCTAAATGTCTCAAGCCAAGAGGTCGGACCGCTCGCTTTACCAAAAGCGCCATATGCGATGAGCATCGCAGCAAGAACCGCGATCATTGAAACCCAAGTGATCGCGACCCCAGCCGTTGAATAATACAGATCGCCGAATGGTGTTGTGCGAAACAACTGCGGCAGATACCTAAGATTCTCAAACAAATAGCGCGAACTGGCGGCATGCTCACCAGAAAGCCTGTTGTTCCCCTCTCTTGTCAAATAGATCAGAAGGAGGTTGCAGGCGATTGATGCAAACACCAACCCCAACAAGACTATGCGCCTTCGCCAGTTGAGCGAGAACATTAAAAACAACGCCAGCGCAAGAATAAGGGGACCAGCTTGCTCATGAATCCAAAACGAAAAGGCCATTAATACGCCACCAACGACCACAGCCGTCGCGGATGGCTGATCTTTTCTGCAGATCACCCAAGCACCCAGCATGGCAATCAAGGGAGCCAACGGATATTGACCGATATTGGATGGCCAAGCCACTGCCTCGTATGCATAGGGAAAAAACAAAAACACCCCGAACGCAATGAAGGCAGGACGCAACTCACCCAGCACTCTCTTGATGACCAATAGCATCAGAATGGCAAGCGCGCAGTGAAAAGATACGCCGATCAATCGAAGGGCCCACGTGTACTCTGATGCGCCAAAGACTATCGACATCAATGTCGTGTAGACAATCCTGTAGTAACCCCAAATGCTTCGATAGTATTGAGATGGAGCCCAATACCCAAACAATTGCTGTTCCTTGATCAGGTAGTAATCATCAAGAAATGGCACATTGTTGACCAACAATTTCCGGGAAATTATCAGAAACAATGCAGCACACAGAAAAATAACAACAGCCGAGACTGGTACCTTTTGAAATGCCCTGAAAGTCGCTCTTTGAACCTGCAGCATTAGGAAATATTTTTCTGATCGATTTTGATGGATTGCACGCGCTCGCGCAGCGCGCGGGAAGTGTACCGGCCAACGTTTGGGCCAAGGCAGCGGGGGCGATCACCCCGGGCCCGTTCCTGCTCGCGAAGTAAGATGCGCGCCGCTTCAACCGGCAAGGGCCGCTTAGTAAGCTGCCGTCGAAGCACTTCGCTTGCGCGGCAGCACGGCATCAGAAAAGTCGATGACGACCCCGCAACAAAGTCCTTCTCATCCAAAGTACCGTCCCGACATTGATGGTCTAAGAGCGATCGCGGTCGTTTCCGTCGTTGCCTACCACGCCCTTCCCAGCCTGCTGCCCGGGGGCTTCATAGGGGTTGACATCTTCTTCGTGATCTCCGGCTTTCTGATCACCACTATTCTTCTTCAGCAGCTGGAGACGGGGGATTTCAGTAGCCGCGGCTTCTATGAGCGACGCATCCGACGAATCTTCCCGGCGTTGATCGTCGTCCTACTAGCGGCGCTTGGGGCGGGGTGGTTCCTACTGCTGTCTGACGAGTACGCGGAACTCGGCAAGCAAACCGTCGGCGGCTCGGCCTTCGTGGCAAATCTCGTCTTCTGGGGCGAGTCGGGCTACTTCGACTCTGCAGCCGAGACCAAGCCTCTGCTGCACCTTTGGTCGCTCGGCATCGAGGAGCAGTTCTACATTTTCTGGCCGCTGTTGCTGGCCCTCGCTTGGCGGCGGCGCTGGCCGGTCGTGCGTGTGCTGTGGGCGTTGGCCGTTGTGTCGTTTTTGGTGAACGTGACAACGGTCCATCCTTTCCGAGAAGCTGCCTTCTATTCGCCAGCATCGCGCTTCTGGGAGTTGATGGTGGGCGGCATCCTGGCATGTATGAAGCATGCAAAACCCGTGGCCCGCGATGCGTGGCGTAGTCACGCGCAGTCGGTGCTGGGCCTGGGATTGATCGCTACAGGCCTAGTCGTGATGCGCAGCGATCGGGCTTTTCCGGGTTGGTGGGCCCTGTTGCCGACGCTCGGCGCGGCAAGTTGCATCGCGGCCGGACCGACAAGTGTGCTCAATCGATGGATTCTGGCGTGCCGGCCTATGGTGTGGATCGGCCTCATCAGCTATCCGTTGTACCTATGGCACTGGCCTCTGCTCGCGTTCCCGCGCATCGTCGAAAGTCAAACACCGCCGCAGTGGATCCGGCTTGCAGCAGCCACTGCATCATTTTTGCTGGCCTGGCTAACCTATGAGTTTCTTGAGAAAAGGATTCGCAATGGCCGCAGCCGATGGCCGCAGATCGTTTTCCTGGCGGGTTCGATGTCTGTCCTCGCTTGCATGGCCTTTCTGATTTATCAGCAAGACGGACTGCCATTTCGAAAGAGCGCTCAACTGCAAGCTGTCAACGTAGGCGACATAGGACACGACACCTTCCATGAGTACTTAGAAGATCATTTCCATCCTTGCACGCCGATCAGCATCAGGCAGGAATCATTGACGTGGGGCAAGCACATTCGATGCTTTCAGTCAAAAGCCGACACGCCTATATCAATTGCGGTAGTGGGAGACTCTCACGCCGAACATCTATTTGTCGGATTGGCAGAGTCGGCACCAAATAAGAATATCTCCTACTACATTAGTGACTCAACGCCTTATATCGGCAACAAATCATTCGAGAGAATTTATAACCACGTTATTGGCGACCCCAACATCAACACCGTAGTGATCGCAGCCCTTTGGAAAGAGCGTCTTGGTCTGTATGGCCCCGAACTGAAAGCAACAATCGAGAGACTCACCGCTGCGAATAAAAATGTGTATCTCGTCGACGACGTCCCCTCGTTCTCTTTCGATCCGAAGAAATGCAAATTCGCCCGAGCATTCAGCAGCTCCGCAACCTGCAGCGAGCCACGAGCTTTCTTTGACGCCTCTTACAAATACTATATGCCGGTTTTGGAATCGGCTATAGCCGGCAATTCAAGGGCAAAGATGCTCGACATCTCAGAGTACCTTTGCGACGAAAAGATGTGCTCAATGACCAAAGAAGGTGAACTGCTCTACCGAGACAACCACCATTTGAACGTTCTCGGATCGAAATATATTGGGAAAAAAATGCTAGATAGCACTCCCTCGGTACTCCGGTAAGAACCCTACTCCAGAACGCAGAAAGCCCCCAGCCCGAAGGCTGGGGACTACTCGACGGGGCGACTACTACCGCGATGGTGGCTGACCAGCTAGCGCCGCGGCACGACATTCTCGGTATGTGTTCCCTTGCTCTACCACCTTGGCGAGCAGCGCTCCCATCGAGTCATCGAGCAGCGGCGTCGGGGGAGGACATGCCGCCACTATTAGCGGGCTCGGCTGGACGCCCTGTGATGGCCTGGTTGGCAAGCTGCATGCCTGAAGCAGGCACGCGGCAATCAGCATAGACAGTGTTGGTCTGAACCTCACGTTGCACCCTCTGAACGATGGTTTGGTTGACGGGCTTCAGGGCAGCGATTGCCGCTGCAGTGCCCTGCATTGCTGCATCCCGCGTCTGCTGCCGAATCTGATCGTCGCTGACCTGCTTGGCGATCGCCTTGTCTTCACCGAGGCTCATGGCGTACCAGCCGGTGCCGGCAAGTGATGTACCCCAAGCAAGCGCGAAGGCGAGCAGTACGTAGGGGTTCACAGCCTCATCCCGAGCGCAGAGCGCGCCTCGTCGTAGTAGCGGTTCCACGTCTCGCGACGGGGCTTGCCGGGCCGCCATGTCACGTCGGCGTAGAGCTTCCACGCGGCGTCATAGTCGCCGACCTCCGGCAGTGGGCCGGGCGCCCACCAGAGATTGAGCCGCGCGAAGCACAGAGCCAGCAAATCGTTCGTCTCCATGGCCGCCCAGATGCTTGTCCGGTCCCATGCCATGTCAAGTTCATTGCAGACGCGATGCGCATGCCCACATGTCGCCGGATGGTTCATGACTCCCTTGACCGATCCGCCCTGCTCGAACTGCCAGAAGCCACGGGCCGGGCCACCGCCCTGCTGCCGGCGAAACCGGAAACGAGATTCCTGCCGTCCGATCGTGAGCAGCATGAGCCGAGCGTTCGGCGTGTCCATCGGGAGCGGAAGCATTGCCAGCCCTGGACTCAGGATCTGCTTGATGACCTGATCGAGCGGCATGTTGGATGCAAGGTCCATCACGCGCCCTCCCTGTTTTCGGCCGTGATCCCCTGCGCCTTCAGCCGCAGCGCAATGCTCACGACGAACGCGCCCGCGACCAGCCATGCTGGTTTGACGCCGATCGCAGAGAGCACAGAAGCCTTCTGGTCATCGCTGAGAATCAACCATGCCGGCGCGACCGCCGCGCAGAGCGTGTTCCAAAGTACGCAGGCCATCTGCCACGCCCTACGCCACTCCGGCACAAGCACCTTGTCGAAGTATTGGGTGATGAAGTTCATGCAGACCTTTCAGACAAAGGAAAACCCGCACGCGGCGGGTTGGGTGAGGGGATGTGATGAGGACTACCGGGCGGCCTTCTTGTCGGCTTCGAGGTTCTCTACCCGATACCGCAAGATCGCGATCTCGCTCTGGACCGCGCCCTGTTGAGCGTTCCCTGCTTTGACGGTCGCCTTGAGTTCGGCCATGTCTTCGCGCATCTGGCCGACCTGGTAATAGGTGCTCACGAATGCCGCAGCGATGAGGCCCGCCACTCCCAGGAGCCATTGCAGAGGCAATTTCATGTCGATGATTCGCAAGACCTTCGGAAGATCTCCGGGTTGAGTATCTGGCGGCATTGCGATCCCGCCCTACCTGGGGGCCTTCGGCCAATCAACCGCGATCGGGAACCCAGCCTGCTGGTCGACGCGGCTGAGCGCCACGCGATATTGCTTCCACGCCTTCAGCGCAGCCAGTTCGACCGCCGTCGCCTCGTCGAGATCGACAGCATCTTGCAGGGGCGCGATGCGCAGTGACGCATTGGCCAGCAAGCCATCGCGTTGCGCGAGAACTTGATCAGCTGTGAGCACCGGAGGCTGTGGCGGCGGTCCAAAGGATTTGCCGTCGTAGGAATCGCCGAGCGCGACCACAGCGCCTGCAGGCACCGCGGCGAGCGCGGCAACGAAATCAGGGTGGAAACGCTCGGCCAACGGCACGGCGCGCACGACTGGGGCCGGCGACGGGTTCTCCTCGGTCGGTGTGCCTGGAAACTCGATCTGGACGAACTCCTCGAAGAGTTCGATCACCACGCCGCCTTGAATGGATGCTCTCATTTACGCGTACTCCTCGATGATGACAATGCCGTCCATGCCAGCACCACCAGAGGTGCTGCCGCCGAAGCCGTTGTTGATGACAGCGCCACTGCCGCCGGCGCCGAAATTCACAGCATCGATGCCGGCCCCATTGCCTGCTGCGCCTGGGCCGCCGCCGCCGAAGATGGAATTTCCCCCGCAGCCACCGAGGCCCCCGTTTGCCGCGGCCGTGACGGAGAAAGTGGCCGTCGAGCCTGTGCCCTTGATCTGGAACAAGTTGGCTCCTGTCGCGACCACGTTGGAGCCATTGCCCGAAACGGAGGGCGGAACCTGATTCGCAAGCAGTCCGCCACCAATGCCGCCAGCGCAAGAGAGCAGCGAACCCAGCGAGCTGGTGCCGCCCGCATTCCCGCTGCCGCCCACCACCTTACTGCCGCCCAAACCGACTGTGACGACCTGCGAGGCCCCGATGGTCGCGGCAAGAATCAAGGACTCGCCGTAGGCACCCGCTCCACCGGGGGACCCAAGCGTAACGTTGCCTGCAGAGGGCAGCGACGGACCGCCGCCCGCGCCGCCACCTGCCTGTACCTTGGCGATTGCAAAGCTCATGCTGGCGCCCGGCACATAGGTGCCTGCGCCTGTCGTGGTGTTCGAGCCTCCGTTGACGCTGACGTTCTGGACGCCGGCCACGCGTGTATAGATCAACTTGCGCAGCAGGCGGCCGGGCTTGTACAACAAGTTCAACGACGCCAGCAACTGGTTGTATGCCGTCTTGCTTGGGGTGACGCCGGCGGCGGTGAGGATATTGAGCAGTTCCTGCTGCAGCGCGTTGAACCACGAGGCTCGCATCAGAGTCGCGGTCTGACCGAGGGCGGGATTCCCCTCGGTCCACCAGCCGGGCGTCCCGGCGGCCTCCGGGGTTGGCATGACCGCTACTGCGGACGGATCGTCGATCGCAAACATTGAAGCTCCTTAGGTGTACGAGAAGATGAGGACGGTGTGCGCAGGCATCACCTCGCGCAGCTGGCACTCCAGCACCGTGTTGTTCCAATAGGCGAGCGGCTCGCCTGCCTGCGATACGCCGACCTGCGCGCGAACAACGGTGTGCAGCACGGTGTTGATTTGCCAGGCATGAGACCAGTCAGGACCATTGAGCGGGTCTCCCGCGCGCGAAAGCCCCACCCGCGCAGGACGGAACTCAGTGATCGTGATCTGGTAGCCCAGCGCCAGCGCGTAGGCGATGAAGTACGGAACGGACTGGCCGCCGAGCGCCTTAAACCGGGCCACGACCTGCGCACGCCGCGCGGCAATGGTCGGGGAAGGTCCTGCGCACGGATCGGGCAGCCCGAGGGTCTCTTCCCACTCCGTCAGCAGCTCGATGGTCGACGCGGGAAAGGCGTCGACGATCAGCTGGTTGGCACGCGCGTTCTGCTGTTCGTAAGTCGGCGCGAGCGCGCGCAGCGTCTTTGTTAGCACTGCCTCGGTATCGCGAGGCC
Source organism: Variovorax sp. (assembly GCA_017744935.1). GTDB lineage: Bacteria > Pseudomonadota > Gammaproteobacteria > Burkholderiales > Burkholderiaceae_C > Variovorax. The sequence goes on from JAGIAI010000003.1 coordinate 36,210, forward strand.
ACACGCGCCCACGAGGCAGCAGCGCCTGTAGCGCCGTCAGATATTCTGCGGCGCTGTATTGAGGAGCACTCATGGGCTACGGGTAGGTGATGGTGCCCAGGACAGGCAACTGGCCGACCGTGGTCGTTATGTTTCCGCTCGGAGATGTGATGACGAAGCCCTGCACACCGGAAATGGCTGCAATGGCGGATTCGATCAACGACAGCGCGACGGTGCCGCCCAGAGGCGAGCCATAAAGGAAAAAGACGCCCTGGATCGCGGCAGCGACGAGTGCGCGCGTTGCAAGGCTCGCACCCGTGAGGCCGGTGATGGTGAAATTGTTCGGCGCCGCAACGGGCGCCACGGAATACACAAGCGCCGTCGCCGGCCGCAGCGGGAAGATCGCATTCGCCACGATGAGCTGATCGCCGGTGGCGGCCGTGCCGCGCGGCTCGCCCGTAGCGACGCCATTTGTACCCTGAGGAAAGCCCCCGAAGGCCGCTTCGGCCTGGTCGAGCATCGTGTAGGCCACCACCGTTCCGACTCCGAAGCCGTTCGGGTTGCACCATGCCCGCGTCACGCCTGGCACGGCAAGGGCCCACTGCACGTAGTCGGTGACTGCGCCACCCTGCGGCGGGTTGCGATAGGCCGCCAACATGCGGCTGCGCAGGCTGTCGTCGTCCTCAAGATCTGCGCCGCCGGTGAAGGCCGTGGAGACCACGCCATTCGATTGGACGCCCGAAATAGCGGTCCCCAGGGTGAGCACGACTCCGACTGCAGCATTGCCAATGACACCGGTGAGCCCGGCAGGGTCCGCTGTCGCAGTGGCCGGTACGGCGACTGTGCCGCCCCCTCCGATGGTCCCCACCGCGGTCGTGCTGTAGGTGACGCCATCACCGCGCACGAGCTGCACGCCGGAATTGACGACGGTGCCCGGGGCGCCGGTGAATGTGACGCTGCCACTCGCCTGTGCGGCCGGCTTGCGGGTCACGCCCTTCAGGCCGGCCCAGGCCTCGAGGAACTCGTCTTCAGCGGTGTAGGGCACCGCCATTTTGGCAATCCAGTCGAGATAGCCGTAATGCAGGTGCGCGAGGTTCGCCTGCACCTTGCCGGTGACGCCAAGGTTCGAGAAACGCAGCAGCGCATCGGAGCCCGGCAACGCCGCGGCGATGTCGCTGGCGACCTGCCCCTGCAGAGTGCTGAGTGTTGGACGGGAATACGGCATCAGTTGATTCCTTGCCAGACGGAGGCGAAGTTCATCGCGACCACGGAGCCGTCCCGGCGGTTGGCGACCACCTGCGCGCCGAGCTGGCCGCGGGCGATCCAAGTCGTGTCAATGTCGAAGCGCGCGACCACGAGGTCGTCGACGAGCCACTGCAGGGCCTCGGCGATGTAGTCCTTCGCGCGCGCGGCGACTTCGGAGGTTTGCTTCTCGCGGGACAGGATCCAGAGCCGCGAGCCGATCGGGTAGCGCTCGCCGGCATCGCCCCACCAGCCGCGAGGGTCAGAGGTGCCGTCCGGGATCTCGTCGTCGGAATTGGCCACGCGATCGGTGAAGAGGCTGATCAGTACCGCAGTGATCAGGTCGTCGCCCTTCTTCAGATCGGCCCCGTCCATCACCCAATCGCCGCGGCCGAGTTCGGGCACCCAGACCGTTGTTGTGTCGCTCATACCGGTCCCCCCGTGTTGGCGCCGCCCGCGGTAACGCCGCCGTGCTTGTGGGTAGCGCCGACGTTGCTGCCGTTGTGAGTGAACGTGCCGCCCGTGATCGCGACATTCCCGGCCAGCTCGATGTCTGTCGCCGTCACACTGACGGTCGGAGTGTTCGTGACGTTGATGGGCAGGCCACCACCGTCGATCTCAATGCCTGTCCGCTTCATCCAGAACCACTGGCCCAAGTCCGTGTAGATGGCGGCCTCACCGGGCTGCAAGTTCTTGAGCCGGTGGTTCTGGTCGTTCGTGCCGATGATCACGCCGTTGGAGCGGTCTCCGCCGACGAAGATGACCACCGCATGGCAGCCTGGCAGCGGCATCGATGTGAAGCCGTATTCCGCCACTCGCTTCGTGTTGTCGCGCGTTTCCAACTCGCCGATCTTCACCTGCTGGGTCTGCACCATGCCGGCATCGTTGCCGGTCGTGATGCGACCGCGGCCCACCACGAGCAGCATGCGCCGCCACAGCTTCTCGATTGCATCGCTTGCGCTCATCGGCGGATCTCATTTCCCCAGACGCTGCCGCCCAGGTCCGCCGGGATGTCGGCGAAGGTCGGAAGCTGCATGATCGGAATCGGCAGGAACGCCTCGGGCCGCATGATCGTGAGCTCGCAGGTCGTGCCCTCAAAGTCGCGGCGATAGGACACCTGCGAGATGAGCCAGTTCAGCGGGTCGGTCTCGCTCCCACACTTCAGCGTTGGCAACACCAGCGGAACCAGCGTGTTCGGTGTCCAGAGAGCGCCCGCGGCGTCGCGCCAACTGTCGGTGACGAGGAGCAACTGCGCGGAGCGGCCGATTCGTCGATTGGCCTCCCACGTCGCCCGCTTCTGCGCGAAGTCCTGGCCGCCGGTCGGTGCCTCCGAGACGATGTAGCGGGCCCGGTGCCGAAGCACTCCGGGATCGGTCGCGGTCGCGAGCAAGTTCCCGCCCTCCCCGATATCGCCGAGCACGTCCATGCTCTGCATGAAGCACCGGTACTCGGCGAAGCGCTGGTCACCGCTGAAGGTCATCGTCGCGCTCTGCACGTTCTGCCCTTGCGTGAAGCCACTGGCCGCCTTCACCTGCGCGGCCTGCGCGAGCAAGAGATTCCCGTCCGGTTGGTCGTAAGCGAGCAGCGCACCGTAGCGGCACACGCGCTCGATGATCTCGAACGCGGTCTCGCCGATCATCAAATTGAACTGCTCGACTCGAACGCCCTTCTCACCTGGTGCGGAAACCGAGATGCCATAGGGCGCCGCGAGCTTCTGCGCGATGCCGAGTGCGTCGGCGCCGCTGATCTGGCCGCCGGGCCACTCGGCCGAGCAGTCGACCAGGTCGGAGCATTTGCTGCGTCCGACCACCATGATGGTGTGCTGCGCGGCACCGATGCCATAGGCCACGCGATCGACGTACCCGGTGATCACCAGGTCGGCGCCGAGGCGCACCTCGCATGCGTCGCCGGGTTGCACCACGAAGGCCGTGGCCTCGCCCGGATAGCGCTCCGTCATCGAGATCTCGAAGTCAGAGGGGCAGCGCTCGATGCCGCGCGTCACACGCACCTGCGACCACCCGCTCAACTGCCGGCCGCCGACCGACAGTGTCAGTTCATCATCCATGCGGAACTACCTGGAAAGTGCCTGGAAGGAAACAGGCATGAATGCCGGGTGCTTCGGGTCGGCCTGCACCACGAGTTCTTCGGAACGGCTCGAGTCGCGATAAAGGCGCTGTGCAATCACAGGCGCCGGCAGCACGCTCGGGCCCAACACTGTCTCTAGCTGTGCGAGGTTGGCACCACGCTGCGTCAAGTCGCGCACCACAGCCGCGCGAAGCGCTCGCAACGCGTTGAAGGTGGCATCGTCTCCGTCGTCACCCGCGCTCAGGATCTCTGCATCCAGCAGATCGCAGACGGTATCGCGCAGGGACAGAGCATCGTCGGCCGACCACGGCTGATATTTGCGCGCTGCACGACACAGGGAGACCAGCGCTGCACGGCGGAACAGCTTTCCGCAGGCGTCCTGCATGATCGAGCGCGCGGCGCCGCCCGCCGAGACCGACGTTGGATCCGAGGGGTAGAAGTCCGCAAGGCTCTGAAGCACGCGTACAGAGTCGGCCGGATCGGTCGTCGCGGCGCGCAGTGCCTCGGCCAGGGCCTGAGCCGCTTCGGCGAAGTCCGTTGCCCCGCTCACGATGCAATCTCCGCGGCCGCAGCCGTCAGCGCCGAGCTCGCTGTTGCCACGCCCTGTCGCGCGACGGTACCGGCAGCCACGAGTCCGGTGATAGTCGTCGTCGGCATCGACAACTGCGCCGTAACGTTCTGAAAGCCTCGGTTCCGGCCGCCGAAGTAGCGGCTGTAGGAGCCCGACAGCGAGCCAACCGTGTTGATGAGGTTCGTCGCATCGCCCGCGAGTGCGACCGCATTCCCGGCCCATGCCGTGGCCGTGCTCACTGCCATGTCGACCACGGCCTGTCCCTGCGAGAGCGCAGATCCGATGCTGGCTTCGAAGTCGCCGCTGAGCGCTGCCTCAGCTGCGTCTGCTGCGGAGTCGACCACCACACCCGTGGATACGTCTGCACGCGGGAACACGCGCTGGCCGGCCTCGATGAACGAGAACGAGACCTCGAACATCCGCCCTTGGTCCCAGCGCTCCTCCATCGCGGAGTCAAGCAGGCTCACGTTGAGCGAGCCTAGCGTCGGATGCACAAGCGTCTTCTGGTCCCGCGATTCACAGACTGCGATCAGGCGATCACGCTGCTGGATGACGTTGCCGCCACCGTAGACAGCGTTCTCGACGATGAAGCCGGTCAGCGTGATCCGGCGCGCGGCTCGGCCCAGGTCTTCAACCCAGACCTCGTCCTTGAACGGGTACTCGTGCACCGCGTTGCGACGGCCGACGCGGAGCTGGCCGCCCCAGACCGCGAAAGGCACACCGCCGAGCGAGGCCGGGCGCAGTTGCGCGCGCCAGTTCGATGCGAGCGGATTGCCGGGGATGCCGGCGCCAGCGTAGATGCCGGAGATCATTTTCTCCGTGCCGAGCACGGCCTGAACTGATCCGGTGAAGCTCATGCTTGATTCCTCACGGCGACATGGCCGTGTTCATGGACGAAGACACCCGCACCGGCACGTTGGACCCATCGGTCCTGTGCGCGGTCGCCTTGACGCCCGCTGGCAGACCGGTGAGCCTGATCTCCAGCTGCTGCTTCATGCTCGAGGCCATGTCGGCACGCCCCGCGGCCTCGCCGTCGGCATTGGCCGGACGCTCGTACTGACGGGAAATGATCGATGCGGCATCGCGCTCATTGGTGGCACCGCGCAGCGCATCACCGGCCTTACGCTCGTTGCCCTGCGTCAGCTCGTAGTTCACGAAGCCGAGCTGCTCTTCCAGCGAGGCCTGGCGGATGTTCTTGCCGGCCCAGCGCTGGAACGCCGCCTGCCGGTCGCCATGCCACTGCGCGACGCCGTATGCCTTGCCGTTGTCGCCGACCGCGTCCGTGTTGAAGCCGCTCTCCTTCTTCAGGTTCGCGGCGATGCCGAGTGCCTGTGACTCGGTCCACCCCTTGGACTTGAAGAAGTCCACGACCCCGCGCGAGCTGCCGGTCTGCGATACCTTCGGGTCGGCCTCGTCAGGGTGTATCCAGTCGTAGACCTTGCTGCCGATCGAGATGCCGCGCTTCTGCAGCTGGTCATTGATCAGCGTGCCGATGCCCCAGCCCGCCGCACCAGCGAAGCCGAGGGCGCCCAGCGCGCCGATACCGCGCAGCGAGGCCATCAGGAGCCCTGCAGAGGCGTTGGCCCCGCCGAGTGCTGTTCCCAGTAGCGCGAGGCTCTTCACCGCGACAGGCACAGCCGTCACCGCTAGATTGGTCAAGCCCAGCCCGATGTTCGTGATGCTGAGCAACAGCGGCCCTGCCATGATCCCGGCCACCGCAATCGCTGCGACCTTCCAGCCGCCGATCGCATCGACAAAGTTCCCGACGCTGGTGATGGCTCGACCAAGCCCATCGAGCAGCTTGTTGAAGTCGATGTCCTTCACCCATCGCGCGAAGTCCGCTGCCCATCGCCCGACCTTGGCGCCGATGAGCTCGCGATTTGCCGAGATCCACTTCGTCAGGTCTTCGATGAGCGGTTGCAGCGCCGGGATCAGCGCGTCGCCGATCGTGTTCCGCAGCCCTTGGCCAGCGATGTTGAGGTAGTTCAGCGCAACGCCAAGGTTCTCGGCGCGCTTCACCTGCTCGGCCGACATCTCGGCGCCGAGCGCCTTGACCTTGCGCTGGTATTCAGCCATCGCGCGCGGGCCCTCACGCAGCAGCGGCAGGACGGCCTCCAGACCGAATTGCCGAGCGATCAGCGCCTGCACCTGCGGGCTCTTCACGTTCGCGATCGCGTTCGACAGATCGTTGAATGCGCGCGTGCTATCCACGGCCCCGCTCGAGGTCCTGTGAATCTGGACGCCGAGCTTGTTGAGGACGGCAAGCGCCTGCTGATTGCGCCCGTAAAGGGCATCCTGCAGGGTGTCGCCGAGCGACTGCAGACCGCCGGTGAGCGCCTCCGAGGAAACGCCCATCACCTGCGCAGCGCCGCGCAGCTGCTGCAGCTCGGAAGTGCCGACGCCGATCGTGCGCGACGTGCGCAAGACCTCGGATCCGACCCTCGCCCACTCGTTCGCGAGCGCGGCCAGGCCGATGATCGAGCCACCGCCGACGATAGCGGTGATGGGAGCGGCGATCTTGCTCACCTGGACGGCTGCGACCTTGGCATTGCGCGCCACATTCCCGAGCGACTTCGCCATCTTGTCGATCCCGATCTCCCGCCCAAGCGCCTTCGTGGAACGCGCGAGCTGATTGACGGGGCGCGTGAGCTGGCTGATCGAGTTGTTGACCTTGCGGACCGTCGCGGTCGCACGGTCGACCGCGCTGATCGTGATCGCGAAGTTGTTCATCGCCCTCCCCTCCTCCTCTCGGAGATCCGCTGCGCCTGGCGAAGCCAGAACGCGATCTCAGTCCACGTCAGGGACCACGCCTCACGCGGCCCCCAACCGTAGAACTCGGTCACATCTGCGAGTCGGTCTCGCCACTCGGCTGGACGTCCAGCCTGAAGCCTTCCAAAAAATCGCCAGCCTCCTGGAGGTCTCGCTTGCAGAGGCCCTCGATGGCCTTGCGCGGCACCTTGGCCACGAGCGAGATCAGGTTGATCACGACGCCCACGTTCGTCGTCGCAGTGGCAGCCTTCTCGATCTCTCCGGCCGTTGGCTCGCGCAACGTCAGCGACGCGTACGTGAGGTCTTCGCCGATCTTGACCGGCTTGCGCAGCGCGAATGTCTTTTCAGTTTCATCCATGGCTTATTGCTCCGTGACCGAGAGGCCTTCCCACTTGACTTCGATGGTCGCGTCCGCGGCCTTCGACGTCTGCGTTTCGACGGTCCACATGTTGCGGCCGACGATAGTCTTGCCGTTCGCCAGCTCGGCGACGACGGTGACGTTGTCCATGGCGTTCAGGCTGGCGACGCTCAGGCCGCCGCTGTCGCGTAGCGTCGCGGAGATGTGCCCCGCGGTGGGCTTCTCACTGAAGCCGTGGACCGTGTCCATGCCGGCGAGCGTCTCGCGCGAGACCGTCGACGGGCTGTATTCGAAGTCGCCGGCCACCATGTAGCTGACGCCATCGACTGACACGAAGGCGGTGCCGGCAAGGCGATTGGGAGTAGCAGACATTTGTCTTCCTAGAGGTCAGGCGCCTTACTGCAGGCGGAACTGCGCGAGCAGCGCGAAGATGCGCAGCTGCGCGATGAGGGTGCCGGGCCAGAGCACATCCACCCGGTTCGGGTTCTGCGCGTTCTGCTGCACGATGAGGTTCTGCGCGAACAGGTCGCTGCGCTGAACGAGACCCGCGTACTCCAGCTCCTGGTAGGCGGCGATCTGATCGGCGCGGATCATGCTGGGCGTGACGATCGCGGAGCCCGCGGCGAACTTGGTGCCATCGGCCGCCAGCTTCATGCGCGGGAACTTACTGGTTACTCGCGTGCGCAGGAACCGGAGCACCGCCATCAGCGTGAACATCGTCTCCACCTCGAGGTAGCTGTTGTCGGGCTGGCCGAAGCTGTTCTTCTGGTACGTCGTGATCGCGTTCTCGATCGCCACGGTGCCGTCGTCGGCCACGGTGAAGGTCGAGATGCCGTCGTACAGCAGCGTGTTGCGGTCGCCGACCAGGCCGAAGCGCGACTTGAGCGGCGGTGCGAGCACGCCCTGCAGCGCCAGCGTCTGCAGCGGACGGGCCGGGTCGGCTCGCACGCTGACCGCGGCTTGCGCGGCGAAGGCAGCCGCCCACAGCCAGTTCGGCGTCGGGCTGTCGTAGAAACCCATGATGGAGCCGTGCTGGTCGTTCCGGGTCACGCCGAAGGTGGTCAGCGCACCCAGCGTGCCGCGGTAAGCGCCAAAGTAGTGGCCGTAGACCTGCGTCGACCAGCTCCAGCGACCCGTCGAGTCGTTCAGGAGCATCTTCAGTGCGTCCAAGCTGGTCGTATCCGTGTACGGGCAGACGATGAAGTCGAATGGCTTGTCAACCAGGTTGTTCAGCGCGGTGGTCAGCGTCGGCGCGGTCGCACCGCTCGCCATGGCGGTGACGGTGAAGGTCAAACCGTTCGGCGTGGCTTCCCCGCCGGCGGTGCCGAGGTAGTTCACGCGCAGGTCGATGTCGTTGCCGCACGGACCCTTGTTGATCGCAGTGAAGGTGACCGTCGAGGTCGCCGCAGCCGCCGTCACAGGCAGGTTAGGGGTGGCGTTGACGGATGCCGCGATCGCCGTCGCGATCTGCGCGGTGGTCTGGGTGGACAGCACCGGCACCGCGATGCGCACACCGGCGACGTAGAGCGACAGCGTGCCGCTTGCAGTCGGTGCCGCTGTGACCGCCAACGTGCCCGTGGCTGCCACGGCAGCCGCGTCGTCGGCCAGCGGCAGATACCAGACCTCGCCGAAGTTATCGTTCGCCCGGTACATCTGGGTCATCAGATGCAGCATCGAACCCGGGCCGCCTACTGCCGCTGCATCAGCGACGCCCTGCGAGATCACCGGCACGTTCGGGGTGCCGGTAGCGGCGGAGGTGATCTGCCCGATGATGAGCGTGCGCTGGTTCAGCGTCGCGGTGTTGGCCAACGAGTTGTCCACCTCGGCGTAGAAGAGTGGCACCCGCAGATTGGCCGGGATGTTCTTGAAGGGAAGCGTCATGACGACTCCAGGAATGAGAAAGCCCGCTCAAGGGCGGACTCTCGGAGGGTTGCAGGTGGCTCAGTCGGCGCGCGACTGCGTGTCGTGCTCGGAGGCCGCGGCGGGCTCTTCGGGAGGCGTGGCAAACACCACGTCGCCGTCCTCACGGCGCTTCTGCCAGTACGGCGAATCGGGCACATCGCGCCCTTCCGGCGGCAGCAGATCCAGGAATACCGGGTCGCGGATCACGCGCCCCGGGGCGGCTTTCAGGTACATGGAGAACTCCTATTGCGGAAGCTGGATGTCCAGCGCTCCCTCGTCGCGTCCATCGGGGCCGCTCGTGCGCGGCGCCGGCAGGACAGCATCGGGGAATGGAGGGCTGGGATAGGTGCCGGTCGCGTCGAACGGCGCGGTAGTGTCGACATGAATGCCAACGCTTTCCAGCGGAGCCAGCGCCGGGTCCGCCGGCGGCCACGTGCCTTGCGGCGGCGGCGGCGCAGTGGTCGGTTCGAACGCCTCAAACGTCTCGCAGCCGATCGTCATCCGAAAGCCGGCCAACTGGCGCTTGCCGTCCGCCGTGCACTCGACATCAGTTTGGACCGATGCGAACTGTTCGATCAGGCTGTTGATCCAGTAGCCCTTAAAGATCGCTTCCTCGACGCGATACGCAAGATCCTCAATGCGGTCCTGCACCTCCTCCGCCGTCGACGCGGTCACCTGGCCCTGCACCACGATCGAGATCAGGGTGCGGAACTCCGGCATGCCGCGGTTGACGGAGGTCTTCTGCTCCGTCGGAGCATTGACCAGTACCGCTGGGAGCTTCTCCGGTGGCGTCGGCCAGTCCCCTGGCGAGACCAACGTAATGCCCGCCACCTTGGCCGCGAGCTCCGCCACGATGGCGAGGCGCAGCTGGCGACGCGCCGACATGGGTTGAGTCAATGAGGACATCAGGAAGCCTCGTTCAGCAGCAGCTTGGCAGCACCATGGCCATCGACCTGCACCTCACGGATGACGAAGGTCATGCCGATGCGCGGGACGATCAGTTGATCGCCCTGCTTGGGCAACATCGGGAAATCGCTGGTGCGGATGCCGAGCACAGGGCTTTCCGTCGTCACCGCCATGCCCCCGGCGAGATCCACCTCGCGGTAGGCCTCGTCGAAGATGCCCGACGCCGACTGCGGTGCGCCCACAGCGGGAAGGTGCGTGACCGGTTCGCCGAAGACACCCTGCAGCGGCTTCAGCACCATGCGATCCCAGTCGATCATCAGGTGCCTTCAGTGACCTTGGGGCCTTCGGAGGTGCCGAACGTCGGACCGTTGCCGATCGGGAGCGATGCAGCGCCAGGCTTCACAAGAAACCCGAGCTCTTGGAGCCGCTCAACTTCCGGTGCCGGCAGAGAGACCGTCCCACCAGGTCCGACTGCCTCGCCTGCGCGAACACCTTCGACCATCTTCTCGCCGTTCCAGATTTGCGTCGTGCGGGTCGAGACGTGCACGGAGCGGCCAGGCGCGACGATAGCGTCGACGAGGGCAATATCGCCCTGCTTGCTTGCGGCCGCCATCAGTTCACCGTCCCGGCGCAGACGCTGGCAGACAGCGACGCGTTGACGCGGCTCGGAATCACGATCGGGCTCGATTGCATCAGGAGGATGCGCTGAGCCGGATCGTTTTCCACCCAGGTCTTCGGCGCGTAAGGCAGCGATTGGTAGTTGAACGCCGGATCGAGAATCTGGCCGAAGGCACGTGTGCCCATCAGGTCAGCGCCCGACATGACCACCGTGCCGTCCGCGATCATCATCGTCTCGACGTTGGTGACCGGATCGACGTACCAGTCGTTGTAGACCCAGAGGTTGTACTGGCCCCAGCGGCCCTTGTACTGGGCACCGCGCTGGATCTGAGCACCGACGTTGATCGTGTTGCCCTGGCCACCGCTACCCGGATACCAGATCGTCTGCTTGACGACCGGATCCTGCACGAACAACTCCCACGGGGTCGTGGTGAAGACCAGATCCGTCGCGACGCCGCCGCTCTTCTTCAGGAGCTGGTGACCCCAGGCTTCGAGGCTGTTCGAAGGCAGGACGCCGGCTTGGCCCCACTGCGCGCCGCCCGCCAGCGCCACGGTCAGCGAGGAGTCGCGGCCGAAGTCCACCACTACCGTCGGAAAGCCGTCGCCTGTGACCGTGACCGATCCGTTCACTAGCGCGCTGGCAGCCATCCATTCGAGCCGGCGGTCGACCAGGTCGATCTGGTCCGTCAGCTCAGCCTCGAGGTTCGCCATCTCCCGCTCGGCGCCTTTCATGTCGCCGCCGATGCGCTCGCCGATCATCCGGCGGATCGGCTTGCGAAGGTCGGGCGCCCGCTTGTCCTTGATGTAGGCAGGCTTGAAGACGTTCGTCTGGTAGCGGCGCTGTTCGACCAGCTTGCCCTCGACCAGTGGCGAGACGAAGGGCGCCATGCGGCGGATGCCGACGTCGACGTCGATCGAGACGAACTCGGAGTCGGAGGTGACAACGTTCGGGAAGAACGTGTCGAGCAGGAACTTCTGCGGACGCTTCAGGTTGGGAACAACCTGGATAAGCGTATTGGTGTCGAAGATGAAGGTGTTGTTGGGTGCAACCATGTGAGTGCTCCAAGGAAGTTTTTCGAGCGCCACAAAAAAGGCCCGCCAAGGCGGGCCTCTTCCTGGGCGATCACGTTCAGGTGGGGTCGGCCGCAGTCACCGAGGACTTGAGGAAGATCCCGACATTGCGCAGCGGATTGGACAGGAGTGGCGTCCACGCAGCGGCGTTCGCTCCCCAGGAAGCATCCGGAAGGATGGCGTTCTGGTTGAACTCGCCCATCAGGTAGACGCCGATCGCAACGGCACCGCCGGACGCATCGGCATCGTCAGCCAGGATGGCCACCGGCACTTCGCTGCCGTCGCTCGCCGTCGCGACGCTCAGGATGTAGTTGCCGCCCGGCACGTTGATGTTGAATGCATCACCGGCAGCAAATGCGGTCCCGCCGGCGGTCAGCGTGAAGTTCAGGTCCGCCGACACGTAAGGCGTGCCCACCGTGGCATTGGGCATTGCCGCACCATCGGGACCAGCCACGGTGAAGTTCGTGGCGCTGGTCGCGCGCAGGGTATAGACGCCGGGACGGATCGCTGCACCCTTGGTGATCGAACCCAGCGTGCCGTTGCCGACGTTGGTCGGGTTGGCTTGGGTGACGGTACCGGTCTGTTGACCCAGCACCGCGCCACGCTTGAGGGCGCCGGTGCCGAGCGTACCGTTGCCGGTCACCAGCTTGAGGTTGCCCGCGATCAGCTGATCGGGGATGAAGGCCTCGGCATAGATGCCGGGTTGCTGGGGGTTGTCCCCAACCGAATTCACAGTCAGTGCCATGGTTCAGCTCCTTGCAATTTTTGGGAGGTTCAGGTTTCTTCGTTGCGGCGCTTCTTGCCCGCACGGATGATGAGATCGGCCGTGGCCTTGGCCGCAGAGGCTGCGTCCGTCGAGCCGTTGCCCGAACCGCCGCCGTCGGCTCCCACGTTGGGCACACGCATGTCCGCCATTCGCGAGGCCAGCGAGCTCCCGCGCTTGTTGTCGATGCCGCTCGCGGTGAGCGCAGCAATGGCCTGCTTATCGCTCAGGTCGGTATCGAAGGCGAAGACGCCCGCCTGGCGGACGCAGCCGTTCTTGATGCCGAAGGCGATGATGGCCGCGCAGCGCGAACGCTCGGCTCGACGCGCCGAGGAGCCATCGTCCTCATCATCGGCACGCTTTCCGCCTTGCTCGGGCTCGTCCTTTTCGTCGTCCTCGGCCCTCTCGTCGTCGTCCTTCTCTTCCATACGCTTGGCATAGTCTTCGTCGGACTCGCCCTCGCGCTGCTTGTCGTCATCGTCCTCGGCCTTCGACTCCCTGTCCTTTTCTTCGTCATCCTCGGCCTTGGCCGCCGCCGCGCTGGGCAGGCCGAGCAGGTGTGCGAACGACAGCGCGCCCGCCAATTTCTTCAGCTTCATTTGGTTTTCCTCACAGGTTAGTGGAGCTCTGCAATGAGAGCGCGAAACGCGGCGTCTGGCGCCATCACTGCATCAGCCAAACCCAGCGTCACGCCGTCGCCGCCCATGAAGGTGGCGGCCTGCATGCCGCGGATCTTGTCCGGTGCAAGTGCTCTGTTGCGGGCGACCGTCGTCACGAACAGTTCGCCCATCGTGTCGATGTCGGCCTGGAATCTCTCGAGCGCTTCGGGCGACAGCGGGATCTCCGAATGCCCATCCGCCTTGCGGTCTCCGTAGGTGATGAAGGTCACCTTGATACCGCCAGTAGCGAGCGCCTTCGAGAAGTCGACGTGCGCGCAGATCACCCCGATCGATCCAGTTCCACCCGTGCGTGGCACAACGATTCGATCGCAGGCGCTGGCGATCGCATAGGCAGCGCTGTAGGCCGACTCATGCAGAATGGCCCAGATCGGCTTGGCGCCTCGCGCACGGTAGATCAGGTCGACCAGGTCGAAGCATCCCGCCACCTCGCCGCCCGGGCTATCGATGTCGAGCGCGATCGCTTTGACCGCAGGATCGGTGAGCGCCATCAGGAAGTTCTGCCGAATGCCGTCGTAGCCGGTCATGCCGGAATACGGTCGCAAGGTGCCGAGCTTCTGGACCAGCGTGCCGCACACTTCGATCACCGCGACTTCCCCGACCATGTCGAAGCCCGATCTCTCGGATCGCCCTTCGCGCTCGAAATAGTCGTCGTCCTCGTCGAACGCCATGGGCACGATCGCCGGCGCATCGAGCTGGCCGATATGGCCGATGCCCAGGCGGTCCGCCAAGGCCGCCAGAACAACCTCCGCCTTTCGGGGATGGATTGCAACAGGCGTGTTGAAGATCCGCTGTGCCAGTCGGGGAAGCATGTTCATAGAGCCTCGGGTTCCTTCGATGCGACGTTGGCCGGCTCGCCGGCCCACTTCGGCAGCTCGAGTCCGAGCTCCCTGAAGCGGGCGACCTCAACCGCGCGCTGGTTTACGACCTCGCGCCAATCCGCGCCGCCGAGATCCGCAGCTTCTTCCTCGAGCGTCGACAGGCCGGCATCCATACCAAGGATGGCGCCCTGCTTTTCCTTCACCGGATCGACATAGCCACGTCCCGGCCCCATCCACTTCGCCCGCGAGTAGTGGGCTCGGAAGTCAAGATAGGGAGGCGCACCGGCGGGAAGCGGCGGATCGTCGACCTCCATCATTTCCTCGACGATGGCGCACGAGATCTGTTGTCCGAATCCCTGCGCGAAGTCGCTACGCCGACGGGAGAACGTCTTCCACGCCTCGAGCATTGCGGCGCGATAGGAGCTGTAGTTGACGTCCGCCCAGTTCTGGCTGATCTGTTGCGCAGAGACGCCTGTGCCGGCAGCGACGTTGCGCAGCATCGCGCTTTCGAAGTCAGCAAAGTTGCCGTTGGGCCGCTCCGCCGACACCGCATTGATCCTCTCACCCGGGAAGAGGATCGGCATGCGCACGTCCCCGAGGGTGATCTTTCGACCGTCGTGAAACTCCGATCGACTCTGCTGATAGGCACTGATGTTGCTGGAGTCCCCCATCGCCTCTTCAACCAGCTGCTGATCGAAGGGACTCTCGATGTAGGCGCCGAAGATCGCGTTCACGATCGCCGCATCGAGCTCGACGCCGTCGTACTTGATCAACATCTTCAATCGCTGCAGCACTGGCGCAAGAATCCCGGCGCCGCCGCGATGCTGGCTGGCACGGTCGTGATCGAAGTCGTGAACGATGATCGGCCTGCCCCACTCCGTCTCGCGCGGGACGCGGTCCCAACGCACCGAATCGCCCGCGCTGAACCAGTCACCCTGGTGCGCGCGTCGGATGTGGTACGCGATCGCAGCTCCGTACTCATCGACCTCGACGCCGCCTCGCATCGTTTGCTGGTCGAACTGCAGTTGAGGATTCGACAGCCGGTCGGGATCAATGAGCTGCAGGGCGGTCGCGTAGTGCGCACGACCCGGGCGCACACGCTGCGGAAGCCACTGAAGCATCCCGAGGGCATCACCGTCGACCACCTTGTGACGGAATGCGAGACGGAACATCTGCGACATCGACAGATTGCGCTGCACGTCGCAGTACTTCCCGGGATCGTTGCACCACGTGCGCCAGCCGGCAGCCAGCGCCTGGCTGAATTCATCAGCCCAGACGTGATCGAAGCCCTTGATGCCCGTGTGCTGTCGGAGTGCTTGATAGTCGGGCTTGAAGATGGGACGGAAGTCCGCCCCGATCACTGTGTCAACGGTCCGCGTAACCGCCGCCGACGCCCAGCCGTCATTCCGCACCACATCGCGCATACGCGCGACGATGCGGTCGCGGTACATGTTGAGCTCGCCATCAGGCGACCACAGGTACGGCTGCCATTCCGCCATGTGTGCGCCAGCGTTATCGGCGGCGTCATATGGCGTGCGACCACCCCCGACCAGCATCGAGGCACGGCTCGGCGGCCGAGGTGCCATCGGCTGGCCGTGCGCATCAAGGAATTGAACTGGGTTGTCCATCAGCGAAACCTGAATGCAATGGGACGACGGGGGCGGGTGACGATGCCCAGCTGCGCCTGCAGAAGCTGGATCAGCGACGCAAGGTCTGCAACGTTGGCGCGCGTGTAGGTGACTGACCGGGCACCGTCGCCTTGGGTGTACGAGTAGGACTCGCCCTTGGCGCCCGACATCAAGTCGATATAGGCCTGCTGGGCGTTCGCCAGGTCCGCCTGGAGTTGCCCGGTTGACCGGCCCGCCAGCAAGCTGCGGGAGGGATCGAATGCCATCGTGAGTTCCTCAGGCCAGCTTGCTAGCCCATGATTTCTTCGGTTGATCGGTCGCAGCGACGGACGGACCGACAGGAGCGGCGGCCTTGGCGATGCTCGGGGCCGCTACCGGGACTGGCGGTGCAGACGTCTGCACGGCCACTGGAGGCGGCACCATCGACCTGATCTCGCCCGTCGTCGGATCAATGCTTTCATCGAACAGAGGCGACTGGCTCAGGGCGGCCTCGAGCGCATTCCATTGCGCCGGCGACTTCAGGTGCACCTTGGCCGCGCGACTCGCATGGAGTGCGTAGACCTCGCAGTCCAGCACCTCATTGCGACGCCCCGTCTTCTTCTGCCAGGCACGGACGATGTGGCCGTTGCTGGTGCGTACGGGCGCCTTCACTTCCGACTCGAGCAGCTGCGCGTAATACTCCGGACTCACGCCTTCGAAGGTGTGGAAGCGACCGGGCCCGACGCCCTCCAGCGATACCCGGCCGGACTCGCCAATCAGCAAATCCTTCGCACGCGACGTTCCGACCATGTACACCTGCAAGCCGTACTTGGCCGCCTTCGTGTTGCGGCGGTTCGCGTCCTTGGTGGCCAGAGGCTTCGCGAAGATCTCGGCATCTTGGCTGACCGCACCTTTGACGGCCAGAACGAAATCAATGCCCCTTCGCTGCCGGCTTCGAACCCACTTGTAAGCGGCGTCCGAGGTGTTGCCGTCAGACGTGTCGAGACTCACCGAAGTCACGCGCAGCGCGTAGCCTGCCTGCGCGCGAAACTTGCGAAATACGATATTGTCGAAGTCCGCCCACACCGGGTCCTCGATGAGTCCCGGGTTTCCATAGAGACGCAGATAGAGCACCAGCCAGCTCTCTTCACCCCTACCCCACGCACGAATGACGAGCTCGATGCGGTCGTGCTGGATGTCCGCGCCTACCGTCAGCAACAAGCCGCCCGCAGGTACATTGCCCGGCGCGTACTTCAGCTCACGCTGCTGCATCGCGTCGGCCGTGGGCACCTCGCCCTTGAACGCGTAGGCGAGACCCTTGCTCGAGTTCGTGAACGCGATCATCGGGCCCGGGTCGCCCTTGCTCTGTTCGTGTTCTGCGGTCAGCTGCTTTTCCATCAACAGCGCCATTCGAGATCCGGGGAACGGACTCAGGAGCTCATTGAAGTAGAAGCCGGCAACACCTCGGAACGGCGCGGTTGCAACCCAGCGGCCGCGGCGGACATTGCGATTCTTCGCCGCGTCGTCCCACTCTGCCTGGCAGTGAGGACACGTGTAGTACGCGGTCTCCGGCAGCTTCGAACCGAAGACCGGATGATTGATGTCCGGGTCTTCGCGGCAGCGGAGGTTCGCGAAGTCGAGTGCATGCTCTTCCTTGCACTCACCGCACGGAATCATCGCCATCCGCTTGTCGGAGGCATCCATCTCGGCCTGCACCGCCGACACGCCGTCCACAGTCGGCGTACCTCCGATGATGATCTTCGGTCGGGCGTACGTCTTGACCCGTTCCTCGGCCAGCTTGATCGAGTCGCCCTGGCCGCGCAGGTTGAGGTTGCAATCGTCCGGCTCTTCCACCACGACGCGAGGCGTTGGCGTGGACTTCACCGACGCAGGCGAGTTCGACCCCACCAGCTTGAGGAAGCCACCGTTGAAACGCTTGAACAGCTGGCGCTGTTGCGCTCGACGGCTGCGCAGATCGATCTTACTGCGAAGCCTCGGCGTCGCCTCGACCATGGGCTCGAACTTCTCACCCATGTATTCCTTGGCCGCCTCAGCCTTCGGGAACAGCACCAGAATAGGCGAAGGGTCGCTATCGATCCACTTGCCAAGAGTATTCCCCAGAACACCGGAGGTCCAGGCGATCTGCGCTGACTTCTGACCGACAACCTTGCGTACGCTCGGATCGTCGATCGCATCAAGCGGGCCATTCGGCCATGCGAGGTAGGGCGTCACGTCCAGCGAGTACTTCCCTGGCAACTGAGACTCGAGCTCGGAGAGATACCGATACTTCTGCGCCCACTCTCGTGTGCTGATCTTTGCGACCGGTGCCCAGCGCGCGATAGCGGTCTTAATCGTCTTGCGGACCGTCGTCCTCATCAAGGCCGTCAGCCTCTGGTTCATCAAGATCGACATCGAACTTCTCCAGCTTCTTCAGCGCCTCCTCGATCCGGATCTGCATCAGGTCGGGATCCACCATCACCCCATGCAGCGCGTGGATCTCGCTGACCAGGCGATGCGGCAAGGACATCAGCTCGTTCTTCGCTGCAACGATGTGATCGGTCCAGGCACGCTCGAACAGCGCAGCCGGCGCCAGCTGGGACAACCGCTCAGCCAGGTCGACTTCGACCATGTCGGCCTTCACCCGATCGAGGCGATCGCGAGGCGATTCGCCGGCGCGCTTGGCGACATCGCGCTCGACCATGAACTTGATCACCTTCGCCGTGTCGTAGACGTTCTCCGCGCCCCGACCGCCGTTCACTTCGATTGGAAAGCCCGGCTCCTTCTGCCACTCGGTGAACGTGCGCTCGGAGACCCCGACGATCTCCGCCAGGTCGCGCTTGTTGACCAGCTTTCCCACGAGTGCGCCCCAGTTCAAAAAGGAAGGAAGCTAGAGCGTTCCTCAGCTAGAAAAAGATCGCGGTGCGCAATGCCCGCACGCGACGAAACGCTGAGAAGGACCCGCGCGACCCGGGTCACTGCTCAAGCTGGCCGGGCAGCGCCAGGCCGTAGGGCGCGCGCACTACCTTGCCGCAGCGTGAGCACGTGCACTCGATCCCGCTCGGGCTGGCGCTGCGAATCTGCGAGATGCTGAAGCGATGCGCGCAGAGATGCTGCCGCATCGCGAGAATCGCCTTGCGAATGATGCTCATGGCTTGCCCTCCTCTCACCTTGCAGTTGCGATCGCCCGGGCCAGGGCGGTCCCAAGGCAACGGTTGAAGTTCGATCGGACCAGCAGCTCGGCCCGTTGCCTGTAGTCCAGATGCTGGGTCACAGGGTGGGCATCCTCGAACCTGATCAGCAGCTTGACGCTCGCTGGCTTGCCGTTCTTCGCAGGCACACGCTGCCACACGCCATCGATCTCCTGTCCGCCCTTCCCCTGCACCTTGCCCACGAACACATTGCCCTTGGCCTTGAGCTGTGCCAGCTTGGTCTTCGCCAGGTTGCCGTACTGGTTCACTGGCGTATTGGCTGGCCGCAGGAGTGCGCGGCTGTTCAGCTTGTTGGCGCCCCCGAACTCGTAAGGCTCCAGGTATGCAGCGGCGATGTCCTTCATGAACACCGTCGCCTGCAGGTTGTCCTTTCGAGCTGCCTTAATATCCACCGAGTTGACGGTGAACGGCGTCGGCCTGTCGAGCACCGAGCGCATGCCATCCTGCTCGCCCTTCTGAACAATCTTGGCCAACTCCGTGAGGCCCTGCGCCGTGGCGAAGGGCATTTGCCGATAGGCGAAGTCTGAAAGCGACCGCTCGATGGCCTTGATATCACTGCGAACGTTGATGTCGAGCACCGGCCACCCTCGCAAGTGAAAGCGCCCCGACCATTCGGCCGGGGCGAAGGAGGCCCAAAGATCAGGGCCTCGGAGACAACCGCGCGCTTTGCGTCTAGCCGTTCGCGGGACCGGCGCCTGCTCGCCGGCTTCTCCCCTACGCTTCCGCCATGGCCTCACCCGTTTCTCGGGACGCTGCAGGTAGCCATGGCCTTTCGGGCTTCACTATGAGTTCGCGCCGGTGACGGTTCCGGCTCGTGTGGCATCGACGTCGATGTCCTTGGCCGCATGCTCTTGCGGTGAGCCAGCGCTTTCGTGACTGGCAGGTCAGGCGCATCTTTGCTATTGACCATCACGACCCAAGATCTTTATCGCTCGCAGGGCTGGCGAGCTACACCATGACGCGAGGTTTGCTGCCCGCATCGCACAGGGTGATCAGATCGACATGGTGACCTCCGTCGGCAACAAAAAACCCGCCGTCGTTGCCGAGGGCGGGGCCGTGTGATGTGGGACCTGCGCATGCCTGTCACACAGAGTGCCTGAAATCTACCAAAAATGTCTATGTCGTAGAACTCGATTCAAGCGGGCGCGTGGTGGTGGCGTGTTTCACTAGCAGCGTTCTAAGGCCAGCCGTGCCGAATGGGGTCAAACGACCGTGATCATCGACGACCCCGCCGTCTTTCAACATTTCAAACTCGGTGCGAGCCACGGCACGACTTGTAAGCTGCGTCCAAACTTCGTTAGCGTTCCGCTTGTACATGTTCCGAACCCTATTGGGTCCGACACTTCCGGCCAATCGAACAAGGAGGTCCTCTAGGACTCGTAGTCCAGCGATCCTCGCGGAGGACGTCAGCTCACCGTCCGCTTCCGAAACCTCCATCAGCCTTCGAAGCTCTGCGCGGGCTAGTTCGAGCTCTTCACTGGTTTGGGCGAGTCTTCGGAACAAGTCGGCCTTCTCGCCTTCCGCGAGTTTCGCCTTGACAGCTAACTCCTCGATGATCTTCTTCTGCTCACCCTCTTTCTCTTCGATCACTCTTTCCTCTCGTTCGACCTCCTCCACGACGTGAGCACCGCTTATCGGGAAGCGACCAACAAGGTCGCGCAGGCTCGTTTGTCCCTCATCCAGATGCCGGAGTCGCTCACCGAAGCCAGCTTCGATGCGACCCAAGATCTCAGACATGTCCTTGGTGAACTTATACGTGTTGTCGTAGAACTTGGCACTCGCTTCGTCGGCTTTGAAATAGAACAGGATGGAAAGCCAGACGGAGAAGAGCGCAAGGATCAGGGCGAGCAAATCAGTAAAGGAAAACTCCCCAATGTTGATCGAAATGTCTGCGTTGACCAGCTTCCACGTCAACACCACCAATAGCGCAATCACCGCGATGTCCCGAATGCTGCGCCACGATAGCCAAGCGAACACCGTGCTGCCATCTTTTTGACTCATGTACCCTCGAACCCTTTCTAGTTAAGGCGGCATTTATAGCCGCATTCGGCGAGCGGCAACTTCGTAGTCACGCTTCATTTCCTCCTTCGCAGCCGTCTGCTTTGCAGAGCGCTCGGTGAACCAGGTCGCCAGAAGGCGATCACCGACTTCGAGCAGGGCATAAACGTTCGATCGCGCGCACTCCAAGCGCCGGCATGTTCCCGTAACGCCGAGGCCGAACGGGTACATGCAATAGAGCACAGCATAAATATGCGGCCGGGCGACCTTAAGCGACTCCACAGCTTCTTGCGTCACCGACGCCTCGATCTCGTCAACGGGAATTCGAACCTCGCGGTCCGAGCCAGGCTGGTCGTTGAGAAACGAGGCTTGCGACGCGAAGCCCAACC
This sequence comes from Variovorax sp., assembly GCA_017744935.1. Lineage (GTDB taxonomy): Bacteria > Pseudomonadota > Gammaproteobacteria > Burkholderiales > Burkholderiaceae_C > Variovorax. The sequence goes on from JAGIAI010000003.1 coordinate 57,175, forward strand.
CGTTGCCGGCCATCTGAGAGCGCCAGCGCGCCCAGTTCTGCAATCGAGCATCAACCCACTGGAGTCTAGACATCTGCACGCACCTCTGGCTGCTTGATGAAGAGCATGGCGTCGACGCCGAACGTCACCATGTACCAGGCCACCTCGTCGTTGACTGGGCCCGTGAAGGGCGTTCCCACCGAGTGACCTGCCTCGGACGCGAAGAAGCAGTTCCCCTCCCCTGCCATGCCGCGGCGAATGCAGCCGTTGACGTAGTCCTTGCCCCAGTCGAGCCGGCGCCGCTCGATCATCTGCGCCACCTTGGGCATTTGCGTTCGTAGGTCCTTGATCGCACTGGTTTCACTCATCGTTTACTCCGGCCGAAAAGCACAGGCCTGGACGAGGGGTGGACGGCGAAAACCCGCATGAATACTGGATCCGTCCACCTGTCCAACCCGTCCTAGATGTGTGGGTGAGGTGCGCCCGCGCGTGCGCGCGCAGACACGCGCCCCCGTGTCTGCGCGCACCTACGTGTGTGCGTGAAGCGCTCGGAGGGTGGACGGGTGGACGGAATGACCGTTTCCCGATCAGCATCAACAACTTACGCCGTCCACCCCCCGCGGACGGAGGGTGGACGAGCTGGACGGCGGTGGCGTCAGGACCGGCATGCTGAGCGTGCGAACGTGCGCACGCCCGGGCACGCCGGGGCGAGACCATACCGCGTGGCATCCAGCCAGCCGCAAGTCGTTGAAGCTCAGAACGGAACGTCAAGGTCCTCCCGGTCGTCCTCAGGCGCATCAGCCGCCGGCGATGCAGCCGGCTGCGCTGGTGCGTTGGTTTTATTACGTCTCCAGCCGCGTAGGCGGCTCCCCGTGGTCTCCCTGTGCTTCTCAAAGCCCAGCGCGCGCATGGCGTTGCCGATCCGCGCATCCATCTGGCCGTTGCCATCGATACGGTCGGCCTTGATGTTCAAGGCCTTGGCGTAGAGCTCGACGGTCGGAAAGAAGTCGACCCGCCATCGAGCGACATCACCCAGCTTCTCACCGTGCTGGGCATTGACGTACTCACTGAGCATGTCCTCCCAGGTGTCGGACCGCTTGAACGGCTCTTGCTCCGGGAAGATCAGCTCGCGCTCCTCCTCCTTCGTGGGCCAGTAGCGCTCGCCCTCATCGAGGTAGTGCAGCGCCTCGGCCAGCAGCTGCGCGCGCGCTGCACGGATCACCTCGATTTCGACAGTTTTGACCTCCAGCGGCCAGAACCGGCGATCGCCGGTGGCATCTTTGAGAAAGGTGTCGGCGTTGGTTGTGCCCACATGCACAGAGTGCCGAGGCGCTCGGATCAGCTGCGATCCGTATGGGGGGCGATACCAGTCCTCCTGCGCCGACAGATGCTGCTTGATCGCCGTCGACTCCGATTTGTTCAGCGACTCCAGCTCGGCCGACTCGACGATCCACGCGAGCTGCTGCGCCATCATCGAATCCTTGTCGCCGACGCGGATCGCGTTGTCGGTGAACCACGGGAATGCCAGTTCGCGGAAGACACCGGACTTCTTCAGGCCCTGCTCCCCCTTGAGGATCAGCATGTAGTCGAACTTGCAGCCCGGCTGGAGAGCCCGCCTGACGAGGCCCATCATGAAGAACTTGCCGATGAGCCGCGTGTAGGGCCGATCGTCAACACCGAACACGTCGACCAGCCATTGCTCGATGCGCGGCACCTGGTCCCACACTTCCGAACGGATCAGGTCGACGATCGGGTTGTACTTGTTCAGGCGGGCCGCCATCATCACGCCGTCGCGAAGGGTTCCCTTGGACTTGATACTCAGGCCATAGGTGCGCAGCAGGAACTCCCCGAGCATCAGGTCGTCCTCCTCATCCCACTCCCCCGCTGGCCGGCCCCAAGGGGCACCGGCATTGCGCTCGAGCAACAGGGTGAACTCGTTCTTGCTGATCAGGCGCTGCAGGTCCGGGTCGTGCGTCATGCAATAGAGCACGTTCTCCCGGCAGTCCATGGGCTTGCCGCGCGTCCGCACGAGCATCTCTTCCACCTTGCCCCGGCCGTCATCAGCATGGTCGTCGTGCGGCGGCTCGTTGCCCGGAGGTGGGCCGCCGGCACCGCCTGAGCCTCCCCCAGCGGGAGCGTTTTCGTCGCGATTTTTTTTTCGCGACGACTTCGGCGGGGTGATGTCGATACCGAGAAGGCCCGCCAGCCAGTGCAGCGCCTTCGACGGAGAGTCGGCAGGCAGCCACTCCATCACCAGATCGATCGGCGTGCGCGCGCCCTGCTTCGGATCGCCCATGTCGGCGACTCCCCAATCGACGATGCCCTCAGGCGTGATCGAAAGATCCTCCTGAAGGGGGCGGTTCAACGCCTTGGATGTGACGCGATAGCCCTCCCCACGTCGTGCTTCCCTGCCGCCAAAGAGCGCTGGCACCCAAGCGTGTAAGGCCTGCATGGCGGCATCCTTCACGCGCTGGAAATCGTCGCCGGATTGATTGGCATGCGGAGGTGGCGCTGCGCGCGGCTTGCTGGCCGGCCGAGCTGCGGCGGCACGTGCAGCCTTGGCATCATCGATCGTCTTGTGCAGACGGCGAAGCGCGCTCTCGTCGATCGGACGTACTTCCGCAGGCGTGTTCGGGAATCGATTCGCAGTGACCGTGAAGAACTGGCGCCCGGTGAAGACCTCGACCCCGATGTCGTTTGACTTGTTCGTCGCGGTCTCGCCTTGCACGATGATGTGCACGCCCTTGCCGCTAGGCGAGATCTCAGTGAAAGAGTCGCACGCGGCCACGATGTTCTTGCACCGATCGGACCACTTGCTGCCCTCCAGCTGCCCGTCGAGGTCGATCCCGATCAGGCCGTCACCCGGCAGAAATGCGAAACCCACGCCATGCCAACCGCCTCGCTCGTAAGCTCTACGCACCACAGAGAGGGTCGCCAGGCGGTGCAGATCCCGATCGTCGCCCTGAGATCCGGTTCGTCGCCCACCGGCGACGTAGTAAGGGATCTTGGCTGGCTTGACCTGTCCAGCCTTCGCTTCGAACTTCCACAGCAGCCATTGCTGCCGGGTTGCGAGCGACGCGGGCACGTTGTCCCACTGAGGCGCTGCCACCTCCGGGAATGTGGTCGTTTCCGTCATGCGTCAGACGATGGGCGTCGCCCAGTTGGCGAACACATCGCGCAACGCGCATCGCTTCACACCGATCTCGTCCAACTTCCTCGGCGTGCTGTATTCCGCGACCGGGCGGTTGCGGTAGTCGACCTTCCGACTGCGGACCACGACCAGGACGCCGGCGCGCCGCATGTTGTCGACGGTGCGCCGGGCAGCGAGAAAGCCGACCTGTGCATGCTTGGCCAGCTCGAGCAGCGTCGGCGAGCAGTCTGGCCGAGTCAGTTCCTCGGCGGCCTGCAGGAGCACCTGGCGGACTTCGCCCACCGGCCTCATTTCTGAAGCCCTCTCAACAAGGCCAAGGCCTCACTCAGCTCGTCCGCGAGGTCCTCGACTCGTGAGATCGCCCGCTCCTTGCGCGCGTCTGGGCTCTCCATGTACTTCGCGACTAGGTAGGCGATGACGGCGGCGATGTCCTTCGTCTCCCTGATGTAGGCCTCCAGATCGTCGCAGTTGAAGCGCTGGGTGTCGCCTTCCGGTTGCTTCAGCTTGCGGGAGAGCGTCGACGGGCTGAGATCCATCTTGCCGGCCAGCTGGGCGGCGTTGAGGCGCTGCTCCTGAACACGGAAGGCGATGTACTCCCGCAGGCTCTTCCAATGCTCGGGCAAAGCGGGGTCGAAAGTAACGGTCAGATTAGAGGGCGCAAGAGACGTCATTTGCTGTTGCCATGTGTTGCCATGTCGATGGCGGGCAAAAAAAAGAGACTGCTGGCCATGGTCAGCAGTCAAAAGTGGGCGCGTATGAAAATGGACGTTGTAGGGAAGTCACGCGATAGAGCCTTCGCGCCGAGTGACGACAATTGCGGCGTTTCTGCGCAGGACATCCCACGCGACTCCAGCTCTCAGGCGCTCACACGTGACGCCTGTCTCGCGTTCGATTGCGGGGCAGTGCTCCGCAGGAACACTGCGCCTGCGCTTCCACATTCCTGGCGCACTAGTTGCGACCCCGATGCGGCTCGCGAGCGCGCTCGCGCCGCCAGCAATACAAATGGCTTCTTCGAGGGCTTTCATGCTTTCATCTGATACATCCATAGCGACGCCAGTTAAAAATCACGTTCGTGATTGTGCCTCCAACACCAACGTGATGCAAGATCACGCTGTAATCACGACCGTGAACACCCTAGCTGACCGCATCTCCTGGGCTCGCGAGCGACGCGGTCTGACTCAAACTGCCCTTGCCAAGATGGCGGGCGTTTCCCAAGGGACCATCGGTAACCTTGAATCCGGAACTCGAAGGAGTCCAAGGGCCCTGGTGTCTATCGCGATGGTTCTTGGCGTTTCGCCTCTGTGGCTGGAGTCCGGAAAGGGGCCTAGAGAGTCGGCAGACTCCAAAGATGCCGCTGATTTCATTCATGAGTTCGACGCCAAGTTAGTCGCCTCTCCCGAGGCACCGCTCAGTGCAGACGCTACGGAGAAGACGATTCGCGCACTGGGGGACACGATCGCCCACTTGGACGACCGAAGCCGGCGAATGATGGGCGTGTTGCTGAATGACCTCGCGGAAAGTCCCCTTGACGCGGTAGATATTGCCGCGCGAGCTGGCGACATCGTCGCCCGTCACGTGAAGACAATGACTGCTGAACAAGAGGCAGAAGAACAAGCGCGCGTCATCCGCGCAACGCATGTTGAACTCGTAAAGCCGCCCTCGAAAGACACCGAAGCCAGCGATCAGAAGTCCGATGTCCACGCTGAGTCAGTGCCCAAGCAGCGCCTGGGCTTTAATCTGAAGAAGAAAAAGTAGGAGCATTCGAATTGCGCGTGAAGGAAACCTCCTAGGATTGCTCCAACACCTTGCAGACGTGTTGGTAAAATCACGAACGTGTTGACACCTTAAATCACAATCGTGATACTTCGGCCCTGTCATTCCGACGGAGGCCGAAATGCCCTGCATCCAACCCGCGCCGGCGGTACCCGGCAACCGGGCGCCTATCCAGCAGACGCCCAGCTTGCGCCGGCCGCCGCCGGCCAACGTCCCCCGGACCCCGCGGCCGATCAACGGCCGCCGCCGTGACGCGAAGGTGCCCTATCCGGAGCTGCCGGAGACGCCCCACAGCAGCTGCGGACGCATCTCCCATGCCGAGTTTCGTCGCGCTTGCTTCCTTCGCGCCTTGGCTGGATGGCGAGCTGGTCAGCAGGTGATCAGGGCGCACTACCGTCGCAAGACGCAGGATCTGGCGACCAGCATGTTCCTGCTCGAGGCCGAGGGCGTCGCTCGGCGCACTGCTCGCGAAGACTTCAACAGCTGGATGGAAAGCTGCGGCGGCATGGCCGGCCCCGGCTTCGTGGCGCAATGATCAGCGCCGTCCTCACCCGCTGGTTGCTGGCCGTGCTGGTATCAGTCGCCCTCGGCAGCTCGTGGCTGCTTGACGGACCGACCGAGACCGATGCGGCGCAAGCGACCGCAGACAGCGTTGCCGATGCGATCAGCCAGGCGCGTCATGTCGCGATCACCGGAGTCGACCAATGACGCACGAGGATCTCGACCCGATCGCGCTCGACGCGCTCGCGCGCACACACCAGCGCCACGTCATGGAGCTCTACAGGATTCACGGCCAGCGCGACGGCATCGACCAGCCGGATATCACGGATCGCATGCCGCTCGAAACGATCCGGCAGGTGATCAACACCTCGTTCGACCAGCTGGTGGTCGTGCTCGTCATCATCTTGGTGGTCGGCCTCTCGCTCTCGGGAGGACCCACGCCATGAGCGAAGTGCATACGTCTGCACCGGAGGCAAGCGCCGACCTCTTCGGCGAGTGCCAAGCCGACCAGCCGAAGGTCGATCTCGTGATCGAGATCCAGGGCGTTCTGACTCAGCCCGCTGAAGTGCGCATCAAGCTTGTCGGTGAAGACAAGCGCTCCGTGCCGGTGCTCTGCCTGAACATCCGTCCCCTTTCCGGCATCAAGCGCTCGATCCACGTCGAGCAGGTTTTCACCGAGGCGACTCGCAAGGTCGCCGAGGAAAAGGCCGTGACCCTCAAGCGAGGAGCGCGCGTGGTCTTCAGAACCGGGCTCACCGACATGCGGGTCACGTTCCCGCATGTCCGGTCGATCACCCTCCACCAGGAGCACTGAGTGCCCTCCATCACCATCACCATCACAGATCTCGCCGATGCGGAAATCCGCGTCACCACCGACGCGCAGGCGCCTACTGTCGGCACGGCCGTTTCTCCAGCACAAGCGATCGCCATGGAGCTGCTCGGCATTGCCTTTAAGCGCGGCTGCTTCGTCGTCTACGACGCCAAGCGGGTCCCGGCGATCGCCCTTGCGTTGGAATTGCTCGACCCCGAAGGCCTCGGCTTCGCCGTGACGCCTGAAGTCCGAGATCGGGCACGGGTCGTTCTCGGCAGGCCGGGAGCTGAACGCCGGCAGCCGATGCAGGGCGTCGACATCGATCGCGTGCACTCGAAGAGGCCAGCGGTATGAGCTGGATGATCACCGCGTCCGGCGCCGAGTACCACTTCACCGGCTACGAGGCCTGCACCGAAAGCGGCCGGCCGGTCCGCATCGAAGACATCGCCCACCAGCTCGCGCAGATCAATCGCTTCTGCGGCGCGACGAAGCGCCCCTACAGCGTGGCCGAGCACAGCCTGCTGGTGTCGGAGTTCGTGCAGCGCGATGGCCGCGGCGCAACCGTACAGCTCGCTGCGTTGCTGCATGACGCGCATGAGATCTACACGAACGACGTCTCCAGCCCAGCCAAACAGGCAATCAACCTGCGCGCCGTCCAAAGTGGCGGCACACAGGCCTGGCGGCAATTTGAGCGCGAGCATGAAGACACTGTTCGCCGGCACTTTGGCGTGCAGACAACTTTCTCTGCGCACCGTCTGGTGCTACAGCACTTCGACCTGGTCGCGCTGGCCACAGAGCGCCGCGACCTCCTGAACTGGACGCCGGCATCGGCGCGGTGGGAAATCCTCCGCGACGGACAACCCGGCGCCATCCCACCGGCGGACTGGCTGACTCTCGATTGCCCACACCGGGCCGGCTTCGCCTGGACGGACTGGCGCGATGCGTTCCTCGGCCGGTTCCAGGAGCTGACGTTTTTCCTGAAGGGCCAGGGATGAGCCGTCGCAGCCCAACCTCGGTCGGAGCTCAGAACGTGGCCACACTCCGCATGGCCCCACCACGCGAGCTGTATACCGGCGCCGAGCTTCTCACCCCACCGGTGCGGCCCGGCGCTCAGGAAGCCTATCGGCTGCCGAGCATCGTGGCCGGCAAGCCGGTGACGCCGGCACAGTTGCGCGCGGAACTGCACGCGCCGATCGTCACCGCGGCACCCCCGCCCATGGGGCGCGCGGCGTCTCGCGTCGCTGATCCCGAGCCGGCACCGCTTCCCGAGCCGCCGGCGCCACCACCACCCGCAGCCGGGCCGATCCAGGCACGACCCAAGGTGACGTACACCGGCTCAGCCCGAACCGCCTCCGATGCGGCTCAACCGCGCCCGTCCAACCAGCACCCCGCGACGGACGCGCTCGCTCTCACGATGGCCGATCTGGCCCACACGCTCGAAGACACCGCCCAGCTCTTGCGCCAAGCCGGCCGGGCCCTCCTCTCCAACCCTCAGACCATTCGAGGCCAGTAATGCCCCTCACCGAATTCGCCGCAGACACCGGCACCCCCGTCAGCCAAGTCGAACCCGTCGAGGAGGCGGATCAGTTCGCCGTGCTCGAGCTGGACGCGATCGTAGCGAGCCTGACCAACCGCAAGACCTTCGACGAGGTCAAGATGGCCGAACTGGCCGACAGCATCAAGGCCAGCGGCGTGCACCAGGCCATCCTCGTGCGCCCACTTCCGCTGAGCCGACTGGATGAGACGAGCCGCAAACTCGGCCGCACCCAGCGAGCGACGCACGAGATCGTTAGCGGCGAACGCCGCTGGCGAGCCAGCAAGCTCGCGGGCAAGACGTCCATTCCCGCAGTGGTGCGCCGTCTCACGGACGCCCAGGCACTCGAGATCCAGATCATCGAGAACCTGCAGCGAGAAGGCCTCACCGAACTGGAAGAGGCCGAAGGCTTCCAGCGCCTGGTCGACGAAACCTCAGTCGCCAAGGAATCGATCGGCGAGAAGATCGGCAAGAGCCGCGCCTACGTGTATGCGCGCCTGAAGCTGCTGGATCTCAACACGGCAGGTCGCGAGGCCCTGCGGCGCGGCGAGATCGACGCGAGCAAGGCGCTTCTAGTCGCTCGCATTCCAGATGACAAGCTGCAGATCAAGGCACTTGGCCAAGCCGCTGGCAGTGACAACTATGGCCGGGCGCTGAGCGTGAAGGAGCTACAGGCCTGGCTGCAGACCAACGTCATGTTGTCACTCAAGCGAACCAGCTTCGACATCACGGACGTGACGCTACGCGATGGCGCCGGCGCTTGCGGCGAGTGCCCGAAGCGCACCGGCGCGAACCCGGATCTGTTCACCGACGTCGAGAGTGCAGACCTCTGCACGGACCCCGCGTGCTATCACGACAAGGAACGGGCAACGGCCGAACGCCGCTTCGAAGCCGCCCAGCGCGAAGGGAAGAAGGTCATCGATCAGGAGCAGGCTGCCAAGATGGTGAAGGCGGACTCACGTGAATGGCTGAAGGGCCACTACCAGCTCGACCAGTATCCCGACTACACCCTCGACGTCGACGGTATGACCTTGCGCAAGGCGCTCGGCAAGCACTGCCCCGAGCCCGTGCTCGTCAAGCACCCGGAGACCGGCGACATCGTTGAGGTCCTGCCAATCGATCAGGTCAAGCGGATCATCCGCGAGCAACGCCTGACACGATTCGAGAAGCACACCGATCGCCGGGAGAAGAAAGACAACCAGGCCAAAGCCGAACAGCAGAAGCTGCCCATAGAGAAACGGCCCGAGTTTTCGGATCGCTGGCAAAAGGCCGCGATACTGCGCGCCGTCGAGTTCATCAAGAGTACACCGGTGGTGGGCACGCCCGACCTCTTGCGTGCATGGCTGATCGACGAAGGCGAGAACGACTATGAGGCTGACGCAGCCCTCCAGCTCGCGCTGGAGTTGGAAGATCGCGGATCCGTCTCGAGCCGCATCGCCAGCACGCCGGACGAAGAAGTCCCCCGCCTTTTCATGCTCTACATGCTGCACAGGGTGGCGGACCGCTACAACGCCTGGAGCGACGATGAAGCGAAGCGGCAGGGCCCTCGCTCCACCCTGTTCGAAATCATGCACATGGCCGGCATCAATGTCGCTGAGGTCCAGGCCGAAGCGATGCGCGCAATGGAGAGCGAAGAACGCGCGGCCGAGCTGGAGCTACAGCAGAACAAGGCTGTCGAAAAGGCACCCAAACCCGCGAAGGCCCAAAAGCTCAAAAAAACCATCGCCCAGCCTGCGGCGCCAGCGAGGAAGCCGACGAAAGAAAAAGTGCAACGCGACATCGCTGACGCATTTCAAGCGCTCGAGGATGGCGCGGAGAAGTCAAAGAGTCAGGCGCCTGACGGCGCAAAGCTGGACGAAGGCGCGGCACTTGCCGCGCCCGACTCGCCCACTTTCAACGTCGGCGACATCGCCCGCGTCAAGGCTGACAGCAAGAGCCCGGGCGGCCGGGCACGGAAGACCGCTGGTCGCGTCGGCCGCATTGCTGGCACCGGCGACGACGGCCGCATTCATCTGCGGTACGGCCCGCGTTCGCATGAGCTGGTGGTGGTCAAGCCTGAGCAGCTCGAGCATTACAAGAGCGACCCACTGATCGGCAGCAAGGTGCGAGTCGTTTCCACGGGAGAGTACCAGTGGAAGCAAGGCGTCGTGGAGCGACTCCGCGAGGACGGATGGGGCATCGCGTTCGAAGGCGAGGGAACGATCTGCGGCTTTATCAGTGAGGAGCTGGAGGTGATGGCATGAGGCGCGTCGCTTTCTATGTGCTTGCAGGAATCGCAGCACCTCTCGCCATCGCAGCCATCAGCCTCGCTCTCGGCTTTGGGCTCACCTTGGGTTGGCTTGTGGGAGATGACGAGTCATGACCCACGGCCGCAAACCCCGCAGTCGCCGACACGTCGCGCAGAATCCGATCGGCTTGGCCAAGGACTACGCGACGAAACTGACGCGCTCCGAGCTCGACCAGGTCATGGACCCGCTGCGCGACGCTGTTGCCGCCCTGCGCCGCGGCGTCGCTACGGAATTCGAATGGATGGTCGCGGTCACGGCCGTCAACATCGCCGATGCGATAGAGAGCCAGCGTGTGGTGCGCGGCCTGGCCGGGCATATTAAGGAGATCGACCGCGCGCTCGAGGGCATCCGCGCGCGAGCAATGAGCAGCGGCGCATGGCGGGCTCCGGCGCTCTACTACGAGGAGCGCGACTCAATGGATTTGCTGGTCGACCTTCACGGCTACCAGCTAAGCAACCTCAGTTTCGGCGAGTTTGGCCGTGCTCGTGACAAGGCGATAGCGCAGACTGCTTGCGCTGGCGGGCGCGTAGTCCACGAAATCGGCGAACCAGACCGGGGGGCATATGCATGACTGAAATGCACACGGCTGCAGTCGTTGGGGTCGACGTACAGCAGCTCGCGCGCGAGATCGCGGTGCGCATGGCGCCTGATGCGCTGCTTGAGGCGGAAGACGTGGGAGCCATGTTGAGATGTACAGGCCGCTACGTGCTCGAGCACTACGTGCCGGCACCAGGCTTTCCAAAGCCGCTGCGTCTCACTGGGAGTGAAGGTCGGCGCAGCAAACCTCGCTGGAGACGGTGTGACATCGTTCAGTGGATCGATTCGCACGTCGGAGGTCAATCGAAGCGAGGCGGTCGACCTCGCAGCCCAGTCGAGAACTAGCCCGCACCCGCTGAGATCTTCGCAAGCTCAGAGCTAAATGAGGTCGCGCGATCGCGGCGGATCGCTTTCTCGTAGCTGGGAATGAGCTGCTTCGCCAAGGTGCGAACAGCAGTTGGGCTCTTCAGCTCCCGCTTGTGGTCAAACGGATTCTTCGCTTCGATGCGCTCAGCAATCTCAGCATTGAAGTCGACAATAAGGTCGGCCAAGATGTTCTTAGCTAAGCCGAGCAACTTCTCTAGGCCGACACTTTGAACCAGGCTGTCCGGTCGCTCAATGAAATCTCTTCCGGCTGGATCGACGGCTATGGCTTGACGCAGCAGATATAGCAGGAAGTAGTGCGTGAGTCGATAGTTCGCCACCAATTGGTCTTTGATCTCTGACAGCGAATCAATCACCGCGGTGAACAGTACATGCAGCGCGGCAATACGCATCGCAGTGACCTCGGGTCTACCAAAGATTTCGCTGTGCAGATCATCGAACAGCCTGTAGGACTGATGGCACGACCACGGTTGTTCGCGGTCGAACGCAAGAAGCAAGCGAGCCGCCTCTTCGTTGGTAATAACGATTTTGGCGCCGTTGGAGGTCTCGCCGCGCTTTATCTCGTAGTCATACTGTCCGCTAAGTACGGATCGAAACTCGGCCTGAAGCCTTCGCTGGATCGTGCTGTTCGACTGAAGGTCGCGCGCGCTGATCGAGTTTTGATTGTTGCTGTGCCGTGTGATCTTGGCCGCTAGCTCGTTTTGTGGTGGCAGCATGATGATTCGAGCAAGCAAACGCAATTCGTCCGTGATCTTTGCTCTGTGCTCGAACAGTGTCGTCAAACTCTGACACCCGTTGACGACGGTATAGCCGTCAATCAGCAAGTGATCGTCAACATGCGCCGCTTTCTCGGCGAGGATGGTCAGGCCGTTGTGGTACAGCAGGAAGTTCTTATGTTCCGCCTGTTCGGCCACGCTGTCGGCGATCGCCTTATTTACCTTGGTCCTGCCCAGCGCTTGACGCACATTCCATGCGAATAGCTCACCGCTCTGAAGGCCAGTGAGGGCAACCAACTCCGTGGCTAAAAGCGGCGCCACGAACACTGTCGCGTCGGGGGTCTTGTATTGGATCGCAGTATGGCCATCCAACCGAAATTTCATTTCGGTGTGAACCGGCGCGGACTCTCCGGGCGGCACCCAGATCTTCTCAAGCGCCTCACCGTCGAACACCGTGATGTCACTTCGCGACTGAATGTAGGCCGCCGCGTTTTTATCTGCCGTGGAGTTCGTCACGAATACCCCCCGCATTTTGTAGCCCTTCTCGACGAGGGTCGCTAGGCCTGTGTCCTTTATGAGTTCTCGAAGTTCGACATTTCCGGTTGTGCTTGCGAGGTGTTCGATGGACTCCCGAGTCCGTAGCTGGTCTAGCGTTCCAGCAAACTCCTTCAAAGCCGTATCTCCCAGCGTGCGTTTGTCGTTCTGATAGAGCTTCGTCTGGAATACATCAATGCGCTCGAGATTCCCGTCGACGTAAATGCCGTCGACGCCCTTGTCGTCTGGACCATCGCAGATCGAATCCTGCGCGTCGGTCTCATCGAGTCGGAAGTAGTGTTCCAGGAACCAACCCAAGAAAGCCCGCGACTCCGTACGGCCTTGGACAAGGTGAGGGCCGAAGTTTTTGAGGATGTCCGGATAGGAAAGAACTAGATTGCCTGCCATGTTGAGGTTCTCGTTTCGAAGATCTTCAGGCCGCGCATGATGCACGTGTCGTTTTCGCCACGCTGGGGACAGGATGTCCCCAAACCCTTGAAAAGGCGCATGGATAAAGGACATTGATGCCTCTTCTGGGCACCAAGTTTAAGTTCACCCTTCCAGGGTTTTTCGATTCAAGCCACCGGTCTCCGGTGGCTTTTTTCTTGGCCGTATGCGGCATCAAATCGGTAGCGCGATCAGGTCGTGCCCCTCCGCACCCACGATACGTGCGCGAGTGAACTCACCGACCTTCATCGTCTTGCTGATCTTCTCGGGCGGCAGCAGCCGCACGGTGCCGTCGATCTCGGGCGCATCTGCATAGCTGCGGCCGACGCCACCCTTGCGGCCCATCGCGGGTGCGGAATCCACGAGCACCTGCATCGTCGCGCCGATGCGTCTTTGCAGCTTGGCGATCGAGACGGCTTCCGCCACTTCCATGAACCGCGCGCGCCGCGCTTCTCGCTCGGCTTCGGGCAACATCCCGGGAATGTCGTTTGCAACAGCACCAGCCACCGGGCTGTAGGCGAAGCACCCCGCCCGATCTATCTCCGCCTCGCGAATGAAGTCGAGCAGGTGCTCGAACTCCTCCTCGGTCTCTCCCGGGAAGCCCGCAATGAAAGTGCTGCGAATCACCAGTTCGGGACAGACTTCGCGCCAGCGCGCGAGGCGCTCAAGATTCTTCTCGCCGCTGGCAGGCCGCTTCATGCGACGCAGGACATCGGGGTGACTATGTTGCAACGGCACGTCGAGGTACGGCAGAACCTTGCCTTCAGCCATCAACGGAATGATCTCGTCGACACTAGGATACGGATACACGTAGTGCAACCGAACCCACGCCCCATACGGCGCGGCGATCTCGCCGAGCGTACGCACAAGCTCGAGCATGCGCGTCTTGACTGGCTTCCCGTCCCAGAAGCCTGTTCGGTACTTCACGTCGACCCCATAGGCCGAGGTGTCCTGGCTGATCACCAGGAGTTCCTTGACGCCACCCTCGAACAGCGCTTTTGCCTCCGAAAGCACATCGCCAACCGGCCGCGAGACGAGATCGCCACGCATGGACGGGATGATGCAGAAGGTGCAGCGATGGTTGCAGCCCTCGCTGATCTTGAGATAGGCGTAATGGCGCGGCGTGAGCTTCAGGCCGGCGACGCCGAACGCCTGGGGAACCAGATCAATGAACGGGTCGTGCGGCTTGGGCAAGTTCGCGTGGACCGCGTCCATCACTTCCTGCGTCGCATGGGGGCCAGTCACCGCCAGCACGCTCGGATGCATCTCACGCACCAGGTTGCCGCCCTGCTCACCCGCCTTCGCACCCAGGCAGCCGGTGACGATGACCCGGCCATTCTCGGCAAGGGCTTCGCCGATCGTGTCGAGGCTTTCCTTGACAGCATCATCGATGAACCCGCAGGTGTTCACGATAACGAGGTCTGCGCCTTCGAAGGTCTTCGAGGTCTGGTAACCCTCGGCGCTCAGTTGGGTCAGGATCAGTTCGGAATCAGTCAAGGCCTTGGGGCAGCCAAGGCTCACAAAGCCGATCTTGGGGGCAATCGGCTCAATCGTTTTATCGGGGGAGGCTACTTCGCTCATATCCCCGTATTGTCCCAGCTATCGGCCGGCGAGCGGCAATTCAGGGGCGCTTGATGCCGAATGCGCCCAGAACTTGCTCTGTATTTTTCTGCATCTGCTCTTGCATCTGCAGGAACACGTTCTTGGACTGCTCCACATAGTTGCCCATCAGGCCCTGCAGGACCGGCGACTGAAGCGTCATGAAACGGGCCCACATCTCCGGTGTCAGGCTCTCGGCCTTTTCCGCAAGCTGCGCCTGCACCTCGGCCATTGCCTGGATGTTCTTTTCCAGGTAAGGACCCATGTAGCTCTGCATGGCATGGCCGTAGAAGCGGATGATGCTGGCGAGCACTTGCTCGGTAAACATGGGCGCACCACCGGCCTCTTCCTCGAGGATCACCTGCAGCAGGATGCTGCGCGTGAGATCGTCGCCGCTCTTGGCGTCCCGCACGACGAAGGATTCCTTGTTCATGACAAGCTGCTTCACCTCGGCGAGCGTGATGTAGCTGGAGGTTTCCGTGTCGTAGAGCCTTCGGTTCGGATACTTCTTGATCACCCGCTGGACCGGCTTGGAACCGGACTTCTTGCTCTGCACTAGGGACTCCTTCGAATTTCGCATCAGGGCGTGCAAACGATTCTAGGGAGCGGCCATATTGCGCCGCGCCAAGGTTTACCCTGACCAAAAAAAGAAGACGTCAGTCCAGCGAAGTCGCGTACTCGGCGCCGCAGATCTTGCAGGCGCCCGTCTCGGGGCGCTCGTCCGTCGCTTCCCGATATTGCAGAGGGCTCTTGATGCCGTTGAATACCCAGCAGCGCGGACAGTGCTCGTGCCCCGCGACCGGGAGATACGCCCGTGCGCGCTGTTCGGCCCGCTCCCGGGTCACCGGGTTACCCTGACGAAGAGTGCGTGCTACTTCCTCTGCCGCCATGGTGCCGGCACGGCCGTTGGCCCGATCGTTGAGGCCATAGACCACTCGAGCGAACTCGAGCGGTGCCTGCCGCACCAGCGCCGCGATGCGAAGTTCTTCTAGCGTTGGATCGATCTCGGCGGCGGGGGTATTCATCTGTTCCCTGGAGTCGAGTGCATTGAGGTGACGTGAGGGCAAGTTACCACAACTGACGCGGCAACCGCCAGTCACCCGAAGGCCATAGACCACATAGACCGATAAGCGATCTGGTCCGGAAGCCGGAGAGAGGGGACGGAGAAGGGAGGGGATGACTTGATCAGTTTGCGTCTGGTGGTTAATCAGACTCGACCAAGTAAATTGGTAGGCGCGATTGGACTCGAACCAACGACCCCCACCATGTCAATGCAGATTCAGAAAAATCCGGGGCGAGTGGAAAGGTGGATTTTCATTGGGAAAATGGCAGTTGTTCGTGTCATCAGATGTCATCTAAAATTGGCGTGACTTTGATATGACTTTGATATTCCCTCGGAACCCCACCCCTTCCCCACCATGTCAGCACTGAACCTCAGAACCGAGACCGCCAGAGCCAAGCTTGTCCCTCGGGCGACCCCCTATTTCACTCCCATCGAGACCGGCTGCTCTCTGGGGTTTCGCCGCATCGCCGGGTCTGCCACGGGGGGCACATGGACCGCCCGCCGCTATGAACCGAGCGCTAAGTCCAGCTACCTCTACAAGACGCTCGGCGAGTTCGCCCACCTGCCTGCCGGTGAACGTCACGATGCCGCTCTCGCGGCCGCCCGGAAATGGTTCAACGCGCTGCCCGTTGCTGGCCTGATCGGGGAACACACCCCCATGGCTGATGGGGTGCGAACGCTGCGTGACGCCTGCATGGCCTACGTGGAAAAGTGCAGGCGCGAGCGCGTGACCGGCAAGCCGGACCACGGTGAGAAGAAGGCGGCTGACCACCTGCGCCGCTACCAGCAGTACGTGTTCGATGTGCCTGCGTTCGCGGACACCAAGCTAGAAGATTTGCAGCCCCGGCAGTTCATCGCATGGCGTGAACGGCTCGCCAACCTGCCCACGAAATCGGGACCGAACACCGGGGGCACGCGCTCCGAGGCGTCCTTGGGCCGGGACCTCACCCCGGTCAGAGCTGCATTGCGCTACGCCCACGAGTTGGGGTACGTGACGAGCGATGCGGCATGGCGCGTCCCACTGAAGCCGCCGAAGGACACCGGGGGCCGCCGCGAGGTGGTGCTGACCCGCGCGGAGCGCGTTGCCCTCATCAAGGGCCTGCCGCGCGAACTGGCCCTGCTCATCGAGTGCATGTGCCTGCTGCCCCTGCGCGTGGGTGCCATCGCGGCCCTGACGGTCGGCGACCTGCAGGGCAGCACCCTGAGGATCGGGGTGGACAAGGCCAACGCCGACCGCCGCACGCAGCTCCCGCCTGCCGCGCTCGACCTGCTCACGCGCATGGCAAAGGACCGGCCTGCAAAGGCTCCCATGTTTCCTCGCCGCGACGGCAAACAGTTCCAGAAGGAGGACTGGAAAGATGAGGTCAAAGCGGCGGCGCTGGCTGCCGATCTGCCCGCCGCCACGGTGGCAACGTCCATCCGGCACTCAGTCATCACCGAACTCGTCAGCGCGGGCACCCCCATCCTGACGGTGGCACAGTTGGCTGGGACCAGCGTCCGGATGATCGAAAAGCACTACGGCCACCTGCAGGACCGTGGTGCGCTGGCCGCGCTCAAGCTGCTGGAATTGCCGGGGGTGAAACGCAGGGTGAAGACTGCCACTGAGTCCACCCGCCGCACGAAACGCGCCCGCGTGTCGGCGACCAACCGTGTCAAGGCCATGCTCGCCGAGCGCGAGGCTCAGGCGGCCATCGAGGCTGCCTGATGTCCAGCGCCAAGCCCACGCCGAAGCCGCCACGGGTGCTGGTCATCGTAGAACCCGGCTCGCGCCAGAGCCGCATGACTGCCGGAGCGGTCATGGCACATCGCGTCTACAACGCGAAGCGGGTGCTGCATGAGATCGAGGACTTGCGGAACGCTTATGACGCAGAGGTGCGCCGCAGCGGCTTTCAGTCCATCCGAGCCACGGAACTTGGGCAGCAGCTCGATGACCGCGCCGATGAAGAACAGCCAGCAGAGCGCGACCTTGCGGCTGCGATTGCTGAGATGAACAGATGGGCGGCTGTGCACGCGGAAAAACAGAAAAGGCGCGCAGACTCGGACCGCCTCAACCACACCCGCATCGAGGCATCGCGGAAGAAGAAAGAACAGATATTCGAGGTGCGGGGCTGGCTGTTGAAGCACGGCAGACGCGCTGGACCTAAGGCGATTGCAGGTCATTGGCGAAACTTCTACCCCCCTGAGACCTGCCCTCCGGAATCCACGATCAAGCACCACCTGAAAAACGGCAAGATTCGGGACTAAATCAACAGCGATAGGCACCGGCGGACCTTGGGCCTTGATCAAACTAGTCCCAGTTCGCCTCGGTGGTGCAGTAGCCAGTGAAATTCAGAAGCGCCCGGAGAAGGCGAAGGACTATTTCGGGTAGCACTACTGTGCCCCTCCTTGCCCTGCCCCCGCTTCGGCAGGCACCCTTCCCACACCAGATGACACGCGATGCCACTGACCTTGACCAGTGATCGCCTTCGGGAAGGGTTCCGCCATGCACATTTCCTCGCTCAGTATCTTGACGCCCGTGATGGTCTTCTTCGACCAGATCGGCGTCGGCCGCACCGTGGGCTACCGCATGATTCGCATGGGCGAGATTGAGACCGTGCGGGTCGGCAGAAAGCTGATGGTGACCCCTGAGGGCGCGGCCAAGTTCTTCGACAAGGTGGAGCGCGTTTCCGCCCACGACTTCGACGCGTTCTCCGTCCAGAACCACACGCCAGCCCTGATCGACAAGCTGCTCGCCAAGGGGAACACCATCTCCAGCATCGCGGCCGCCGTAAGCGCTGCGCGATCCACCGTCCGTGCGTGGCATGAAGGACGCACCGAACCCGGCTATAGCGATGGCCTGCGGCTGCAGGCTCTTGCAAATCGCCCCGCTGCACGCCCTCCCCGTCCGGGAGCCCCCGTGTCGCATGAGGCGGTAGCGGGCTGAAAAAGTTGAGGCCCGAGAGGTGGTGCCCCCTCAGGCCTCAGGTCAGCAGGTGAAGTCAAAGGCCGGCGCGCCAACGCCGCCCACCAATCCAGAACTGAGAGGCACCCCATGAACCAGATCGATGGAGCGACTGTAGCGCACCCTTCCGCTAATGCGGGAAGCCTGCAGCCTCGCTCCCTGAGCGCATCCAGCGCGCCAAAAGCCGCGAACGCCGCGACGGTGGGCACTGACCCATCCGCAACGTGGAAACGCTGCCGCGATGCCGGGCGCACTCCTGAGCGCATCGCGGCCCACGTCGCCACGGTGCCAGCCATGTATCGCGGCCGCGAGCAGCGGGCCATCGAGGGCAAGGTGCCGCCGCGCGTGGCGATCAAGGTCTTCTGCTTGGCTTGTACCGGCCACATCCGCGCGGACGTGGCGCGCTGCAGCTCGTGGACCTGTGCCCTGTGGACGCTCAGGCCGTTCCAGCAGGTTGGCGAGGCTGGTGCCGCCGACGATCTCGAAGTTGATAGCGATCACCAAGCTGACGGAGTGCAGTCGTGACTGGCCGCGCGAAGCGCCGCCGCGGACTCGGCGGAAACGCGTACTACGCACAACAGGCCTACGCGGCGCGCTGGCGTCCGCAGTGGGCGACGGCGAAGTGGCCTTCGTGGTTGCCCGCACTGCGGCCGCAACTTCGCCAGGCCGCGATCACCCGCCAGCAGGCGGCCAGCAAACAAGGCGCATCCGTCTGAGGAGAAGCCATGTTCCAACGAGACCGTCTGCCCGATCCCCTCACGTACTACCAGTCGCAGGGCCTGCACCTGCAGGGCCGGGGCCGATGGCGCACCGCTGGATGTCCCTTCCATGGGTCTTCGGATTCGCTGCGCGTGAACGTCGAGACCGGCGCGTTCGTCTGCATGGCCGCATGCGGCGCACGCGGCGGCGATGTAATCGCGTTCGAGATGGCGATGCAGGGCTGCAGCTTCGTTGCGGCTGCCAAGGCTCTGGGCTGCTGGGTCGATCACCCGAGCGATGCGGCTGGCAAGGAGCGCCGCAGGCCGCTGCCGTTTCCGCCGCGCGAGGCGCTGGAGGTGCTGGCCGAAGACGCGATGTTGATCACGCTCTGCGGCCTGCACGCCCATCACGGCGATGAGCTGACGGACGATGACCGCGCTGCGTGGCTGGAGGCCCATGGGCGCGTGCAGTTCATCATCTCAGAGGTGCTGAAATGAAGCCCGCCGCCACTTCCCGCGAGCAGATCGCTGCGTCCATGGAGCTGGCGCGCGCCGTGAAGTCCAGCACCGCGATCACCGAAGCGGAGGCTGCCTCGATCGGTCTGAACGGGCACGACCTCGATGCGCGTGGCGTGGTCTACCCGCAGCAGGCGACTACGCCCCGCCGCGCCCCTCTGGCCTTCGTGCCGCTCACGCAGTTCAGGAAGGGCGCGGAGCTGGGCTGGTTCATCAAGGGCGTCCTCCCGCGTGCCGCGCTCGGTGCGATCTACGGCCAGCCCGGCAGCGGCAAGTCCTTTTTCGCAATCGACATCGCGATGACTCTGGCACGCGGCCTGCCTAGGTGGGCAGGAGTGCGGCGCTGCAGCCCTGCGCGGGTGGCCTACGTTGTCGCTGAGGGCGCGAGCGGGTTCCGGCACCGTCTTGACGGCTACCTCAAGCACCACCGCCTGCGGGAGGACGAGGTGCCGAACCTCACCTTGATGGACGCCGCACCGAACCTGCTGGACCCCGGGGGCGTGGATGCCCTGATCGAAGCGATCCGCGCGACGGACAGCAGTCCCGAGGTTCTGTTCGTGGACACGCTCTCGCAGGTGACTCCGGGGGCCAAGGAAGGCGCCAGCGAGGACATGGGCCGCGCGTTGGCGGCGTGCAAGCGCATCAGTGAAGCCTGCGCGCTGATGGTGATCCTGATCACCCACAGCGGGAAGGACGAGACGCGCGGCATCCGGGGCTGGAGCGGCATCGTTGGTGCCCTTGACGTGGAAATCCACGTCGAGCGCAAGACCGGACGGAGGACCGCCAAGATCACGAAGCTCAAGGACGGCGAGGGCGAGAGCGACAGCTACGAGTTCAGCCTCCAGCGCATCGTGCTGGGCACCGACAAGGACGGCGACGAGATCACCACCTGCGTCATCGAGCACGAAGAGACAAGCGGAGCGCACGTCGCGCCCCCCAGCACGGACGGACTCAAACGTCAGGTCTACCAGTTGCTCGATAGCGAGCTGGCGCAAGGCAAGCGCCATTCCATGAACACGATCAAACCGGTCGCAGTGGAGGCAGGAGTCGGGGGCCAGAAGAAGGTCGCCGATCTGGTTCACATGTTGATCGGCGACAAACTCGTGGCGTACTGGGAAAGGCCGGACTGGCGCGAGCGCACGCCGCGAGATCGCAACTACCTGCACCCCATCGGGACCTCGGCACCAATTTCGGAGTGGGGTGTACCGCTGGACCAAGCCGAGGCGACCCGAAAACCGCCCGTTTTCAATGCGGCAACCGCCAAGCCCAGCATCGCCAAGAAAGCGCGCTCTCACGGGTCAGGAAAGAGCGCGTCGTGACCGCAACTTCAATGTGGCAACTTCAATGCGGCACCTATAGAGAAAGAGTGTGCTGCGTCATTGACTACGCATGCACTCATTCTCTATGTCGGGGGTGCTCAATGCAGCAGTCAATGAGGCAGCACGTTTTGCGATTGCCACATTGCACCGTTGTGAGGTCCGTGCCATGAGACTTGAACATCCGAAGCACCGCCGCGATGCGGTGATTGCGCAACTCGCCGTGGAGTGGGCCACAGCCCGCGCGCGTCGAGTGAAGGCCGCATCCGTGAAGCGAAAGGCCTACGAGCTGGCGCGAGGCCGGAGGGCCTTCACGCCTGAAGCGGACCGCCTGCGCGCAGCCGAAGCCGCACTCGCGCATGCCAAGGCCCTTGAACGCGAAGCCACTCGCAAGCTCTGCAAGGCATGCCCAGTTTCGCGTGATACCGATCTGCCGCTGGCCGATGTCGTAGTCGGGATCGAGGAGTAGTGGCCCATCGCGCGTAGCCCCTGGCGAGAACGTGGCCGTGCCGAAAGGCTCACTTCGGCATCACCACCACCGTGACCACCATCACGGAGCTGGACATCATGCTGACCGCCGCCGAGAAGAAGCTCATGCAACAGCCCGGACGTGTGGAGCTGCGCATGCGCTTCTGTCTGCGTTGCCGCGCCGACAGGCCTGCGGCAGGAGGCCAGCAGCTCTCGGGCGGCATGTACCTGTGCGTGGCCTGCAGGACTAAGGGCCGATCGCCCGATGGGGGGGTGGTGCTCAAAAAATGAGCGCCGAGGGGAAACCCTGCATTGCCGCACCATGCAGATTTTTTCCTCTAAAAAAGCGATCGATCGACGCCGGTGAGATCGCTCGCCGCTGTCGAATTGAGGGTGCCTCCCACGATCAGTGACCGGCCGGGACCTTGAATGACCAGCCACCCTGCTTGATTCTTCGGCAGTCTCGAGGCCGGTTCAGGCCGGACGGTATGCGTAGAAGTCGCTGAGGTCTAGTACGCACCGGCGAATAGAGCGAAAGTCTGTTCGAGGCACGGTGCCCGCAAAATCCGCGCTGCTCTCGCCCAGATCGAGCACTCCTTGCGGCGCTCGCGCGGTGTTAATCAGATCAACGTAGCAACCGTAGTCAATACCATAGACGTTGAACCGTTTGCCTGGCGAATCCTTTGCCGAAATGCCCTTCCTCAGAACATGCAGCACTCGCTCATCGTAGAGAAAATCGATCAGTGGGTCCTTCGTGCCCGCTTCAAGAAGGAACGCTTTCGTCTGCCGCTCCTTGATGACCTTGTCGATGATCCACTGCAGCAGTTCCTTTGCTTTCTCGTTCGCGGAGACCGCAGCGTCCTTTGACCCCTGATACCAGAGCTGCGCTGCGTTCCTCACGTGACTGACGGAGATGGTCTCCGCATTCGCCTTTTGCGCAGCATGACTCAGGATGTGAATAGCATCCCGAGGTACGCCTTCGCATGCGCGCACGACTTCACTAAAGGCGTTAGCTTGCGTAAATCCCGCCGAAAGCAATGCGGAAACGTCCGTAGGCGCAGCGACCTTTTCAGAATTTAGTGCCGCCTGCACATGCTTGAAGACCAGACTCTTGAAGAAATTGACAGCCGCTTCTTCATCATTGTCGAAGACCATATGGTCATCGAGATTGATGGCCGGAGTGACATCGGCGCCAGCTTGAATTCCTATGTGACCAACCGCCGTATCGACGATCAACAGGCGGCTTCGCTGTTCGATTGCAGCAATTTTTACCGTGGCTCCTTTGACGGGTAGGATGGCGCGACGGATGAGGTCTGCAAGCAGAGGCTGAAGGTCAAGAGGAACTTCGCTCCACTCGTCGACTAGAAGCCATAGCCGCTTGCCGGGCAAAGTTTCTACGATCTTTCGCATGGACACGCCGACTGCGCCGAAGCTGACCCGGTAACTCTCCTGCCCAGTCGAGACTCGCTTGGTGGAAGCAATATCCTTGGTCGCCTCGATTCCTTTCGCAGAAGCATTGAAGGTCGGCCCCTTGTCAGCCCAGCCTCCCGAAACTCCAAGCTCGCCCGAACCCGTTCGCTCCCCAGAAGATGCTTCCTCGATGGTGGTGGTCCCTGCGACTCGAACGGTCGTATGCGCATCGAAGAGTTCATCTAGAGCTGGCCCAGCCTTACCGAGGTCAACGATGCCGTCGTTGGCAATCGCCTGTTCCAAGAGTGCGCCGTGGATGGCTGCCAACACGTCGACGAGTAGCCTAGTGGCGCGCTGTGGCAACGGAACCGATGGGTCCCCATAGATACCACCCGCCGAGCCGATGGTTCGCATATCGATCTGAATCGCAAGCTCTCCAGCGTTCAGGCGTTCCTGACGCAACACCGTTAAAAGATGCGTTTTTCCCGTCCCACGCCTTCCGAAGATCAGTTGGTGATCGACCGAGGAGACCGCCGCAAAAACAGCACCGAAGTCGACGAACGTACGATGCAGAACGTCATCGTCTTGTCTTTCGGCGCGCTTGGCGATGCGCAGAAAAGCGAGATTTGTGGGAAGCAAGCTCATAGGTGCGCATCATAGTGTTCGAGCCCGTCTGCGCGCCCTGATCGCCATCGGCGAGGGCCGCTACTTCACCCGTCAGGGGTAGCAGTAGTGCGCGACGGGAGCGGGAAAAAATAGCTCGGCTTCGCTGGTACGGGCTCTTGGCGTGGCCTGCTCTCCGTCCCGATAATCCGCCCCAAGCATCGCCCCGGTGCGGCAATTCGAGGAGGCCCAGAGCATGGCAGTCGAAAAGCTGGACAACGGCACTTACAGCGTCGGCGGCAAGACGTTCCCCACCGCCGAGGAGGCATTCGCCTACGATGGACTGAAAGCAGAAGGCCCCCAAGGCGAAGCTGCGAAAGCGCCCGCTGCGGCGGCGGAACGTCACGGATGGCAGTGGACCCGGATGAGCACCTCCTCACGGATCGGAGCCGTCGCGGCCTTTGCTCTCCTCGTCCTCTTTCTGTGGGGCGTCGCCAAGGTGCTGCTCATGGAGTCAGAGCCTGCAAGGGCCGCGAGAATCCAAGCCGAAGCCACGGCATTCGATGCCACGCTGGCCGAGGCGCGCGCAGCGGCAGAACGGCAGCGCCAAGCCGCTGCCGAAAAGTGCAGCACCGAGGCCGACGCCATCATCGCGGACGCGCGCAAGCGTCTGGCAGAAGGCAACGACTACATGGCTGCAGAACTCCTGAGCCCATGCAAGGGGATCGTGACCAGCGAGAGCTTTACCGCGCTGGCCGCAAAGGTTGAAGCGGCGCGCACCGCCCGCGCGGAACGGCTGCTTCGAGAGGAGCAGGAAAGAAAGAAGCAGCAGGGAGTCGCCATCGGAATGTCCAAGCAGCAGGTGCTTGACAGCTCGTGGGGCAAGCCCAGAAGCATCAACACGACCACCACGGCAGGAGGCACTCGGGAGCAGTGGGTCTACGGCGACGGCAACTACCTGTATTTCACCAACAACGTGTTGACCTCGATCCAGAACTCCAGATGACCTGACCGCACCCCCTTGGAAGTTCAGCGCGCTCGGCGTACTCTTCGCTCAACTGAACGCGACGGTGGCTTCCGGTCGAACAGACGATCGATCACGGCAATAAACCCGGCTTCGGTGTCCTTTCAGAAAGGAACCCTAGCCATGATGTCCGTCCACCTCACGCGCACGCGCCAGTCCGGCGACGCTGCCGATCCTCTCCACCTTCCGCCCAGCCCTCCGCGCTCTCACTGCAATGGCCGTGATGGCGACGACAGGCCCAGCCTCGGGGAGCTACTGCGCCGCAAGTTCGCGGAGCCACCCAGCGAGCGCGCCAAGGCCATCGGTGAAGACCTGCGCCGCAGGCTCGTCCAGCCGCCCACCCCGCGTCAGCTTCAGCGGAGGGCCGCCATCGGTGCGGAGCTTCGCCGCAGGCTCGAAGGGCACGTAGTCCGCAGCGTGGTGACTGTGACCCCGGAATCCTGCCCCGACGAGGCTGCCGCGCTGCTGCTGCACCGAATCTCCGAGCAGGCTGGCAAGGAGGTGCAATCATGAGCACGTCCGCAGCTCTCCTGCAGCCCCGCCAGCTCGCGCATCAGCCTGTGCAGCTCGCCTACGTCAGGCCAGAGGTGCGCAATCTCCTGCACGCCATCGGCCTTGTCTTTCAGGCTGCTGCCAGTGGCCGCAGCATCGCGGCGACGACGGCCCTGCGCGAGCGCAGTGGTGAGGACTCGGCTCTGACGCGCGATCTGGTCGCGATCCTCACGACGCGCGCTGTGCAGAGCCCTGCCACTACCTCGAATCCGGCGTGGGCCGCCAACCTGGCGAGAATGACCGTGGCCGCCGTGCTCGATCTGCTGGCCCAGCAGGGCTCGGTTGCGGCGCAGCTACCGCTCGTGCGGCTGGACTTCGCGGACAGCGACACGCTGCGTGTACCCGTGCGCGCCAACGTGGACACCCCGAACCTCGCGGCCACCTTCCGCGCCGAGGGAGCACCGATCCGCGTCGGTGGCGTATTGCTCAATGCTCCGCAGCTCGGCCCAAGGTCCTTGGCGGTGATCGGGACCGCGAGCGCGGAACTGGTCAACGCCGCTGGCGATGACGTGATGGACCGCCTGCTGCGCGAGACCATCATCACGGACACCGCCAAGGCGCTCGATGCCCTGTTCTTCGGGGATCAGGCAGGCGATGCGGTGACGCCTCCCGGCCTTGCATCCCTTGCCACTGGTGCCAACACCGCCGCCTCCACCGGCACCGACTCCGCTGCCATCGCGGCTGACCTCAAAGCCCGTCTCGCGCAGCTCATTGCCAACCGCTACGGTAGCCCCGGAACGCGCTGGGCCATGAACACTCTGCAGGCCGCGACGATGGCTGAGACGTTCATGGAGGTTCAGGTCAGAAACTCGTTCTTGAACATCCCCATCGTCGCGGGGCCAAGCGTGCCGAGCGACACCGTGTTCCTCATCGACTGCGGCGGCGTCGTGGTCGCGCAGGACGCGCCGGTGTTCGAGAGCACCACCGAGGCCCTGCTCCATGAGGAGGCAGACCCCGCCGCCGTGGCCCCCATCGTGGATGACGCAGGCGCGGAGGCGGCCCCTGTGCGCAGCCTGTTCCAGAGCAACATCTCGGCGTTGAAGATGACGCAGCCGACGGATTGGCTGGGCGTGGCTGGCACGGTGCAGACCGTGACCGGCATCGGGTGGTGAGTGGAGGTGCAGTGCCATGGCAATCGTCTACATGCCGCATCCGCAGCAGCACCAGCAGCAGCTCACGAAGGCCAGCTTTCCGATGACAAAGGACGGCTCGGCCTTTAACGTCAGGACCCCTGACGGCAGGACCGTCCGTGTCGCGGCAGACCGGCCTGACATGGCACAGCTCCTTGCCTCGGGCGTGATGAAGCTACCGTCGCCGAAGATGAGGTCCAACCTCAACGAGGGTGCGCTGGACGTGCTTGCCGATGTGCTGGGTCAGGTGCTGACCCCGATGCAGCGCAGGCTCAAGGAACTGGAGGCCGAGACGCGGATGCTGCGCATGCACCCAGAGACGCGGGCCGCGCTTCAGCGCGCACAGGCCTCTATCGAACTGGCCGAGGCGGTGCTGTCATGACCCAGCGCCTGAGGCCGCCTGCCGAGATCAGGAGCAGCCTGCGGCTCGCTCAGGCAGTGGTCAAGGGAGACCCCGCTGCGCGTGATCTTGCACGTGATCTTCTCGCCAACCAGGAAGCGCGTGATGCCAAGCTTGCGGCCCTGAGGGCAGGACGCCCAGACCCCGACCCTCACCGTCGATAGAGCTGTCCAGCTCCACCCTCCCCCACGGCCCGAGATGGAAATCTCTGGGCCGTTTTTCTTTGCCGCGTGGGGCATGCCTACAGCCCCTTGGGCGCTGTGCTGGGAGGTGGCGAAAATCACTCCATATCAAACCCAAAGGGTTGCATATCAAAGGTGCCAAGGCACATGGAGTGCCTGCACTTTGATATGACTTTGATATGGGGAAATTTGGAGGGGCTGGTTTCCCCTTCCGGAATCACCGTTTTCAGAGGAGAAAACAGTGGTAGGCGCGATTGGACTCGAACCAACGACCCCCACCATGTCAAGGTGGTGCTCTAACCAGCTGAGCTACGCGCCTGTGTGTATTCGAGAAGTGAGAGTATAGCAGGCTTTATGAGCCACTTTTTCAGCGACGTCGCACTGATCGCACACCGACTACCGTAGCCACCACGGCAAGCACCTGCACGAGCCTCGCAGCATCGGCGATCTCGATGGTGAACGTCATCCACGCCGTCCCCTTGACGGACTGCGTCTGCACGCCGATCACATTCATCTTCTCGCGCGCGAACACATCGGAGATATCGCGCAGCAAGCCCTGCCGGTCGGCAGCTTCGATCGCGACATCGACCGCATAGACAGCGGCGCCATCGCCCTTCTGCGCGCCCCATTCGACGTCGATCACGCGCTCCGCGTTCTGGCTCGCCATCGACCTGAAGTTGCTGCAGTTGGCGCGATGAATGCTCACGCCGTGGCCCTTCGTAACGAAGCCTCGGATCGCATCGGGCGGCGCGGGCTTGCAGCACTTGGCGAGTTGCGTCATCAGCGAAGACACACCAACCACCAGCACACCGCCGCGCCCGGCCTGCTCGCTCCCACGCGCCTTCTTGATGACGACGCCGTCGTCAGGGCTCGCGGGTGGCTCTGGCGGTCGCAACAACACTTCGATGTTGCGAAGCGAAAACTCGTCCTTGCCGACAACCTCGAACAGGTTGTCTGCCGACTTGAACCCGAGTTGCGACGCGAGGTCTTCCAGCTTTAGTGCCGTCTTTCCTTCGCGCTGCAAAAGCCGCTCGACCGCCTCCCGGCCGCGTGCAACGGTCTCGTGCGTGATCTGCGCGTTGAACCAGGCCCGGACCTTCGCCCGTGCCCGATGGCTCGCGAGATAACCCAGCTCCGCATTGAGCCAGTCGCGCGACGGACCACCCTCCTTCGCCGCAATGATCTCGACCGTCTGGCCGTTCTGCAGCGGCGTGTT
This sequence comes from Variovorax sp., assembly GCA_017744935.1. Taxonomy (GTDB): domain Bacteria; phylum Pseudomonadota; class Gammaproteobacteria; order Burkholderiales; family Burkholderiaceae_C; genus Variovorax. The sequence continues at coordinate 84,948 of JAGIAI010000003.1, forward strand.
GAGCGGCACCATCACGCCGTCGACGCGTGCGCCGCGGCAGCGATGTCCGAGGCTGGTGTGAACCGTGTACGCAAAATCGACCGCCGTGGCACCCTGCGGCAACTCGACGATTGCGGCGTCAGGCGTGAGCACGTAGATCCGATCGTCGAAGAGCCCTTGCCCCTGCTGGCCGCCGGACAGATCGCGCTCCCACGCAAGAAGCTGACGGAGCACTGCGATCTTCGCGTCGTATTCGCCCGTCGCCCACACGCCCGCGTAGCCCTTCTGGCCCGCCTCCTTATAGGCCCAGTGCGCCGCCACACCGTGCTCGGCATGGTCGTGCATCTCGTCCGTGCGAATCTGGATCTCGATCGGCTTGCCGGCCCGTCCGTCGATCACATCGCGCACCACCGTGTGCAGCGACTGGTAGCCATTGGGTTTGGGCCGTGCGATGTAGTCGTCGAACTCGGCATCGATCGGCTGGAAGTGCGAATGCACCCAGGCGAGTGCCGCGTAGCAATCCTTGACGTCACCGACGATCACGCGCAGCGCCATGATGTCGAAGACCTGCTCGAAGTCGAGCGACTTGCCTCGCATCTTCTTGACGATGCTGTAGATGTTCTTCGGCCGCCCCTGCACCTTGGCCTTGATGCCTTCGGCGCCCAACTCTCGCTCGAGCCGCGATCGCAACTGCTCGACATAGCTTTCGCGCTCGATGCGCTTCTCTTCTAGAAGGCGGGCGATGAGCTTGTAGGTATCGGGTTCGAGGAATCGGAACGAAAGATCCTCGATCTCCCACTTCACCTGCCAGATGCCCAGGCGATTCGCGAGCGGCGCAAACACCTGCAGCGATTCACGCGCGACGTTCTCGGGCGGCGGCTTCTTGGACGCCGCGGCATAGCGCAACGTCTGAAGCCTCGATGCCAGCCGGAGCATGACCACGCGAAGATCGCGCGAGAAAGCCAGCAGCATCTTGCGCACGTTTTCCGTCTGCGTACCCGCGCCGTCGTTCAGTGGGCCATTCGCCGTCGCCGAACGCGCCTGCTTCTGCACGTAGACCAGCTTGGTGGTCTCGACGGCAAGCGCCGCGAAGTTGTCGCCGAACACCTTGGCGATGACTTCCTGCGGCCGGTTCAGATGCTGGCACGAATAGACGAGATAGCTCGCCGCCTGCATCGCTTCGGAGCCGCCCATCGACGCGACGATGTGCGCGACAGCATCCGCATGCGCCAGCGTGTTTTCGCCGGTGTCCAGCGTCTCGTCGGCGATCAGCGGCTCGGCGAATGCGCGAGCACGCGCGAGCATGTTCTCCATCACCGGCGACCGCTCCGCGGTTGCGGCCGACAACGGGTAGTCGACCACGATCGACTCCGGCGTGGAGAGCGCCTGAAGGTTGGATTGCTCGCGCTTCACAGTGCTGGACGCCGGAAATTCGACCGCCCTGCCAGCCGGCGAGCCTCACGGGGCGCGTGATGAAAAGCTGGCGCGGTCATGTCAGAAAAAGCGAAGTCGCGATGAAGATAATGGTCTCGTTGCATCCTACTTCAACCGGAGTTCATCATCATGCTCAAAGGCAAAACCGCGCTCGTCACGGGGTCCACCAGTGGCATCGGCCTTGGAATCGCCAAGGCCCTTGCACAGCAAGGCGCAAACATCTTGCTCAATGGTTTCGGGGATTCCGAACAGCCACGCGCGGAAATCGCGGCATTGGGCGTCAAGGTCGAGTACCACGGTGCCGACATGAGCAAGCCTGACCAGATCGCGGACATGATGAAGTTCGCCGCCTCGAAATTCGATCGCGTGGATGTGCTCGTGAACAACGCCGGCATCCAGCACGTCGCGAACGTCGAAGACTTTCCGCCGGAACGCTGGGACGCGATCATTGCCATCAACCTGACCAGCGCGTTCCACACCACCCGTCTCGCGATTCCTGCGATGCGGCAGGCCAACTGGGGCCGGGTCATCAACATCGCGTCCGCGCACGGGCTTGTGGCCTCGGCGCAGAAGTCGGCCTACGTCGCAGCCAAGCACGGCATCGTTGGCTTTACGAAGACGGTCGCTCTCGAAACCGCGACCACCGGCGTCACCTGCAATGCGATCTGCCCCGGATGGGTGCTGACGCCGCTGGTGCAAAAGCAGATCGACGACCGCGCCGCACGCGAAGGCATCGCCGTCGCGCAGGCCCAGAAAGAGCTGCTCGGCGAAAAGCAGCCTTCGCTGCAGTTCACCACGGTCGATCAGCTGGGCGGGCTGGCCGTGTTCCTGTGCTCGCCGGCAGCGGATCAAGTCCGCGGCGTGGCCTGGCAGGTCGACGGCGGCTGGACCGCCCAGTAAGCGGGCACTACGGTCCGGCTACTTGAGCTGGACCGATCCCGACACGTTCACCACCACGCTGGTCTTGCCCGCCTCGATCGGCACCGGTGCATCCGACGCCGCCGCCTTGGCCATTTCCATCGCCATGACGCGCGGCTGGATCGGCCCGCCGAGGTGCGAGTTGACCGAAACCTCGCGCAGCGTGTAGCCGGCAAAGCCAAGCCGCTTGGCCAGTTCGTCGGCACGTTGCTTGAAATTGTCGATTGCCTGGCCCTGGGCTTCCGTTTCCACCTTGGCCTGCTGTTCGCGGCTCAGGCTGAATCCGACGTTCCGGACGGTCAGCGTGGAGATCCGGCCCGCGGTCTGGGCGATCCGCGGGAAATCCCGGCCTTCGAGAATCAGGTCGGCAGTGCCCTGCCACCCGGTGAGCTTGCCGTCGCGGCTGCGGCGAGGCGACATGGTGAAGTTGCCTGTCTGCACATCGAGCTGCCCTGGCTGCGCACTCTTGCGCGCCTCGGCCAGCGCGGCGTCAAGCGCCGCCTTGAGCTGCGCCTGCACCGCGCTTGCGTCTGTGCCGTCGCGCGTCGTCGAAAGCGTCATGCTGAGTTGGTCCTGCTGGACTTCCACCGTGGCGTTCGCCGACAACTGCAGTACGTTCTGCGGGGACGGAAGCGTGATGGCCTGCGACCAGGCGGCCGTGGTGCTCATCAGGACGGCACAAGCCGCCAACCATCTGGCTTTGTTCAAGACTGAATTCCTTCGAAGTTGAAAGAGAAGGTGCCCGCGCGGGCACCGCTCATGGCCGCGACTTGCCCAGCGCGACGCCCTTGAAATCGGGTGCCGGAACCATGCGCTCGGCCGGCACGGATTCTGTAGGGAGCGATCGTGGCACCGATTGCTGTCGCACTTGTTGACGCAACTCAGCGAGTTCAGCAGGCGTCAGCCTTCGGCCTGCCATCGCCTCGCCCTGCTTCGCCTCGGCGCGGGTCGCCGCGCGATGGGCTTCAACCGCATCACGCAGGCTGCGCTGCTGAGCGCCGCTCGTGGGGAAGTAGCCAACCGGCCCCGCCTCGGCAGAGAGGCCGAGCGACGCGCAGACAAGGACGAAGGACAGTGCGAATTTGTTGCTTTTCATAACGACTGTGAGACAGCAAGAGCGACTTTGCCATCCCAACGCAATGCGTGAACGTCCTACCCGCTAACGGCCGCAAGTTTTGTAACTTAGTGTCAAACAAATAGCGAAAGCGACGCATCGGGTGCGCAACACCCTCAGAATTGGCGTTGTTACAAATTCAGCGTTGTAAAAATGAATCAGACTCCAGCTCGCACTGACAAGATCGTGATCGTCGATGACGACGCCCGCATCCGCGACCTGCTGCGCCGCTACCTCACCCAGGAGGGTTTCGAGGTCATCGTTGCCGAGGACGGCAAGGCGCTGAACCGGATCCTGCTCCGCGACACGGTCGACCTGATCGTCCTCGACCTGATGATGCCCGGCGAGGACGGCCTCTCGGTCTGCCGCCGGCTCCGTGCCGCCAACGACCGCACCCCGATCATCATGCTGACCGCCAAGGGCGAGGACGTCGACCGCATCGTCGGCCTCGAGGTCGGCGCCGACGACTACCTTGGCAAGCCCTTCAACCCGCGGGAACTGCTCGCCCGCGTTCACGCGGTGCTGCGGCGCCGTCCGCCGCTCGAAGCGCCGGGCGCCCCCTCCACCGACAACGAGACCGTGAATTTCGGCCCGTTCAGCTTCGATCTCGGCTCGCGCACGCTCAAGAAGGACGGCGAAGAGCTCTCCTTGACGACCGGCGAGTTCGCGATGCTCAAGGCGCTGGTGCGCCACCCGCGCCAGCCGCTGTCGCGCGAAAAGCTGGCCCAGCTCGCTCGCGGCCGCGAGTTCGAACCCTTCGACCGCAGCCTGGACGTGCAGATCTCGCGCCTGCGCAAGCTGGTCGAGTCCGACGCCGCGGCGCCGCGCTACATCCAGACGGTCTGGGGCGTCGGCTACGTGTTCGTGCCGGACGGCACGACCTGAGGCTAGGAACCCGTGGCCGTCACGCTCGGCCCCCAGACCACCCAGCCGAGCCCGCTCGAGGACAGCACCCAGGGGACGCTGCCGAGCCCGCTTGACGGGATCGGCTCGCGCAAGCGCCGTACGCGCTTGCAGCTCGGCCTGAGCCTGTTCTGGCGGACTTTCTTCCTGCTGGTCCTGCTGCTCGTGGGCTGTACGGTCGCCTGGCTGCAGACCTTCCGTGCGCTCGAATACGAGCCGCGCGCGATCCAGACCGCGCACCAGATCGCCTCGCTGGTGAACCTCACGCGCGCCGCGCTGGTTTATTCGGACGCCATCACGCGCGTCTCGTTGATCAAGACCCTGGCCGACCAGGAAGGCGTCCGCATCCTGCCGCGCGAGCCGGGTGACCGCTTCCTCCCCTACACCAGCGGCGCGCTGGACCAGCGGGTCACCGAAGAGCTGATCGCGCGGCTTGGCGAAGGGACCACGGTTGCCAGCCGCGTCAACGACGAACCGGGCCTCTGGATCGGCTTCACCATCGAGAGCGACACCTACTGGCTGCTGGTCGACCCAACCCGATTCAGCCGCCTCGACCGCCGCACCTGGCTGATCTGGCTGGCAACCACCATGGCGTTGTCGCTCGCCGGCGCTGCGCTGATCACGCGACTCATCAACCGGCCGCTCAAGCAGTTGTCGCAGGCGACGATGCAGGTGCGCGAAGGCGAATATGAAGCGCATCGGCTCGACGAGCGCGCGCGCACCAACGAGATCCGCGCGGTCAACGTCGGCTTCAACCGCATGGCCGACCAGCTCGCCAAGATCGAGCAGGACCGTGCGGTGATGCTCGCCGGCATCTCGCACGACCTGCGCACTCCACTCGCCCGGTTGCGACTCGAAACCGAGATGAGCGTTGCCGACCCGGATGCGCGCGACCACATGGCAGCCGACATCGCGCAGCTCGACGCAATCATCGACAAGTTCCTCGACTACGCGCGCCCCGACCACGTCGATTTCAAGCCCGTGCTGCTGCGCGACGTGGTCGATGCCTGCGCCTACGCGGTGCAGGACCATGAAGACATCAAGATCACCGTCGAGGTACCAACCGACCTCCGAGTCATGGCCGACGAGGTGGAACTGCAACGCGTGATCTCCAACCTGGTCGAAAACGCGCGGCGCTACGGCAAGACGCCCTCGACCGGCGTCGCCGACGTCACGATCCAGGCGCAGGCCCACAACGACGCGGTGCTCATCAAGGTGCGCGACCATGGCGCCGGCGTTGCCCCTGCCCTGCTCTCGCAGCTGAGCAAGCCGTTTTTCCGAGGCGATGTGGCGCGCACTTCGGCGGCGGGAGCGGGCCTCGGCCTGTCGATCGTCACCAAGAACATCGAGCGGATGGGGGGCACTTTCGCGCTCACGAGCACGCCGGGTCGTGGGCTGGCTGCGCACATCCGCATGCCACGTGCAGCCTCGGCAAGGGGCGAACCCTCGCAGGCGAAGGACAAGGAAAAACAGCCGCAGACGCGGCCGTAAGCGCTAGCGGTGGATCAACGCGATGGCGCGCGACTCCATCGCACGTCCTTCGCCCACCGGGCCGAGCTTCTCGGCCGTCTTGGCCTTCACGTTCACCTGACCGGCTTCGACACCCAGGACTGCCGCGATGCGTTCGCACATGGCCGGGATGTGCGGCGCAAGCTTCGGCGCCTGGGCGATCACGGTGCAGTCGACGTTGCCGATCTCCCAGCCCGCGGCGCGCACGCGGCGTGCAGCCTCGCCCAGCAGCACCGCGGAATCGGCGCCGCGGTACTGCGCATCCGTGTCAGGAAAATGACGCCCGATGTCGCCGAGGCCGGCCGCGCCAAGCAGCGCGTCGGTGATCGCGTGCAGCAGCACGTCGGCATCCGAGTGACCGAGCAAACCCATGGTGTGCGGCACTTCGACGCCGCCGAGCATGAGCTTGCGGCCCGCGACGAGCTGATGGACGTCCCAGCCCTCGCCGATACGCAGCTTGAATGGGGTCATGGTTGGATCTTCCGGCTGCGCAGGATGGCATCCGCGAGCGCGAAATCCTCCGGGTAGGTCAATTTGAAATTCTGGCCGCTGCCCGGCACCAGCAGCGGCGCGAGCCCGAGGGCTTCGATCGCGCTGGCCTCGTCGGTCACCGAATCGCCGGCACGCTCGAGCGCGTCCAGCAGCATGCCGATACGGAACATCTGCGGCGTCTGGGCCAGCCATTTGTCGGCGCGCGTCGCGGTGCTTGCCACCCGGCCGTCGGGGGATGCGACCTTGAGCGTGTCCGCCAGCCGATGCGCGAGCAGCCCGCCGACGGCATCGTGCTCGCAGGCAGCGATCAGCGCTTCGATCTGCGTCGGTGTGACGAGGCAGCGCGCCGCGTCATGCACCAGCACCCAGTCGTGCGCGCCTGCACCGGCCTGCCGCAGTGAAGTCAGCCCGTTGCGCACCGTCGCGGCGCGGGTGGCGCCACCGACGCGGAACAGATGTTCCCCATCGGCCGGAAAGCGCTGCAGAACGATGCCCACATCCGAATCCTCCGGCGAAACCACCAGCGCGACGCCGGCGAAAACGCCCTTGAGGGACCGGAAGACCTCCAGCGTGTGCTCGACCATGGGCCGGCCCGCGATCCGCTGGTACTGCTTGGGCCCTTTTCCACCGGCGCGGCTGCCGGTGCCGGCGCAGGGAATCAACACGTAGAGACGGGAAACGGACATGGTTGCGAGCGGCCTGCGTGAACGGGGCAGCCATTCTAGAATCGCCTTTCACACCCCTCGCCGGTCGGCGCGGGGTGTTCTGCATTTCCAGGCACTTCATGGACCTCCCCCAACTCACGGCCGGCAAGCGCTTCACGCTGCCCCGCCCGCCCCTGTCGGCCGATGCACTGATGCTTGCGCAACTGGCCGGACGCGAGAAAGCCGCTGGTCGCGCGACCGCCGTCTTCACCGCCGATGCCAATGATGCGCAACGGTTGATCGACGAGATCGTCTTTTTCGCGCCCGAACTGCGCTGCGCGCTCTTCCCCGACTGGGAGACGCTGCCCTATGACAACTTCTCGCCGCACCAGGACCTGATCAGCGAACGCCTCGCGACCCTCTGGCGCATCAGCCAGAAGGACGCCGACGTCGTGCTGATCCCGGCCACAACCGCGCTCTACCGCCTCGCGCCGCCGGGCTTCCTCGCGGGCTACACCTTCCATTTCAAGAGCGGCCAGAAGCTGGAAGAGGCCAAGCTCAAGGCCCAGCTCACGCTGGCCGGCTACAGCCACGTGACGCAGGTGGTGAGCCCGGGTGAATACGCGGTGCGCGGCGGGCTGATCGACCTGTTCCCGATGGGTTCGCCGGTGCCGTACCGGGTCGACCTGTTCGACAACGAGATCGATTCCATCCGCACCTTCGACCCCGACACGCAGCGCAGCCTCTACCCCGTGCCGGAAGTGCGCCTGCTGCCCGGCCGCGAGTTCCCGATGGACGACGAAGCCCGCGCGCGATTCCGCAGCCGCTGGCGCGAACTGCTCGAAGGCGACCCCACGCGCAGCCGCATCTACAAGGACATGGGCAATGGCGTCGCGACCGCCGGCATCGAGTATTACCTGCCGCTCTTCTTCGAGGAAACGGCCACTGTTTTCGACTACCTCGGCACGGACGCGACCCTGGTGCTGCACGGCGATCTCGAGCCGGCGTTCCAGAACTTCTGGCAGGACACCGGCGAGCGTTACCGCCTCGTGCGTGGCGATCCGGAGCGCCCGGCGCTGCCACCTGAGGCGCTGTTCCTGAACGCCGAGCAGTTCTATCAACGCGCCAGGCCGCACGCCCAGCTTGCGCTGCGCGGCGATGTGCCGAGCGATGCGCCCTACGCCGAGTTCGATGTCCTGCCGCCCTTCGCCGTCGTGCGCGGCGCGGACGATCCGCTCGTCAAGCTCAAGGACCACATCAAGGCGACGCCGCATCGCGTTCTGTTCATCGCCGAAAGCGACGGCCGGCGCGAAAGCCTGCTGGATTTCCTTCGCGCGAGCGGCGTCGGGCCGCCGGCTTTCGATTCGCTGGCCGAGTTCGAAGCCTCGCCCGATGAAAAGATCGGCATCGCCACCGCCGCACTGGTCGCCGGCTTCGCGTGGCGCGAACAGGGCATCGACTTCGTCACCGAAACCGAGCTCTTCGCCGCTGCGCCTTCTGCACGCCGTCGCAACCGCAAGCAGGAACAGGTCAGCGATGTCGAAGCGCTCATCAAGGACCTGAGCGAACTCGCGGTCGGCGACCCGATCGTGCACTCCGCCCACGGCATCGGCCGCTACCGGGGGCTCATCAACATGGACCTCGGCCAGGGCACGGGTCCCGACGGCAAACCGCTGATGCAGGAAATGCTGCATCTGGAATACGCCGACAAGGCGACGCTGTACGTTCCGGTCTCGCAGTTGCATCTCATCAGCCGCTACACCGGCGTGAGCGCCGACGAAGCGCCGCTGCACAAGCTCGGCTCCGGCCAGTGGGAAAAGGCCAAGCGCAAGGCCGCCGAGCAGGTGCGCGACTCGGCCGCCGAGCTGCTCAACATCTATGCCCGCCGCGCGGCGCGCGAAGGCTATGCGTTCCGCTTCTCGGCAGCCGACTACGAGGTGTTCGCCAACGACTTCGGCTTCGACGAAACCGCCGATCAGAAGGCAGCGATCCACGCGGTCATCCAGGACATGATCTCGCCGCGCCCGATGGATCGCCTGGTCTGCGGCGATGTGGGCTTCGGCAAGACCGAGGTTGCGTTGCGCGCCGCCTTCGTCGCGGTGACGGGTGGCAAGCAGGTCGCCTTCCTCGCGCCGACCACGCTGCTTGCGGAACAGCACTACCAGACGCTGGTCGACCGTTTCGCGAAATGGCCGGTCAAGGTCGCGGAGATGAGCCGCTTCCGCTCGGCCAAGGAAATCACCACCGCCGCGAAGGGGCTCGCCGACGGCAGCGTCGACATCGTGGTCGGCACGCACAAGCTGCTTTCGCAGTCGGTGCAGTTCAAGAACCTCGGTCTGCTGATCATCGACGAGGAACACCGCTTCGGCGTTCGCCACAAGGAAGCGATGAAGGCGATGCGCGCCGAGGTCGACGTGCTCACGCTGACTGCGACGCCGATCCCACGCACGCTGGGCATGGCACTCGAAGGGCTGCGCGACCTCAGCGTGATCGCCACCGCCCCACAGCGGCGCCTGGCCATCAAGACCTTCGTGCGCAACGAAGGCACCGGCGTGATCCGCGAAGCGGTGCTGCGCGAGCTCAAGCGCGGCGGGCAGGTCTACTTCCTGCACAACGAGGTCGAGACCATCGAGAACCGCCGCCAGAAGCTGGAGGAAATCCTGCCCGAGGCCCGCATCGCGGTCGCCCACGGCCAGATGCCGGAGCGCGAACTGGAACGCGTGATGCGCGACTTCGTCGCCCAGCGCTACAACATGCTGCTGTGCTCGACCATCATCGAGACCGGCATCGACGTGCCAAGCGCCAACACGATCGTGATGAGCCGCGCCGACAAGTTCGGCCTCGCGCAGTTGCACCAGTTGCGCGGGCGCGTCGGGCGCAGCCACCACCAGGCCTATGCCTACCTGATGGTGCCGGACATCGACGGCCTGACCAAGCAGGCGGCGCAGCGGCTCGACGCGATCCAGCAGATGGAGGAGCTCGGCTCGGGCTTCTATCTCGCGATGCATGACCTCGAGATCCGCGGCGCGGGCGAGGTGCTCGGCGAGAACCAGAGCGGCAACATGATGGAGATCGGGTTCCAGCTCTACAACGAGATGCTCGCCGAGGCGGTGCGCTCGCTCAAGGCCGGCAAGGAGCCGGACCTGCTGTCGCCGCTGTCGGTGACGACCGAGATCAACCTGCACGCGCCGGCGCTCCTGCCCGACGATTACTGCGGCGACGTGCACCTGCGCCTGTCGTTCTACAAGAAGCTCGCCACCGCGAAGACCTCCGACCAGATCGACACGCTGCTCGAAGAGATCGTCGACCGCTTCGGCAAGCTGCCGCCGCAGGCGCAGACGCTGATCGACATGCACCGCCTGCGGGTGCTCGCCCTGCCCTACGGCGTGACCAAGGTCGATGCCGCGCCGGGCGTCATCCACATCACGTTCAAGAAGGACCCGCCGGTCGATTCGATGAACATCATCCACCTGATCCAGAAGAACCGGCACATCAAGCTCGCGGGCAACGAGAAGCTGCGCATCGAGCGCGAGCTCAAGGAGCCCAAGGACCGCGCGCAGATGGTGCGCGACGTGCTGCGCAGCCTGGGCCAGCCTAAAGTACAGGAAACCGCCTCCGCATGACCTCCAAGGACATCTCCCCCGGCCTCGTCATCCAGCGCATCGTGCCGCCGCTGGCGCTCGCCGACTTCAAGCTGATCGCATTCGACATGGACTCGACGCTGATCAACATCGAATGCATCGACGAGATCGCCGATGCGGTCGGCAAGAAGGCCGAAGTGGCCGCGATCACCGAGGCCACGATGCGCGGCGAGATCAAGGACTTCAAGGAAAGCCTGCGCCGGCGCGTCGCGCTGCTCAAGGGCGTGCCGGTCGACGCGCTGCAGAAGGTCTACGACGAGCGCCTGCGGCTCAATCCTGGTGCGGAGCGACTCGTGGCGACGTGCAAGGCGGCCGGGCTCAAGGTGCTGCTGGTGTCCGGCGGATTCACCTTCTTCGCCAATCGCGTGAAGGAGCGCCTCCGCATCGACTTCGCGCGTTCCAACCTGCTCGACGAGGCGAACGGCAAGCTCACCGGCGAGGTGGTGCAGCAATCGTGGGGCGACATCTGCGACGGCGCCGAGAAGCGCCGCACGCTGCTCGAAGTGGCCTCGCTGCTCGGCATTTCGCCGCAGGAGACGATCGCCGTCGGCGACGGCGCGAACGACCTGCCGATGATGGGCGAAGCCGGCCTCTCGGTCGCCTACCACGCGAAGCCGAAGGTGCGCGAGCAGGCGATGGTGGCGATCAACGAAGGCGGACTCGACCGCCTTCTGGAAGTCCTGAGGTGAACCATGAGTGAGACTGACAACCGCGGCGCGCTGCCCGCTTCCGCCGTCGTGCATGCCGACCGCCGCTTCGGCGTCGAGCACGGCGCGATCCACAAGCCGATCCATACCTCGGTGCAGTACGGCTTCGACCGGGTCGAGGACCTGATCGGCGTGTTCCAGGGCACCTTCAAGGGCGGCTTCAACTACGCGCGCCAGGGCACGCCGACCAGCGCCGCACTGGAAAGCAAGATCACGCTGCTGGAAGGCGGCATCGGCACCGTGTCGTTCTCGAGCGGCATGGCGGCGCTCACCGCGATCTTCCTCACGCTGCTGCGTGCGGGCGACCACCTGGTGTCGAGCCAGTTCGTGTTCGGCAACACCAACAGCCTGTTCGGCACGATGGGCGATCTCGGCATCGCGGTGTCGAAGGTCGATGCCCGCGCCGTCGAGAACGTGCGCGCGGCGCTGCGGCCCGAGACGCGCATGGTGTTCGTCGAGACGGTCGCCAACCCGGGCACGCAGGTGCCGGACCTCGACGCCATCGGCGCGCTGTGCCGCGAACGCGGGCTGCTCTACGTGGTGGACAACACCATCACTTCGCCTGCCCTCTTCCAGCCGAAGACGGTCGGCGCGGGGCTGGTGGTGAATTCGCTGACCAAGACCATCGCCGGCCACGGCGCGGCGCTCGGCGGCGCGGTGACCGACACCGGCCTCTTCGACTGGGCGGCCTATCCGAACATCTCGCCGAGCTATCGCGGCGTCGATCCGCGCCAGCAAGGGCTGCAGCAGTTGCGCAAGAAGGCGCTGCGCGACATGGGCGCGACGCTCTCGCCGGAGCAGGCGCACCGCATCAGCCTCGGCGCCGAGACGCTCTCGCTGCGCGTCGCGCGGACCAGCGCCACGGCGCTCGCGCTCGCGCGCTTTCTCGAAGGCCATCCCGCGATCGCGGCGGTCCACTACCCGATGCTCGAGAGCCACCCGCAGCACGCGCTCGCGGCACGGCATTTCAAGGCGGGTTCGTGGCTGATGGCGTTCGAGCTGCGGGAGGGTCTCGACATGGAGGCGACGCTCAATCGCCTGCAGCTGCCGATCAAGGCCACGGGCCTGGGCGACAACCGCACGCTGATCATCCCGGTCGCGCCGACGATCTTCTGGGAGGCCGGCCCCGAGGTGCGCGCGCAGATGGGCATCGCGGACGGGCTGGTCCGCGTCTCCGTCGGGCTCGAAGACGCCGACGAACTGATCGCGGATTTCGATCGCGCACTCGCCGCGGCATAGCGCACCGGGCCCTCAATCGAGCTTGACGTTGGCCCGCTTGATGAGGACCGCCCAGCGGTCCTTCTCCTCGCGCACCTGCCGCTCGAACGCCGCCTGGGTCTGGCTGCCGGGGACGTAGCCGAGGTCCGCCAGCTTGGCGACCACGTCGGGCTGGCGCGCGATCCGCATCACTTCGGCGTGCAGGCGCTGCACCACCTCCGGCGGCGTCTTGCGGGGCACGAACAGGCCGGCCCAGGTGTTGAGCTCGAGGCCCGGGAAGCCCTGCTCCAGGAAAGTCGGCACCTCGGGCGTCAACGCCGAGCGCTCGGTGCCGGTGACGGCGACGAGGCGCACCCCGCCCGCCGCCGCATGGGGCTTCAGGGTGACGTAGTCCAGGATCACCGTCGACACCTCGCCGGCCAGCAGCGCGTTCAGCGCGACCGAGCTGCCCTTGAACGGCACATGCACCATGTCCAGTCCGCCGGCATCGTTGAGCCCCTGGCCGAACAGATGCGTGGTCGAGCCCACCCCGATCGAACCGAAGCTGTGCGACTTCGGCTGCGCCTTGACCTCGGCCATGAACTCCTTCAGGTTGCGCGCCTGCATCTTCTGCGGATTCACCGCCATCCAGAGCGAAGACGTGACCACCTCCGAGACCGGCGTGAGATCGCGCACCGGGTCGTAGGGCAGCTTCGACATCAGCGACGCGGTCTGCACGATCAGCGGGACGTTCAGCAGGATAGTGTGGCCGTCCGGCGCCGAGCGCACCACGTAGTCCGTGGCGATCACCGTGCTGGCGCCGGGCTTGTTGTCCACCACGACCGGCTGGCCCAGCGATTCGGCGAGCTTCGCGCCGAGCAGGCGCCCGAGCACGTCGCCGCCGCCGCCCGGCGCGAAGGGGACGACCAGGCGGATCGGCTGCGACGGAAAGGCGGCCTGGCCGCGCGCCAGCGCCGGCAGGAGGCTCGCGGCACCGGCAGCCCCCAGCGCACCCAGCGCACCCAGCAGGTTTCGACGCTTCATGGTTGTGTCTCCGGGAGTTGATCGTTCGGCCGGCTCGCATGCCTTTCCAGGTAGGCGACGAGCGAGTCCGGCGTGTCGGCGGTCTCGAGGGTGCGAGGAAAGATGTGCGCGGTACGCTCCTTGCGGTCGAACCAGATCGATTCGTCCGATCGCTGCGGCGGCCGCGTGGCCGCGAGGTAGACGATGGTGTCCGCGCCCTGCGGGTCCTTGCGCAGCACGGACTTGAGCGTCTCGCGAAAGCGCGGCATCGACCGTCCCACCGCCGCGGTGTCGACCCAGCCCGGGTGCATGACGTAGAAGCGCCGCCCATCGCCCGCGAAGCGCCGCCGCCAGTGGTGCGTGAGCACCACCTGCGCGCGCTTGGACAGCCCGTAGGCACGCACGCCCACATAGCCGCTGCCCGTGATGTCGAGGTCCTTCACGACCAGCGGGTGGTTGTACATGCCGCCCGACGAGGTCTCGATGACGATCGCGTCGGATGCCAGCAGGCCGCGCGCGAGCAAGTCGCGGGTGAACACGTAGTGGCTCAGGATGTTGGTGACGAAGGAGGTCTCGAAGCCCTCCGAGGTCAGGATCTGGTCGCGCTTCTGGATGCCGACGTTGTTGACCAGCACATCGATCGTCTCGCCCCGTGCCTGCAGGCGCGCGACGAGTTCGCGGACGCTGTGCAGCAGCGAGAAGTCCGCCACTTCGGCGACGACGCGCTCGGGGTTCGACGTGCTCCGCGCGAAGTCGGCGATCTTCTGCGCGCTGCGCCCCACGCAGATGACCCGCGCGCCGGCAGCCACCGCCGAGCGTGCCGCCGAGCCGCCGATCCCTTCGGACCCGCCCACCACCACCCAGGTCTGGCCGCGGAAGTCGGGGCGCAGGGGCCGCCAGAACAAGCGCCGCGCGTGGTAGCCGATCTTGCTGTAGCTGGGCGTGAAGCGCACGTAGAAGCCGATGATCTTCCTGAGCGGCGCATTCTGGGGCTTGTGCTTTGCCGCCGCCGGGGCGCCCGCATCGGCGCTCACGAGGCCTGGCCTTCCGTGGAATGGCCCGCGGCGCGCGCGAGCGTGCTGCGGTCGTAGTAGTCGCGCCAGCGCGCGATGCGGTCGCCCTCGAACTCGATGACGCCGACGGCCGGGCATTCGCCGCGCCGGCCGTCGATCACGATCACGTCCACGCGCTGAACGATCAGCGCGCCGTCGACCACGCCCATGCGCTCGATGTTCAGCGTGACCTTCTTGTTCGCACCGCCCAGCCTGGAAATGCGGTCGTGGATCGCCTGCCGGCCCACCACCGGCTCCAGCATGACCGAATGCAGAATGCCCTCGGGCGCGAAGAGCGCCGCGCAGGTTGTCCAGTCCTGGTCGTGCCACGCCTGGGCCATGGTGCGAAAGACCGCCATCTTCCGCGCGTCGTCGATGCCCGGCCGCGCCGCGCTCATCGCGCCTCCCCGCTTTCGACGACGAAGCTCACCACCGTGGCGCACGAGCCGCCGATGTTGAGCGTCTGCATGCGTCGGGCGCCCTCGATCTGGCATTCGTCCGCGCGCCCGGTGACCTGCCGGGCGGCATCGAACAGCATGCGCGAGCCCGTGGCGCCCACCGGATGCCCGCAGCCGATCAGGCCGCCGCTCATGTTGACCGGGCATGCCCCTTGCGGCGCGATCGTGCCGTCCTCGACCGCGCGCCAGCTCTCGCCGGGCGCGGTCAGGCCGAGGTGGTCGATGGCGACGTATTCGGTGGTGGTGAAGCAGTCGTGCGTCTCGATGCCGTCCATGGCGCGCACATCGCCCACGCCCGCGCGGCGCCAGGCGTCCTCGATCGCCTCGCGCAGGTGAGGGAACACGTAGGGCTGGCCGCGGCTGCGCTCGAACTTGTCGAGCAGGCGCAGCCCCGCGTTGCGATGGCCCCAGCCGGCGATGCGCGCCATGCCCTCCAGGCGCTGCCCGGTGCGGCGCGCGTGTTCCTGCGCGAAGCGCGCCGAGGCGAGCACCACGCCGCATCCGCCGTCGGTAATCTGGCCGCAGTCCTGCCGGCGCGTGCCGGGCTCGATGACCGGATTGGCCTCGTCGTCGTCGGTGAAGCTCAGCACGTCGAAGCGCCACGCCCGGGTCTGCGCCAGCGGATTGCGCTTGGCGTTGCCGTAGTTGATCTCGGCAATGCGGTTCAGGTGACGGCGGTCGAGCCCGTAGCGCGCCTCGTATTCCTGCGCCACGCGGCCGAAGGCGGCGGGCCACATGTAGGTGCAATCGAAGCCCTCGCGGCCCTGCCACGCGGCAGCGTTCTGGTTGACCGAAGCCTCGTTGCCCGACAGGTTCTTGAACTCCTCCACGCCCAGCACCAGCACGCAGTCGTAGCGGCCGGCCTCGATCTCGGCCATCGCCGAAAGGATCGCGAGCGACGAGGAGGCGCAGGCGCCTTCGTGGCGCATCGCGGGCACGCCCCACAGTTGCGGCACCACCTGCGCCACCATCGCGCCGAGGTGCGCCTGCCGGCGCTGCAGCTCGCCGAAGGCGTTGCCCACATGGATGCTCTGGATCGCCGACGCGTCGAGCTGGCTCGCGTCGATCGCGCCCAGCGTGGTCTCGCGCGTGATGTCGGAGATGTCCTGGCCGTTGCGCGCCCAGGCCTTGGCGAAGTCGGTCTGGTGGCCGCCGAGGATGTAGACGGGGGAAGTCATGGTCGGTCTCCTGAGGATTCGATCTCGCTGGCGTCGGCCCAGCACGAGTGGGTGCCGCTGCTGATGCGATGCGGCAGCAGGATGCGCGCCACCGGTCCGCGCGAGAGGTCGCGCGCGTCGAGCACCACGCATTCGGAGCGGTCGGTGTTCATGTCGGTGACGAAGCTCACCACGTAGCCGTCGTCCTCGGCCTTCGCGTCGTGGCAGGGCGCCATCGGCGATTCGCTGCCGAAGCGGCCTTCGCCGAAGAGGTAGTGCTGCGACTCGCCGCTCACGTGGTCGTAGCGCAGGATGCCGTCGAACAGGAAGGCGCCCGGGTGCGCGATCATGTTGTACGAATAGCGGTACGGCCGGCCCCAGTAGCGGGCGTTGGTCATGCCGAACTCCAGGTAGCGCTCGTCGAGCCGGCGCTCGGTCGTCTTGCCGGTGGCGAGGTTCAGGCGCCACTCGTACAGCGTCGGGCCGTAGCGGTCGGGGCCCAGCGTCTGGCCGGTGTTGTCGTAGCCCGCCTTGGGCATCGGCGTCTTCTGGTGGTAGCCGTGCATCACGATCTCGTCGCCCTCCTCCCAGGCGTTGAGCCAATGCAGCACGTAGGTGGGCTCGGCCTCGAACCAGCGGATCGCCTGGTTCGCCATGTGCCGGCGCGGCACCACCGCGAAGCGCGACGGGCGCTGCGGGAAGTAGCCGAGCTTGTGCCGGCCCTGCGCGAGCAGGCCCTCGTCCCAGTGCAGCGGAAAGTCGTCGAGGATCGCGTAGTTCTCGGTGAAGCACATGTCGTGCGGCAGGCGCGGGCCCGGCAGCGGCACGGGCACGTAGTGCACCAGCCGGTCGTGGCGGTCGACCTCGCCGTAGTGCATGTAGGGCGCGGTCTTCGAGTAGTTGAAGAACAGCAGGTCGCCGGTCTTCGGACAGACCTTCGGGTGGGCCGAGATCCCGCCGTCGGCGAGCACCCGCGCGCCCCAGGCCGACACGCCTTCGAGCGCCAGCGTGCGCGCATCGAGCCGGTAAGGCTCGCCGCATTGATAGAAGGTCGCGAGCGCCTTGCCCGCATGCACGATCACGTCGGTGGCCGCCGTGTCGCGCAGCCCGCCGCGCGCGCCCCAGCCGGGACGCTGCGCGAGCGAGGGCTTGTCGATCAGGCCCGCATAGAGCGCATGCCCCGCGACCTGCTCCTCGACGAAGCCCTTGGTGCGGGTGAAGCGGTTGCGGTATTCGACCTTGCCGCGCCGGAAGCTCATCAGGTGCAGCATGCCGTCGCCGTCGAAGGGATGGTAGGTCCCCAGCGGCTCGTGCACGGGGTTCTGCGTGTTGCGCAGATAGACGCCATCGAGACGCTCGGGGATCTCGCCGATGACCTCGAGTTCGGTCGCGTTCACCTCGACGAAGTTGGGCGCGAAGGGCCCGCTCATGAAGGGATGCGCGCTCCCTTCGAGCGGCGACGAGATCCTGTCGATCACTTCAACTGGCATGCAGCTTCTCCCCGGTGCGGCGGGCGAAGCGTCGTCCCGCCTGTTGATATTCGTCGTGCAGGCGTTCGACCACGCGGGCCACCGGCTCGACCGTCTTGATCGCGCCCACGCCCTGCCCCGCGGCCCAGATGTCGCGCCAGCGGTTGGGCTTGCCGACGTCGTTGCTGTCGTAGCTTCTCGGCGGCGCCGAGGGCATGTGATCGGGGTCGATGCCGTTCGCGCGCAGCGAGGGCTTGAGCCAGCTCGCGGCCGTGCCGGTGAGTCCGGCGCTCACGAGGATGTCTTCGGAGGTGCACTCGACCAGCATCTGCTTGTAGGCCTCGGCGGCCATGCTCTCGCGCGTGGCGATGAAGCGCGTGCCCATGTAGACGAGGTCCGCGCCGGCCGCGATCGCACCGGCGACGCCCCAGCCGTCGCTGATGCCGCCGCCCACGATCACCAGTCCGTCGAAGAACTCGCGCACCGCGCTGACGAAGGCGAAGGGCGACAGCGTTCCGGTGTGGCCGCCCGCGCCGCTGCAGATGCAGGCCAGCCCATCCGCGCCCGCCGCCACGGCCTTGCGCGCCAGCGCGAGGCTCGTCACGTCGGCGATCACGCGGCCGCCGTAGTCGTGCACGCAGCCCAGCGCCGGCTTGGGGCTGCCCAGCGCGGTGACCACCAGCGGCGGCCGGTAGCGCGAGAGCAGCGCCAGGTCGTCCGGCAGGCGCGTGTTCGACGAGTGGGTGACGAGGTTGGCGCACCAGGGGCCGAGCGTGTGCGCATCCTGCTCGTCGGCCGCGCGCGCGAGGCCTTCGGTGATGCGGCGCATCCATTGCTCCAGCACCTCGATCGGCCGCGCGTTGGGGGTCGGGAAGGCCCCCACGATCCCCGCGCGGCAGGCCGCCAGCACCAGTTCAGGACCCGAGACGAGGAACATCGGCGCGGCCACCACGGGCACGCGCAGACGCGAAAGAAGGTCGTCGCGCTCCATCATTCGCTGGCCTTGAAGCCCGAGATCTGCACCGCTTCGGCCCAGCGCTTGCTGTCGGCGCGCACGAAATCGCGGTACTCGTCGGGAGACATGGGCAGCGCTTCGAAATCGAGCTCGCGCCATTTCTTCTGCAGCTCCGGGCTGCCGAGGATCTTGCGGAACTCGGCGTTGAGCTTCGCCACCACGGCATCGGGCGTGCCCGCGGGCGCCGAGAGGCCGGACCAGATGTAGATCGTCAGGTCGGGGAAGCCTTCCTCGCCGAAGGTCGGCACCTCGGGCATCAGGGGCGAACGCTTGGGCGTGGACACGGCCAGCACCCGCACCTTGCCCGATTCGACCTGCGGCTTGACCGCCAGGAGCGGCAGGAACGCGGCCTGCACCTGCCCGGCCACGAGCGCCTGCACGGCCGGCGGCGTGCCGTTGTAGGGGACATGCACCATCTCCAGGCCGGCGCGCTTGTTCATGATCACGCCCATGAAGTGCGAGGAATTGCCGGCGGTGAACGACGCGAACGACACGCCGCCTTCCGGACGGCCCTTCGCCCAGGCGATGAATTCCTTGAGCGACTTCGCCGGCACCTTCTCCGCATTGACGGCCAGCACCAGCGAGGCGCCCAGGAAGCCGGTGACGGGCTTGAAGCTCTTCTCGGCGTCGTAGGGCAGCTTGGCGAAGGTGTGCGGATTGATCGCCAGCATGCTGGTGTTGCTCAGCAGCAAGGTGGTGCCGTCGGGCGGCGCGTGGGCCACCGCCGTGGCGGCGATGATGCCGCCGCCCCCTGCCCGGTTGTCCACGATGAGGGGCTGCCCGGTGTTGGCCTGGAAATCCACCGCGACCTGGCGCAGCGCCGCGTCGAGCGTGTTGCCCGGTGCGAACGGGACCAGCACGCGCACGGGCCGATCGGGGAAGGACGTCTGCGCGATCGCGGGCAGCGCGGCGGCAGCGGCCAGCGCGCCGGCGCCCTTCAGAAAAGTTCTCTTGAGCATCGTTTGTCTCCCGGTGGGGTTGTGTGTGTTGTTGACGAATCAAAGAAGCAGCGAGCGCAGCGAGCGCACCACGGCCTGCGGCTGTTCGACGGGCAGCATGTGGGCGGCTCCCTCGACGATCTCGCAGTGCGCGCCCGGCACGAGGCGCGCGATTTCCTCGGACAGCGGCGGCGGCGTGGTGCGGTCGTGCCGGCCGCAGAGCACGGCTACCGGTAGCGCCAGGCGCGCCAGCGTGTCGCGGTGGTCGGCGCGGCCGGCGATCGCATGCATCTGGCGCGCCGCGGTCTCGGCGCCGACGCGCCGCATCATCGCGGCCAACCGTTCCACCAGCGCCGGAGGCGGCTCGCAGGTGTTCCATTGCACGATGCCGTCGACGGTCTTCGCGAAGTCGCGTTGCATCGCCGCGAGGGTCTTCGCGCGGCCAGCGGCGCCTTCCGGCGTGTCCGGCCGAGCCGAAGTGGACATCAGGGCCGCCGCCCGCACCGCGCGCAGCGGATGCGCCAGCATCTCCAGGGCGACGTAGCCACCGAGCGAGAAACCGGCGATCACCACGGGCTGCGCCGGCGACACGTCCGCCAGCAGCGCCCACGCGGCCTGCGCCATCTCCGCGATGCTGGCCTGCACCGGCGCGGCGATCCGCACTGGCGCGAGCGGCGCCACTTCCGCCGCCACCTCGTCCCACAACGTCGCGTCGTTGAGCATGCCCGGAATCAGCAGCAGCACCGGCTTCATGCCCCGGCCTCCGCCTGGACGAAGCGGCTGCGCAGCTCCCGCTTGAGCACCTTGCCCACCGGGTTGCGCGGCAGCTGTTCCACCACGACGAGCTTCTCGGGCCACTTGAAGGCGGCCACCTGCTCGCCATGGCGCAGGAAGGAAACCAGCTCGTCGAGCGTCACCTCCTGCCCCGGCTGCGGCACCACGACCGCGCACACGCGCTCGCCGAGCATCGCATCGGGGTAGCCGATCAGCGCCACCTCGCGCACCTTCGGATGCGCGAGCAGCAGGCCCTCCACTTCTTCGCAGGAGATGTTCATGCCGCCGCGGATCACGATGTCCTTGTGGCGTCCGGCGAAGCGGTAGTACTGGTTGCGCTCGCCCGCGATCTCGAAGAGGTCGCCGGTGCGGTAGAAGCCCTGTTCGTCGAAGGCGCGCGCGGTCAGCTCGGGCGAGTTGAAGTAGCCACTGAAGATGGTGGGGCCCTTGAAGCGCAGTTCGCCGACGCGGCCGGGTCCGTGGATGTCCTCGCCGCTGTCGAGGTCCACCAGCCGCGTGCGCACCTTGCTCGCGTTCGACAGCGACCAGTCGAAGCCCGGCACCCCGATGCGCGGGAAGTAGCGCGTGCGCTGGCGGCGGTCCGGGATGTCCTGCGGCGTGGACGACAGCGCCGCCCCCTCGTTGGAGCCGAAGTAGTTCACCACCTCGACGCCGAACTGCTCCGCGAACTGCGCCACCAGCCAGTCCGCCAGCGGGCCGCCGCCCGAGCCGATGCGCTTGAGCCGCGCGAGATCCACGCCCCGCAGCTTGCCCGGCTCCTTGAGCAGCATGCTGAGCACTGCGGGGGCCGCGACCGTGTAGTCGGTGGGCTGCCCGCGCAGCTGGGCGATGAACACATCGAGGTCGAAGGGGTGGTGATGATGCAGCTCGCCGCCCACCATCAGCCAGGCCACGAGGCTCGTGGAAATCCCCGCCATGTTGACGAACGGGAACGGGATCACCATGCAGGCGCCCGGCGCGATCTGCCCGGCATCGATCACCGACTGACCGACGATCAGCCACTCGTTGTGGTTGCGCGGCACGCCCTTGGGCTGCGCCTCGGTGCCGGAGGTCCAGCACACGGTGAGCACGTCGTGCGCGGTCAGGCCGATGCGGGCCATGTGCGCCTCCAGTGCCTGCGCGCTCCAGGGTTCGGTCGCCGCGAGGGCCGCATCGAGGCCGAGCACGTTCGGCGGCACGTCGGCGCCGTGCGCCATGACGCGCACGCGCTCGCCGAAGGCCGCGTGCCACTCGCGCGCCGGCGCGTGGCCGCCGACCCGCGAAGCGGTGATCGCCACGCGCGCGCCGGTGGTGTTCAGCACATGCGTGATCTCGTGGCCGCGATATTGCATCGGCAGCGGCGACACCACGATCCCGCTGCACGCGCAGGCGAGGTACAGCGCATGCAGTTCCACGCTGTTGGGCAACTGGACCACGAGCACGTCGTCCTTGCGCAGGCCCTGCGCGTGCAGCAGCGCGGCCAGCCGGCCCACGTCCGCGAGCAGCCCGGCCCAGTCGCGGCGGCGCGGCGCATCGCCCGTGATGTCGCGCCGGTTCGGCGGATCGGCCACCGCCGGCGCCGCGGGCTGGCGCCGCGCGGTCGCGATGAAGAGCTCGCCGAGCGTCTGTTCGCCCCACCAGCCGCGGGCCACGTACTTCTGGATCTTGTCTTGGGGAACCAGGATCACGGTCTTACTTCCAGCGGTTCAGCACGGCCTGGCTGACGTAGGTGGCGTGAAAGCCATGGGGCACGCGGCGCGGCAGCGGCACGCGCGCGACCGGCCCCTGGGCGATGCGCGCGTCCAGGCAGTCGAAGACCTGGATCTCCGAGCGCTCGTCCACCGGGTTCCAGGCCAGGGTGACGAGGTAGCCGTCGTCCTCGCTGCGCGGGTTGTCGCGCGGCGCGAAGCCCGGCTCGTTGTAGAACCAGCGCGGCCCGGCGCTCAGCGCGATGTAGCCGCCGGTCTCCAGGTCGTACTTCACGAGGCCGGGAAAGCGCGGCTCCTCGCGCCCGCCCTGCGGAAACACCACGTGGTACGACCAGCGGTTGCGGCGGCCCTGGAAGGCGCTGTTGATGACGGGGAACTCGGTGTTGAGCACGTCGTCGATCACGCGCTCGCGCGTCTGGCCGGTCGAGAGGTCGAAGCGCCATTCGTAGAGCAGGAAGTCGCGCTGGCGGTGATGGATGGTCTGTTCCACGCGGCGATAGTCCGGCCGGCCGGCGGCGTCCTCGTGCATGCGATAGGGGGTGCCGATCATCACGACCTCATCCCCTTCGTCCCAGGCGTTGACCACGTGCAGCAGGTACGTGGGCTTGGCCTCGAACCAGCGGATCTGCGCGGCGCTCCCGTGGCGCGGCACCACCGCGAAGCGCGAGGGCTGGCCTTCCTGGAACTGCACCTTGTAGCGCCCGGCGGCCAGCGCCTGCGGATCAGGCTTGAGCGGGAAGTCGTGCAGGATCGTGTAGCGCTCGGTCACCGCCATGTCGTGCGGCAGGCTCGGCCCGTCGAGCGGGATCTCGATCTCGTGCAGCGGCCGGCGGTCCGGCCCGAGCACGCCGTAGCGCATGTAGGGGGCCTGGAGCGCGTAGTCGAACCACAGCAGCTCGCCGGTGTGCTCGTCGGGGCGCGAGTGGGCGGAGATGCGGGGCAGCGCGCCGTCGCCGTCGGCCGGGCCGAGCGTCTCCAGCGTGTAGGGGTCCACCGCATAGGGCAGCCCCGAGCGGTACCACATGGTGATCAGCCGGCCCGCGTGGTACTTCACGTCGGTGTTGGAGGTGTTCTTGAGCGGCTCGTCGGGCCGGTCGGCGCGGAACGGCTCCTTCAGCCCCTTCCACAGCGCGTGGCCGGCCGCCTGCTCCTCCTGCAGCGCCGCGGTGCGGATCCAGCGGTTGCGGTAGCTCACGCGGCCCGCGTCGAAACGCACGGCGTGCAGCATGCCGTCGCCGTCGTAGGCGTGATAGCGCCATTCGGGCGGATAGAAGGCATTCGGCCCGTTGCGAACATAGAGGCCGCTGAAGTCGTTCGGCATCCGCCCGATCACGGGCAGGTCCTCGAAGCTGTCTTCCTGGTGGACCGGGGCGTTGTTCCCCGAGAGGGCCGGAATATCGTGCACCGGCAGGTCGTCGACTTTCATCGCTGTGTCTCCTGAATTGCGCACCGCCACTCTAGGAAACAGCGGGAAGTCCCGATGCCGTCATCTCGCTATTTCAGTGAGCATTTCGATATGTCAAACACGGCAACGCACCAAGGCCCCACGTCGCGGGTGCCGCACACCTATACCGACTTCGAGGGCGACCGCCAATTCGCCACCACGCTGGCACGCGGGCTCGAACTGCTGCGCTGCTTCTCCCCGCAACAGCCGCTGCTGAGCAACAGGGACCTGGCGCAGCGCATGCAGCTGCCCCGGCCGACGATCTCACGACTGGTCTACACGCTCGTGTGCATGGGCCATCTCGCGCAGGACGCGGATTCGGGCAAGTACCGGCTCGGTCCCGCGGTGCTGTCGCTGGGCTTTCCGCTGCTGGAGACCTTCCCGGTGCGCCAGCGTGCGCGCGCCGGCATGCTCGAACTCGCGCAGACGGTCGGCGGCACCGTGGCGATCGCGATCCGCGACCGGCTGGACATGGTCTGCATCGAGGTGGTGCGCAGCTCGGTGCGCGCCGGCCACCCGATCGACATCGGACGAACCTATCCGATGTGCGGCACCGCGGTGGGCCGCGCGTACCTGGCGGCCTGCAGTCCGCAGGAGCGGCAGGGCCTGCTCAACCAGATCCAGGTCAAGGCCCCGCTCCAGTGGGAACGCCACCGCGAACGCCTGTTGCAAAGCCTCGCGGCCTTTCCCTCGACCGGCTTCTGCATCTCCGTCGGCGAGGTCTATGCCGACGTGCAGGCGGTGGCGGTGCCCCTCGGCCGGCAGGAGCGCGGGGAGCTCGCCGCGATCAACGTGTCGTTCCAGCGGCGCTCGCTCAATGAGCGCTGGCTGAAGGACGTGGTCGCGCCCAAGCTCGTCGCGCTGGCGCGGCAGCTCCATTGACTGCCCGGCCCTAGTCGAGCAGTTCCAGGCCGGGGGCGCTGTTCACTTCCGAGCCCCGGTAGAGCTTGTGCTGCGCCGCCGGGCCGGGCGCATCCGTGACCACCGCGAGGCGCCACGGGTCGCCCTTCTTCGCGCAAGCCTGCTCCTCGCTCGTGAGCCGGAAGGTCTTCGCGCCGGGGGCGACGCCCTTCACCGCGATCTTCAGCAGCGTCTTGCCCTTCTTGTCCGAGACCTCGATGTCGTAGCCCAAACCCTGCCCCGCCACGGTCTCCGTCTTGTACCCATAGCCTCCGAAGTGCCGCACCAGGTGGTCGATCGCGGCCGCCTGCACATCCTCCGGCGAGGACTCGCCAGCGGCAGGCGCCGCGGCTTGCAAGGCCTCGGGAGGAATGCCCCCGCGCGCCCGTGCAGCCTCCATGTCCTCCTCGGAGGGCGTCCAGCCGCGCGCGCCGCGCACCAGCACCGCCATCTTGGTCGCCGTGTCCCACGAGGCAATGTGCCATTCCTCATCGTCCGGCACGCGAACCGAAACGCGGGCCGTCTTGTCGGATTCCATCTCGAGCACCGGCACGCGGTTGGTCTGCAGCACCACCCGCAGGCCCTGGCCCGCGTCGAGTGCGCGCTTGAGCAGGCCCAGCCGGTCCTTGGCGCGCTGGATCTGCTGGGCGCTGCGGTCGCCGCCGCCGAACTTGAACTGCGGGGCCAGCGACTCGAGATAGAACCATCGGCCATCGGCGCCGACGCTCACGAACTCCGCCCACAGCGTCGCGATGACGTTCACGTTGTCGCCGGTGGCCAGCCAGGCCAGGTCGCCGGCCTTCTCGCGCGCGTCGAACACGCCCATCTTGGCGATGATCTCGACGGGCGTTCGCTTCTCGCCCATGAGGCGCTTCTCATTGATCACCCCGAGCACTGCGGGGTCGACTTCCTTGTCCATATTTCCTTGGTTCCTAGTTGAGCGTGGGCTGGGGTGGCGGCGTGGTGATGAAGAAGCGGATCGGCACTTCGCGCCAGACCACGCTGCCGTCGTCGGGCGTCGGCTTGAACTGCCACTTCCTGACCGTGTCGACGGCCGAGCGGTCGAGCCGCGGATAGCCGCTCGACTGCTTGACCTCGACCGCCATCGGCTTGCCGTCCGGCGAGGTCCGCGCGCGCACGATCACCGTGCCCTGCTCGTTGTTCTCGCGCGATTCGGCGGGATACGGCGCATTCGGGTTCGGCGGGTTCGGCGCCCATTCGCCGGGTTGCGTGGAAGGCGGTGCCGAGCAGGCAGCCGACAGCACGAGCCCGGCGCCTGCCACGAGCGCCCTTCCGATCTGCCAGTGAGTCATCGATATTTCCGTGGGAGGAGGTTTCTTGCGGGATCTGCGCTGCGGTCGACGCCCACAGGCCCGCGTATGCCAAGCCGTGCGAGGCGAAGCGATTCCGCCTGCTGCCAGACATCTCCGATTCTCAGCGAGATTTGTCTTGAATCGCGCCAGAACCCCGAACTCTAGCGCGTGCGGCTGATAGCTTGCGTGTCGGGCAGGCCCCGTTTTCGGCCACCCATTCACACATCCAATTTCAGGGAAGGACTTTCATGGCGCAGGACATTTTTCTGAAGCTCACGGGCCTCGCTGGTGAATCGCAGGACGCCAGCCACAAGGACGAGATCGAAGTCATGAGCTGGGAATGAGCGATGCATCAGGCGTCGTCGATGCATTCAGGCAGCGGGGGCGGTGCGGGGAAGGCGACCGTCAGCGACCTCGTCTTCGACCATCGCATCGGGCCAGCCCCAATCTCCTCAAGTATTGCCTCACCGGCAAGCACATCGACTCAGCCACGCTCGTGGTTCGAAAGGCGGGTGGCAGCCCCCTCGAATATTTCAAGCTCACGATGGGCGACGTCATCGTGACGGGGGTGGCGCCCGTCATCAAGGAGACCATGCCGACAGGGATGGAGGAAGTCAGCCTGTCTTTTGCGCGCGTCAAGCAGGAATACGTCCTCCAGAACCGGCAAGGAGGTTCCGGAGGCACCGTGACCGCCAGCTTCGACATTCAACACAACCGTGAAGCGTGAGGGAAGCCATGTCGCTCTACATCACAAAAGCGGGCCATGTTTACGCGGATCGCGTGGAGGTGAATATCTTTCCCGAGATCGAGCGCGGAAGAATGGATGCGGTGAACGGGATTGTGGTTCATCAAACCGGAGCCCCTACGGCGCAAGCCACATTCAATTCCTACGGTGACAAGAGGCACGGCACGCCCAATGGCGCACACTTTCTGATAGACAAGGATGGCACCATCTATCAAACCGCCTCGCTTTATCGGGCCACCAATCATGTAGGTTACTTGCAATCGCGCTGCGTTATCACAATGCAATGCACAGCCACCGAACTGAAGGATGCGACGCGCCTAGAGCGAATCAAAGGCAACAATGCCAGGGCAATTGCCATTCATCGCAATGAGTCCAATAAATCATGGCCCGATCGCTATCCGTCGAACGTCGATTCGATCGGAATCGAGATCGTTAGCAAACCCATTGCGCACCCGCTTCCCAATGGCGGAAAAAAGGTACGTCTACGAGGACGTGAACCCGCTGCAAAACGCTTCATTGGCATGGCTGATAAGGCAGCTAATCGACACTTTCAGGCTGACACCAAGTGAGGTTTACAGGCACCCCGAAATCGGCAGGAAGAATGAAACTGAAGCGAGCACAGCAAAATGGCAATGAAGGTCCGACTGCTACTATTTATGACCATCAGCCTGGTGTGGTTCAACAGTCATGCCCGGTCGGTGACAAGGCTCAAGATCAAAGCTTCCGGACTGACCATTGAATCCGCAGCGAGAAATTCCCAAGAGGAATGTAAGGCCTTCAAGCCATCTCCAGGACAAGTCAAGAACTACTTCAACAAGGCATACCCCGTCGAGGCCTACATGGTGACCACGGAAAGGTATTCCCCTTGCTATGCCGTCGGCACCTTGGCGTTCAGTGACGGCCACTTCGGCACTTGGACGCTCTATTCCAGCGGCACTGCAATCCTCAGCTTCAATCGGGGGGATGTGGTCAATCTCTACTTCCAAAAGAACAGATGGCGCGACCCCTACGCCTGCACCTATGGCTTGGGCGATGTGGGGAAATGCTGAGTTGAACGGTTTCCAGCAATAGGCCCGCTGGACGCGGCGGTCCTGATGCTCCTAAAGGCTTCGGCCGTCGCAGGGAAAACCCGAGACGACTCAGAGCGCCGCGCCGAGCCGCGCGATACCTTCGCGGATCTTCTCGACGTTGGCCGTCGCGAAGCTCAGGCGCAGGGTCGCGACATCGGGGTTCTCGGCGTAGAACGGCGCCCCCGGCACGAAGGCCACGAGCTTCTCGATCGCGCGCTTGGCCAATTCACCGGCATCCGCGAGCTTGCCGTTGGCGCCCGTGAGGCGCGCCCAGAAGAACAGGCCGCCGCCCGGCTGCGTGAAGCTGACGGCGTCGCCGAGTTCCTTTTGCAGCGCCTGGCCCATGGCCGCGGCACGCTCGGCGTACACCTTGCGCACGTGGGCCAGCGTGTCGGGCATGCGGCCGCTCTTGAGGTATTGCGCCGCGGTGGCCTGCGCGAAGGTGCTGGTGTGCGCATCGCTGAACTGCTTGCACATGGTGGCGCGGGCCAGCAGCTCGGGCGCACCGATCATCCAGCCGATGCGCAGGCCGGGGCTCAGCACCTTGCTCAGGCTGCCGCAGTGCACCACCAGCTCGCGGCTGCCGGGGACCTCGCGGGTCAGCGACATGAGCGACGGCGGCGGCGCGTCGTTGAAGTAGAGGTCGCCATACGGGTCGTCCTCCACGATGACGGTACCGTGCTTCACGGCCATCTCCAGCACCTTCTTGCGGCGTTCCAGGCTCAGCGTGGCGCCGCTCGGGTTGCCGAAGGTCGGGATCAGGTACACGAACTTGGGCTTGTGCTGCTCGATCAGCGCCTCCAGCTCGTCGGTCTTCACGCCGTTGGCGTCGATGGGCGCGCTGATCACCTGCGCGCCATAGAGGCGGAAGCACTGGATGGTCGCGAGGAAGGTCGGGCCTTCGACGATCACCTTGTCGCCGGGCGAGACGAGCGTCTTGCCCAGCAGGTCCAGCGCCTGCTGGCTGCCGGTGGTGACGATCAGGCCGCCCGGCTCGACCTCGACGCCCTTGGTCTTCATGAAGGCGCTGAGCTGCTGGCGCAATGGTTCGTAGCCCTCGGTGGCGCCGTATTGCAGCGCCCCGCCGGGCTCCTCCGCGAGGGCCTTGGCGCTGGCCTCCTTCAGGCCTTCGACGTCGAACATCGCGCTGTCCGGGAAACCGCCTGCGAAGCTGATGATCCCGGGCTTGCCGAGCAGCTTGAAGAGTTCGCGGATGGCGGAAGTTTCGACGTTGTCGAGGCGGGAGGCGAATTGCATGGGGACCTTCTGTCGGAGATTTGGCGGAGAGGGTCGATTGTCGCAGCCACGGGTGGGGCCCCTAAACTTCCGCACATATGAAAAAAGCCGATATCGAACCCTTCTTCGCGACGCTGGAGGCCGCGAATCCCACGCCGGAGACCGAGCTCGAATACGGCACGCCCTTCGAGCTGCTCGCCGCGGTGCTGCTGTCGGCGCAGGCGACCGACGTGGGCGTGAACAAGGCGACTCGCCGGCTGTTCCCGGTCGCGAATACGCCGCAGGCCATCGTGGACCTGGGCGTGGAGGGGCTCGAGGACTACATCAAGACCATCGGCCTCTACCGCAGCAAGGCGAAGCACCTGGTCGAAGCCAGCCGCATGCTGGTGGAACACCACGGCGGCGAGGTGCCGAGGACGCGCGCCGAGCTCGAAGCCTTGCCCGGCGTGGGCCGCAAGACTGCCAATGTGGTGCTCAATGTCGCTTTCGGCGAACCGACGATGGCGGTCGATACGCACATCTTTCGCGTGGGCAACCGCACCGGGCTCGCGCCCGGAAAGACACCCCTGGAAGTCGAACTGAAGCTCGAGAAGCGGGTGCCCGAGAAGTACCGGCTGCATGCGCACCACTGGCTGATCCTGCACGGCCGCTACACCTGCGTGGCGCGCAAGCCGCTGTGCTGGAAGTGCGCGGTGTCGCCCTACTGCGACTACAAGCCCAAGACGCCGGCCCCGTAGGTACCGCATCCGGCGCCCGCGCGCTCACGCAGGCATCGTCAGGAATTCGTTGGCGCGTGCGATCACGGCGCCGACCTCCTCGCGCGCTGACGCATACAGCGTGGGCAATGCGCCGGCGTCGGCCTTGGTCTCGACGGCTTGCAGGCGCTGCACGGCCTCGGGCTCGTCCAGTTGCCGGCAGGCCGAGGCCATGCGGTGGGCCAGCAGGCGAAGCGCCGCCCAATCCCCGCCCTGGACTGCACGGTCCGCCGAGTCCAGGTCGTCGGTGGCGGTGGACACGAAGAGGCGAACGATGGTTGCGATCTGCCCGGCGTCGCCATGACTGAGGGCGCGCAGGCTGGCATAGGGCAGCGCGGCAGCGGGCGGTTGCTGCGCAGGCGGGTTCTGCAGAACGCGCAGCAAGGCGGCGCGCAGGTCCGGAAGCTGGATCGGCTTGGTCAGGTAGCCATCCATTCCCACGGACAAGCTGTGCTCGGCTTCGCCCGGCTGCGCATTGGCCGTGAGCGCAATGATGGGGCGCCGGGGCAGCCCGAACCGGGCCTCGTGCTCGCGCAGGCGCCGGGTGAGTCCGTCGCCGTCGAGCATCGGCATGTGGCAGTCGGTGAGCAGGAGCGCGTAGTCCCTGTCCGCGGCCATGAGCAGATCCCAGGCCTGCTCGCCGTCCTCCGCGCGATCGCACTCGAAGCCGAGTTGCGCGAGCTGCATGGTCAGCACCTCGCGGTTGACGGGATGGTCTTCCGCCAGCAGCACCCAGCGTCCCTGGCCGATGGGGCTGGTGTCCTGGAGCGGCCGTGCGGCGGCTTCGCGCACGATGCCGGGTTCGCTGCCCGCGGCCCACGGCGCGAGGGGAAGCGTGACCGTGAAACGACTTCCACGGCCAAGCTCGCTCTCGCACAGCATCTCCCCCCCCATGAGGTCGACCAGTTGCTTGACGATGGTCAGGCCCAGGCCCGTGCCGCCGTAGCGCCGCGTGGTGGTGACGTCGGCCTGCCTGAAAGGCTCCAGAAGAGAGTCGAGCGCGCCCTCGGGAATCCCCACGCCCGTGTCCTCGACCACGAGCTGCAGCCGCCCGTCCGCGCCCTGGCGCGCTTCGAGCGTCACACCGCCGTGCTCGGTGAACTTCACGGCATTCCCGACGAGGTTGACGAGCACCTGCCGCAGGCGCACCGAATCGCCGACGATGAAGGCAGGCAGTCGCGCATCGACGTGGAAGTCGAGCGTGATCGACTTGCGCATCGCGTCGACCGAGAAAGAGAGGCACACGTTCTCGATGAGAGGGGCAAGATGCAGCGGCTGGCTTTCGAGGGCCAACTTGCCCGCCTGGATCTTGGAGTAGTCGAGGATCTCGTTGATGATCGCCAGCAGTTCCAGCGACGAATGGCGGCAGGTTTCGAGCATCTTGCGCTGCCGCTCCGTCAGGCGGGTGTCGAGGACCAGGTCGAGCATGCCCAGCATGCCATGCAGCGGCGTGCGGATCTCGTGGCTCATCATCGCGAGGAACCGCCCCTTGGCTTCGACGGCCGAGCGCGCCTCCGCCGCCTTGGCGACGAGATCGGCCTTGAGCTTTTCCTCCAGGGTGACGTCCTTCATGATCCCCGTGAAGGAGAGAAGAAGCATGCCGCGATCGTCTTCCGGCTCCACCTTCAGGATGCTCCGCACGTCCACCGTGCGCACCACGCCGTCGCGTGCGCAGATGCGGAACTGGTCCCGATAGATGCCCCTCTTTCGCCTCAGGGTCGCGCGCACGCGCGACGTGACGCGTTCGCGATCGTCGGGATGCAGCAGCCGGATCTGGTCGCGGTAGGTCACGGCGGCATCGGGCGGCAGGCCATAGATCTTCCGGATCTGCCGGTCCGCCGTGAGCGGTGCATCGAGGAATGCCGGGTCGGACATCGGCGCGATGCCGCCGCCGCCTGCGCGCGTGCTCGATCGCCACACACCCAGCTTGCCGACGCGCAAGGCGACGCCGAGGTCGACGCGCGACTGCTCGAGTTCGGCGAGTGCACGATCGGCGCGTTCCTTGGCCTGGGTGAGCGCCAGCGCATCCTCGCGGCGCTTCGTGATGTCGCGGTTGGTTCCGTAGAGAAGCGGGCTGCCCGAGCGGGTCCGGTCCCGGGCGGCAAAGGCTTCGATCCATCGCTCGCGGCCCGCGTCGTCGATCAAGCGGTAGTCGAATGCGGCGACCTCCCCGGTGTCCCTGGCGTGGTCCATGCTCCGCTGGACCTCTTCGACATCGTCGGGATGCATCCTGGCGAAGATGGCGGATACGTGCTGCGGGTTGTCCTCGAGGCCGAGCACCGCCCGCTCCCGCTCGTCCAGCCGGATCTCGCCGGTGTCGAGGTTCCATTCCCAGGTGCCCAGCCGGGTGGCTTCAAGGGCGATGTCCAGCCTGTTGCCGGCGGTCTGGAGTTCGCGCTGGAGATTCCGCTCGTCGGTGACGTCGACGGAGATGCCGACGATGCCGCGGAGCCTTCCTCGACGGTCGATGACCGGCGACTTGCGCGCCTGGAAAGTCCTCATCGTCCCATCGACGAGCACATCCTGCTCGAAGGTGCGCTTGCCACCCGACGACAGGACGGCGCTGTCCTGAGCGGCGAGGCGCTCGCAGAACTCGGCAGAAAAGAGCTCCCGATCGCTCTTGCCGAGCGGATCGATGTCGACCAGGGTCCGGAACTCGGCGTTCACGACGCGATAGCGGCAGCCGAGGTCCTTGAAGAACAGGGGATGGGGCACCGTGTCGAGGATCGCGTTGAGCTCGTCGTCCCGGCGCTGCAGGTTGCGGAAGCGAACGAACTGCACGATGCCGATCGCCACCAGGCACAGGCACCCGACGGCCATCCACATCCAGTGCACTTCGATGGACAGCGGCTGGCCGAAGAAGAAGCTCGCCACGGCCAGCAGGCAGGTCAGCGCCAGGGTGGCGATGCCTGCGTCGTCTCGCGTGAGGGTGTAGGGACTCGCGGCCATCGCACCTCCGGGTTTGTCGACATGCACCGGCAAGCGTAGGCCATCTCCGGCAGAAAGCGCCAGCTTTTCAGCAATCGATCAGGCCTGCCTGCTCATCGCGCGGGCGCGCGCTCAAAGCTCGATCGTCACGCACTCGCCGAACGCGATCGGGTGCACCGGCCACTGGTCGGCACGCTCGATCGCGCGGATGCCGCCCCGCAGCAGCCAGGCGGCGCGGATCACGCCGGCATGCGTGACCCAGACCGCGTCGCGTCCGCCGGCGCGCCACGCATCGAAAGCCTCGCCCACCCGCAGCAGGAACTGCCGCGTGCTCTCGCCGCTGCGGCCGGCGCGCATGTCGGCGAAATCGCGCGTCCACGCATCGAGCTCGCGCGGGTCGATCTCGGACCAGAGCCGCTCCTCCCACTCGCCGAGGTCCATCTCCGCGATGCGCGGATCGGTCTGCACGCGAAGGTCCGGCCGCAGTTCGACGAGGGTCCGCGCGAGCTCGGCGCAGCGCGAGAGCGGCGAGCAGGTCAGCATCCCGTTCATCGGCAGTTGCGGCGCCACGCGCTCGGCCGCGGCGCGCGTGACTTCGGGCAGCACCGGCATATCGGTGCGCCCATAGCAGAAGCCATCGACGGCGGTGGTGCGCGCGTGGCGGACCAGCAGCAGCTTCATGGGCGCCACGCCAGCGCGAGGTAGATCGCGAGTTCGCAGACCTGCTGCGTGGCCCCGAGGCCGTCGCCTGTGAATCCGCGCAGCCGGCGCCACAGCAGGCGCGCCATGAACAGCGCGGCCAGGGCGCCGAGCGCGACTGGCGCCAGGCCGCGCATCGCACCATGGACTGCCGCCAGCCAGGCCATGGCGGGCAGCGACCACAGGATGCCAACCACCAGGGCGCTGCCGCCGATCGCGTCTGCCAGCGGCTTGGACTTGCTGGCCGCGCTCTCGTCGCCGACATAGGGCAGCCAGCGGATCAGGAACAGCGGCGCGAGGCGCGACAGCACATGGGCGCACACCAGCGCAGCGACGACAGCCGATGCGCCCTGCCCTGCCAGCATCGCCAGCAACAGCACCTTGAGCCCGAGCGCGAGCACCAGCGCGATTGCACCGAAGGCGCCGATGCGCGAGTCCTTCATGATCTCGAGCGCCCGGGCGCGGTCGGCCGAGCCGCCGAGGCCGTCCGCCACGTCGGCCAGGCCATCCTCGTGGAAGGCGCCGGTCATGAGCACGGTGGCGATGGTCGACAGCGCCGCCGCCACCAGCGCGCCGGCAAGCCCCGGCAGGCCCGCCTGGGCGAGCCAGAACACGCCCGCGGCGACCGCGCCGACGAGCCAGCCGACGCCGGGGAAATGCGCCGCGCTCGCGCGCAGCATCGCCGGGCTGAACCCGACCCACCCGGCGAGAGGACCGGTCACCGGCACGCGGGTGAAGAACTGCAGCGCCAGCAGGAAGTGACGCACGCCGTTCATCGGGAACGCCTCATGCCGCCTCCTGCCTCGACACACCGGCGGACTCGAAGCTCGCCATCTCGCGCAGGATGCGGCAGGCCGATTCGAGCAGCGGCCAAGCGAGCGCCGCGCCCGAGCCTTCGCCCAGGCGCAGGTCGAGTTGCAGCAGCGGCTGCAGGCCCAGGAAGTTCAGCAGCAGCCGGTGGCCGGGCTCGGCCGATTCATGCGCCGCGACGCATCGCTGCACCACGTGCGGGCGCAGGGCCCGCGCGACCAGCACCGCGGCGCTGGCGATGAAGCCGTCGAGCACGATCACGCGCCGCTCCTGCGCCGCCTGGAGCACGGCGCCGACGAGCGTGGCGATCTCGAAGCCGCCGAATGCGGCGAGCGCGGCCAGCGGATCGGTGGCGTCCGCATGCCGCTCGAGCACGCCGCGCAGCACCTTGCGCTTGTGGGCGCGGCCAGCGGCGTCGAGGCCGGTGCCGGCGCCGGTGCAGGCATCGATGTCCTGCCCGGCGATGCGGGCCAGCAGCATCGCCGCGGCCGAGGAGTTGCCGATGCCCATTTCGCCGAGCAGCACCGCGTTGCCGGGCAGGTCGCGCAGGATCGCCATGCCGTTGGCGATGGCCTCCTCGCACTGCGCCACGCTCATCGCCGGACCGGCCGAGGCGTCGGCGGTGCCGGGCGCGATCTTGCGCACCAGAAGGCCGGCGCGCGGCGAAAAAGCGTGCCGCACGCCGCAGTCGACCACCGTCAGGGCGAGCCCGTGCTGGCGAGCCAGCACGCTCACGGCGGCGCCGCCGGCGAGGAAGTTCTCGACCATCTGCCAGGTCACGTCGCTGGGGTAGGCCGACACGCCGCGCGCCGCGAGGCCGTGGTCGCCCGCGCACACCAGCATCTGCGGCGCGTCGAGCACGGGCGCGGCGGTGCCGAGGATGCCGCCGAGCCGCAGCGCCAGCGCCTCCAGGCGGCCGAGCGCGCCAAGGGGCTTGGTCTTGTTGTCGAGCGCGTGCTGGAGCCGGGCGGCCAGCGAGGCATCGCCGATGTCGTCGATCGGGGGGAGTTCAAGGGTCATTCGATGAGAGAGCGCAGCACGCCCGGTTCAAAGTGGGAATCGATGTGGTCGGCCAGGCCGTCGAACACGGCGTCGAGCGTACGCGCCTGGGCGCCGAAGAGCGCGTGCAGCGCGGCCGGGTCCTCGAAGAGCCCGTGCAGGTACAGGCCCAGCACGTTGCCGGCGCCGTTGCGCCATGCGAGTTCGTCCGGCATCGCGGCGATGGCGCGATCGCCGGCCGCCGCCATGGCGCTGTGCTCGGCGGTCTGGCCGTGGTGGATCTCGTAGCCGCGCACGGTGATGCCCGAGAGCGCGGACCACGGCCCAGCGAGCTCGCCGAAGCGGGCCTCGCGACGGCGCACGGTCTTGTCGGCCGCGAACACGGTGACGACCGGCAGCAGGCCGAGCCCCGGCCCGTTGCCGTCGACGCCGTGCGGGTCGATCAGCGCCTCGCCGAGCATCTGCAGCCCGCCGCAGACGCCGAGCACCGCGCCGCCGCGCGCCGCATGCGCGGCGACCGCGCGATCGAGGCCTTGCGCGCGCAGCCACGCCAGGTCGCCGCTGGTGTTCTTGGAGCCGGGCAGGACGATCCAGTCGGCGCCCGCCACGTCGGCCGGGCTTCGAGCCCAGCGCAGGCGCACGCCCGGGATGTTCTTGAGCGGCTGGAACTCGTCGAGGTTGCTGATGCGCGGATAGGCCACGACGGCGACGGTGCGGGTGACCTCGCCGCCGCTCACGCTGCGGTCATCGAAGACGCCATCCTCCTCGGGCAGGCCGTGCTGCCACCACATCGGCAAGGTCGCGACGGTGGGCACGCCGGTGAGCGCCTGCAGCTGCTGCGGCGCTGGCGCGAGCAGCGAAGCATCGCCACGGAACTTGTTGAGCACGAAGCCGGCGATCCGTGCACGGTCTTCCGGCGGCATCAGCGCCCAGGTGCCGTAGAGGTGCGCGAAGGCGCCGCCGCGGTCGATGTCGGTGACGAGCAGGCAGCGCGCGTGCGCATGCCGCGCCACGCGCAGGTTGACGATGTCGCTCGCCATGAGGTTGATCTCGGCGGGCGAGCCGGCGCCCTCGATGACGACGATGTCGTTCTCGGCGCGAAGCGCGTCGAGCGCCTGCGCGATCCGCGGCCAGACGCGCTCGCTGCGCCCGCGCCACGGCAGCGCGGAGAGTTCGGCACTGACCTGCCCCATGAGCACGACCTGGCTGTGGGTATCGCGCTCGGGCTTGAGCAGCAGCGGATTCATTCGGACATCCGGCTCGGCGCGTGCGGCCAGGGCCTGGAAGTACTGGGCGCTGCCGATCTCGCCGCCCGCGACGACGCGGGCGTTGTTGCTCATGTTCTGCGCCTTGAAGGGCGCGACCTGGAAGCCTTGGCGCGCGTACCACCGGCACAGCGCCGTCGCGATCCAGCTCTTGCCGGCGCCGCTGGTGGTGCCCAGCACCATCACGCAGCGCCCGCGCGCATCTGCCACATCAGGATTCATGGGCGCGATTGTCGGCGACGTGAAGTTGGTCACGCTTCAGGCCGGTCGATGCAACGAAGTCGAAAGCTTTCTTCTGATCCGGGTTAGCTTCGGGGCGTTCGAGACGAGAGTTGAAAGGGAGCACGGCGGATGACCGCACTGCACGACATCGCGCTCATGGTGGAAGAGCGCGGCACGAATCAGTTTCATTGGATCCTGCTGCAGGCCGTCAGCAGCGACGAGGCGGAGGCGATCCAGTACCGGCGCATCTACAGCGCCAGGGTTCCGCAGACCAGCTACTCCAACGCGCTGGTCGTCGGGGCGAATGCCCTGCGCAAGCTGGGGCAGGTGGGGACGGTGTCGGACACGATGCTTTGAGCGCAGGCTCGCCGCCGCCCCCGCCGGCATCACCGGGCCGCGACCGTCTCCCGGGCGGACGAAGCCACCTTCACATCCCAGCTTCCCCCGATCGCCCGGACCAGGCCCACCGTCGCCTGGTACTGCGCCGAGCGCACCTGCAGCGCCTGCCGGCGGTTCGCGAGCTCCTGCCGCCGCGCATCGAGCAGGTCGAGCTGGCTCACCATGCCGTTGCGGTAGCGCGAGTCCGACAGGCTCGTCGCCCGGGTGGCCGAGGTCACCGCCCTCCCCTGCACCTCGGCCTGCTGCGACAGGATGCGCAGCGAGGACAACTGGTCCTCCACCTCCTTGAACGCGACCAGCACCTGGGTGCGGTAGCTCGCCAGCGCGCCGTCGAGCTGGGCCGATGCGCTCTGCACACCCGCCTCGCGGCGTCCGCCGTCGAAGAGCGGCAAGGCCAGCAGCGCCCCGATGCCCCATGACTTGGCCGACCACTTGAACAGGTCGCCCAGGTCCGACGATGCATAGCCAGCCCCCGCGGTCAGCGAGATATCGGGGAACCACGCCGCCTGCGCCACGCCCACGCGCGCCTGCGCCGCCATGACCGACTTCTGCGCCGCCGACACGTCGGGCCGCCGCGTCAGCACCGTCGCCGGTACGCCCGCGGGGATGGTCGGCAGCGCCGTCGACCATTCGTCCGTGTTCACGCCGAAGTCCGACGCCGCGACGCCCGTCAACACCGCGAGCGAATGTTCCAGCTCGGCGCGGCGGCGGTCCAGCGTGAGCGCGTCGGACTCGGTGGACGCCACCTCGGTCTCGACGCGCGCCACGTCCAGGTCGGCCACGTCGCCTGCGCGCTGCCGGCTCTGGGTGAGCTTCAGCGTGTCGCGGTACGCCTCGACCGTGTCGCGCACCAGCGCGCGCTCGGCGTCGACGGCCCGCAGCAGCAGATAGGTCTGCGCCACTTCCGACTCGACCAGCAGGCGCGTGCTCTGCAGCAGGCCGTCGCGCGCCTCGGCGTCGAGCTGCGCCGCTTCGCTGGCACGCGACAGCTTGCCGAACAGGTCGAGTTCGTAGGAAAGGGCCGCGCCCGCATTGAGCAGCGTGTCGGGCCGGGTGCTGAGGTTGCGGTCCAGCCCCGCGCTGCGCACGCCGCCCGCGACCAGCCCGACCTGGGGCGCGCGATCCGCCTCGGTGCTGCGCGCCAGTGCCCGCGCCTCGGCCAGGCGGGCGGCCGCCGCCTGGATGCTCGTGTTGCGTGCATCGGCGCGTTCGATCAGCGTGTCGAGCACCGGATCATTGAACGCGCGCCACCATTCGCCGCGCGGCTGCGCCTCGGCGGGCTGCGCGCGGGTCCATGCGCCGTCGCGCGGCGCATCGGCCGCCTGCTCCTTGAACCGGGCCGGCGCCTCGAAGCTCGGTGCTTCGACGGCCGTGGTGGCGCAGCCGGCGAGCACCAGCGCCGCGAACAACGGCAGCATGGCGGCCCGCCACGGCCGCACCTTGGCTTGTGTTTCTTTTTTCATGTTCAGCTTTCTCGATTCAGCAAGAGGCGGTCGCCTCATTCGATGGTCTTGAGCGGCGCGGCAGGCGACGGTCGCAGCGGCCCGCCGCCGTGCACCGGCGCCGCGGGATGGTCGGCCGAGACGAAGGCATCGCCATGCGGCACCTCGCCGTGCAGCCTGAGCGGGCGGTTGCCGGTCAGCGCGCGCAGAAGCACATAGAACACCGGCGTGAGGAACAGGCCGAACGCGGTCACGCCGATCATTCCGGAGAACACCGCGATGCCCATCGCGTGGCGCATCTCGGCCCCCGCGCCGCTCGAAAGCACCAGCGGCAGCACGCCCATGATGAAAGCCATCGAGGTCATCAGGATCGGCCGCAGGCGCAGCCGGCTCGCCTCGATCGCGGCCTGCACCGGCGTGCGCCCGGCGAACTCCAGCTCGCGCGCGAACTCGACGATCAGGATCGCGTTCTTCGCCGACAAGCCGACCAGCACCATCAACCCGATCTGCGTGAAGATGTTGTTGTCGCTGCCCGAGAGCCACACGCCGGTCATCGCCGCGAGCAGGCCCATGGGCACGATCAGGATGATCGCCACCGGCAAGGTCAGGCTCTCGTACTGCGCCGCGAGCACCAGGAACACCAGCAGGATCGCGAGCGGGAACACCCACACCGCCGAGTTGCCGGCGAGGATCTCCTGGTAGGTCAACTCGGTCCACTCGAAGCTCACGCCCGGCGGCAGGGTCTCGGCCGCGATGCGCTCCACCGCCGCCCTCGCCTGCCCCGACGAGAAGCCGGGCGCCGGTCCGCCGTTGATGTCGGCGGAGAGGAAGCCGTTGTAGCGCATCGCACGCTCCGGCCCGTAGCTGGGCTGGATGTTCATCAGCGCCGACAGGGGCACCATCTCGCCGCTCGTGGAACGCACCTTGAGCAGGCCCACGTCCTCGGCACGCGCGCGGTACGGCGCATCGGCCTGCACGCGCACGCTGTAGGTGCGGCCGAAGCGGTTGAAGTCGTTCGCGTAGAGGCTTCCGAGGTAGATCTGCATGGTGTCGAACACCTCCGTCACGGGCACGCCGAGCTGGCGCGCCTTGGTGCGGTCGATGTCGGCGTAGAGCTGCGGCACGTTGACCTGCCAGCTCGTGAACATGCCCGCGAGTTCGGGCGTCTGGTAGGCCTTGGCCATGAAGGCCTTCACCGCCTTGTCCATCGCCGCGTAGCCGACCGAGCCACGGTCCTCCAGCTGCAGCTTGAAGCCGCCCGTGGTGCCGAGCCCCTGCACCGGCGGCGGCGGGAAGATCGCGATGTAGGCGTCCTGGATCTGGCTGAACTGCGCGTTCAACTGGCCCGCGATCGCGCCGGCGCTCAGGTCCTTGGACTTGCGCTTGTCGAAGTCGTCGAGGCCGACGAACACGATGCCCGAGTTCGAGCTGTTGGTGAAGCCGTTGATCGACAGCCCCGGGAAGGTGATCGCGTGCTGCACGCCGGGCTGCTTCATCACGATCTCGTTCATGCGGCGCGTGACGTCCTCGGTGCGGTCGAGCGTGGCCCCGTCGGGCAGCTGCGCGAAGCCGATCAGGTACTGCTTGTCCTGGGCCGGCACGAAGCCGCCCGGCACCGCCTTGAAGAGCCCGAAGGTCACGCCGACGAGCGCGAGGTAGATCACCATCATCAGCGCCTTGCGCGAGATCGCGCCCTTCACGCCGGTGCTGTAGCCCTCGGCGCCTCGATGGAAGACGCGGTTGAACCAGCCGAAGAAGCGGCCGAACACGCGGTCCATGCCGCGCGTCAGCGCATCCTTGGGCGCATCGTGGCCGCGCAGCAGCAGCGCCGCGAGCGCGGGCGAGAGCGTGAGCGAATTGACCGCCGAGATCACGGTCGAGATCGCGATGGTCAGCGCGAACTGGCGGTAGAACTGCCCCGTGAGCCCGCTGATGAAAGCCAGCGGCACGAACACCGCCACCAGCACCAGCGCGATCGCGATGATCGGCCCCGACACCTCGCGCATCGCGCGGTAGGTGGCGTCGCGCGGGCTCAGGCCGGCCTCGATGTTGCGCTCGACGTTCTCGACCACCACGATCGCGTCGTCCACCACGATGCCGATCGCGAGCACCAGACCGAAGAGGCTCAGCGCGTTGATCGAGAAGCCGAAGAGGTGCATCACCGCGAAGGTGCCGATCACCGACACCGGCACCGCCAGCAGCGGGATGATCGACGCGCGCCAGGTCTGCAGGAACAGGAT
The DNA here is from genome assembly GCA_017744935.1 of Variovorax sp. GTDB lineage: Bacteria > Pseudomonadota > Gammaproteobacteria > Burkholderiales > Burkholderiaceae_C > Variovorax. The sequence continues at coordinate 125,548 of JAGIAI010000003.1, forward strand.
CACCACCAGCACCACGAGCGCGATCGCTTCTAGCAGCGTGTGCACCACCGACTCGATCGAGGCGCGCACGAACTGCGTCGGGTCGTAGACGATGTCGTAGTCCACGCCGTCGGGCATGCCCTTCTTGAGCTCCGCCATCGTGGCCCGCACGTCGTTCGAGATCTGGATCGCGTTCGAGCCCGGCGCCGCGAAGATCGGCACCGCCACCGCGTCCTTGTTGTCCAGCAGCGAGCGCAGCGCGTAGCTCGACGCGCCGAGTTCGAGCCGCGCCACGTCGCGCAGCCGGGTGACGGCGCCATCGCCGCCGGTCTTGACGATGATGTCGCCGAACTCCTCCTCGGTCTGCAGGCGGCCCTGCGCATTGATCGAGATCTGCATGTCCACGCCCGGCAGCCCCGGCGATGCGCCGACCACGCCGGCCGCCGCCTGCACGTTCTGCTCGCGGATCGCACGCACCACGTCGCCGGCCGAGAGCCCGCGCTGCGCGACCTTCTGCGGGTCGAGCCACACGCGCATCGAGTAGTCGCCCGAGCCGAAGAGCTGCACGTCGCCCACGCCCCGCACGCGCGCCAGCCGGTCCTTGACGTTGAGCACCGCGTAGTTGCGCAGGTAGGTCATGTCGTAGCGGCCGTTGGGCGACAGCAGGTGCACCACCATCGTGAGGTCGGGCGAGCTCTTGACGGTCGTGATGCCCAGGCGGCGCACCTCCTCGGGCAGCCGCGGCTCGGCCTGTGCGACGCGGTTCTGCACGAGCTGCTGCGCCTTGTCGGGGTCGGTGCCGAGCTTGAAGGTCACGGTCAGCGTCATGAGGCCGTCGGTGGTCGCCTGGCTGCCCATGTAGAGCATGCCTTCGACGCCGTTGATCTGCTCCTCCAGCGGCGTCGCCACCGTCTCGGCGATCACCCTCGGGTTGGCGCCGGGGTAGTTGGCCCGCACCACCACCGAGGGTGGCACCACCTCGGGGTACTCGGAGATCGGCAGCGCGCGCAGCGCGATCAGCCCCGCGATGAAGATCAGGACCGACAGCACGCCGGCGAAGATCGGCCGGTCGATGAAGAACTTGGATAGATTCATTTCATTCCCTCCTCATTCGGAGATCAGGACTTGGCCGCGGCGACGCGCTGCGCCGGCGGCGCGAGCTCGGCCTTGGCGTCCATCGTCACGGTCTGCGGCTCGACGAGCGCGCCGGGGCGCACGTGCTGCAGGCCGTTGACGATCACGCGCTCGCCCGGCTGCAGGCCGCGGGTGACGATGCGCAGCCCGTTGAACGGCGCGCCGAGCGCGACCTCGCGGTACTCGGCCTTGTTGTCCGCGCCGACCACCATCACGAACTTCTTGTTCTGGTCGGTGCCGACGGCGCGCTCGTTCACCAGCAAGGCCTTGTCGGCATGCGCCTGGCCCATGCGGATGCGCGCGAACTGGCCGGGGATCAGCGCGCCATCGGTGTTGTCGAAGGCCGCGCGCACGCGCACCGTGCCGCTCTTCGCATCGACCTGGTTGTCGATGAGCTGCAGCCGGCCCAGGTAGGGCGTGCCGTCGACGCCGGCCGTGCCCATCTGCACCGGGATGCCTTCGATGCGCGCCCTGGCGCTGGCGCCGCCGGGCAGGTCCTTGAGCGCGCGCAGCACGATCTGCTCGTCGGCGTCGAAGCTCGCGTAGATGGGGCTCACCGACACCAGCGTGGTGAGCACCGGCGCGCCCGGCCCGGCCGCGACCAGGTTGCCCACCGTCACTTCGAGCTTGCCGATGCGGCCCGCGACCGGCGCGCGCACCTGCGTGTAGCCGAGGTTCAGGCGCGCGCTCTGCAGCGAGGCCTGCGCGGCACGCAGGCTGGCCTCGGCCTCGCGCCCGGCGTTGACGCGCTCGTCGAGCTCGCGCTGGGCGATGGCCTTCTCGTCCCACAGGCGGCGCGCGCGCTCCTGCTCGCTGCGCGTGAACGACAGCCGCGCCTGCGCCGCCGCGACCTGCGCCTCGGCGCGCTCCACCTCTGCGGCATAGGGCGCGGGGTCGATGGTGATCAGCAGTTCGCCCTGCTTCACCAGCGCGCCTTCGCGGAAGTGCACCGCCTGCACCGCGCCGGCGACGCGCGAGCGCACGTCCACCCGCTCGACGGCTTCGAGCCGGCCCGAGAACTCGTCCCAGGTGTTGACCTCGGTCGCGGCCACCGCGGCGACCGAGACCGGCACCGCACGAGGCGCCTGCGCCGCCGGCGCGGTGTTGTTCGCCGCGGCATCGAAGCTGTGGAAGCCGAACATCACCGCCGATGCGACGGCGACGAGGGCCGTGGCGCCGGTCACCGCGGGCCAGAGGCGCCGGGTCCGGGAGGAAGACTTGTTGTTGTGGTTCATGATGAAACGTCCTTTTGGTGACTTCTGGGATGCAACGGACCCTCCCGCGCGGGTGGCGCAGGACGGCGGAAAGAGAAAGACGGGTGGGAGCGCGGCGGCGGGCGGCCGCAGCCGTGGCGCGGACGAAGGCTTCCCAGCCGCGACGGTCGTGCCGTCGCGGGAGAACGAGGGTTCAGGCCCTCAACCTTCGAATGGGTCCCGCGCTACGGGATGCCGGGCCGCACGGCCTGCCGTGCGTCGCCGCTCAGTGAGGCGGCGGTGCGGCGCTGAAGAACTCGCGGAAGTGTTTCTGCACCACCGCTTCGCACTCGGCGCAGCCGGAGCCCTCGGGCTCGTAGAGTGCCGCCGGCCAGTTCGCGGCCCCGGGCAGCACGTTGCTGGTCACCTGGATGCCGGCCTCCGACAGGCGCCGCGCGAAGGCCAGGGCCTCGTCGCGCATCGGATCGTCCTTGCCGACCAGGACCAGCGTGCGGGCGACGTCGGCCAGCCGCAGCGAACCGCCCGGCACCGCATAGGGGTGCGTGGCGTTGACCGGCCGGCTCAGGAACTCGCGCCACCCGGTGGCCCACCGGCACTGGACCGCGTCGCCCGTGGCCTGGCGCAGCGAGGCGGTGCCGGCGCAGGGGTCGAGCATCGGCGACAGCAGGATCTGCCCTGCGAGCGGCGGATGGCCGCGGTCGCGCGCGATCAGCGCCACCGCCGCGGCGAGGTTGCCGCCAGCCTCCTCGCCCGCGAGGAACAGCTCGGCGCCCTTGCCGGCCAGCTTGACGCGCTGCTTGTAGAGCCATTCGAGCGCCGCGTAGCCCACCTCGATCGGCGCGGGGAACGGTGCCTCGGGCGCTTTCGGATAGTCGAGCGACACCACCAGCGCGCCCGCCCCGGCGAGAAGTCGCGCCACGTTGCGGCCGTTGTCGAGGCCGCCGCAGACGAAGGTGCCGCCATGGAAGTGCAGCACCAGCGGCACGGCCGCGCCGCGGGCGCGCTCGCCGTACACGCGGGCCCGCACCGGTTCGCGGTTCGGCAGCTCGATGCGGATGTCGGTTTCGCCCTGCCGGGCAGCAGCCTGGGGGGCGTCGGCGGATGGCAGGGAAGAAGGGGTGGACATGGACGGTCTCGGAGGATGGTCGATGGATGGAATATAAGACGCCGCCCTCATGCTTCAAACAGGGGATAGGCCCCCACTCTGTTTCCAATCAACTAACAATCGGCTCCAATGACCATGTGAGAATCCCGCTCCCCCGGCCCCCAAAGGCCCCCCTGAGCGTCTTCCCAGGAGCAGCATAGATGGATCAGATCCAGGCCATGCGGATCTTCGTCCGCGTCGTCGAGGCAGGCACCTTCACCCGCGCGGCCGATTCGCTCGGCGTGCCCAAAGGCACGGTCACCAAGCAGATCCAGGCGCTGGAGTCGCGCCTGCGCGTGAAGCTGCTCAACCGCACGACCCGGCGCGTGACCGTGACGCCGGATGGCGCGGCCTACTACGAGCGCACCGCGCGGCTGCTCAACGACTTCGACGACATCGAGGCCAGCATGACGAACGCGCAGGCCAACCCCACCGGGCGATTGCGGATCGATGTCGGCTCATCCATGGCGCGGCTGGTCATCCTGCCGGCCCTGCAGACCTTCTGCGACAAGTACCCGGACATCCAGGTCGACGTGGGCGTGAGCGACCGCACGGTGGACCTGATCACCGACAACGTGGACTGCGTGATCCGCGGCGGCGACCTCACCGACCAGTCGCTGGTGGCGCGGCGCATCGGCAACCTGCCATGGATGACGGTGGCCTCGCCCGCCTACATCAAGCGCTACGGCGCACCGCAGCATCCGCTGGACATCGAGAAGCGGCACCTGGTGGTGAGCTTCTTCTCGGGCAGCACGCGGCGGGTGTACCCGCACGAGTTCCATCGCGGCGACGAGCAACTGGAGATCGCCGGACCCTATCGCGTGGCGGTGAACGACAGCAACGCGCACATGACGGCGGTGCTCGGCGGCTACGGCCTCTCGCAGGTGATCACCTACATGGCCGAGCCCTACATCGCGAGCGGCGAGCTGGTGCAGATCCTGCCCGACTGGACGCGCCCGGCGCTGCCGGTGCATGTGGTGTACCCGCCGAACCGCCACCTGAGCGCGAAGGTGCGGGCCTTCGTCGACTGGGCGGCGGAACTGTTCGCGAATCATCCGCAGCTGCAGCGCACCCCCATCACTGCCTAGCCCCAGGCCCGCCGCAGCGCTTCCTGGCTGGCCGGCGGCAGCACGCCGAGCCGCACATGGCCCGGCAGGCCGAACGAGGCGGCATCGCGCAGCTTGATGCCCTGCGCGCGCAGGCGGGTGGCGCGCTCCGGCGAATACGGCGCATCCGGCTTCGCGCAAAAGTAGTTCGCGACGCTGGGCAGGCATTCCCACCCCATCGACTCGCAGACCGCGCGCTGCGCCGCCTTCCACGCGCGAAGCGTGGCGCGGCTCTCGGCCAGCCAGTGCCGGCACGCCGGAAGGATCCAGCTGTCGAGCAACGCCACACCGTGCGCGCCGATGGGCCACGAGGGCGCCAGCGCGGCGAGCTGCGCCGCCATGACCTGCCGCTCCCGCGGCGCAATGGCATAGGCGGCGCGCACGCCGGTGAGCCCGAGCGCCTTGTTGGGCGTCCACAGCTGCCAGACCGCGTCCAGCCGCTCGGCGCCAAGCGAGAGCGCGCCCTCCAATCGCAGCGGCTCGTAGGCCAGGTCGATCACGCAGCTCGCCCCGTCGCCCAGGCCGTCGATGCACGCGCCGAGGTCCTTCTGCGGCTGCCCGAGCGGGCTCGATGGATCGCAGCACCAGACCAGGTCGGCGCCTTCATGCACCGGCTCGAGATGCCATGCGGCGGCCGCGCGCACATAGTCCCCGTAGGCATGGGGCGGAACCCGCACCTTCCGGCCGCCGCGCCGCGCCACCGCCATGGTGATGCGCGAGATGAACTCGCTGGCGCTCGCCGCGATCACGATGCGCCCTGCATCGACGGCGTGAAACGCCGCCAGCCGCTCGCGCAGCGCGGTGTAGAGCGGGTCCGGATAGCGCACGGGATCGGCCTGCGCCACCGCCCGGGACGCGTGCGGACAGGGCCCGCATGCATTGGCGTTGGTCGAGAAGTCATGCAGCGCCGCGCCGAGCGCGTCGGGCCCGCCGTGGGTCATGTCCAGGCCGCCATCCAGAACGTCGCGCCGAGCGCGGCGCCCGTCACCACGCGCGAGCCGATCGCCACGGCGCGCGCCACGTCCGAAGGCTCGGCCGCGCGCCCCTGCGGATGCAGCACGTACACGCCGGGCTTCGCGAGCCTCACGCCCAGCCGCAGGGCCATCGCGCCCATGGGCCAGCCGCCGTTGGGCGACGGCGTCCGACGCGCCTCGCGCCGGCACGCGGCCAGGCCGGCCCAAGAGCCGAGAAGCATCAGCCCGGCGGTGATGCGCGCCGGCACCCACGACAGCGCGTCGTCCGCCCGCGCGGCCCATTTGCCGGCCCATTCCCAGTCGCGGCCTGCGCGCGCACCGCGATAGCCCCACATCGCATCGGCGGTGTTCGCGAAGCGATAGACCGCCGCGCCCGGCAGGCCGAGCAGCGCGAACCAGAAGAGCGGCGCGACCAGCGAATCATTGAGGTTCTCGGCCAGCGACTCGATCGCGCTCTCGCGCACGTCCACCGCGCCGAGCGTGCTCACGTCGCGGCTCACCAGCCACGCGAGCCGGGTGCGCCCTTCGGCCGGCGAGCGGCCGAGCGCCGCTTCGACCGCCAGCACCTCCTCCCGCAGCATGCGCCACGCCAGGAGCGGCTTGAGCGCCAGGGCGAGCATCGGCGCGGCCGCCCATGCGGGCAGCATGCCGGCGATGCGCACGACGCCGAAGGCCACCGCCGCCGCGCCGAGGGCACCGGCGCACCAGGCGCCCGCCCCCAGCGCGAAGCGAGCGAGATCACGCGGGCGTCCATCGCCAGCGCGCGGCGCGATGCGATCGCCAGCCCAGCCCAGATAGCGCCCCATCCACACCACCGGATGGATGCGGGACGGCGGCTCGCCGAGCCAGCGATCGATCGCGAGCGCGAGCCAGAGCGCGGCGATCGAGACCAAGGCTAGTCCTCGATGCCGCGCTGCGCCGGAACGCCAGCCTGGAACGCGTGCTTGACCATCTTCATCTCGGTCACCGTGTCGGCGAGCGCGATGATTTCCTCGGGGCAGCGGCGGCCGGTCAGCACCACGTGCACCTCCCGCGGCCGCGCGCGCAGGGTCTCGAGCACGTTGTCGAGCGGCAGCCAGCCGTAGATCAGCGGGTAGGTGATCTCGTCGAGCACCACGAGGAAATAGCCGCCGGACAGGATCGCGTCGCGGGCCTTTTCCCAGCCGTCCCGCGCGAGCTGGGCCGAGCGTTCGAGGTCCTGGCTCTTCCAGCTGAAGCCGTCGCCGAGGCCTTCGATCGGAAGGCCCAGGGCTTCGAACATGCGGTGCTCGCCGAAGCGCGCGCTGGGCACCTTCATGAACTGGAAGATCTTCACCGCCTTGGCGCGGCCATGGGCGCGCAAGGCCAGCCCGAAGGCGGCGGTGCTCTTGCCCTTGCCGTCGCCGGTGTTGACGATCACGAGGCCGCGGCGCTCGCCTTCGGGCTTCTCGTACGGTTTTTCGCTGGGGGGCGTTTCGATCTGCATGGTTTTCCTTCGGGACGCTGGGGTCAGCGCGGCAGGGCCAGCCAATGGCCCTCCATTCGATGCACCGCCACGCGCCGGTCGAACACCGATTCGAGCGCGCGGTGGGTGGCGCCGTCGTCGCACGGGCCGTGGTGAAGAACGCGCCCTTCGGCCATGACCACCATGTCATCGGCGGCGAGCGCGGCGTTGAGTTCGTGCAGCACGCTGACCACGGTGCCGCCGTGCGCGACCAGATCGCGCACGGTCTGCATCCAGTCGGCCTGGTGCGGCGGGTCGAGGTTGGCGAGCGGCTCGTCCATCAGCAGCAGGTCGGCCTCGACGGCCAGCGCACGCGCCAGCAGGACCCGCTGGCGCTCGCCGCCCGAGAGCTGGCCCAGCGGCCGGTCGCGCCATTCCCAGGCCTGCGTGCTGCGCAGCGCGCGCTCCACCGCGGCCCGATCCGCTTCGCTGGGCGCGGCCAGCCAGCGCTGGTGCGGCAGGCGCCCGAGCATCGCGACGTCGTACACCATGAGGTCGTCGGCACTGCCCTCGCCCGCGCCGCCCTGGCCGAGCCACGACAGCCTGCGGGCGCGCGCGCGTGCGCGCATGGCCGCCAGCGGTTCGCCGAACAAGCGCACCTCGCCGCTGTGCGGCAGCAGACCCGCGAGCACCTTGAGCAGGGTCGACTTGCCCGCGCCGTTGGGGCCGACGATGCTGGTCCAGCGCCGCGGCGCGAGCGCGAGGTCGATCGCGTGCAGCACTTCGGCGTCGCCGAGCCGGGCTCCGACGCCCCGCGCCTGCAGGGCCGCGTGGTGCAGCGCCGCGATGCTCACCGCACACCCCCTCGGGCGCTGCGCCGGTGCATGAGCCACAGCAGATACGAGCCGCCGAGCACCGCGGTCAGCACACCGACCGGCAGTTCCTGGGGCGCGATCAGCCAGCGCGCCAGCAGGTCGGCGGCCATCAGCAGCAGTCCGCCCATCGCGGCCGACAGTGCCAGCAGGCGCGCGTGCGTGGTCTTGACGGCCGAGCGCACCAGGTGCGGCGCCGCCAGGCCCACGAAGGCGATCAGCCCGGTCTGCGCGACGGCGGTGCCGGTGGCCAGCGCGAGCACCGCCACCAGCGCGGCGCGCATCGCGGGCAGCGGCAGGCCGAGGCTCTCCGCGGTGGCCTCGCCGAGCGCGAGGCCGTCCAGCACGGGGGCCAGCGCCCATCCCACCAGCAGGCACACGGCGCCGAGCACCCCCATCACGGCGCACGCGCTCCAGCCGACCAGCCCGGTGCTGCCGAGCATGAAGCCCTGCATCGCCTGCAGGATGTCCGTCGAGCCGATGGCGATCAGGTCCTTCACCGCACCGAGCACCACGCCGACGATCACGCCGGCCAGCAAGAGGCGCAGCGTCTGCTGCACGCCGCGCGCGAGCACCAGCGTGAGCATCACCGCCATCACGGCGCCGACGAAGGCGGCCCCGGTCATGCCCAGGCGCACCATCCACTGCGCGCCGGCCGGCGAAGCACCAAACAGCCACAGCCCCACCGCGACGCCCAGCGAGGCCCCCGACGCGCTGCCGAGCAGGTACGGGTCCGCCAGCGGATTGCGGAACAGCCCCTGGGCGACGGCACCCGCGAGTCCCAGCAGCGCGCCGGCCAGCCACGCGCCCAGCGTGCGCGGCAGGCGGATCTCCCACACGATCTGCATCGCGACCGGGTCGCGCCGCGCGGCGAACACGCTCTCGAAGCCCGTGCTCCCCACGCCGGCGCCCAGCAGCAGAACCAGGGCGCCGAGCACCAGCAGTGCCGCACCGAGCGCGAGCGCGCGACGTTGTTCGCGGTTCATGTGCGATGCGCTCCGGGCTTGCGCATCACTTCGCCTTGGCAGCGAGACATGTCGCCATCAGCCGCGCCGCTTCGCCCATGCGCGGCCCGGGCCGCACCAGAACGTCGGCCTCGTCGGCCGTGAAACGGCAGATGCGCCCGCTGCGCACCGCCTGGATGCGGCTCCAGCCCGGCCGCTGCTCCAGGCCTTGCGCGCTGCGCTCGCCGACCATGATGAGTTCGGGATCGGCGCGCACCACGAACTCGGGATTGAGCTTCGGGAAGGGCCCCATCGATGCCGGCACGATGTTCTTCGCGCCCAGGCGAGCGAGCGTCTCGCCGATGAACGAGGACTCGCCCGCCGCGTAGGGGCCGCCGTTGACCTCGAAATAGACGCGCACATGGCGGGCGCCCTGCGGCACCGACTGCGCGGCCGCCGACACGCTGGCATCGATGGCGCGCCACACGCGCTGCGCGTCGTCCACGCCCAGCACGCGCCCCAGCACATCGAGCACGCGCCGCACGTCGGCATGGTTCTTCGGTTCGAGCACGATCACCTTGAGCCCCAAGGCCTCGAGGCGATCGGTGACGCGCGAGGACCGCGCGAGCAGCACCACGTCGGGCTTGAGCGCCACGATGGCCTCGACGTTCGGGTCGATCCCGCCGCCGACCTGCGGCAGCGCGCGCACCGATGCGGGCCAGTTCGAATAGCGGTCCACGCCGACGATGCGGTCGCACGCGCCCAGCGTGCAGACGGATTCGGTGAGCGACGGCAGCACCGTCACGATGCGCTGGGGCGGTCGCGGCAGGTCCACGGCCACGCCGCGCTCGTCGGTCACGACCAGCGCGTGCGCGAGCGTCGCGGCAAACGCCGCCAGGCATGCGGCGAGCAAGCGCCTCGCGACCCGTTTCATCGGGGCTCCTTCAGGAAGAGCGGCAAGCCCGCCGCCATCAGCGTCACCCGGTCGCAGGCGGCGGCCACGCGCTGGTTGAGCGTACCCAGCGCGTCGACGAAGGCGCGCACCTCGCGCCCCATCGGGATCACGCCGAGGCCGATCTCGTTACCGACCAGCACCAACGGGCCGGCGGCGGCGCCGAGCTCGGTCACGAGCGCCTCGATCGCGCCTTCGACGTCGCCCGCCGTGCCAGCCACCGGCATCATCAGGTTGGTGAGCCACAGCGTGAGGCAGTCGACGACCAGCAGCGTCTGCGGCGCGGCCTGCGCGCGAATCGCCTGCGCCAACTCGCGCGGCTCCTCGACGGTGGCCAGGCCCGGCACGCGAAGCGCACGGTCGGCGCGATGGCGGGCGATGCGCGCACGCATCTCGTCGTCATGCGCCTCGGCCGTGGCGATCAACACCGCCCGGTGCGCGTGCGAACGCCCGAGCCACGCCGCGGCGAGCAGCTCGCCGCGGCGCGACTTGCCGCTCTTCTGGCCGCCCAGGATCAGTTCGCGGCGCACGTCGCTCACTTCGGTTGCCACCTCAGCGTGACATAGAAGGCACGGCCGGGTTGGTTGTAGCCCCACGCCGTCTCGTAGCTCACGTCGCCCACGTTCGCGATGCGCCCCTGCACCGACCAGTCCTTCGCCACGCGGTATTCCGCGTAGAGATCCACGGTGGTATAGGCATCCAGCACGCGCGTGTTGGCCGCGTCGTCGTAGCGCTGGCCCACGCTCAGCGCCGAGCCGCCGAGCTTCCAGGCGCCGATCTGGTAGTCGGCGCCGAGGGTGGTCTGCGTCTTGGCGCGCCGCGGCAGCAGCTTGCCCGTGACTTCGTTGTGCGGATCGAGCGCGTCGTAGCTCGCGTGCAGGCCGAGGTTGCCGAACTGGCCGTCGTAGCTCAGCGTGCCGCCCTGGATGCGCGCGCGCGGGATGTTCTGCGGCAGCGTCTCGTTGGTGATGAAGCCGGTGATCTTGTTGTCGTAGCCCACCAGCTTCACCGTGTGGCCGCCCTGGCTCCAGGTGATGCCGACGTCGGTGTTCTCGCCCTCCTCTGGCTTCAGGGCGGGATTGCCGAAGCCCGGGTAGTAGAGCTGGTTGAACGAGGGCGCCACGAAGCTGGTGCCGTGCGAGACATTCACGCGCCAGTTCGGCGTGATGCGAAAGCCGTAGCCGGCGAACCAGGTGTCGTTGTTGCCGAACTGCGAGTTGTTGTCGTGCCGCGCGTTGAGTTGCCAGCTGTGCGGGCCGTGGTCGCCGTTCAGACCGACGAAGGCCGAATCGATGGTGCGATCGGTCACGGTGTAGCGCGTGTCGCTGTTCACGTCCTGCTCGAGACGCTCCAGGCCGGCGACCACGGTGCCGATCGGCGTGGCGATGTCGTTCTGCCACAGGTACTGGTTCTGCGTGGTCTCGAACAGGCCCGGCACGTTGCCGGTCGCGGCCACGAGATTGCGCGTGTCGTCCTCGCTGCGACCGTAGCGAAGCTGCGTGGTCCAGTTCGGCAGCAGCTTGCCGCTCGCGCCCACGTAGGCGGTCTGCGTGCGCACCTTGCTTTGCGAGTCGCGGCCCGGGCCGTCGTCGAAGTGGTTCAGGCCATCGGCATACAAGAGCCCGGCGTCGAGCTTCCAGTCCGCACTGAACTGGTAGCCCAACGATGCGTTGACCGCGCTCTGGTTGAAGGGGTCGCGGTCGGAATTGAAGTTGCCGAATTGCACCCTGCTGTTGGTCGCCGAGAAACTGTCCTGGATTGTGCGCTGAACGTCGAGCGAGTAGGTCGCGGCGCCTGCGGCGCCGCTGAAGCCGCCGGTGATCTGCTTGTAGCTCTCGCTGCCCAGCGTGGCCGATGCGCGCGGCCTGAAGGCGGCTTCGCCGGGCGCGCCCTTGCGCGTGAAGATCTGCACCACGCCGCCGACGCCGTCGCTGCCATAGAGCGCGGAAGCCGGCCCCTTGACGACTTCGATGCGGTCGATCATCTCGACCGGGATGTTGTCCCACGCCGGCGTGCCGAGCGTGGCCGAGCCGTAGCGCACGCCATCGATCAGCAGGATCGTGTGGCGCGCCTCGGCGCCGCGGATGAAGACGCTGCTCGACTTGCCGGCACCGCCGTTGGACGAGATCTGCACGCCGGCCACCCGCGCGAGGATCTCGGGCAGCGTGCGGTTGGCCTGCTGCTCGATCTGCGCGCGATCGATCACGACCGTGTCGGAGACCAGGTCGTCGACGCGCGTGGGCGTGCGGGTTGCCGTGACCACGGTTTCGGCCAGCGTGGCGGCGCTCTGCGCCAGGGCGGCCGGAGCGACGCCCGACAGCGTGGCCATGGCCAGAGAAAGGCGGCTGATGCGCGCGAACGGCCGCGACGAAGCGCACCGTTCGGTGCGATGGAAGAAAACACTTGTTTTCATGGGGACAAACACAAGATCAATGTCCTTCGCCGGCTTCCCCGCCAGCGCATGGACGTCATGGCCGCCCATGCCTTCTGGCATGGCGCGACCGCCTCGTTGGCCGGTATCCGGGCTGGCAGCGCGACCCTCGTCGCCTTCCCAGCTGCCTGTTTCAGGGCAGCCAGTGGCTGATTGACGAGGGCGGCGTCCGTGTGATGGACGCCGTCTGCTTGACCGTTGCGGGGGCAGCGCAGGCTGGCCTGAATCCAGGGAGGACATCGGCTCCTGCTTCCCGTTGAACTGCGGCGCGTGAACCACGCCGCGAGCACCAACGCGCGAGATTGTAAAGTCAGTCCCACCGGAACCTACAATCGCCCCCCATGCCTGCACCGAGCCGTATTGACCAGATCGCCGAGCGCGTCGAACGCCTGCTCGTGCGCCATGAAGAAGTACAGCGCACCAACGCGTTGCTGCAGGACCAGGTGGAAGCGCTCACCCGGGAGCGCGATGCGCTCAAGTCGCGGCTGGCCGCGGCGCGCACGCGCCTCGATGCCCTCCTCGATCAGCTGCCGGCCGATCCCACGCAAGACCCTGAATCCCGTTGATGAACCAAATCGAAGTCCAGATCATGGGCCAGAGCTATCTGCTCGGCTGCCCCGAAGGCGGCGAAGCCCAGCTGCGCGAGGCAGTGGAACGCGTCGATGCCGCCATGTGCAAGATCCGGGACGCCGGCAAGGTGAAGGCCCGGGACCGCATCGCGGTGCTGGCCTCGCTCAACCTGGCCTTCGACCTGGTGCAACGCGAGGCGCAACCGGCCCCCGCGCCTGCAGCCGCCCCTGTCGCCGACGCCGGCGCAGCCCCGGACGATGCACGCGCGGCGCAACTGATTCAGCGTCTGGATCAGGCCCTCGCGGGCGACGGACATTTGCTCTGAACACTTCGCCGGGCGCCCCGGGCAGGAGTAAAATCACACCTGTCTGCGGTGCGCGCTGGGCTCTATATGTCCTTGTACCAATGCTCCACGGAGCAGGGCTTGGTATATCGCTCGGCGGGTGTGATCATCTCGCGTCAGATGAACCCGAAGCCTTGCTGCCCTCGCCCACCTGAACCCCGGTTCAGGCTGCGAGTCCGGCCCACACTCGCAGACACCTATTCATGAAAGCCACGGCCCCATCGGGTCGTGGCTTTTTGCATTGCGCTTGACGTCGCGCAAGCCGATGGCCGTCATCTCGCTTAAAGTGGCCGGTTCATCCTTAGGAGAGAAAACGCCATGTTCCAGCGCATCCTGGTTGCCACCGACGGCTCGGATCTGTCGAAGAAGGCCGTGACGAGCGCCATCGGCCTCGCCGCGCAAAACGGTTCGGAACTCATCGCGCTCACGGTGGTCCCCCGCTACCCCACCAGCTACTTCGACGGCGCTGCCGTCTTTACGCCCGAAGACATCGGCCGCATCGAGAAGCAGTGGTCCGACGCGGCGCAGGCGGCGCTCGACGCGGTCGCCGCCGAGGCGCGCGCGGCCGGCGTGACGGTCAAGACCTCGGTCATCAGCTCCGACCTCGTCGGCGAGGCCATCATCAATGCCGCGAAGAAGCACGAGGCCAACCTGATCGTGATGGCGTCGCACGGCCGCAAGGGCATCAAGCGCCTGCTGCTGGGGAGCGAAACCCAGCATGTCCTTACGCATTCCGAGCTTCCTGTTTTGGTACTGCGCTGATCACGGTTTATAACGAGCATGCGGCGCTTGGCCGCATCGCGAGACGCAAGAAAGGAAGCGAATGAAGATACTGATCGCCGTCGACGGCAGCCTCCACACGCAGAAGGCCATCGACTACCTGGCCAAGTACCGCCAGATGTTCGTCGAAGGCAATGAACTCGTGGTGGTGCACGTGTGCATCGGCGTGCCAGGGCACGTGGCCCGGCATCTCAGCAAGGGAACCATCGCGGAGTACTACACGGAAGAAACGGCGAAGGTGATCGACCCCGTCAAGGCCCAGCTCGCCAAGCACAACATCACCAACTACCGCACCGACGAGCGCCACGGCCATGCGGCCGAGGAAATCATCAAGTCGGCCAACGAGCACGGCGTGGAGCTGATCGTGATGGGCACGCACGGCCACGGCCTGATCGGCCGCGCCCTCATGGGCTCGGTGGCCACCAAGGTGGTGGCCGAGACGGACATCTCCGTCCTCCTGGTTCAGTAAGAGCCTCAGGCGCTCGCGAACAGCCCCTTGTGCTGTTCGCGCAGCAGCGCCTTCTGCACCTTGCCCATCGCATTGCGCGGCAGTTCGGCCACCACGAAGCAGCGCTTGGGAATCTTGAAGTTCGCGAGCCTGGCCTTGAGATCGGCGACGATCGCGTCGGCATCGAGCGCGGCCCCCGCCTTGGGAATCACGATGGCCACGCCGACCTCGCCGAAATCCGGATGCGGCACGCCGACCACGGCGCTCTCGGCGACCCCGGGCATCTCGTTGATGTAGCCCTCGATCTCGGCCGGATAGACGTTGTAGCCGCCACTGATGATCAGGTCCTTGCTGCGCCCCACGATGGTCACGTAGCCGAGCGCATCGATCTTGCCCACGTCGCCGGTCTTGAAGTAGCCATCGGGCGTGAACTCCTCCTTCGTTTTCTCGGGCATGCGCCAATAGCCCGCGAATACATTGGGGCCGGCGACTTCGATATGCCCGATCTCGTCGGTCGGACAGGGCTGGCCGTGGTCGTCGCGCACCCGCAGCCGCACCCCCGGCAAGGGGAATCCGACCGTACCGCCGCGCCGCGCGCCCTGCACCGCGCTGTAGGGGTTGGAGGTGAGCATGGCCGTTTCGCTCATGCCGTAGCGCTCCAGGATCGTGTGGTCGGTGCGCTCGCGCCATTCGTTGAAGGTCTCGATCAGGAGCGGCGCGGACCCCGAGATGAAGAGGCGCATGTTGCTGCAGGCCTCGCGCGTGAGGCCCGGCTCGGCCAGCATGCGTACATAGAGCGTCGGCACGCCCATGAACACCGTCGCCTCCGGCAGCCGCGCGACCACGCGGCGCGGATCGAAGCGATTGAGCCAGATCATCCGGCTGCCGCTGATGAGCGCGCCATGGATCGCGACGAACAGGCCGTGCACGTGGAAGATGGGCAGCGCGTGGATCAGCACGTCGCCGTCGCCCCGCTTCGACGAACGCCAGCCCCAGTAGTCCTTGAGCACCGCGGCGTTCGACAGCAGGTTGCGGTGCGACAGCATCGCGCCCTTGCTGCGCCCCGTGGTGCCGCTCGTGTAGAGGATGGCCGCCATGTCGTCGGGGTTCCGGTGCGCGACGGTGTGCTGGTCGCTGCACTGCGCCGCCACTTCGAGCAGCGTGCCGGTGCGGTCGTCGTCCAGCGTGAAGACATGGCGCGTGCCGGCCGCGGTCGCGATCGGCGCGACCCAGCCGGCGTTGGCGCTGCTGCAGACCACCACCGCCGGCTCCGCATTGCCGATGAAGTATTCGATCTCCGCCTGCCGGTACGCCGTGTTCAGCGGCAGGAAGACGAAGCCTGCGCGCAGCGTGGCGAGGTACAGCAGCATCGCCTCGACGGACTTCTCGACCTGCACCGCGATGCGCGCGCCCTCTTCCAGCTTCAGCGCGGCGAGCAGGTTCGCGATCATCGCGCTCGCCCGCTCGAGGTCGCGCCACGAGTAGTAGAGGCCGTCATCCGTCTCGACCGCGATCGCGTCGAGATCCGAGGGGAAGGCCGCGCGCAGGGCGGCGAAGAGATTGGCGTTCGTTGTCGTATCGGTCATGTTCGCGGAACGGGGGGTGCTGCCTTTGTTTTACTCGACTTTGGCGCCGGAATCCTTGACCACGGCGGCCCAGCGCTTGATCTCGGCGTTCACGAAGGCGCCGTACTGCGGGCCGGTGAGATGGGGGATCTCCGAGCCGTTGGCGGCCCAGATCGACTTGAGCTCGTCGGTCGCCAGGGACTTGTTCATGTCGTCGACGATCCGGGCCTGCACCTCGGCCGGCGTTCCCTTGGGCGCCCACAGGCCGTACCAGGTGGTCACGGTGTAGTCGGGCAGGCCCACCTCGGCCGCGCAGGGCACGTCCGGCAACGCCGGATTGCGCCGTGTGCCGGCCACCATCAGCGCCTTGATGCGGCCCGCCTTGATGTGCTGCGACGACGAGCCGAGGCCGTCGAACATGACATCGACGTTGCCCGCGATCAGGTCCTGCAGCGCCGGCCCGGCGCCGCGGTACGGGATGTGGGTGATGAAGGTGCCCGTCTGCAGCTTGAACAGCTCGCCCGCGAGGTGGTGCGAGGTGCCCGCGCCGGCCGAGGCGTAGTTGAGCTTGCCGGGGTTCTGCTTCGCATAGGCGACGAAGTCCTTGAGCGTCGGCGCGCCCACGCGCTTCGGATTGACCACGACCACCTGCGGCACGTTGGCCAGCAGCAGCAGCGGCACGAAGTCCTTCTCCAGGTCGTAGTCCAGCTTCGGGTAGATCGACGGCGCGATCGCGTGGTGCACCGCGCCCATGAACAAGGCGTAGCCGTCCGGCGGGGCCTTGGCCGCGATGCTGGCCCCCACGGTGCCGCCGGCGCCGCCGCGGTTGTCGATCACGAGCGTCTGGCTCGTGATCCGGCTGAACTGCGCCGAGAGCGGCCGCGCGAAGGCGTCCGTGCCGCCACCGGCCGGGAACGGCACGATCATCGTGACCGGCCGCGTCGGCCAGCCGGCCTGCGCGCGCGCGCCTCCGGCCAGGGCCGCGGCGCCCGCAGCCATCGCGAGCTGCAACACGTCGCGCCTGTGGAATCCTGGGGTCATCTTGCTTGTCTCCTCTTTCTGTTGTGATTGCCATGCGCCGGGGCCTGCGGCGCCGATCGGTCGGCCCTTCTCGACCCGGTCAGTCGCCGAGAAACAGATCGTCGATGCTGCCAGAGACCGCCACCTTGCCCTGCGCCAGCAGCGCGCGGTGCTTGTCGAGCCGCTTGAGATCGTAGAGGTAGTTGACCATCAGCCCGTAGGACTGCTTCATGCCCTTCGCGGAAGGATCGCCGGCCCAGTTCAGCCGCTCCACCCGCGCGCCGTTGCCCAGGTGGAAGCGCGCGACCGCGTCGACCGGCTTGCCGTCGGCTGTCGCGCGGCCGAGGTATTCGGCCGCCGAGTTGAGCAACAGCTGCCGCACCGGCGAGCGGGCATCGAGCGCGCCGGGCTCGTCGGCGGCCGCGAGGAAGCGCTCGGCCGTGGGCGGCAGCGAGCCGACCACGCGGCCGAGTTCCGTGGCGCGCTTGTCGTCGAGGCGTTCCAGCATGGAAGCCGCGTGCTTGGCGAGCCACGCGCGAAAGCCCGGGATCGGCGACAGGGTCGCGAAGGTCTTCAGGCGCGGGAGCTCGTCCTGCAGGGTCTCGACCACGCGCTTGATCAGGGAATCGCCGAAGCTCACGCCCCGCAGGCCGGTCTGCGTGTTGCTGATCGAATAGAAGATCGCGGTGGTGGCCTTCTCGGGCTTCGTCGCGGCGGCCGCCTCGTCGAGCAGCGGTCCGATGCCCTCGCTGACATGGTCGACCAGCGCCACCTCGACGAAGATCAGCGGCGTGTTGGGCAGGCGCGGATGGAAGAAGCCATAGCACCGGCGGTCGCTGTCGAGCCGGTTCTTGACGTCGGCCCAGCTCTTGATGTCATGCACCGCCTCGTACTGGATCAGCTTCTCGATGAGCGAGGCCGGCGAATCCCAGCTGATGCGGCGCAGGTCCAGGAAGGCCACGTCGAACCAGGTCGAGAACAGGTGTTCGAGCTCGGCGTCCAGCGGCAACAGCCGGCGATCGCCCTTGAGATGCGGCAGCAACTGGGCGCGCAGGTCGACCAGGAAACGCATGCCATCAGGCTCGACCGCGAAGCGCTGGAGCAGCCGCGCGCGCGGCGACACCAGCGCGCGCCGCAGGTGGACCTCGGCCTGGCCTTCGTCGGGCGTGCCGACTGCCGCTTCGTGGCGGTCGCGGGCGTGGCTGAGTTTCTGCACGTCGGGCGCGAAACGCTCGCTCATGAGCAGCCAGATGTCGCGCCGCTCGTCGAGCTCGCGGCCCGCGTACCACTGCACGAACTCGTGTGCGCGGCGCCCGCCCTCCACCTCGCTCACGCTCGGGTCGACGACCGCCTGCAGCTCGGCCAGCGCACGCCGCAGGGCGCGCGGCGCCAGCGCCTCGCCGGCGCGGCGCAGTGTCGCCTCAAGCCGCTCGGAAAGCGGACGCGGCCCGGCGGACGGCCTGGCTTCGGGAGTGGCGCCCGGCTTCAGGCGCGTGACGTTGCGTGTGATCCAGTCGCTGGCATTCATGTGATCGGTCCGACCCTTCGTTGCGCACGATGACTCTCGGCAAAAGAGTCATCTTAGGTGAACCGTGACTGAATCCTTCCCGCCGGCCGGCGATAAATCCCGCCATCCGGCCGCTCGCCCCGTCAGCGCGCGGCCTGCATCACGTCGCAATCGACGATCCTGAACTCGACCCGGCGGTCCAGAGCGTCGACCGCATCGTCGGTGCCGCTGCCGATGATGTTCTCCCGGAAGCCCTTGCCGCTGGGCGTGGTGCGCGTGCCGAGCACGGCCGCCTCGCCGACCAGCCGCTGCTGGATGGTCCGGGCCCGCTGCAGCGAGAGCGTGTCGTTGTAGCCCACCGGGCCCGTGTGGCTGGTGTGGCCGATGATGTCCATGCAGACCTTGGCATCCGCGCTCGCCCTGGCGATCTCGCGCAGCCACATCGGATAAGGGCCGCTGATCTTCTGCTCCGACCAGAACACCGTGCTGTTCGGATTGAAGAGGAACTTCACGCCGAGCTGCTGATTGGCAATGCCGTAGGCCACGAGCCTGCCGAAAGCCCGCTCGGCCTCGGGACCGCGCCCCAGCTTGGCCGAGCTCAGGTAGAGGCCGTTGAGCACGCGCAGCTGCTCGCCGACTGCGCTGTCGGCGGCGGCGCTGTAGCCGGCGAGCGCGTCCTGGTAGCGCTCGGCGTTGTACGCGGCGGTGGCGTCCTTGATCAGCGGCGCCACGGCAAGGCGCTCGAGGTAGTACGCATCCGCCTTCTGCCCGGGCGCCGTGGCGCTGGTGCGCACGTAGCCTTCGACCACGCGGTCCTTCGTGGGCATCGGCGTGTCGCGGTCATAGCGCAGCGGCGTGTGGTCCAGGCCCTCGTCGCGGGTGATGGCGGAGGACTGCGCCACCACGTTGCCGCTGGCCAGTTCGGTCAGGGCCAGGTCGATGCGCATCGGCCCGCGCGGCTGGTCGACGGCCAGCCGCGTCATCGTGCCGGTAAGCAGGTAGCGCGCCTTGTCGAGGTTGTCGCGCTGAAACGGCACCAGTTGAAGGGACTCCTTCTGCCCCAGCCGGTCGGTCACGCGGTCCTGCAGCAGTTGCGTGGCGGCCGTCTGCTGGCCGCTTCCCGCATCGATCATCGGGTCGAGCATCACGCCGCGCTTGCCGCCCATCCGGGCCAGGAAGCCGGGCATCGTCTGCGTCTGCGTCACGAGGCCGTCGGTGGACTGGACGACGGCCTCGTCGAAGGGAAGCTCGGCCCGGGGCGGCGGCGCCGTCGCGGCACAGCCGCCCAGCAGCGCGGCCAGGCCGAACGCGGACAGGGCGCCCCACCAGCGAATGAAGGTCGTGGTCATCATTCACACCCCTTTCTGAGTTGCGCAGTCTCCGCGGGGGTCAGCGCGCCGAGCGAGGCCCGCTGGAGGATCTCGGTGCAGCTGGCGTTGCCGCGCGCGCTCTCGGCAAGCGGCGGCACCACCGGCATGGCGACGGTGCGCACCTGGGTTTCGGGCCCGGTCGCGCGCTGTTCCTGCAGCGCGCGCGGCTCTCGCCGGGCGACGCGCCGCGATTCGGAACGGGCGCGCGTCGCCGCGCGCGGCGCGGGCGCTGCTGGCGCGACCGCGGCGGGGGCCGGCTCGGCGGCGGGTGCCGGTTCGTCCTCGGCTGGAATCCGCGAGAGCGGGATCTCGATGGATGGAATGGCCGTGACCGCCGGCTCGGACGGGGCCGCGGGCGGCACGGCAGCGCCGGACACTGCCGGAGGCGGCGCGGCTGCCGGCGCCACCGTCGTGCTCGCCGGAGCGGGCCGCGCCGGCGCCACGCGGATGGCCAGCGCGGGCGGCTTGGCGGGCGTCGCCGGCCCGTTCATCGAGGGCGTGGGCGTGCCGCCCGTTGCCCATGGCGCGGCGCCGCGGTAGTAGACGAACGCCGCCAGGCCGGCCAAGAGCGCCAGGACCGCCAGCAGCGTGGCCTTGACCCATTTCGCCCGCGGCCGTGCCGGCCCCGGCGCGCTCACCAGCGGCGGCCAGTTCGACACCGGCGCGCGGGAGCGGGTGCGGATCACGACGGGCTCTTCGCGCTCCTCGATCTCCTGCGCCGTGGGCGTCACATGCTCGACCTCCAGCGGCGGCGCCGTCGGCGTGCGCCCCGCTTCGGCCAGTTGCCGGGCCATGGCCGGATCGGCGTGGGCGAACGTCGCGTCTTTCGCACCGGCGCCGGTGATCTGCGCTTCGCCGCGGTGGACGGCGCGCACGAGTTCCAGGTCCTGCAGTTGTTCGCCGCAGCTCAGCAGGGTCCAGAACTCGGTCGCGCTCTGCGGCCGGTTGCGCGGATGCAGCGAGAGCGCGGCATCGATGGCTGCCAGGAAGGGCTCGCTGTACCGTCCCCGGGCAAGGTCCGAGAGCGGCTGCAGCCGGTCGTCCATGAGGCGCTCGATCGCCGGGATCGGTGCACGCCCCGTCACGGCCGCGTACACCACGCCGGCCAGCGCATACAGGTCGGTCCAGGCGCCCTGCCGCATCGAGGCGACCTCGCCATATTGCTCGATGGGCGCAAAGCCGGGCTTGAACACCACGGTCGGCGACGAGCCCATGCCGTCGATCACGCGGCGCGCGGCGCCGAAGTCGAGCAGCACCGGGCCGGCGTCGGTCAGCAGGATGTTGTCGGGCGCAATGTCGCGGTGGAAGCAGCTGGCCGCGTGCATGGTGCCGAGCGCATCGAGTAGCGGGCGCAGCCAGTTGCAAAGCTCCTCTTCGGTGGGCGGACGTCCGAGCTCGTCGAGCGCGCGCTGCAGCGTGGGCCCGTCGTAGTACGGCATCGCCATGTAGGCCGTGCCGTTGTCTTCCCAGAAGTGAAGCACGCGCACCAGCGACGGGTGATCGAAGCGCGCCAGCAGCCGCGCCTCGTTCAGGAAGCTGCGCATGCCGACCCGGAAGCTGTCGCGGTGCCGCTGCGACTTGACCACCACGGCCGCCGACACGCTCGCGCGCGTGGCCAGGATCGCGGGGAGGTACTCCTTGATGGCCACGTGCTGTTCGAGCGCGTGGTCCCAGGCGAGGTAGACGATGCCGAATCCGCCCTCCCCGATCGGCCCGACGATCTCGTAGTCGAGCAGGCGGGTGCCCTCGGGCAGGGTGTGCGCGGTGGCGCGCTCGGCGCCGGTCCATGGCAGGCCGCCGCCGTCCGCGTCCCCCGGCCCGGTGACAGGGCCACTCGCGAGATTCGGACCGGTGACGGACACGGGAGTCATCGCTGTCAGGGCGCGCCGACGGATCGCTTGCCCGTTCCAGAAGCATCGAAAAGCAGGATGCAGACTCGCATTGCCGTCACTTCAGTTCCCCTGTCGGACGGACTCTACTGCGCACCGCGGCGCGCCGCATTCACCAGAAGCACTAGCCGAACGGACGCTACGGCGCCCGGCCGCCCGGACCTCAGGCCGCCGCAGGCGTGGTGCGGCGCTGCGCCGGGGCGCTCAGGTAGAGCCACACGCCGAACGCGATCATCGGCACGCACAGCCACTGGCCCATGCTCATGTTGAGCGCCAGCAGGCCCAGGAAGTCGTCCGGTTCACGGAAATACTCGGCCGTGAAGCGCATCACGCCGTAGCCCACGAGGAACACCGCCGAGACGCGGCGCTCGCGCCTTTCCTTGCGCGCATACAGCCACAGCAGCACGAAGAGCAGCAGGCCTTCGAGCAGGAACTGGTACACCTGCGAGGGATGGCGCGGCAGCATCGAGCCGCTCTGCGGAAAGACCATGCCCCATGGAAGGTCGGGACTGGCGAAGCGGCCCCAGAGCTCGCCGTTGATGAAGTTGCCGACCCGGCCCGCCGCCAGCCCCGTGGGCACGCAGGGCGCCACGAAGTCCATGACCTGCCAGAAGGGCCGATGGCGCGAATGCGCGAACCAGACCATCGACGCGATCACGCCCAGCAGACCGCCGTGGAAGCTCATGCCGCCCTGCCAGACGAAGAAGATCTCCAGCGGATGGGTGAGATAGAACCCCGGCTTGTAGAACAGGCAGTAGCCCAGGCGGCCGCCGATGATGACGCCGACCACGCCGAGGAACAGGATGTCCTCCAGGTCCTTGCGGGTCCAGGCCCCCGGGCCGGTGATGGAGCGGAACGGTTCATGCCGGAGCCGGCGCGTGCCGAGGAAGTAGAACAGCGCGAACGCGGCCAGATAGGTCAGGCCATACCAGTGGATGGCGATCGGCCCGAGCTGCAGCGCCACGGGGTTGATCTGCGGGTACATGAGCATGGGCTGGATTAGAGCACCCTAGGCTGACGATCCGCGGCGGATGAACTCGACGAAGCGCGCGAGCGCGGGATTGGCGGTCTCGCCCGACCAGACCAGGCTGGTCTCGCAGCTCGGCAGCACGGTGGCGGCGCGGCGGCGGCCTTCGGGCTCGAACTCCGCCGCCCCCCGGTAGACGATGCCCGAGCGCCTGAACTGCATCACGCTTTCGGGCACCCAGGCCACGCCGAGCCCGCCCCAGACGAGGTTGACGATGGTCTGCATCTGGATCGCCTCCTGCACGATGCGCGGCGTTCGGCCGGCCGCGTGATAGAGCCCGGAGATCGCGTCATGCAGCGACGGCACGATGCGGCGCGGGAAGATCACCACCGGCTCGGCGAGCGCGTGGGCCAGCCGCACCCGGCGCGCCGTCGCGAGCGCATGGGTGGCGGGCAGCGCCAGCACCAGCGGCTCCTGCGACACCGCCAGCCGCTCCAGCCCCGGGGGCGCCGAACCCGGCGAATGCAGCATCAAGCCGGCATCGATCTCGCCGCGCGAAAAGGCTTCGAGCTGCACGTCGCCGGTGGCCTCGACCAGCTCCAGCGCGACATCGGGCGAGGCTGCGCGGAATTCGCGCACCCACACCGGCAGGCGCTCGAAGCCGATGGTCGACACGAAGGCCAGGCGCACCCGCCCCACTTCGCCCGCGGCGGCGGCACGGGCGCGCCCCGGCAGGGCCTGCGCGCGGGCCAGCAGCTCGCGCACCTGCGGCAGCAGCGCCTCGCCGGCAGGCGTGAGCGCCACGCGGCGGCGCGTGCGATCGAACAGCACCACGCCGAGCGACTTCTCCAGTTGGGCGATCGCCTGCGTGACCGGCGGCTGGGTCATGTGCAGCCGCAGCGCCGCGCGACCGAAATGCAGTTCCTCCGCCACGGCGAGGAACTGGCGCCAGGCGCGGAGATCGATCAGGCCTTCTTTCATATGCAGAGCATATCAATGCCACCTTCAAATCGGATTGGAACCAATCAATCAATCGTCCGATACTTGGCGTCCCGATCACGAGAGACCCACGATGGAAACGAAACCGATCCAGATCAACCGCCGCAGCGCCAACATCGTCGAAGGCAAGAGCCGGGCACCGAACCGCTCGATGTTCTATGCCATGGGCTACGAGGAAGGCGACTTCAAGAAGCCGATGGTCGGCGTGGCCAATGGCCACAGCACCATCACGCCCTGCAACTCGGGCCTGCAGAAGCTGGCCGACGCAGCCATCGCCGGCATCGAGGAAGCCGGCGGCAACGCGCAGGTGTTCGGCACGCCCACGATCTCCGACGGCATGGCGATGGGCACCGAAGGCATGAAGTACTCGCTGGTCAGCCGCGAAGTGATCTCCGACTGCATCGAGACCTGCGTGGGCGGCCAGTGGATGGACGGCGTGCTCGTCGTCGGCGGCTGCGACAAGAACATGCCCGGCGGCATGATGGGCATGCTGCGCGCCAACGTGCCGGCGATCTACGTCTACGGCGGCACCATCCTGCCGGGCCACTACAAGGGCCAGGACCTCAACATCGTGAGCGTGTTCGAGGCGGTCGGCCAGAACGCGGCCGGCAACATGAGCGACGAGGACCTGAAGGAAATCGAACGCCGCGCCATTCCCGGCACCGGCTCCTGCGGCGGCATGTACACGGCCAACACCATGTCGAGCGCCTTCGAGGCGCTGGGCATGTCGCTGCCCTACTCGTCGACCATGGCGAACCCGCACGACGAGAAGCAGAACTCGGCCAAGGAATCGGCCAAGGTGCTGATCGAGGCCATCAAGAACGACCTGAAACCGCGCGACATCGTGACCAAGAAGGCGATCGAGAACGCGGTCGCGGTCATCATGGCCACCGGCGGCTCGACCAACGCGGTGTTGCACTTCCTTGCGATCGCGCATGCGGCCGGCGTGGACTGGACCATCGACGACTTCGAGCGCATGCGCAAGAAGGTGCCGGTGATCTGCGACCTGAAGCCCAGTGGCAAGTACCTCGCGGTCGACCTGCACAAGGCCGGCGGCATCCCGCAGGTCATGAAGCTGCTGCTGAACGCCGGCCTGCTGCACGGCGACTGCATCACGATCACCGGCAAGACGGTGGCCGAGGTGCTCAAGGACGTGCCGGACCAGCCGCGCGCCGACCAGGACGTGATCCGCCCGATCAGCAACCCGATGTATGCCGAAGGCCACCTCGCGATCCTCAAGGGCAACCTGTCGCCCGAGGGCGCGGTCGCGAAGATCACCGGCCTGAAGAACCCGGTCATCACCGGACCGGCACGTGTGTTCGACGACGAGCAATCGGCGCTGCAGGCGATTCTCGACGGCAAGATCAAGGCGGGTGACGTGATGGTGCTGCGCTATCTCGGCCCGAAGGGCGGCCCAGGCATGCCTGAAATGCTGGCGCCGACCGGCGCGCTGATCGGCGCGGGCCTCGGCGAAAGCGTCGGCCTCATCACCGACGGCCGTTTCTCCGGCGGTACCTGGGGCATGGTGGTCGGCCACGTCGCACCCGAAGCGGCTGCCGGCGGCACCATCGCGTTCGTGAACGAGGGCGACTCGATCACCATCGACGCGCACCAGTTGAAGCTGGAACTCAACGTGCCCGACGCAGAAATCGCCAAGCGCCGCGCCAACTGGAAGGCTCCTGCCCCCCGCTACACCCGCGGCGTGCAAGCCAAGTTCGCCTTCAACGCTTCCAGCGCCAGCTCCGGCGCGGTCCTGGACAAGTTCTAAAAGGACCCCAGACCCAACCGGGAAACACCACGGAACCGGCTCCGCCGGGCCGTCGGTGTTGCCCCCGGTAGGGGGGCCCGAGCTACACGAAGTGAGCGAGGCTGGGGGCGAGTTACTTCCTTCTCAAGGTGCCCAGCCTACTGCGCTGGCGATCGATGCGCTCCTGACGACGAGCGTTCTCCTTTTCGACGACCTTGCGCTTGGTATAGCCCGAGGCATCGGCCCAGGCCCACCAGGCGATGGCCAGCGCGAAAGGCGTCAGCACGATCCACCAACTCCAGGTGGCGACAACGCCGACCTCGAGCACCTTGAGCGCCACGGCCAACAGGCCCAAACCCAGGAACCACATCGCGAACTCCTCCGTCCTTTGTCAGCGAAGCGACGGGTCAGGGACGTCCACCGCCCTACCTACAATCGCGTTGGATCGACTTTAACGCACCACGCCTTTGAACCCCATGAAAAGAGCGCTCCTCGCTGCCGCGCTGTGTGTCGGCTGTGCCACGCCCGCCCTCGCCGATCTGGCGCTGGCCACATCGAAGAACTGCATGAGCTGCCACGCGGTCGATCGCAAGGTGCTTGGCCCGGCCTTCAAGGACGTGGCCGCCAAGTACAAGGACAACAAAGGCGCCGTCGACCAGCTCGCCACCAAGATCATGAAGGGCGGTTCCGGCGTCTGGGGGCCGGTGCCGATGCCGGCCAACAACCAGGTCAGCGAAGCAGACGCGAAGAAGCTCGCAGCCTGGGTGCTCTCGACCAATTAACGCCGCGAATCAGACTGCCGGCGGCATGCCCGCCGCGGCGCCGCTCACGCGGCGGTCCATGCGGTCTTCGAGCTGGCCGATGTGCGCGGCCAATGTGTTGTCGAGCTGTTCGGACCGCACCTTCATCGCCACCTCCAGTTGCTCGACCCGCGCGAGCATCGCCGCATGCCGCTCGGCATTGCGCGTCATGTGAGCGTTCTCCTGGGTTTCGAGGAAGTTTCGCAGCTCGGTGAAGCGCGAGGCTTCCGCCTTGTCGGCGAGATCGCGCTGGGCCTGCATTTCCTTGGTGTGACGGCGCGTCTCCAGAAGGATCGAGCTCTGCAGATAGACCACGTAGGCAACGAAGAAGATGCCCAGCAGCGCCGTCAGCCCCAACATGATCAGCCCGAAAGGCGCGGTGACCTGCATGAAGCCGATCGACATGGTCGTCGGCACGACGATGAGGCCCCAGTTGAACGCAGCCAGCGCGGCAATCAGCAGCACGACCACCAGCAATACACCTGTTCTGACCCCCATGACCTGCTCCGGTTTGTGATTGGAGGGTCATTTGTAACGCATGTCGGTCGCATCCCCTGTCGGATAGGGATGCAACCGGCATGGATCGAACGCGCGGCGGATCAGTACGCCTGACCGAGCTGCTCGAGGATCGCGGGGTTCTCCAGCGTAGAGGTGTCCTGCGTGATCGCCTCGCCCTTTGCGATGCTGCGCAGCAGGCGGCGCATGATCTTGCCGCTGCGGGTCTTGGGCAGGTTCTCGCCAAAGCGGATGTCCTTGGGCTTGGCGATCGGTCCGATTTCCTTCGCGACCCAGTTGCGAAGCTCCGCGGCGATCTGCTTGGCTTCATCGCCCGAAGGACGGCCGCGCTTGAGCACCACGAAGGCGCAGACCGCTTCACCCGTCAGGTCGTCCGGCCGGCCCACGACTGCGGCTTCAGCTACGAGATCGGTCTTGGCGACCAGGGCCGATTCAATCTCCATCGTGCCAAGGCGGTGGCCGGACACATTGAGCACATCGTCGATCCGGCCTGTGATGCGGAAATACGCCCGGTCGGCGCTGCGCACCGCGCCATCACCGGCAAGGTAGATGGCGCCCCCCATTTCCTCTGGGAAATAGCTCTTCTTGAAGCGCTCCGGGTCGTTCCAGATCGTCCGGATCATCGACGGCCACGGCCGCTTGATCACCAGCATGCCGCCGGCGCCATGCGGGATGTCCTTGCCGGTTTCGTCGACGATCGCGGCCATGATGCCCGGCAGCGGCAGCGTGCACGAACCCGGCACCAGCGGCGTGGCACCCGGCAGTGGCGTGATCACGTGGCCGCCAGTCTCGGTCTGCCAGAACGTGTCGACGATGGGGCACTTCTCGCCACCGACGTTCCGGTAGTACCACATCCAAGCTTCGGGATTGATCGGCTCGCCGACCGTACCCAGGATGCGCAGCGATGAGAGGTCCCAGTTCTTCGGGTGCACCTTCTCGTCGCTGTCCGCCGCCTTGATCAGCGAACGGATCGCCGTCGGCGCCGTATAGAAGACCGAGACCTTGTGTTTCTCGATCATCTGCCAGAAGCGGCCCGCGTGCGGGAAGGTCGGGATGCCCTCGAACACCACCTGCGTTGCGCCCGCGGCGAGAGGACCGTAGGCGACATAGGAGTGACCGGTGATCCACCCGATGTCGGCGGTGCACCAGAAGATGTCTTCCGGACGGATGTCGAAGGTCCAGTCCATGGTGAGCTTGGCCCACAGCACATAGCCGCCCGTCGAGTGCTGCACGCCCTTCGGCTTGCCGGTCGAACCCGAGGTGTAGAGGATGAAGAGCGGATGCTCCGCACCCACCGGGACGGGCGCGCATTCGCTGCTCTGGCCTTTGAGCACTTCGTCGAAAGTCTTGTCTCGACCGGCAACCATGTTGCAGGGCGTATTGGTGCGCTCGAAGACCAGGACGGTCTTGATCGATTCGCAGCCGCCGAGGGCGATGCCGTCGTCGACGATGGCCTTGAGCGGCAGTTCCTTACCCCCGCGAAGCTGGAAGTTGGCCGTGACGACCGCGACCGCGCCCGCATCGATGATCCGCTCCTGCAGCGCCTTGGCCGAGAAGCCGCCGAAGACCACGCTGTGCGTCGCGCCGATGCGCGCGCAGGCCTGCATCGCGACCACGCCTTCGATGGTCATGGGCATGTAGATGATCACGCGATCACCCTTCTTGATGCCCTGCGCCTTCAGCGCGTTGGCAAACTGCGAGACGCGCGCCAGCAGTTCCTTGTAGGTGACCTTGGTGACGGCGCCGTCGTCGGCCTCGAAGATGATGGCGGTCTTGTTCTCAACCGGTGTGCCGATGTGCTTGTCGAGGCAGTTGGCCGAAGCGTTCAGTTCGCCGTCGTCGAACCACTTGTAGAACGGAACGTTGGATTCGTCGAGCACGCGGGTGAAGGGCTTGGTCCAGACCACGTTGGCCTTGGCCTGGCGGGCCCAGAAGCCTTCGAAGTCGTCGGCGGCTTCCTTGCACAGGGCTTCGTAGGCGGCCATGCTGGGAATGCGCGCGCCCTGGCTGGCGCGGGCGTCCGGTGGGAACACCCGGTTTTCGACCAGGACGGATTCAATGGTGGATGCGCTGCTCATTCGTATGTCTCCTTTACCGACTGCATCAGACTGCGACCCATTGCGGTGCCGATCGAATGTCGGCGCCTGCACTTACGGAGGACTGACGGGCCTTGTCAGCCAGGGAATCGGCACATGGCGCTCGATGACTGCCCCCTAGAATCTCGCGTCTTCAAGATTCATCCGTCCGATGTCAAACCAAGACCCCCTCCGCCCGGAAGGCAAGGCTTCGCCTCTCCGCCCGTTGCCAAACCTGATTTTTGCGAGCCGCTGGCTGCAGCTTCCGCTGTACCTCGGGCTCATCGTCGCGCAGGCGGTCTACGTGGTGCACTTCCTGGTCGAGCTCTTGCACCTCGTCGAAGCCGGCTTCGGCAGCCAGGACGCGCTGCAGGCGCTCATTACCAGCATCGGCTACAAGACCACCGCGCCGGTCGCGACGCTCAACGAGACAGTGATCATGCTGGTGGTGCTGGCACTGATCGACGTGGTGATGATCTCGAATCTGCTGATCATGGTGATCGTCGGCGGATATGAAACTTTCGTGAGCCGGCTCAACCTCGAAGGGCATCGCGACCAGCCCGAATGGCTGAGCCACGTCAACGCCTCGGTGCTCAAGGTCAAGCTGGCGACCGCGATCATCGGCATCAGCTCGATCCACCTGCTGAAGACCTTCATCAACGCGGACAACTACACCGACCGCGTGCTGATTGCGCAGACGGCGATCCACATCACCTTCCTGCTCTCTGCAATGGCGATCGCCATGACGGACCGGCTGATGGCGCGGGTCCCGGGCGACGACCACTGACACGCAAGACCGGCTCAGCGGCCGGTCATCTTTTCGGGCACCACCCAGGCGTCGAACTGCTCTGCGGTGAGGTGCCCGGAGGCGATCGCCGCCTCGCGCAGACTGCTCCCTTCCTTGTGCGCCTTCTTCGCGATGAAGGCCGCCTTGTCGTAGCCGATGTGCGTATTGAGTGCCGTGACGAGCATCAACGAGCGCTGGACCAGTTCGGTGATGCGCTCGCGATTGGGTTCGATGCCGACCGCGCAGTGGTCGTTGAAACTCACCATGCCATCGGCCAGCAGTCGCACGCTCTGCAGGAAGTTGTGGGCGATCATCGGACGGAACACGTTCAGCTCGAAGTTGCCGGACGCGCCGCCGATGTTGATCGCGACATCGTTACCGAACACCTGCGCGGCGAGCATCGTGACCGCTTCGCTCTGCGTCGGGTTGACCTTGCCGGGCATGATCGAAGAACCAGGTTCGTTCTCCGGAATCGATAGTTCGCCGATGCCGCTGCGCGGGCCGCTGGCCAGCCAGCGGATGTCGTTGGCGATCTTGTTCATGCTGGCAGCGAGCGTCTTCAGCGCACCGTGCGCATGGACCAGTCCGTCGGCCGAAGCCATGCCCTCGAACTTGTTCGGCGCGGTCACGAAGGGCAATCCGGTGAGCTTCGCGAGTTCGGCCGCCACCTGCTCGGCATAGCCCTTGGGCGCGTTCAGCCCGGTGCCCACCGCAGTGCCGCCCAGGGCCAGCTCGCACAAATGCGGCAGCGCTGCACGCACATGGGCCTCGCCGTGCGCCAGTTGCGCGACGTAGCCCGAGAACTCCTGTCCGAGCGTGAGCGGGGTCGCGTCCTGCAAGTGAGTGCGCCCGATCTTCACGATGTCGGCGAAGTCCCTGGATTTCTTCTCGAGCGTGGCGCGCAATTTGGCAATCGCCGGCAGCAATCGGTGCGTGATCGCATCGACCGCAGCGACGTGCATCGCCGTCGGGAATACGTCGTTCGAGGACTGGCTGCGGTTGACGTCGTCGTTCGGATGGACGAGGCGCCCTTCTCCGCGCTCACCGCCCAGCAGCTCGCTCGCACGGTTCGCCAGCACCTCGTTCACGTTCATGTTGGTCTGCGTGCCCGAGCCGGTCTGCCAGACCACGAGCGGAAACTCGCCGGGATGCTTGCCGTCGACGACTTCGTCGGCGGCCTGAACAATGGCTTTCGTCTTTTTCTCGTCCTGCAGGCCGAGGGCTTGATTGACGACCGCCGACGCCCGCTTCACCTGGGCAAGCGCTCGGATGATCTCGGCGGGCTGGCGCTCGCCGGAGATGTCGAAATTGTGGAGGGACCGCTGCGTCTGCGCGCCCCAGAGCTTGTCGGCCGGCACATCGATCGGTCCGAAAGTGTCGCGTTCGGTGCGGGTCTTGGAAGATGTCGCCATGAGAAAGAGTCCCCGGTCGGATTCGAAACGCCGACCATGGTACTCGGGCGAGCTCCCCCGGCCCCGGCAGTCCACGGCCGTGGCGCGGATAATCGTGGGGTTTTGTCTGCCCCTCACCCACGTAACGCCATGACCATCATCCAGCAGGCCGACCTGATCGAATCGGTGTCCGCCGCCCTCCAGTACATCAGCTACTACCACCCGACCGACTACATCGCCCACCTGGCCAAGGCCTACGAGCGCGAACAGAGCCCGGCAGCCAAGGATGCGATGGCCCAGATCCTGACCAACAGCAAGATGGGCGCGACGGGGCACCGTCCCATCTGCCAGGACACCGGCATCGTCAACGTGTTCCTCAAGGTCGGCATGGATGTCCGCTGGGGCGGCTTCACCGGCAGCCTGGAAGACGCCGTGAACGAAGGCGTGCGCCGCGGCTACAACCATCCCGACAACATGCTGCGCGCCTCGGTCGTCGCCGATCCGCAGTTCGACCGCAAGAACACCAAGGACAACACGCCGGCCGTGATCTTCACCGAGATCGTCCCCGGCGATACCGTCGAAGTCACCGTCGCGGCCAAGGGCGGCGGCAGCGAGAACAAGAGCAAGCTCGTGATGCTGAACCCCGGCGACAGCGTGGTCGACTGGGTGCTCAAGACCGTGCCGACCATGGGCGCCGGCTGGTGCCC
>JAGIAI010000040.1 GCA_017744935.1 Variovorax sp.
CCTTTTCACCGTCGCTCAGCCAGCGTGCCTCGGCCGGCTTGTTCGGCAGGAGGCGATAGAGCAGGAAGCCAAGCGCGACGGTCGGCAGGCCTTGCACGATGAACAGCCACTGCCAGCCATGCATGCCGGCCATGCCCTCCATGCCGCTCATGATCGTTCCCGACAGGGGACCGCCGAGAACGCCGGTGATCGGCATGCCGAACAGGAACAAGCCCGTCACGCGCCCACGACGGTGACTCGGATACCAGTAGGTGAGGTACAGGATGATGCCGGGGAAGAAACCGGCCTCGAACATGCCCAGCAGCAGCCGCACGCCATAGAACTGCCAGGGCTCGGTGACGAAGGCCGTCGCCGACGATGCAAGCCCCCAGAGCACCATGATGCGCAGGAACGTCAGGCGGGCGCCGATCTTTTCGAGGAGCAGGTTGCTCGGCACCTCGAACAGCAGATACGTGATGAAGAACAGGCCGGCACCCAGCCCGTAGATCGCATCGGAAAACGCCAGGTCCTGCTTCATCTGGAGCTGGGCGTAGCCGACGTTGATGCGGTCGAGAAACGCGAAGACGTAGGCGACCAGCACGATCGGCATCACCCGCCAGCTGATCCTGCGATAGATGTCGTCCTCTGCGGATCGGAGCGATGCCGGGTGGATGTCTGCGACCCCGCGGGCCACCGACGCTGCGTGATTCATTGCGTGTCTCCTTGCGATGGCGTCATGCCATGACACGCATCATTCCGGGACGCCCGCTATGCCGCAGTCGATCGCCCGACAGTTCGAATCAGGGTAAACCCGAGGGCGCGTTGCGCCCTCCCGTAGAGCCTACGGAACCAGTCGTTGCAGCCCGGGAATGTCGAGCACCACGATGCCGCCGTACTCGCTTCGAACGAGGCCGGCGTTCTTGAAGCGCATCAAGGCGCTGTTGCAGCTCTGGCGAGACACGGCGGCGAGATTGGCGATCTCTTCCTGCGAGAGCTGCAAGTGGCGCTCGCCGAGCGGGTTGGCCAGTGGATTCACCATTCCGATGAGTGCGCGGGCCACCTGGCTGTCGGTATCCAGCAGACCCTGCGCCGCGTAGTTGCCCATGAACCAGTGCAGGCGCTCGTTCACCTGCATCAGGAGGAAGTCGTTGAAAGTCGGCCGGTTGCGGCGCAGCCAGTCGAACGTGTCGAACGGAATCAGCGCGACCCTGCTGGGGCGCAAAGCCACGAGGTCCGACTGGCGCGGTTCGTTGCGAATCAGCGTGCCCTCGCCGAACCAGCTGCCCACCGATTGGCCGCCCAAGGAGACTGTCCGCCCGTCTTGTGCGGTGATCGCCCATTTGACCAGGCCTTCGAGCACGCCATACCACGCGTGTTGTTGCTCGCCATGGTGGCCGAGCGAATCGCCCAGCGCCACCACGCGTTCCGTTGCATCCCCGCGAACCTGCGCCTGCGTGGGCTCGTCGAGCTGGACGAACCATGCCGACTGTTCGAGCAACTCGTCGAGCGTGAGTGATGTGGCAGGCGCACGTTGCGGACGGGTCATCCTTGCCTCCTGGGGAGCGCCATGACTTCGATCAAGGGAAAACCCTTAGCCGGAGTGTCGGCGCGTCGACTGTGCTTCCGAACGCAGCGAAGAACAATGATCCCTATCGAAGCGAGCTGTTTGAATCCCATGAGCAAGACCATCGTCTATGGCGTCGACGTGCAGTTCGGAGACTGCGACCCCGCGGGCATTGTCTTCTTTCCGAACTACTCGCGATGGATGGATGCCGCCTCGCATCACTACTTCATCGCTTGCGGATTGCCACCCTGGCGAGCGATGAAGGAACTGCCGGGCTGCATCGGCGCGCCGCTGCTGGAGATCCACACTCGCTTCCACACCGCGGTTTCCTACGGTGAGCGCATCGAGATTCACACCAGCGTCGAAGAATGGCGCGGCAAGGTCTTCATCCAGACCCATCGCGTGACGCGAGGCGCCACGCTGATCTGCGAAGGGCGGGAAACGCGGGCGCTGTGCGTGAAGGAAGACAGCGGAAAGCTCAAGGCGGTGCCCGTGCCCGATTTCATCCGTACCGCATGCGCTTGACGCTCCCATGACAACCACCAACGCATGGTCAAGGAGGCGGCCGATTCAATGGGCGGACTCGACGTGCTGGTGAACAACGCCGGCATCGCGGGCCCGACAGCGAGCGTTGCAGACATGGACCCGGATGCGTGGGAAGCCGTCCTGCGCATCAACCTCACAGGCACCTTTGCGGTGACGCAGGCCGCCATCCCCCACCTGAAGCAATCGGCTGCGGGATCGATCGTGGTGATGTCGTCACTCGCGGGCCGATTCGGCTACCCGAATCGCAGCCCCTACGCGACGACCAAATGGGGGCTCATCGGATTCACGAAGACCCTGTCGCGCGAACTCGGCGAGTTCGGCATTCGCGTCAACGCGATCCTGCCGGGCGCTGTGGACGGTACGCGCCTGCGCCATGTCTTCGAAGGCCGCGCGTCAGTCTCGGGACGCAGCATTGCAGAGGAAGAATCCGCCGCACTGGCCAATCAGTCGATCAAGCGCTTCGTCGACCCGGCAGACATCGCGGCCCTGGTGGTCTTTCTGGCTTCAGGCGCCGCGCGTTCGATCTCGGGACAGATGATTCCGGTGGACGGCGATTCGCAGAGCGCTTCCTGACCTTCGCTCCACAAGCAGACAAACGGAGGCAACCCGCAGTTCTATCTGCCAGACAGACGGCATCGCCTGCCGCACGGTTGAAATGTTCCGGCTCGATCGACCCTAGGCCCGCGCGCGCGACCGAAACTCCCGCGGCGTGAGTCCCGTGTGCTTGCGGAAGAAGCGGCCGAAATAGGCTTCATCCACGAAGCCCAGGTCGCTTGCGAGGCGTTTGATGCTGACGTCGGTGTAGACCAGCTCGCGCTGCGCCTCGTGCACCAGCCGCGCATGAAGCACAGCGAGGCTCGATGTCCCGAGGACTTCGCGGCACAGGCGCGTGAGTTGCCCCGGTGTGATGCCGAGTTCGGACGCGTAGTCCTGCAGCGGCAGGTGCTGCTTGAATCGCGTATCGACCAGTGCGCGGAATTTCTGGATCTGCCCGTGCTTGCGTGAATCGCGAAGCACCGGCGTCTCCGCATCGACCTGCCTCAGCCGCGCTATCTGCACCAGCAGTGCGGTGATCAGCGACAAGGCCGCCGCGACCTGCCCGATCGAGCTTCGCCGCGATTCGCGTTCGATCGCGAGGAAGATCGGCATCAGCGCATCCATCGCCTCGTCCTGCGACGCGAGCGACATCACGAGCGGCTTGCGGATGCTCTCGACGAGATCGGGCATGACCACCTGCGCCAGCGATTCGAGCGGCCGCTGGGCCGCGGTGACGACCGGCCCGTCGGTGTCGGGCGCGAAGTGAAATCCATGCACGGTTTGTGCAGGAATCAGGATCAGGCAAGGCGCGCGTTCGCTGATCCGCGCATGGTCGACCTGCACCTCGACGGCGCCCTGACGAAGCAGAAGGATCTGCACGAAGGCGTCATGCGTGTGAGGCTGGATCTCCCAGTTGTAGCGCTTGGAACGCGTCGGGATCCATTCGAAATCGAAGGTCGACTGCCAGCTCGGCTGGGCCTGATCGCCGTAGAGCGAGTAGTTGGGAATGACTCTAGGCATGGAGGCGACGCTCGGACAGGGAGGCCGGAATTGTCCGGTTGTTGGCATGAATCGTCAAACCACCGGCAAGGGGCGCGCCGAACAATGAAGCCGTGGACCCAAGG
Source organism: Variovorax sp. (assembly GCA_017744935.1). Classification (GTDB taxonomy): domain Bacteria; phylum Pseudomonadota; class Gammaproteobacteria; order Burkholderiales; family Burkholderiaceae_C; genus Variovorax. The sequence continues at coordinate 3,751 of JAGIAI010000040.1, forward strand.
AGACATTCATGACAACAACTCATCCTCACGGCAACGCATGGCTGGCGCTCGAAGACCAAGTCGCGGTCGTCACCGGTGCGGCCAGCGGCATCGGAGCCGCAGTCGCGCAATCGCTCAGCGACGCGGGCGCGAAGGTCGCGCTGCTCGACCTCGACGGCAAGGGTGCGGAAGCGCTCGCCGCGCAACTGCGTTCAGAGGGCCGGACCGCCATTTCCATCGAGTGCGACATCGCCAGCGAATGCAGCGTCGGCAAGGCCGCGCAGCGTGTGGCCGACGAACTGGGGGCCTGCAGTGTGCTGGTTAATAACGCGGGCATGCTTCGCGCGGGCAACCTGGCAGACGTGAGCCTCGATGCATGGAACCAGGTGCTGGCGGTCAACCTGACCGGCTATCTGCTGTGCGCACGTGCCTTCTCGAAACCGATGCGCGATGCACGGCGCGGCAGCATCGTGAACGTCGCCTCGATCTCCGCGCTGCACCCGCAGACCGGCAGTGGCGCCTACAGCGCGAGCAAGGCGGGCGTGCTTCTCATGTCGCGGCAAATGGCTGTGGAGTGGGGTCCGCTGGGAATTCGCAGCAATGTGATCTGCCCGGGAATGATCCGGACCGCCCTATCCGCCACCTTCTACGAGGAACCCGGCTTCGAAGCACGGCGCGCGCAGGTCACCGCCAGCCGCCGCATCGGCGAGCCGCAGGACATCGCCGATGCGGCGCTCTTCCTCGCGAGCCCGCGTTCGGCCTACGTCAACGGCGCCGAACTGCTGGTGGACGGCGGCATGTCCAGCATGTTGATGGACATGGTGCCCCGCCCCGGCTTCAACCGCACGACGGCAACCGCCTGACATCACCCAAGGAGACAAAGCAATGACCCAGGAACGCGAATACGACCTGCTGGTGGTCGGCTCCGGCGCCGCCGGACTCGCCTGCGCCATCACTGCGACGAAGCGCGGACTCGATGTGATGGTGATCGAGAAGGAACCCGTCTTCGGCGGCACCACGGCACTGTCGGGGGGCGTGCTGTGGATTCCACTCGCGCCACACGGCCGCAAGCAGAATCCTGCCGACACGCGCGAGGCAGTGCGCGAGTACCTCATGCAGGAGACGGGTCGCTTCTTCGATGCGGCAGCCGTCGACACCTTTCTCGACAACGGTCCGAAGATGGTGGAGTTCTTCGAGCGCGAGACCGAGATGAAGTTCGTGCAGACGCTCTACCCCGACTACCACTGCGACGAGCCTGGCGGCGCGCAGATCGGCCGCTCCATCCTCGCGGCGCCGTATGACATCCGCGGCCTCGGCAAGGACATGCAGCGCCTGAAGCCGCCATTGAAGACCATCACCTTCATCGGGATGATGTTCAACTCGTCGAACGCAGACCTCAAGCACTTCTTCCGCGCCACGAAGTCGCTCACCTCCTTCCTCTATGTCGCCCGGCGGCTGGCCACGCACATGAAGGAACTGCTGCTCTATCGGCGCGGCATCAACGTCACCAGCGGCAATGCGCTCGCAGCGCGGCTGGCGAAATCGGCGCTGGACCTCGGCATTCCGATCGAGACCTCGACCCCCGCGCGCAAGGTGCTCATGGAAGACGGCCACGCGGTCGGCCTGCAAGTCGAAGGGCCCGGCGGCGTACGCACCATTCGCGCGCGGCGCGGCGTGGTGCTCGCCTGCGGCGGCTTCCCGCATGACGTGCAGCGAATCGCCAAGGCCTATCCGCATGTGGCGCGAGGCGGAGAGCATCTGTCGCCCACGCCGGTCGGCAACACAGGCGACGGCGTGGCCATGGCTGAGGCCGCCGGCGGCATGGCCGACATCCGCTTCGCGGACAGCGCGGCATGGATGCCGGTGTCGCGCGTGCCGTATGCGAACGGGGAGTTCGGCGTGTTCCCCCATCTGCTCGACCGCTACAAGCCCGGCGTCATCGGCGTGCTGCGCAATGGCAAGCGATTCACGAACGAGTCGAACTCGTACCACGATGTCGGCGCGGCGATGATCCGCGCCTGCGCGGGCCAGAAGGAAACCGCCATGTGGCTGGTGGTCGACAAGACCGCGCTCGCGAAGTACGGCCTCGGCTATGTCAAGCCCGCGCCGATGCCGCTCGGCGCGCATCTGCGCAGCGGCTATCTGATCAAGGGCCGCACCCTCTCCGAACTCGCGCAGCGTGCCGGCATCGACCCGGCTGGCCTGGAAGCCACCGTGCGCGACTACAACGCGGGCGGCGCCGCACAAGGCCAGGACCCCGCCTTCGACCGCGGCCGCACCGCGTTCAACCGCTACCTGGCGGACCCGGAACGTCAGCCCAATCCTTGCGTGGCACCGATCGAGACCGGTCCTTTCTACGCGGTGAAGGTGGTGATGGGCGACCTCGGCACCTTCGATGGCATCCGCACGAGCCCCGTCGGCGAAGTGCTCAAGCGCGACGGCTCGCCGATCGCCGGCCTCTACGCCGTCGGCAACGACCGGGCGAGCATGATGGGCGGCAACTATCCGGGCGCCGGGATCACGCACGGGCCGAACATGACCTTTGCGTACGTCGCCGCCAATCACGTCGCGGACCTTGCTGCGAAGCGCAACTCATCAGCAGCCCCGATCGCACCCACACGTCAACTGGAGCCTGTCGCATGAATCTCGTTTCAAGACCGCTCGTGGACCATCGCGTCTACACCATCGCGCTGCGCAAGATGCCGGAGTTCCTCGATGTCTTCGACCGGCTCGCCATGCCGATCCTCATGGAAACGCTCGGCCATCCGCTCGGCTTCTACACGAGCCTCGTCGGCCCCCAGAATCAATTCGTGCACCTGTGGGCCTACGAGAGCCTGGCTGACTATGAGGCGCGCAGCAAGGCCCGCGACACGCATCCGGACTTCCCGGCCTATCTGCAGGCCTCGGCGCACCTGATCACCGCGCAGGAGACGCGGCTGATTCGCGCCGCGGACCTCCCAAGCGTGAGGCGCCTCATTCCACAGCGCTGAAGAAGCGCGCCGGCATCACGGCGAGGTCCTTTGCGATGCGGGGCGCGAAGCCCATTTCGGCAAGCACATCGCGCTCCAGGTCGATGCCGGGCGCGATCTCGAAAAGCTCCACGCCCTGCGGCCCCAGCCGGAAGCTCGCGCGCTCGGTGAGATAGAGCACGTCCTGCCCTCGAACCACCGATTGAGGGCCGCTGAAGGTGATCTGGTCCACGCGTCGCACCAACTTCTTCACCGCACCCTGCTGCATCACGCGCATGCCGCCGTCGCCGGTGGAGAGCTTCACGCCCTTTGCCGCGAAGGTGCCACAGAACACGACCTTGCGCGCGTTCTGCGCAATGTCGATGAAGCCGCCCGGCCCGACCGTGAAGCCGCCGAGGCGCGACACGTTGACGCTGCCTTCCTCATCGAACTCGCCGAAGCCGAGGAACGCGATGTCGAGACCGCCGCCGGCGTAGAAGTCGAACTGCGTCGCGGCGTCCAGCATCGCGTTGGCGTTGCGCGCATAGCCGAACAGTTCGCCATCCATCAGCAGGCCACCGTAGGTGCCGTGCTCGATGGTCTGGTAGATGCGGCCGCTGTCACCGCGCAGCGCGACGAGCCGCGCGACCGCGTCCGGAACACCGACACCGTAGTTGACGACAGGGCGCGCCTTGCCCGTGTTGAACAACTCCTCGGCGGCGCGGCGCGCCACGGCCTGCCGCTCGCCGAAGGCCTCGGCAGATGCAGCCTTCTCCATCGCATGGTCGGTGGCTTCGCTGTCGCGACGCGAAGCGCCGGTGAGTTCGCCCGAGAACGCCGGATCGAACGGAATCGCGTAGCTCGTGGCCTGCGCGGGATCGACCACGATCGCATCAACCCACGCTGACGGAATACGCACTTCGCGCGCCTTGAGCGAACCGCTGGGCACCCGCTCCTTCACCTGCACGATCACCTTGCCGCCGCTGTTGCGCGCGGCGAGGGCGAGCGATTGCGCATCGAGATTGGCGGCCTCGTGCTCGAAGCTGATGTTGCCGTCATCGTCGGCCGCACTCGCGCGCACCAGCGCGATATGAATGGGAAAAGGCTTGTAGCGCAGGTACTCGCGGCCATCCATCTGCACCACTTCAGCGAGGTCCTCCTGCGCCGCCGCATTCATTCGGCCGCCACCCTGGCGCGGGTCGCAAACGGTGCCCAAGCCGACGTGCGTGAAAAGCCCCGGCCTTCCGGCCCCGATCTCGCGCATGAGCTGGCTCGACACGCCGCCGGGCAGGATGTAGGCCTCGATCTTCTCTTCCTCTGCAAGGCGCTGCATCGCGGGCGACCAGACCCAGTGGCCGCCGATTACGCGCTTCACCAGCCCTTCGTGCGCGAAGCAGTTCATGCCTTTGGTCTTCTTGTCGCCGATGCCCAGCGCATGCATCACCGTGAGTGCGCGCGGCGTTTGCGTTTCAAGGAAGCGCGCCTGCACGGCCTCGAAGAGATGCGTGGCTTCCATGAGGCCGCCACCGCCGCCCATCAGGCCGATCGTGTCGCCGTCGCGGATCAACGCAACTGCTTCGCGCGCGCTCATGAACTTGCCGCTGTTCGAATGCGTCATCGCTGCGGCTCCTAGCGGTGCAGTTCGAAGAGCGAGGCGCCCTTCTTCATCGCACTCTTGGCGATCACGCCGCGATGGATTTCGCTGGTGCCGTCGAAGATGCGGTAGATGCGCGCATCGCGGTAGTAGCGCTCGATCGGCAGCTCCTTGCAGAAGCCCATGCCGCCGAAGACCTGCACCGCGCGGTCGACCACGCGGCCCAGTGTTTCGGCCGCATGCACCTTTACCATCGCGATCTGCTCGCGCGCATCGAAGCCCTGGTCGAGCATCCATGCAGCGTGATAGACCATCCAGCGCGCAGCGTTGATCTCGATCACGCTGTCGGCCAGCATCTGCTGGACCATCTGGAAGTCGCCAATCCGCTGGCCGAACTGCTGGCGGTCGTTGGCGTAGGCCGTCATCAGTTCGAGTACGTGGCTCGCCTTGCCGATTGCGCGCGCACCGACCTGAGCGAGACGCACCACGTTGAGCGCACTCATCGCGAGCTTGAAGCCCTGCCCACGCTCGCCGAGCAGTGCCGCGTCGTCGAGCTGCACGTTGTCGAAGAAGAGTTCCAGGTGCGGTGTGCCGCGGATGCCCATCATCTGCTGGTCCTTGCCCACGGTGAAGCCCGCGAGGCCCTTGTCGACCATGAACATCGAGATCTCCTTCTCGCCGGTCCGGGCCGACACGAGGAAGAAGTCGCTCCATTCGCCGTCGCTGATGAAGTGCTTGCCACCGTTGAGGACCCAGCCGGTGTCCGTCTTCTTCGCATGCGTCCGAATGCCGGCCGCATCGGATCCGGCGCCAGGCTCGGTGATCGCGATTGCGCAGGTGCGCTTGCCGGCCACGGACGGTTCGAGCCATCGCGCGAACTGTTCGCCCCGGCAATGCAGCAGTGGTTCGTAGACGTTGCCGAAGGCGCGGCGGATCAGGTAGTCGCTGGTGTGGCCGAACTGCTCTTCGCACAGGATTCGGTCCAGGTTCGACAGGCCGCCGCCGCCGAATTCGGCGGGCATGTTGAGCGCGTAGAGGCCCAGTGCCTTCGCCTTCTCGTGGATCGTGGTGGCGGTGTCGCGATCGATATGACCGTCGTTCTCGAGCCGATCCTCCAGCGGACGAAGCTCCTCGGCGATGAAGCGCCGCACGGTGTCGATCATCATCTTCTGCTCGTCGTTGAGCGCGAAATCCATGTTCTGTCTCCTACAAATAGCGGCGGCTCGCCTCGAGGCACTGGCGAGCCCATTCGGCGGGGTCCATGGCGCGCATGCGATCGAGGTGCACCACCTCGACGCTCACGGGCAGGTCGGCCGGCAAGGCCGAGAGCAGGCCGGCCAGGTCGATGTCGCCTTCACCGGGCTGCAGACGGGCGCAGCGAGCCGTGTGGATCATTTCTTCGACCGTGAAGTCGCGGCCCTGCCGCGCGCGACCGGGCGCGTCGCAGATCTGCGCGTAGTGCAGCAACTGGCGTGGCAACGCACGGATGTCCTCCAGCGTGGAGTCCGAGCGATCGAAATGCAGCGCGTCGACGAGGATGCCGGCGTTCGATGGCATGCCGGCGGCCTCGATGACCGATAGCGCAGCGCGCGCATGCGGCACCGCCGTCCAGGGCATGAATTCGAGATCGGCGGTCATGCCGTAGGGCTTCATCACCTCGCACAGGCGCGCGTAGCCGTCGGCGAGGCGCGTTGTGTTTGTGTCGTCGCCCGCCACGAGCACCGCGCGTGCGCCGAGCGCCGCACCCGCATCCAGAAGCGGACGGAAGTCCGACGGGTCGAAGCCCTCGTTGATGCGGATGATCTCCAGGTCGAAGATCCCGACACCCGTGTCGCGCAAGAGCGCCACGGTTTCGCGCAGCGCGTCGGGCTTGCCGATCAGATGTTGCTGTGGTGCACCGGGCGCGTTGGGCAACAGCCGCAGACCCAGGTGCGCGTAGCCGAGCTGGGCCGCAATCCGAACGGCCTCCTGAGGAGTCGCGTCGCAGGCGGTGAGATACGCCATCGAGAGAACACGGGACATCGCAGTCTCCTTACTTCAGCGGGGAGACTGCGGTCGGCAATGCGATCGTGGAGACCATGTCGGTCGTGAGCCACGCCGGACCGCCCTTCGGCGGCCAGATGCCCTGCGCGACCGCATCGGCGCGCGCCTTGCTGCGCGCGTCCAGCGAGGGGTAGGCCCAGATGTTGGTGAAGCGCGGCGCGCCATCGAGCGCCACCATCGCAATGACGCACGGTGACAGCCTTTCGCGCGCGGGCAGGCACTCGGCCCACAACTCGCTGGTCTTGCTGACGCCGCCGGGCTTGATGCCATAGGTGCGGATTTCGTACACCGGCCCGGCGATGCCGGATTCGCCGCTCGGCCGCACCGGCTTCATCCAGTCGAAGGCACGGTAGCTCGCGAGTTCGAGCCGCTGATAGACCTCGCCACAGCCGAAGGGGCTCGGGCTGGCGAGCGTGCGCTGCCGAGCGGCATCGAGCGCCGAGCGGTCCTCGAAGCCGCGCAGCACGATCATCTGGTTCAACACGCCGATGTCGCTGGTCCAGCAGGCCAGCAGTTCACCGCCCGCGCCGGGCGCGCTCGCGAAGGCTTGCACCTGTTGCGCGGCCTGCGCGGCGGTGCCGAAGGGCAAGGTCAGAGTGGCTATCTCGTAGTACATGCGATGGGTTCCTCGATGAGTGGTTCGGTGGAGACGGTCTGGGATGGCGCCGGCGCGGACGGCCGACGCTCTGCGGAAGAAGACGCCACGCCCGCGGCGTCGTGCGCGGCGATCCAGGCGAAGGTCATGGCGGGGCCGAGCGTGATGCCGCCGCTCGGGTAGTGGCCGCCCATCACGCTGGCCATGTCGTTGCCGGCTGCATAGAGGCCCGCGATCGGCGCACCCTGTCGGTCGAGCACGCGCGCGTTCGCGTCGACGCGCAAACCGGCGAAGGTGCCGAGGCTGCCGGCGACGACCTTCACGGCGTAGAACGGCCCGCGCTCGATCGGCGCCATGCATGGATTCGCGAGGCCGGGCCGCGCTTCGCCCTGCACGCGGTTGTAGGGCGTCTCGCCTTTGGCGAAATCCTCATCCCGGCCCTGCAGGGCTTGCACGTTGTAGCGTTCGACCGTGGCAGCGAGACCCGCCGGCTCGACGCCGCAGGCCGCTGCAAGTTCGGCCAACGTGCGACCGCGCTTGAGATAGCCGTTGGCCAGCATTCGGCGGTGCGAGATCGGCGCGGGCTTGACGGCACCGAGCCCGAAGCGGCGGATGAAAGCGGTATCGCATATCAACCAGGCTTCGACCGGCTCACCGGCCGGCGTTGCGGCGAGCAATCCGCGCATGAAGTCGTGATACGAATCGGCTTCGTTGACGAAGCGACGCCCATCGCGGCGCACGGCGATCAAGCCCGGCTTGGCGCGTTCGATGAGGTGCGGGAAGTGCGCCACCGAGCCGTCCGTGCGTGGCACCAGCGACACTGGAGCGAGCGCAGCAGACTGCGCGAGATCGTCGGCAACGAGGCCGCCGACCGACTCCCCGAGGCGCAGTCCATCGCCCGTGTTGCCGCGCGATCCGGCCGACCAGTGCTCGCGGCCCGTGGGGGCATGCGGCAACAGCGCCTTCAGGCGTTCGGTGTCGTGCGGAAACCCGCCGCATGCGAGGACGACGCCGCGCGATGCTTCGATGCGCACGCGGCCCGCGGGTGATTCGACCACCGCACCCACCACGCGCTCGCCACGTCGCAGCAGCCGGCGCGCCGCGCGATCGACGAGGACCTGGACACCGGCCTCGAAAGCCGACGCCGCAAGTGCGCCCGTGAGCGCATTGCCATTGACCAGCCGTAGCCCGCGTCCATGCAGCAGGCGATCGCGGACGTACGACGCGAGGCGCTTCGCGACGTACCACGCGGAACGCGGCGACGTACTTGCGTCGAGGAAATGCCGCAGCTCCCGCCCGGAGCCGATCCCCATGCCCCAGAGCGTGGTCTCGGGCAGCGGCGGCTTGATCTGGTGGATGTGATTGCCGAGTCGCCGTCCGTCGAACGGCGCAGCGCAGACCGAACGTCCGCCTGTCGCCGCATCGGTGGTGCGGCCATGGAAGTCAGGAATCGCATTGCCGTCGATGAACCGCAGCGCCGTGTGACGCTGGAAGAAATCCACCATGCGCGGTCCGTTATCCAGGTAGGCACGGGCACGCGCTTCGTCGAACTGCGGGCCGAGTTCGCGGCGCAGATAGGCCAGCGGCCGCGCTTCGTCTTCCTCGATGCCTGCCGCGCGGGCGAGCGGATTGCGCGGGATCCACATCCAGCCGCCGGACCACGCAGTGGTTCCGCCGAGCTGGGATTCCTTCTCCACGACGATGACCGAGAGACCCAGGTGTGCCGCGGTGACTGCGGCGGCGAGCCCCCCCGCGCCGGAGCCGACGACAAGCAGATCGCACGCAAGAGTGGCCGAGGAAGGGGGCGTGGAATCGTGGGGATCTGCGTCGTCGGGCATCGTCGGAAGTGCCGCTAGGCGGCGTAGATCGGCAATCGGCCGGACTTGCGTCCGCCGCTGCCGGAGTGGGCGCCCTGGAAGAAGGGCGAAGTGCCGCTCGCAGCGGCCATCTGCTCGCAGATCGCGAGCAGTTCGGGCGCGAGCGCGTGCATGCGTTCCTCGGTGAATCGCACTGTCGGGCCGGCGATCGTGATGACGCCGATCGGCGGCCGGTTGCCGAGGCGGACCGGCGCGGCCATCGCATTGAGGCCGGCGGTGAAGGTTTCGACGGTCACGCTGTAGCCGCGCTCGCGCGCGGCATGCACCATGTCCATCATTTCCTTCATGGTGCGCGGTGCGTTGGGCCCGTATTCCTCGGGCTGGCCGATACCCTGGCGCGATGCGAGCGTCATCGCCTCGTCGTCGCTGAGGCCGGCCATCCAGGCGAGGCCCGACGATGAACACGACAGGCGCGCGTCGCTGCCCATGTCCGGGTCGTAGCGCAGGCCCTGCCGGGCGCCCTGCGCGCGCGCAACCCACGTGAGCCGCTCGCCGTCGATGACAGACAGGCGCACGAGCTCGCCCGAGATCTCGGCCAGCCGGTCGAGCAGCGGCTGCGAGAAGTCGACGATGCCGCTCTGGCTCAGGAAAGAAAGGCCGACGGACACCAGCTTGGTGGTCAGCATGTAGTCGCCGTGGTCGCGCAACTGACGCACGTAGCCGACGCGGATCAGCTCGTTCAGCAGGCGGTGCGCCGCGCTGCGCGGCATGTTGAGTTGGTCGGCGACAGCCGCGAGTTCGAGACCTTCTCCGTGCTGGGACAGCAGTTCGAGAATGCCCAGGGTTCTTTCCATGACGCCGCTCATGATTCGCTCCTTCCTTCGTTGACGGGAAGGGTCAGCGTATCCGATGCGCGGGATGGCCCGGCCGCGGCATCGAGCACTGCACGGGTCGCGGCAAGCGTGCGCATGCCGTCGATTGCGCTGCAAAGAGAAGCGGTCTCGCGACCCTCGATGAGGCCGGCGAAATGTGCGAGTTGCCGCTCGTAGGGGTCGCCTTGATGCACCACACTCTGTTCGCGGGTGAGCTCTTCATGCCAGCCGCGTTTGCCCGCGTAGTGCCACAGCGCAAGGTCGGGCAGCGAGAGCGAGCCATGCGTGCCCGCGATGAAGTGCGATTGCACGGCCTGTCGCGGATAAGCAGGTGATTCGCCCGCACAAAAGTCCCAGCACCACGGGGCCGCGACGCAGTCCGAGACGACCACGGTGCCGATCGCGCCGCTGCTGAAGCGCAATACCGCCGCGGCGCTGTCCTCGACTTCGAACCCGCGCGTGGCGTGGCTGTCGACTGCCTGCACCGATTCGATTTCGCCGACGAGAAAGCGCAGCAGATCGATGTCGTGGATGAGGTTGATCAGCACCGGGCCGCCGCCGGGCTGGCGGCGCCAGGGTGTCTCGAAGTAGCTGTCGGGCTTGAGGAAGGTCGCCAGTGCATTGACCGCGACGACGCGACCGAGCCGGCCGGCAGACACGATCTCACGCGCGCGTCCGATGACCGGGTTGTGGCGGCGGTGATGGCCGATCAGCACCGGCACGCGGTATTTGGCTTCGGCATCGACGAGGCGCTGCGCGTCGGCGACCGTGTCGGCCACCGGTTTCTCGACCAGGACGGCAACGCCTTCGGCGAGGCAATCGAGGGAGATCGATACGTGCGTGGCGTTGGGCGTTGCCACGATCGCTCCAGCGGGTCGAACAGCTTCGAGCAATGCGCAGTGGTCCGCGAACCAGGGCACGCCCGCCGCCTGCGCCGCTGCGCGTCCGGCTTCAGTCGGGTCGGCAATCCCCGCGAGCGACGTTCGATCGCTGCGCTGCAGCCGATCGATATGCGTGCGGCCGATGGCGCCGGCGCCGAACAGGGCAATGGGGATCTTGCGGTGGTCCATGGTTGTCTCCGGCCGAATTCTAGATTTCTTCTGAATCACGTTCAATACTTGAATGCTATTCCATTTTTCATTACGATCACGCCATCGCCCCGCGTTACCAAGCGGATGCGCACAACCCCAGGAGACAGATCGGAATGTCGGAACAGCTTTTGTTGAACGGTGCCACCCGCGTCCACTACATCGTGGGCGACCCCATCGCGCAGGTGAAATCGCCGGGGGACGTGAGCCGCGTCTTCGCCGAGCGCGGACTCAATGCGATGGTGATGCCCGCCCACGTCGCCCCGGCGGCGCTTGCGCGCTGGCTGGAGGGCGTCTCGCTCGCGCAGAACGTCGATGGCGTCATCGTGACGGTGCCCCACAAGTTCGCCTGCTTTGCGCTCTGCGCCAGTGCTTCCGACCGCGCGCGATTCCTGGGCGCGGTGAACACGATGCGCCGCAACCCCGACGGCACCTGGCACGGCGACATGTTCGACGGCCTCGGCTACGTTGCCGCGTTGCGCGATCGCGCATGCGACCCGGCCGGCCGCAAGGCGCTCCTCGTCGGCGCCGGCGGCGCGGGCTCTGCGATCGCCCATGCCCTTGTCATGGCCGGCGTCGCCTCGCTCGCGATCCATGACGGCGACACCACGCGCCGCGACGCACTCGTCTCACGTCTCGCGGGACTCGACAAATGCCCGGTGGCAACCGGCAACAGCGACCCCGACGGGTTCGATCTCGTCATCAACGCCTCGCCTGCCGGCATGAAGGAAAGCGATCCCTATCCGGTCGACGTCGAGCGACTCGATCCGCGCGCATTCGTCGGATGCGTGATCACCGCACCCGCCATCTCGCCCCTGATCGCCGCTGCAAGGTCGAAGGGCTGCGCCACTGCCACCGGTGCCGACATGTTCGCGCGTGTGCGCGACCTGATGGTCGACTTTCTCGTGGAGCAATGACATGCATCGCATCCAGACCCTTGCTTCCCTGCCGCAGGACCCGACCTTCGACGTGGTGGTGATCGGCGCGGGCGGTGCCGGCATGGCGGCGGCGCTTTTCGCGGCGCTCGAAGGCCGGCAGGTGCTGCTTGTCGAACGTACTTCGCACGTCGGCGGAACCACCGCTCTATCCGCCGGCACAACCTGGGTGCCCGGAACACGCCTCGGTGCCGGCGTGAATCCGCAGGACTCCATCGCGGAAGCCGCACGCTACCTCGACAACGCGATCGGCACCCGTACGCCGTCCAGTCTTCGCCAAGCCTTTCTGGAGCACGGTGCCGAAGCCATCGAGGCGCTGGAATCCACCACGGACGTGCACTTCCGGGCCTGCCCCAGGCACCCGGACTACATCTCCGACCTGGGCGGCTCCACGATCAATGGCCGCGCGCTCGAACCGGTGCCGTTCGATGGCCGCCTGCTGGGCGAGCTCTTCCCGCTCGTGCGTCCGCCGATCCCCGAATTCACGGTGCTGGGCGGCATGATGGTCGACCGAACGGACATCAATCATCTGCTGGGGATGTCGCGCTCGGTCGCATCGCTTCGTCATTCCGCGAAGATCCTCGGACGCCACGCCGCCGATCGGCTGCAGCATGCGCGCGGCACGCGGCTCGTCATGGGCAACGCGCTCATTGCGCGACTGCTGTATTCACTCTCGCGACGCAACGAAGTCAGCCTCGCGCTCGAGACGAGCGTCGAACGGATCGGCCGAGCCGAGGACGGCGTCGAATCGATCGACCTCCAACAGGGCGACACACAACGCACGGTGCACGTCCGAGGCGGCGTCGTGCTCGCCAGCGGCGGCTTCAATCGCGACCCCGCACGCCGCCAGGCGATGCTGCCCGGCGTCGACCCTGAGTGGTGCCCCGGCGCGCCCGGCCATACCGGAGAAGCGCATTCGCTGGCGGAAGCCGTCGGCGCGCGCTACGGCGAAGGCGCGATGAGCCCCGCCTTCTGGGCGCCCGTCTCCAAGCGCCGTCGCGCTGATGGCAGCATCGGCGTGTTCCCTCATTTCGTGATGGACCGTGCCAAGCCCGGCATGCTCACGGTGAACCAGACCGGCGAGCGCTTCGTCAACGAAAGCACCTCGTACCACCTGTTCGGCCTCGCGATGCAGAAGCTGCAACAGGGCGGACAAAACAGCGTGCCGGCCTTCCTCATCTGCGACGCTGAAGCACTGCGCAAGTACGGCATCGGCATGGTCCGACCCGGCGGCAAGGGTCTCGCGCCCTACCTCGCCGACGGCTACCTCGTGCGCGGCGACACGATCGAATCGCTGGCCCAATCGCTTTCGATCGACCCCGCGAAGCTCGCCGAAACCGTGCGGCGCTTCAACGCGAACGCAAGCCAGGGCGTCGATCCCGACTTCCAGAGAGGCAGCACCGTCTACTCGCAGAACATCGGTGACGCGAGCTGGCCGGGCCCCAACCCCTGTCTCGGCCCGCTCACCCGAGGCCCCTTCTACGCCGTGCGTCTCTACCCCGGCGACATCGGCGCAGCCACCGGCTTCACCACCGATGCGAACGCACGCGCGCTCGACGCCGCTGGCGCACCGATCGAAGGCCTCTATGCAGTGGGCAACGACATGCACTCGATCATGGGTGGCGTCTACACCGCACCCGGCATCACGATCGGCCCCGGCATCGTGTTCGCGCGACTTGCCGCACGCCACGCCGCTGCGCGGGCTGCGCGCAATGCACCGCGCGCCGAGCCGGCCGTGGCCCTAGGGAAAACCTGATCGCCCGCGCACGAATTGTCCGGGTGTCGGCCTGAATCGTCGACGCACGCGGCAAGCCCCTCGCCAAGAATTCCGCCATGGATGCGATGCGCGCGAAACACCGCGCAGAGCGCATGGCAATTGAGGAAACCAGGAGACAAGACATGCAAAAGACAGCGGATTGCACCTGCCCGCCGCGCAGCAAACGGCAACTTGCCGAAGCCTCGCGCGATGCCGGATTCGGCCGGACACCGACGACACATCGCACGGCCGCCTGAGCCATGGCCAACGCATCCACCCACGCGCCCACCGCGCTGGTGACTGGCGCCGCCGACGGCATCGGCTGGGCGACAACGGAACGCTTCGCCGCTTCCGGCTGGCGCGTTGCATTGCTCGACCTGCGTGACGAGGCCGCGCAGGGACGCGCGGCCGCACTAGGAGACGATCACATCGCCATCGCCTGCGATGTCACCGATGCCGCCAGCGTCCAGACCGCAGTCACCCGCGTCACCGAGCGCTTCGGCCGCATCGATGCGCTCGTCAACAACGCCGGCATCAGCGAACAGAACGCGCCGACGCTCGAACAGACACCCGAAGGCTTCGACCGAGTGCTGGCAGTCAACCTGAAGGGCGCGTTCCTCATGACGCAGGCGGTGCTCGCCACGATGCGCTCGCAGACGCGCGATGCACGCGGCCAGCGCGGCGCCATCGTCAACCTCGGCTCCATCGCGAGCCTGGCGGGCATCCCCGGCCGCAACGCGTACAGCGCCGCCAAGGCCGGCGTGCTCGGGATGACACGTGCACTCGCCAGCGAATGGGCGCGCGAAGGCATCCGCGTCAATGCAGTGGCGCCCGGCTATGTGCGCACCGCGCTCGTGGACGACCTGGTGCGGCGCGGTGCGATCGACGCACACGCGATCGCTTCGCGCACACCGCTGGGCCGCATGGCCGAACCGGCGGAGATCGCCGAGACGATCTTCTTTCTTTCATCGCCAGCGGCGAGCTACGTCACCGGCGCCGTGCTGTCGGCCGACGGCGGCTGGACCGCATTCGGCGCACCCACCGGCGCACTGGCCGACATCTGAATCGCGAGGAGACAACAGGATGCTCACCATCAACATCTTCAACGGCCTGGTCTACGGGGCGCTGCTGATCATCATGTGCTCGGGGCTTGCGCTCATCTACGGCCTGCGACGCGTGGTCAACTTCGCGCACGGCTCGCTCTACATGCTCGGCGCATACCTCGGCTACTCGATCGCGCTGCACAGCAACTTCTGGGTTGCCCTCGTGGCCGCGCCTGCCGTCATGGCGCTGCTCGGCGTGGTGCTCGACCGCTACGGCTTCCGATTGCTGCAGGATCGCGATCCGCTCACGGTGGTGCTGGTCACCTTCGGCCTGCTGCTGGTCATCGAGGACTTCGTGCAGACGGTCTGGGGCAAGAGCAACCTGACCGTCGACGTACCCGCGGCACTCGCGACGTCGATCAACTTCTTCGGCACACCGCTGCCTGCCTACCGACTCGGCGTGATCGTTGTCGGTGCGATGGTCGCGCTGGGGCTCACGCTGTGGCTACGCCATTCGAAGGTGGGGCTCTTCGTGCGTGCAGCAAGCACCGATCCCACGACGACCGCAATGCAGGGCGTGAACACCGACCTGCTCAGCGCAGGCGTGGTCGGCCTCGGCACCGCACTCGCCGGCCTGGCCGGCGTGGTGGCCGCGCCATTCCTTTCGCTCTCGCCATCGATGAGCAGCGACGTGATCATCGATTCGTTCGTCGTCGTGGTAGTCGGCGGGCTCGGCTCGCTCGCAGGTGCCTTCGTCGCAGCGATGGCGCTCGGAATGATCCAGGCGCTCGGCGCGGTCTACGTGCCCGACTTCTCCGCCATCCTGCCCTTCGTGATCATGGTCGCGGTGCTGATCTGGAAGCCATCCGGCTTCGCAGGAAGCAGGACCTGAAGTTCGCCCCCCGCTTTTCTTCCCTCAAGGAACTCGCATGAACATCACCCGGATGGGCTCGAGCGCGGTGGTCGCGCTCGTCGCCGGCGGCCTCGTGGCGGCATTCATCACCTCAGGCACCGTGCTCTCGCTGCTGACGCAGGCCGTGATCTACGCCGTGTTCGCCATGGGCGTCGGCCTGCTGCTGCGGCAGAACGGCATGGTGAGCTTCGGCCACGCACTCTTCTTCGGTGTCTCCGGCTACTCGATGGGGATCCTCCTCGAGCTCGGACTGATGCCGGCCGAACTCGCGATCGCGGCCACGCTGATCGGCATCACGGTCATCGCGTTCATCGTCGGACTGGTGATCGTGCGGGTGCCCGGCGTTGCCTTCAGCATGCTCACGTTGGCGATCGGGCAGATGGCTTTCCTGACCGCATCGCGGGCCCGCGGCCTGACGGGCGGCGCCGATGGCATGAACATCAACTGGCCGCAGAGCCTGTTCGGCCTCTCGCAGTCGCAGTTGCATCAGCCCGCGGTGCTCTTCATGGTGTGCTGGACGGTGCTCGTACTCGTCACGCTCGCACTCGCGCTGCTGCTGCGCAGCCGCTTCGGCGGCGTGACCGAGGCCGTGCGCGACAACGAGGAACGCGCACGCTTCATCGGCGTACGCACGCTGCTCCCGCGCGCCGCGATCTACGCGCTGTCGGCGCTCCTGACCGGCCTCGGGGGTGTGTTGTCGGCGCTGAACACCGGCTTCGTCTCGCCCGAGAGCCTGCACTGGAGCGTGTCGGGCGTCGCGCTGATGATGGTCGTCGTCGGCGGCTACAAGGCCCTGTGGGGCCCTGCGCTTGGCGCCATCGTGTACTTCCTGTTCAAGGACGTGCTTGGCGACTACGCGAACCACTGGATGGCGATCTTCGGCATTGCGCTGATCACCGTCATCGTCTTCTCGCCCACCGGCATCGCAGGCGCACTCGGCCGCCTCTTCAAGCCCCGCAAGACCCAGCCCGAGCCCGTCGCGCGCGCCGCGTCGGCGCATTGAGCCCAGAAGGAGATCCGCAATGGTCGACTACGTACTCCAGGCCGACGACGTCGCGATCCACTACGGTGGCGTGAAGGCGGTCGACGGTGTTTCGCTCACGCTCGAACGCGGACAGATCCGCGGCCTGATCGGGCCCAACGGCGCGGGCAAGTCCACGGTGATCGACGCGATCACCGGTCGCCGCCGACTCACACGCGGCAAGGTGACGCTCGGCGGCGAGGATGTCACCGCATGCGGCGTGGTCGAACGCCGTGCGCGCGGTCTTTCGCGCAGCTTCCAGCGCACGAGCGTCTTCGGGCAGATGAAGGTGCGCCGGCAGGTCGAGCTGGCTTCACATCGCATGAACCCGAAGGACCACGAGGCGGACGCACAAGCCGTGCTGCGCGAGCTCGATCTTCTGCATCGTGCCAACGATGTCGCTGAAGACCTCGGCTACGGCGAACAGCGCCGGCTCGATCTCGCCCTCGCGCTCGTGGGCCGGCCGACGGTGCTGCTGCTCGACGAGCCGATGGCCGGCCTGTCGGCCAAGGAATCGCATGACCTCGCCGATCACCTGAAAGCATTGACCTCGCGCTGGAACGTGTCGGTGCTGCTGGTCGAGCACGACATGGACGTGGTGTTCGGCATCTCGGATGTCGTGACTGTCTTCGAACTCGGACGCGTGATCGCGCAAGGCGAGCCTGCAGCGGTGCGCTCCGATCCCCGCGTGCGTGAAGCCTATCTCGGGAGTGCTGCCTGATGAACCCCCTTCTCGAACTCGACAAGGTTGATGCCTGCTACGGCTCGGCCCACATCCTTCACAAGCTGAGCCTGAAGGTGAACGCGGGCGAACGCGTTGCGCTTGTAGGCCGCAATGGCGTGGGAAAGACGACCGTGGTCAACACCATCCTGGGTCTTGCAAGCCTGCGCAGCGGTCGGGTCGCGCTTGGCGGCCAGGTGCTCGCGCGGCCGCGCCCATACGTCGCGGCCCAGCACGGCGTGGTGGTCGTTCCGCAGGGAAGGCGCATCGTCGCCAATCTCAGCGTGGAAGAAAACCTGTTGCTGGGCGCTGCGGTCGGCCGCAAGGGACCGTGGAACGTGCCCGAGATCTACAAGCTGTTCCCGATCCTCGCCGAGCGCGCGCATACGCCCGGCACGGCGCTCTCTGGTGGGCAGCAGCAGATGCTCGCTGTGGGACGCGCGCTGATGGCGAACCCGTCGCTGATCCTCCTCGACGAGCCGACCGAAGGCCTCGCGCCGGTGATCGTCGATCAGCTCGCCGACATCTTCAATCGGGTGGCCGACCACGGCACTGCGCTCCTGCTGATCGAACAGAACATGAGCCTCGTGGTGCGCGTCGCGCGCCGCTACTACGCGATGGCGAAGGGATCGGTCATCGCCGAGGGGCAAGTCGAACCCTCTCGCGAGGGCCTTCACGACCTCGAAGCGCACGTGATGGTCTGACCCACGACAACTTCCGCACGGCCGCCGGACCGCCTCCGGCTTTGCTTCGACTTTTGGACTTTGATTACTTAGGAGACTTGCATGTTGAATCGAAAGACTTTCCGCTTTGCTCGCAACGCCATTGCACTTGGCACGCTCGCGGCCGTGATTCCATTCGCCGCAGTGGCGCAAGGCAAGGAGCCGGTCAAGGTCGGCCTCGTCTCGTCCAAATCCGGCGTCTTCGCGCAACAGGGCGAAGAAGTCATGCGCGCCGTGAAGTTCGCCATCGATGAAGCCAATGCCAAGGGCGGCGTGGATGGACGCAAGATCGAATACGCCGAAGCGGACGACGAAGGCACGCCGGATGCGGGCCGGCGCGTCGCCGAGAAGCTCGCGCGCGATGGCAACAACCTGCTGATCGGCGCCATCCCCTCCTCCATCTCGCTGGCGATCGCGCAGAACCTCGACCGCTGGGACGCGGCCTACTTCGTGGTCGCGAGCAAGTCGGACAAACTCACCGGCGACACCTGCCGGCCGCGCAGCTTCCGAACCAACCATTCGGATTCGATGGACATCGCGATGATCAACGAATGGGCCAAGGACTTGAAGGAGAAGACCTTCGCAGTACTCGCGGCCGACTACGTCTGGGGCCGCGACTCCGGCGAATCGTTCAAGAAGGCGGTCGAGGCGAACGGCAAGAACGTCGCGCTGTCGCTGTACGTGCCGCTGGGCACCAAGGACTTCTCGCCCTACATCGCACAGCTCAAGGCAGCCAACGTCGACGCAGTCTGGGTCGCGGAGACCGGCCGCGACGCGATCGCCTTCGTCAAGCAGGCCGAGGAGTTCGGCCTGATCCCGAAGACCAAGCTGATCGGCCATGCGCTGATCCAGAACTTCATGATCAATGCCACCGGCAAGGCCCTGGATGGCACGCCGGGCAACACCGCCTACACCGCCACCATCGACAATCCGCGCAACAAGGCCTTCGTGACGGCCTGGAAGGCCAAGTTCAATCGCCTGCCGACCGACAACGAAGGACAGGCCTACAACGGCATGCAGGTGATGTTCGAAGGCGTGAAGAAGTCGGGCAGCGTGAAGCCGGCCGACGTCAGCAAGGCGCTGCGCGGTGCGCAGATCGATTCGATCTACGGCCCGGTGACGATGCGCGCCGCCGACAACCAGTTGCTGCTGCCCAACTATGTGGCGCGCGCCAAGTCCGTCGATGGCGCCATCGTGCCGGTGATCGAACACACCTTCCCGCCGTCGCTGGTGCCCGCACCGTCGCCCCTGTGCAAGATGAGCTGAGGGCAGTCGATTCATGAAGCAGGTGCTGATCACCGGCGGCGGTGGCTTTCTCGCGGCGTGGATCGCACGACGACTGGCGGCGCGCGGGTTGCGATCGAGGCTGTTCGATGTTCCGGGCGCTCCGCGCACCGCGCACGGCATCGTTGAGCCGCGGCATTCGTCGCTGCTCGAATGGCGGGAAGGCGACATCCGCAATGCCGACGATGTACTCGCCGCGCTGGATGGCTGCGACGGGGTCATCCACCTCGCGGGCGTACTCACGCCGGCCTGCAGCGCGGACCCTGTGCGCGGCGCGGAGATCAATCTGATCGGCTCGCTTCACGTGTTCGACGCCGCACGCGCGCGAGGCCTCTCGAAGGTCGTCTACGCCAGTTCGGTCGGCGTGTACGGGCCCGCGCATTCACGCCATCCGGAGCCGGCGACGCACTACGGCGCGTTCAAGCTCGCGGTCGAAGGCGCGGCGCGCGCCTACTGGAACGAGCATCGCATCGCCAGCGTTGGGTTCAGGCCCTTCGTTGTCTACGGCCCCGGCCGCGAGACCGGCGTCAGCGCGGGGCCGAGCGTTGCATGCCAGGCGGCCGTGCGCGGCACTCCCTACACGATCGGCTTCACGGGCTCGTGCGGGCTGGTCTACGTCGACGACGTCGCGCAGGCTTTCGAGAACGCGCTCTTCTCACCCGCGGAAGGCGCGAAGATCTTCAATCTCGTGGGACAGATGCACTCGATCGAGGAAGTGATCGCCGAGATCCGGCGACAGGTGCCGGGTGCCGATCTGCGCGCCGAAGGCCCGCCGCTGACGATCGCCGCCGACGTCGCCGAGGAAGGCCTCGACGCGTTGCTCCCGGCACGCGGACGAAGCACGCTCGCCGAGGGGATCGCGGCGACTCTTTCCCACTACCGTTCGCTCCAGGTTTCTGCATGACCACATCGACCGCAAGCAAGCGACACGCGCTCGTCACGGGCGCACCCGGCGGCATCGGCCGCGGCATCTGCTTCGCGCTGATCGAGCAGGCGAGGCGCGACGGCGCAGCGATTCACATCACCGCGGCGGCGTCACGGCCGGGTGAACGCCTCGACAGACTCGCGGATGAGCTGCGGTCCGCCGGTGCCACCGCCACCGGTGTCGCTGGCGATCTCACCGATCCTGCACGCTGCGCGGACATCGTGGGACAGGCCATCGATCGCGGCGGCGATCTCACGGCGCTGGTGTGCAATGCGGGCGCATCGGGGCCAGGACGCCTCGCCGACCTGCCCGCCGCCCAGTGGGACCGCACCTTCAATCTCAACGTGCGCGCGGTGTGGCTGCTCGCGCAATCGGCACGCCCTTCCCTCGCGCGCACAGGCGGGTCGATCACGGCGATTGCCTCCATGTCGGCGCACCTGCCGCATCCGGGGTACGGTGCCTACGCGCCGGCCAAGGCGGCGCTGGTGATGCTCTGCCGCCAACTCGCGCAGGAATGGGCACATGAAGGCATTCGCGTGAACAGCGTGAGCCCCGGCATGATTCGCACCCCGCTGACCGAGGCCGCCTATGAAGACGAGGAAACGCATCGCGGCCGTCGCGCGCTCGTCCCGCTCGGACGAATCGGAACCGTCGCGGACATCGGTGCCACGGTGGCTTTTCTCGCAAGCGCGGGAGCGTCCTACATCACCGGCCAGAGTGTCATGGTGGACGGTGGAATTTCCGATCACATGCTCAGCTTGATTCCGGGGAGACCGGGGAAGCCGGCGATCGCGGACTAGCGGGTGCCAATCCGACCATGCGGCGCCCGTCGCAGGCGCGCGCATGAAATGAAGCTATGACCTTGCGTCAGGGCTTCTGACGCTCGGGCGCGTCGGTGTTGCCGCCGCGCGAAAGCTCGCCGGCCTGGTTGGCCTGCTTGTTCGCCGCGCGGCGCTTGGCGTTCGCGGACTTGCGGTCGGAGCGCGAAACCTTGGGCGCCGTCGTGGGCTGGGCCTGGCCCTCGCCGATCTGCGGACCGCGTGCGGCAGCGGCGCCTGCATCCTTGCGCTCGCCACGTGCCTCGGACCGCTCGGCCGGCGTGGTCGGCGCGACCGGACGCGCCTTGCCTTGCGAAGGATCGACCTCGCCGCTCGATTGCGCAAACGCAGTGGTCGCGATCATCGGGATCAGGGCAAGACCGGCAGTCAGAAGAATTTTTCGCATGGGGACCTTTTTCGAAGTTGAGAGTGGCCCACGACGTGGGCGCGTGCATCTTGCCAAGAGTCCCCAACCATGTCCACATCGGGTGTTGCGCCCCGCCATCGGCGTGGACATCGGGCAACCGGGTCAACCCATCAGTACCGGATTGCGCCGGCTTTCGTCGATCCGCCGCTGCCGGTTGGCTTCCCTGCACTCGGCATGCTGCGCAGCCCTTGGCTGCGCGCAGCTCTTGTTCACGCACACGGCGCGGGCAATGAACGAGTAGCCACTGCACGCGGCGACAGGGCTGCCCTGCTGACGAAGGACCTGATGCGAAGGAACGGGCCGCGGCCGCACTGGCGTCGTCTTCGGGACATCGCGCTCCGCGCCGATTTCCGCGAGGTTCGCGCCTTCGACGGCGGCGGGTGTCTCCGTACCCACGTCTTTTTCCACATGAGCGCGCGCTTCGGGCTTTGCCTGTGCGTGGCGCACGTGTTCGTCCTGCGGCATGGGCGGCAGTAACGCCTGGGCCTTCGCGTTCGGGACGGTCAGCACCGACTCGATACTCGAGCGGTCGGGCAACCCGACCGGGCGGGCATCGCTCATGCGCAGTTTGTTCCATGCAAAGAAGGCGAGGAACATCACGATCGGCGGAACCAGCACAAGCAGAAGCATGCTGCGCAGTGCGGGCATATCCGAGAACTCGGGTCTGTCGAAGGACTTGCCGTCCGTTGCCACGCCCTCGCCGGGCTGTCCATCAACCTCCTCGTCTGCATCCAGTTGCTCGCCCTCGTCTCCTGAAAGGAGCGAGCCACCGCAAGCCCGGCAGCGCGTGGCCCCTCTGCGATTGAGGGTCTGGCAGAAACCACAGGTGGCGAAGACGGCGTCCTTCGGGTGCAGCATGATCTCCACCAGATCGCCGAGCTGCGCATAGGCGACGGATGGGGCCGCCGTTGGCCAGATGGAATTCGCGGAGGTAACGAGTTGCATGCTGGGCTCCTTCATGCGTTGCGCCTCAAGTCCGACTCGCGCCAGCCGCGACCGATGAAAGCCACGCGCGTGTCAAAGCAACTTTTGTCGACGCAAGGAGGTAGCGTGCTTGTAAGACGGCGCCTGTACTTGCAGCGCCAAAACACTGAAGCGACGATCGCTACGAACAGTCACCTGAGTGTCGAAATGCATCGGCCGAATCCGATGCGGGCCAACAGGACCGGTGCGCTGTCGGCCCCGTCATATCAACGCACTGGAGTCAGCGGGCCTTCAGCACCGTGAAGTCGAGATAGGCCGTCGGCGCAAAGCTCTCGCCCGTTTCTTCGGGCTTCTCGGCGTGCGCCTCGGGCACCGAGGGAACGAATTCCATGAAGTCGGTGGCCGGGAAGGTGGCGTCGTGGCGCGACGCTGCGCGCTGCTGCGCCTGCCGCTCGCGGGACTTCTCGCGCAGGCGAGCCAGATCGGCGCGCACTTCGGCGAGCGTTCGCATGGGCTTTTCATCGAGGGCTTGCGCCTTCACCGCGGTTGCGACCACGGGCTCATCGACAACTGACGCCACCTGCTGCGGAATCAGAACTGGCGCAGGCTTCTCGGCCTGCTCGACCTTGGGCGGAGCGACCACCGCCGGTGCCATGGTCTTTGCCTCGACGTCAGGCGATGCAAGCCTTTGAGCTTCCACCGGCCGAGCGGGACGCACCGCTCGACGCGGAGCCGGCGCGGGCTTTGCGAACACGGGCCTCGTGAGAAAGGCCACGAGTTCCTTGTAAAGGCGGTGGAACGTTCCGAGAGACTGGCTTGCTTCCATGATGGCGTGCGGTCTGGAGTTTCGGGCGATTGTCCTGTTACACGGACTGAATGCAAACGAGTTACAGCGCGTCGCACAGGTCGATCCGCGCAAAAATGCACGGACCTTCAAGGCCGATTCCCATTGCAGTGAGACATTAGTTTTCATTTCGGAAAACCGTCTGCAAGGGTCCGTTCCATCTTCGTGAAATACGTCGCAAGGACACTACACGCTGTCTCGAACGGTATGGCCAATGCCGATCCGACCGTGCGAGTATCGAAATCCGAAACGAAATTTCCCGCGACAGGCCAAGCAATTTCCAATGAGCATTTACGTCATCGATGACCACCCCCTGATGCGCGACGCCGTCTCGATGGTGCTGCGGCGCGTGCGTCCCGCCGCCAACATCGTCGAGCTCGACCGCCTCTCGAGGCTTTCGAGCGCCATCGGCAAGCACGGCGCGCCCACGCTTTTCTGTCTGGACCTGAATCTTCCCGATGCCAGCGGCTGCTCGGGCGTCGTATCGCTGCGAGAAGAGTTTTCGGATGTTCCGCTCGCGGTCTACTCCGCTTCGCCCGCCGAAGACATGGAACAGCTCTGCCTCGCGAGCGGCGCCGACGTCTACATCGACAAGGCCACCGGCTCGTCGAGGCTCGCCGACTCGCTGCGCGCCCTGCTCTCGGAAGACACCGACGCCGACAGCGACGGTGATGAAGCCGACACTCCGGCAGGCGCAGCAGCCGGCAAGTTGACCAAACGGCAGGTGCAGCTCGTCGAGTGCATCGCCCGCGGATACGGCAATCGCGAAATTGCCGAGCACCTTCAGGTAAGCGAACACACGATCAAGGTCCACATGTACCGTCTGTTCAAGCGCATCGGCGTCACGAGCCGTACGCAGGCGCTGCACTACGCGCGGACCAACGGCCTGCTTCCTTCCAAGCACTGAGCGCCGAGGCGCCAGGCGGTTTCAAGGCGCCGGCGGCTGCGCCTTGAGATAGGGCATCGGGTCGACCGCATTGCCCTTTCGCCGAAGCTCGAAGTGAAGCTGGGTCGAGCTCGAATCGGTACTGCCCATCTCCGCGATCTGCTGACCCGCCTTCACCTGCTCGTTCTCGCGCACCAGGATCTTGCGGTTGTGCGCGTAGGCTGTGATGAACTCGTCGTTGTGCTTCACCATCACGAGGTTGCCGTAGCCGCGCAGCTTCGAGCCCACGTACACCACGCGCCCGCTGGCTGCCGCCATGACCGGGTCACCCGGCTTGCCGCCAATGTTGATGCCCTTGTTGGTGCCCCCATTGAAGCGACTGACGACTTGCCCGGAAGCTGGCCAGAGAAAAGTCCCCGCCGCCGCGCCTGGCGACGGCGACGCTGCGACCCTCGGCGCCTTCGAACTGCGGGATTTCTTGCTCGCGGCGGCCGAACGGGTCGAGCCGCTCTTGCGTTTCGGATCGGCCTGCTTCGCACGGGCCTTCTGCGTCTCGGTGGCGGCCGACGCGTCGGACTTCGCGGTCGCAGAGTCCGCGCGCGAGACTTTCGGCGATGAAGAAGCACGCGAAGGCTGAGTCTCCTTCGACGATGTGCCGCACGCCACGACCAACGTGCACATCAACACACCAAGGGCGCAACGAAGACCTGAAACGATGCTTGGACTTTGGGGAATGTTTGCGAACTGACCCGTGCGGGTCGATGGCCGGACGGCCCGATCTCTCTCTTGCATGTCGCGCTAATGTAGCGGCCCTCGGCGTCCGATCGCCGAGCCCGCATCAGCGAATCGTCGAGAGCCGACCGAAGGCCGTGCCGCATCCCATGGTGCTGGAGCATTCCCTGACCAATTCGGCCGAGCGCGTGACCTGGTCGTTCATGCGGTCGTTGATGGTCTTCTCTCCGCGAAGGCGCGGCGCCAGTGCGAACCACACGGCACCGATCGCGCCCACGGCCGCCATGACATAGATCCAGAACGAGTCCATCTGAAAACCCCTTGTTGAGTTGGCAGGCAGTCTGCCTGCTCATCCGGGGATTTGCCTATACGCCGTTCGGACCGCCTTGTGCAGAAGCGCACGGTCGGTACGGGTCAGATTTCACGATTCGTATCAGTCGCTGCCTTCGAGGCCTTTGCCGCCGATTCCGCGCGGACCCAATAGAACTCCTTGCGGGTGCTCGCCGCGCCCACGCGCGGAGTCCGACGCGACGCATCCGAAGGCGTGGAGCGAATCACCCCTGCTGCCTCGCAATACAGCGGCAGACCCCACGGCGTACGGCGATGCGCTTCAAGCAACTGGCGCAGCGGAATGCGGATGCTCTCGATCGAACGCGAGGACGAACGGACCTTTACGAATTCGCGCGTCACGATCAGCTTGCTCGCTGACTGGAACTCGTCGAAGCCCCTCTCGCCGCGCGTCTTCCATATGGCCTCGACAGCGGGCGCCATCATGACCGAATCGGGCGTCGGGTAGCCACGAAGATGCGCGCTATCAGCGGCAGCGAGGCACGCCAGCAGATGCGGCGTGAGTTCGATGGTGACCAGTCCGGGCCCCGTCGACCCGTGCGCTGAGACTTCGATGACCGCCTTGCGCGCGGCGCCGCGCGCCCGCTCGGCTCGCATGGCGCGCGCCCTGCGCCGCCGCGCCCTGACATGCGCGAAAGCCGCGAGCCCAGCCACCGGCGTGGCGACGACAACGAACTTGATGGCGAAGAGTTCGTTTCCTGAAAGGATCACCAAGAGGCCCCCGGGCAGTCGAAGCGGTAGGCCGCAGAAGAAGAGTCGGGCATCGGGAAGTGGGGCGTTCGCAAGTCGTACATGCGGCTCGCAGCCGCGCACGCATATTACCTGTGAACAGATGTTTCACGGGCGCGACAAACACGGATGCGCGTCAGCTGCCGGTGACCCAGCGTTTCCACCAGGGGCGCGGTGGCTCCGGCGGCTTTATCGCGAGCTGCTGCAGTTGGCTGGTTCTCTGCCGCCTGCGCAACTCGACCTCCAGTGCATGCGCCACGCCGTAGGCCGACTTGTCACCGCGCGAGGCACGCGCGCGCCAACCTTGTGCGTAGGCAATCAGTTCCTCTTCATCGAGGCTCGCGAGTTCTTCATGGGAGGGGACGGCGGACATAGCTCGACCAGTAGCAGGCAATTTCTCAACAGTTCCCCAGAATCTACACGAGGCAGCGCCGGAAGCTCTCGCCTATGACGAATGCCATACGCAGATCCGGTTCGCGCGCCCGGTATGCTCCTGCCGCATTCGTCATCGCATTGAACGGAACACCGCCTTGCAACACGATCTCCACCTCGACGGCTACGTCAGCTTCACGATCGCGATCCTGCTGCTCTTCGTCGGCAAGGCGTGCACCCGGCGCTTCGAGTTGTTGCGGCGCTACAGCATTCCGGAAGCGGTCATGGGTGGACTGGTCTGCATCGTCGTCGTCAGCGCGCTTTACCTGGGCATCGGGCTGAAAGTGGACTTCCAGCTCGGCGTGCGCGATGTCCTGCTGCTGTATTTCTTCGCGGCGATCGGCCTGGGTTCGGACGTGCGGACCCTGCGCCAGGGTGGACGCCCGCTCGTAGTGCTGGTGGCCCTCTCCAGCGGCTTCATGGTGATGCAGAACCTCATCGGCATGGCAATGGCGAGCGCGTTCGGGCTGGACCACCGCGCCGGTCTGCTGACCGGCTCGGTCTCGCTCACCGGCGGCGTGGGCACCACGCTCGCATGGGCGCCCCATTTCGCCAGCGACCTCGGCATCGCCAATGCAGAGACCCTCGGTCTCGCAAGCAACATGGCCGGGCTGATCGCGGCTTGCGCCATCGGCGGCCCCATCGCGGCCTTCCTGCTGCGCCGCCACAACCTGAAGTCGTCAGCGGAGGCGGCGCTGCCCGCTGGCGGGCACTACGAGGACGAGGATCGCGCGCGACTCGACTACAACAGCATCCTGATGGCCTTGCTCTGGCTCAACGTCGCGCTGATCCTTGGCCGCGGCGTGAGCGACGCGATCGCGCTGACCGGGCTGCGACTGCCGGCATTCGTCGGTTCCCTCATCGCCGGCATCCTGGTGCGCAACATCACGGCGATGTTCACGCAACAGAAAGGTCAGCTCTGGCACTGGGACCGGATGCGCGCGGGCGTGTCGCTGATCTCGGACATCTGCCTCGGCGTGTTCCTCACGATGGCGCTCATGGGCCTGCAGCTCTGGCAGATGCACGGGGTCGCCACCTTCGTGCTGACCGCGCTCACGCTCCAGGTGCTGGCAGCGATCGCGTTCACGGTGCTGGTGGTGTTTCGCTTCATGGGTCGCGACTACGACGCAGCCGTGGTCTGCGCGGGCTTCGGTGGCATCGCGCTGGGTTCGACCGCCACCGCCATCGCCAACATGAGCGCTGTCACGCGCGAGCACGGCAACGCGCCTCGCGCATTCATCGTGGTGCCGCTGGTATGCGGCTTCTTCATCGATCTGGTGAACGCCTTGGTGATCGGATTCATGGCCCGTTGAGCACCGGGTCAGAGAAACGCAGACAGTTCCTGCGCAGCGGCCTTGAGCAGCTCGAACTCCTCATCGTCGAGGTGAATCGCCTCGGTGTCGAAGTGCGAAAGCGTGCCCCAGAGATCTCCTTCCGGCGTGACCACCGGAACGCTGTGGTACGACACCACGACGCCACGGTAGGGATGCCCGAGCAGCCTCTCATCCACTGCAGAGTTGTCGGTGCGGAACGAACCGTCGCGCAACGCGAAGCGGCAGAAGCTCACTTCGAATGGAACCGCGAGCAGATAAGCGGGACGCGCAGCACTCTTCTTGTCGAAGAGGAATTCGTTGCGCAGCAGCGCACCCTCGAACCGATAGATCGCACTGAACCGATGCGGCACGCCTGAGTTGAGCCACGCGAGTGCTTCTTCGACGCCCGAACTGCGCGCCACATCCAGAAAGGCCTCGACGCTGCGTAAGTTCATGCGAACAGTCTACGCCGGCCTGGTGACACAAAGATGGCGCACACACCATCTGAAGCAATTCACCTCACTTGGGCCGGGGTTGCTTCAGCTTCTGGTCCGGCGTCTCGAGCTTGCCGGCGCGCAGCAGCGCGACCGAATCGGCGACCGCGTGCGCAACGTTGCGTACTTCCTTCTGCATATCACTGTCCGCGTCCAGCGCCTCATGGCTGGTCGCGTAGGGCGCGTAGTAGCCCACATACCGGTCCAGCCTCGCCCGCGCGCCGGCATCGACCAACCCCATCCAATCCAGCCAGTCGCTCAGATTGCGGCGCAAGTCTTCCACGCCGGCCACGTCGCCATGCACCACGAGCCCGTACACGCGACCAGCCAGATGCTTCGGATAGTCCCATCCCTTCATCTCGATCGACTTGGCTTCTTCGGGATGCTTGCCATGGGTGGTGGTCGGATCGGGATTGCCGCCGTCCGCGCAGACCAGCCGGTCCATCATCAACTTCAGCGGGCTCGTCGCCTGGTACCAATGGGTGGGCGTGAAGATGATGATGCCGTGCGCGGCAACCCATCGCTCATAGATCTCGTTCATCCAGTCCCCCGTCTGGTTCAGCGAGTGGTTGGGATAGCAGCTGCACGGCCAGTGGCACAGCGGCATCGCGGTAGAGACACAGCCTTTGCAGGGGTGGATCCGGCGGGCGTAGTCGGAGGTGAGTTGGCTCAGGTCCAGCACATCGCATTCGAGGCCGGGCACTTCGAACTCTGACTTCGCGAGCTGCAGCATGCGCCATGTCTTTGACATCTCGCCGGGACAGGTCCCGTCGTTGCGCGGCGACGCATTGATGAGCAGCACGCGCGACGGGGTCGCCGAGTCGCTCCACGCATCCTGCGCCTTGCGCAGGCGCGCCCTCGTTTCGAGCCACTCGACCGACAACTCGTACTCGGGGTCCGCGAAGCCTTCGCCAGCCTTGCGGGTCACCGGGGCCTTTCGGCCTTCCTTGTAGGCCTTCCAGGCAATGTCTTCCAGCCGCTCGAGCGCCTCGCGCTCCGGTGCAAAGGCCGGATCGAAGAACGGCAGCATGAAGCGCGCGTGAAACGCCTCGCGCGACATCGGTTCGGACGCTTGCCCCTTTCGAACGCTGGTCATGGCGCCAAGCTAGTCCGTCTTCCACACCGCGCGCAGGCCACAAGTCACGGTTCGGCGTAGGCCAACACCCCAAGCCGCCGCGAAGACAGGCGCAGGAATTCGCCGACAGCCACTGAAGCCATTGACCCGCTGTGAAGGCGCGCGGGCGTGCAACGCTCGGGGCTTTGCGATGGAGATCACGATGAAGACGATGACCCGCCCGCCTCCGCTGGACCCTTATGAAATCAACGAAGAGCCGGAACTTGCCTTCGAGGAGTCCGTGCCGCTGGACGGTCCCGACCCTGAAGGCGAACGAATGATGGACGAGCTCGGCCGCGAGAGGCGGCGCAGGAAAGCCGAGCAGGATCCGCCCCAGAAGTCTGAGGCCGAGCCCATGCCCGAGCAGTTCCCCGCAAGCTGAACGCGAACTTCGCGCGGCCTCTCAACCCTTCGCGGAAGGCGCTTCGGCCGGTATGCCTTCCAGATCGGCCATCCATACCGCGGCTTCCGAATCGCTCGGCGCACGCCAGTCGCCTCGGGGTGACAGCGACCCACCGGACCCGACTTTCGGCGAATTCGGCACGCAGGTGCGCTTGAACTGGCTGGTCTTGAAGAAGCGATAGAGAAAGGTGCCCAGATGGCGCCGGATCTCGGCAAGCCCGTACTCGTTGCGCTGCGTCTGCAACTCGTCGGGCCATGCGCCGAGCGTGCGGTCGTGCCATGCCTGGTAGGCCAGATAGGCGACCTTCGTCGGCCGGAAGCCGAAGCGCAGCGTGTAGTAGAGATGGAAGTCCTGCAGCTCGTAGGGGCCGATGGTGTCTTCGGTACGCTGGCCCGGCTGTGCCTGCGCTTCCGAGCCGACTCCGGCGGTCGCAGGCACCAGTTCGGGGCTGACTTCGGTGTCGACGATGGCTTCGAGCACGCGGCTGCCTTCCTTGCCGATCTCGTTCTTCTCGGCCACCCACCGCACCAGATGCTTGATGAGCGTCTTCGGCACGCTCGCATTCACGTTGTAGTGCGACATGTGGTCGCCCACGCCATAGGTACACCAGCCAAGCGCCAGTTCGCTGAGATCGCCGGTGCCCACCACGATGCCGCCATGATGGTTCGCGAGCCGGAAGAGGTGGCTGGTCCGTTCGCCCGCCTGCACGTTCTCGAAGGTGATGTCGTATTGCGGCACGCCGTCCTTGAAGGGGTGGCCGAGGTCGACCAGCATTTGCGTGCAGCTCGGGCGAATGTCGATCTCCTGCGCGGTACAGCCGACCGCGCGCATCAGCGCGTGCGCCTGCCCGAGCGTGCGGTCGCTGGTTGCGAAGCCGGGCATCGTGTAGCCAAGGATGTTCGACCGCTGGATGCCGAGACGGTCCACTGCCTTCGCGCAGACCAGCAGCGCATGGGTCGAATCCAGCCCGCCCGAGACGCCGATGACGAGCTTCTTGATGCCTGCGGCCTCCATGCGCTGCACCAGCGACTGCACCTGGATGTTGAACACCTCGTGGCAACGCTCGTCGCGATGCGCCGCGTCTGCCGGCACATATGGAAAGCGCTCGACCTTGCGCAGCAATTCGCGCGATGCAGGCCGAGGGATCGCCAGGTCGAAATCCACCGTTCGCCATGCCTGAAGCACCGCGCGATGCTTCTGCGCCGACACGCCGAAGGAGTTCTGCCGCATGCGCTCGCGTGCGAGGTGCTCGAGGTCCACATCGGCGCAGATCATGTGCGAACTGTTGCTGAAGCGCTCGCTCTCGGCCAGCATCTCGCCGCTTTCGTAGATCAGCGCCTGCCCGTCCCATGCGAGATCGGTGGTCGATTCGCCGATGCCCGCCGAAGAATAGAGATACGCCGCGAGGCAGCGAGCCGAATGAAGGCTCACGAGCTGATGCCGGTAGGCCGACTTGCCGATTGTGATGTTCGATGCGGAGAGGTTGACCAGCACCGTCGCGCCGGCAAGCGCCGCGTGGCTCGACGGTGGGATCGGCACCCATACGTCCTCGCAGATCTCGACGTGCAGTTTCAGCAGGGGCAGCTGGCGCGCACGCAGCATCAGGTCGGTGCCGAAAGGCACGCGCTCTCCGAACAGCTGGATCTCGGTCGCGAGTGCGGAGTCAGCAGCCGCGAACTGGCGCGCCTCGTAGAACTCGCCGTAGTTCGGCAGGTAGGTCTTCGGGAACACCCCGAGCACGCGGCCTCCCGCCACCGCCGCCGCGCAGTTGAAGAGCCGGTGATCGACGCGCAGCGGCAGCCCCACCACCGCGACCGCATTCACCTCACGCGAGGCCTCGACGACCGTCTGCAAGGCAACCTCGCAGGCATCGAGCAGCGCGGCCTGGTGGAACAGATCGTCACAGGTGTAAGCCGAGAGCCCCAGTTCGGGAAACGCCACCAGCACGGCGCCCTTGGCGGCGGCTTCGCGGTACATCCGCACGGTTTCGGCGGCGTTGAACACGGGATCGGCGACGCGATTGCGCGGCACCGCAACAGCCACGCGGGCGAACCCATGGCGGTACGGGTTGTGGAAATCGAGCGGAGTCGTCATGGACCGGATTTTGCAGGCACGCGCCGAAACAGGCGGAATCCGGGAATTTCTGTCGGCATGGACTGACCCGCGCACGGGAACGGCTCCGAAGGTGGCACTCATGAGCTTCGGGCCTGATGACGTACTGGAACTCAAGGAGAGCTGCATGACCGGGCTCAGCGAAAAGCAATTGGCTTCGTTGCGAAAGAAGCTCGACCGGCGAGAGGCCGAGCTCTCGGCCGAACTCGCGTCCATCAACAACGAGGCGATGGAGGAATCGGCGCACCTGCCCCCCTTGGAGGCCGGCGACACCCTCGACCAAGCCGAGGCGCGGACCCACGAGACCATCCGCGACGGCGAGGCGCTGCGCGATGCGCTGGAACTTCGCCGGATCGCCGATGCCAGGGCGCGCATGCGTAACGGGAGTTACGGCCGGTGTATCGACTGCGGTACGCAGATTCCGCGAGAGAGACTAGAGGTGCAGCCCTCCAGCGAGCGCTGCGTGCCCTGCCAGCGGCTTTACGAGGCGCATCACTCGGCCTGAAACGCGTGAGCCACCACGGGGCACCAATGGAAATTGAGTTTTTGAATGAGTCTCTGGCACCCGAACCTCAGCTGGATCACGGACCAGCTCGCCGTCGGCGGAAGCTTTCCGCTCGAACGCGCGGATGCGCTCGCGCACGACCACCGCATCGCAGCTGTGGTTGACTTGCGCGGCGAAGCAGTGCCCGACGCGGTCGTCATGCGCCGCCACGGCATCTCGCTGTTGCATCTTCCGACCGAGGACATGTGCGCGCTTGAAACGCCCGACCTCGAATACGGCATCCGTTTCGCCAATGAATTCCTCGATGCGAACAAGCGCGTGCTCATCCATTGCGAGTACGGCATCGGGCGTTCGGCCACACTGGCCCTGTGCGTGCTCGTGCACCGCGGCATGCCCCCGCTCGAGGCGCTCTCGCTGCTGAAGAAGCAGCGCCCGCAGGTGGCGCCATCGCCGCCGCAGTTCGAGTGCTGGCGCGCGTGGCTGGACAGCTATCGATTCACGCGCGACGTCGACTGGAAGCTGCCCAGCTTCGACGAATTCACCGAGGTCGCCTACGTCCGTCCGCGGCGGCGCTGAGCCGCGCTGCCCCGCGCCAGTGGAAAATGCGGCCCTGGCATGCGCGGCATGCCCGATGCGGGGAACCAACATGATCCACAGCGACCACGTGCTCCAGGCCCAACGCAGGCTGCGCGGCAGCCTGCTCGATGACCGCTGCACGTTGCCTTGGCGGCCCGCTCGGGAGTTCGCGGCGCAGATGCTCCTGTACGTCGAAGACCCGCTCCAGTGCTGGCGCATCGGTGTGGAATGCCTGCGCGAGCTGCTCGACGCCGACCGCGTCGACGGCGGCTTCGCGGAGCCTGGGCAGGCGCTCTATGCGCCGCTGGCCGAATCGCTGCGGCCCGGCCGTGGGGTGCCTTCGGTGGTCGGCGCGGCAATGGACGCACGCGACCCGAGCCTGGCCGCCGTCTGGTCTTCCCACGACATGGTGATGTTCGGCGACGTCGCGAACGATGCCCGCTTCGGGCCCGCGATGCGCACGCAGCTCTCGTCGATCGGCACCGGCGCCAAGCTCGCGATCTCGCTGCACGACGGCAACCGGCCTCTGGGACTGCTGTGCGCGGACTGGATCGAGCCCCGCTCCGGCTGGCAATCCGAAGCCTGCCTGCATCTGCCGCTGCTTGCGCGCTCGGTGCTCACGCCGGTGCTGACGGCGGCGCGTTCACTCGGTGAAACGGACAGCGAACCGCCACCGGCCATCGCCGGGCTCACACCCGCAGAGCTCAAGGTCGCGCGCATGGCGGCCGCCGGCATGAGCTACAAGGAAATCGCGCGTGAACTGGGGCGTTCGTTTTCCACGGTCGACCACCAGTTGCGCAGCGCGCGCGACAAGCTGGGCGTGGCATCGACCGCGCGCCTCGCCAGCATGCTGGCGGCCCGCTTCAGCCACTGACGAGCGCCTCCGGGCGAACCCTATCGCGAATCTTCGCGATGGAGTCGCGCGACCGCGCTCCCTAGACTCCGCCGGCAATACAAGCCCAAGTCCGGAGACATCCCGTGAAGACCTTTGAGAACACCGTGAACGGCCGCCTTGTCGGCTCGGCCCGCACTTTCGCATCGAAAAACCCTGCCACCGGCGAGACGCTCGGCCTCGTGCCTCACTCCACGCCCGAGCAGGTCGCGGAGGCGGTCGCCGCGGCGCGCGCCGCACAGCCCGGCTGGGCCTCACAACCCGACGCCGATCGCAAGGCTCTGCTGATGAAGGTCGCGGAGGCGATCAAGGCCAACAACGAATACCTCGCTGAATGGGTCACGCGCGAACAGGGCAAGCCGCTCGGCGGCGTTGGCCCCGACCAGGTCCCTGGCGCGCGCTTCGAGATCTGGGGCTGCGAAGTCTGGACGCAGGTGCCCGCGAGCCTGGAACTGCCGGTGGAAGTCGCCTTCGAGGACGACACTCGCCGCGACGAAGTGCATCGCAAGCCCTTCGGCGTGGTCGCCGCGATCGCGCCGTGGAACTGGCCCCTGCTGATCGCCATCTGGCAGATCATCCCGTCGCTGCGCGCGGGCAATACGGTGGTGCTGAAGCCTTCCGAATACACCAGCATCGGCACGCTGGAGATGATCCGCATCATTGCCGAGGTGCTGCCGCCGGGCGTGCTCAACACGGTGAGCGGTGGCGGCGACGTCGGCGCGGCGCTGGTGGAAAACACGGACATCGACAAGATCATGTTCACAGGCTCGACCGCGACCGGTGCGCGCATTGCCGCCACTGCAGCGCGCAACCTCGTGCCGACCACGATGGAACTCGGCGGCAACGACGCGGCGATCGTGCTGCCGGACGCCGACCCGAAGGCGATCGCAATGGGCCTCTTCTGGGGCGCCTTCCTCAACATGGGCCAGACGTGTGCCGCCGCCAAGCGCCTCTACGTGCCCGACAACCTGCACGACGCCGTGGTTGCGGAACTCAAGGTGCTCGCCGAAGCGATGCCGATGGGCAACGGCATGGAACCCGGCGTCGCGATCGGGCCGATCCAGAACCGCATGCAGTTCGACAAGGTGGTGTCGCTCGTCGAGGACGCGAAGGCGCACGGCGCGACCATCGTGCGCGGCGGCAAGGAAACTGGCGGTGCCGGCAATTTCTATCCGGTCACGCTGGTCACCGGGATTGCCGACGGCAGCCGCCTGGTGGATGAAGAGCAGTTCGGCCCGGTGCTGCCGATCATTCGATACAGCGATGTGGAGTCCGCGATCGCGAGCGCGAACCGGCTGGACGTGGGACTCGGCGCGTCGGTGTGGTCGAGCGATATCGACAAGGCACGCGCCGTCGCCTCGCGCATCCAGGCAGGCACCGTGTGGATCAACCAGCACGGCACGATCCACCCGATGGTGCCGTTCGGCGGCGTCAAGAGTTCGGGCTGGGGCGTTGAGTTCGGCATCGACGGGCTCAAGTCCGTCACCCAGCCGCAAGTCATCAGCCTGAAAAAGTAACGCCCCCAGCGGCCCGGCAAAGCCGGTTCCGCGGGATTTCTGGGCTTGCGCGTACCGTTCAATAGAGGCACGCTTCTTGCGCGAACACGCCGAAGGTTCCGCCCATGGAAGACGTTTGCTACACCACCCTCGATACCCGCGATGCGGATGAACATGCCGCGGGCCTGAGCGCCTGGGACCAGCGCTACGAACAGATCTCCGCCGGTCGCTTCGACGGGCATGTCGAAGACCTTCGCGTCGGTCCGGTGCAGATCTTCGTGGAGACCGCGAGCCGCGCCGTGTTCCAGTGCGGCATGCCGCGCACGGGCTCGCACACGATCGGGCTCATGCAGCCGAAGGAAGAAGGCGGTTGGTTCTGCGGTCATCGCCTGGATGACGAGAACATGATCTTGATCGCGTCGGATTCCGAATTCGACCTGACCGCCGGCGCCGGCATGGCCGTGACCGGCATCTCGATCGACACCTCGCACCTGGTCGCGCTGGCCGGGCAGCTTCGCGGCGGCGAGCATGCGGTGTTCCCGGCGCGCGGGCCGTGCGTACTCAGTACCTCCGATGCGGTGCAAGCCGGGCTGAGGAACCTCGTCGATACCGCGCTCTCGCTCGCGCGCCAGCAGCCCGCCATGCTCCAGCAGCCGGCGGCGCAGCGCATGCTGGCACTGTCGCTGTCGGAAGCCATGCTGGAGGGCATCGCCGGCGACCGGCGCGAAGCCAGTGTGCGGCCCAGCGCTGCCGCGCGGCGGCGCATCCTCAACGCCGCGCGCGACTACATGCGCGCGCATGCCGACGAGCCGATCAGCGTGCCCGACCTGTGCCAGGCGACCTGCGCGTCGCGGCGCGCGCTGCAATACGCATTCGAAGAGATCCTTCGCCTGAGCCCGGTGACCTACCTGCGCATGATGCGGCTCAACCACGTGCGCGGCGAACTGCTCGCGCACTGCGAAGACACCGTGGGCGACATCGCGGCACGCTGGGGCTTCTGGCACCTGTCGCGCTTCGCGGCCGACTACCGGCAGCACTTCGGCGAGCTGCCCTCGGCGACCCGCGCGCGCGGCGCCGCGCGGCTGGTGTCGCTCGCGCACTGACCCTCTCGCCTCCCGCAGTCTTGCCAAATCGGGATAACGGCCCTGCGGCCGGCACTCGTACGCTCCGTCGAAACCACTCCTACAGCGACGCAGTACGACGATGCAGCTCTCCTCGCCCAAGGCCCCCCGCCCTCTCTTCACGCGCGCCGCAGCGCTGACCGCCATCGCGGCCATCACTGCCTTCTCGGCCCTCTCCGCCTTCACGCCGCCCGCGTTTGCGCACGGCGGCGCGGCGCACATGGCGCCGCTGAAGAAGACGCTCGAAGACTTCGGTGCGAACGTCCGCTACGACAGCTTTTCCGACGTGTTCACCATTGCGCGCAACAGCACGCTGGTGCGCGTCAAGCCGGGTTCTCGCACCGCGCTGGTGAACGGCCAGGAGGTAAAGCTCGACGTGCCGGTGACGATGCGCGGCAAGACCGCCTTTGTCTCGCACGACTTCATCAACCAGGTGTTCCAGTCGGGCCTCGACAAGACCTTCGCGATCGAGCGCACGCCGAGTCCACTCAACCCGCTGACCGCCGATGAAATCAACGCGGTCGTATCGATCCTCAAGGCCTCGGGCCGCTACAAGCCCGGCTACCGCTTCACCGAGATCACGCTGAAGACGCCGCCGAAGGACGAGGTGTGGAACTTCGCCCTTGCCGGCCAGCCGGTGCAAGCGCCCCGCCGCGCATCGGTGGTGGTCCTGGACGGCAAGAACCTGATCGAAGGCACCGTCGATCTCGCCGCGCGCAACGTGACGCGCTGGGAGCCCGTCGAAGGCGCGCACGGCATGGTGCTGATCGACGACTTCGCGACGGTGCAATCCGCGATCGAGGCCAGTCCCGAGTACGCGCAGGCATTGCAGAAGCGCAACATCGCCGATGTGAAGAAGGTGGTCGCGACGCCGCTGACCGTCGGCTACTTCGACGGCAAGGATTCGCTCAAGCAGGAAGACCGCCTCCTCAAGGTGGTGAGCTACCTGGACGTGGGCGATGGCAACTACTGGGCGCATCCGATCGAGAACCTCGTCGCGGTGGTGGACCTCGAGAAGAAGAAGGTCGTGAAGATCGAGGACGAAGGCGTCATCCCCGTGCCGCTCAAGCCCACACCCTACGACGGCCGCGACCGCAAGCTCACCGCGCCGCACAAGCCGCTGGAGATCAGCGAGCCGGAGGGCAAGAACTACACCATCACCGGCAACACGCTTCACTGGCGCAACTGGGACTTCCATCTGCGGCTCGACTCGCGCGTCGGGCTGGTGCTCTCGACCGTCACCTACAACGATAAGGGCACGCACCGCAAGGTGATGTACGAAGGCTCGCTCGGCGGAATGATCGTGCCCTACGGCGATCCCGACGTGGGCTGGTACTTCAAGGCGTACCTCGATTCGGGCGAGTACGGCATGGGCACGCTCACATCGCCGATCGAGCGCGGCCAGGACGCGCCCGACAACGCAGTGCTGCTGGATGCGACGCTCGCCGACTACACCGGCGCGCCGGCCAAGGTGCCAAACGCGATCGCGGTCTTCGAGCGCTATGCGGACCCAGAGTTCAAGCACCAGGAGATGGGCAAGCCCAACGTGAGCACCGAGCGGCGCGAGCTGGTGGTGCGCTGGATCAGCACCGTGGGCAACTACGACTACATGTTCGACTGGGTCTTCGCGGAGAACGGCACCATCGGCATCAACGCCGGCGCGACCGGCATCGAGGCGGTCAAGGGCGTGAAGTCGCGCACCATGCAGGATGCGACCGCCGCCGAAGACACACGCTACGGCACGCTGCTCGATCACAACATCGTCGGCACCACGCACCAGCACATCTACAACTTCCGGCTCGACCTCGATGTCGATGGCGAAGGCAACTCGCTCACCGAGATCGATCCGGTGGTCGAGAAGAACACACGCGGCGGCCCGCGCACCAGCACCATGCAGACGGTGCAGCGCACTGTGGCAAGTGAGAAGGCGGCCGCGCAGAAGTTCGATGCATCGACGATCCGGCTCCTGAGCAACACGAACAAGCTCAACAAGGTCGGCAATCCGGTGTCGTACCAGCTCATCCCGTATGCGGGCGGCACGCACCCGATCGCCAAGGGCGCCAACTTCGCGAAGGATGAGTGGATCAACCACCGCCTGAGCTTCATGGACCGCCAGATCTGGGTCACGCGCTACAACGAGGACGAGAAGTTCCCCGAAGGCAAGTATCCCAACCGCTCCGGCAAGGACACCGGCCTCGGCCAGTTCACCGCCGACGACCAGCCGATCGTGAACACCGACAACGTGGTGTGGCTCACCACCGGCACCACGCACGTGGCGCGCGCCGAGGAGTGGCCGATCATGCCCACCGAATGGGTGCACGCACTGCTGAAGCCCTGGAACTACTTCGACGAGACGCCCACGCTGGGGCTGAACCGTCCAGCCACCCCAGCCAAGTAACCACGAGAACATCCACCATGACTGACCTCGACGATTCGACTTCCGATCACGGCACGGACACCAGCCGCCGCGAATTCCTCAAGACCGGCGCGGCGCTGCTCGCTGCTGCGGCGCCTCTGGGTGCGCTTGCGCAGGGGGCCTCGTCCAAGCCCGCGAGCGAGATCACGAGCTGGTCGGCCATCGCGCTGTCTCGCGCGATCCAGTCACGCAGCGTCTCGTGCGTCGAGGTGATGAATGCCTATCTTGCGCAGGTGGACAAGTTCAACCCCCGCGTGAACGCCATCGTCTCGCTGCAGGCGCGCGACGGGCTCCTGGAGCAGGCAAAGGAACGCGACGCGCAACTTGCCGCCGCGAAGAGCGCAGGCCGCACGGTCGGCTGGATGCACGGCTTTCCGCAGGCGCCCAAGGATCTCGCGGCCACCGCAGGCATCGTGACCACCCAAGGTTCACCGATTCTCAAGAACTACGTGCCGAAGACGGATGCAATCGTGGTCGAGCGTGCGCGCAAGTCCGGTGCCGTGCTGATCGGCAAGACGAACACGCCGGAATTCGGCCTCGGCTCGCACACCTACAACGCGGTGTTCGGCACCACGCTCAATGCCTTCGACCCGACGAAGAGCGCGGGCGGCAGCAGCGGTGGCGCGGCAGTGTCGCTTGCGCTCAACATGCTGCCGGTGGCCGACGGCAGCGACATGATGGGCTCGCTGCGCAATCCGGCCGCGTGGAACAACGTCTTCGGCTTCCGCCCGTCCTTCGGCCGTGTGCCCTACGGGCCGACCAACGAGGTCTTCATCCAGCAGCTTGGCTACGAAGGTCCGATGGGCCGCAGCGTGGCCGACCTCGCGATGCTGCTGTCGGTGCAGGCCGGTTTCGATGCACGCGTGCCGTTGTCGATCGACCAGGACCCGGCCATCTTCACCAAGCCGCTCGACAAGGACTTCAAGGGCGCGCGCATAGGCTGGATGGGCGACTACAACGGCTATCTGCCGATGGAAGCCGGCGTGCTCGACACCTGCACCAAGGCGCTCAAGAATTTCGAGACCATCGGCTGCACGGTCGAAACGGTGCA
This sequence comes from Variovorax sp., assembly GCA_017744935.1. Lineage (GTDB taxonomy): Bacteria > Pseudomonadota > Gammaproteobacteria > Burkholderiales > Burkholderiaceae_C > Variovorax. Next base: position 43,640 of record JAGIAI010000040.1, read on the forward strand.
GCCGGACTTCTCGATGGAGCGCCTGTGGAAGACCTGGCTCACGCTGCGCGGCTTCATCGTCGCGGGCATCGCGGGCGGGCTCTATGCCGACCCGAAGACCCGCGCCATGATGAAGCCCGAAGCGGTGTGGGAAGTCGAGAACGGCCTCAAGGTCACGGGCGGTGATGTCTATCGCGCATCCGTCGACCGTAGCGCGTGGTATCAGGCACTCAACACGCTATTCCAGCGCTACGACTACCTGGTGCTGCCGTCGGCGCAGATCTTCCCCTTCGACGCCAAGATGGACTGGCCGAAGAGCATCGAAGGCAAGCCGATGGACACGTACCACCGCTGGATGGAAGTGGTCGTCGGCGGCACGCTGTCAGGCCTGCCGGTGCTCAACGTGCCGGCCGGCTTCGGGCCGGGCGGACTGCCGATGGGCCTGCAGGTGATCGGTCGTGCGCAGGCCGATCTCGCGGTGCTGCAGCTCGGCCATGCCTACGAGCAGGCGTCGAAGTACACCGCCACGCGCAGCCCGCTGCTGCTCGCGTGATTCAGGTGTACTGAACAGGGTCCCGGTACTGCGGTTCTTCGTGAATCGCCCAATAGGCGTCCTGCAGCCGCTGGGTGACCGGCCCCGGGAATCTCGGCACCGGCTTGCCATCGATCTTCGCGATAGGCAGCACGCCGCCTCCGCTGGAGGTGATGAACACCTCGTCGGCACCGCGAAGCAGGTCGACAGGCAGCGGCGCCACGCGTAGCGGAATATCCAGCCGCGCGCACAGTTCGATGGCCGTGCGCCGCGAAATGCCTTCCAGCACACCATGGTCCGAGGTGTGCACGACGCCGTCCTTCACGGCGAACACGTTGAAGCCCGGGCCTTCGGTCACGCAGCCTTCTGCATCGACCACGCAACTCGTGTCGTGGCCACGGTCATAGGCGTCGAAGAGCGACTGCACGAGGTCGATCCAGTGGTAGTTCTTGACCGTCGGGTCGACAGACGCCGGCGAGATGCGCTGGCGTGAACTCACATGCAGATCGATGCCCTGCGCCTGCTTCTCGGGTGACGCAATCCAGACGTAGGGCAGCGCGTAGGCATAGAAGCGGTTCTGCGCCATGCGCGGGTCGCGCGCGCCTTTCGGCGGCACGCCGCGGGTGCAGATCATCGCGACATAGGCATCCTTCAATCCACCCGCACGCACGCAGCCGTGAAGGATCTGGCGCAATTCGCCGCGGTCGTAGGGAATGCTCAGTCGAAGCTTCGAGAGGCTCGCGAAGAAGCGATCGAGATGATCGTCGAGCCGGAAGAACGCACCCTGCCATGTGGTTGCGACGTCATAGGTGGCATCCGAGCGGGTGAAGCCCCAGTCGAACAGCGAAATCCTGGCTTCGGTGAGTGGCACGTAGGCACCTTCGGCGAAGGCACAACCGCCTTCGAACTGGCCGGCAGAAGGCGTGGCGGGAACGGACATGGGATCTCCTCGGAGGGTGAAGAACGACGAAGAACGATTTATTGTACGCTGTACAATAACATTATTGAACATCGTTCAACGCAACAGGACAAGCCCCATGCCCCGCCCTTCCGCGCCTTCGCGCGCCACTCCCGCCACTGGCCCTCGGCGTGGCCGTCCTCCCAAGAGCAGGGGCCGGCCCCGCAACTCGGCGCTCGGTCCTCTTTCGATCTACGAAGCGGCGCTTGCGCTGATCGATGCCGATGGCCTCGCCGCATTCAACATTCGTGCACTCGCGTCAAAGCTGGACGTCGCACCCGCCGCCATCTACTGGCATGTGCCCAATCGGGACGCGCTCGTTTCCGGCGTCATCGGGCTGGTGCTCGGGGGAATTTCCAGCGCGCTGCCCGATGGCGCCTCATGGCAGGACGCGATTCGCGCCCTCATCAAAGGCTATCGCGAGGCCCTGCGCCGGCACCCGAAGCTGGCGCCCGCCGTCGCGACTGAACTGGCCTACAACGCGGAATTCGATGAACCGCTGCTGGACCACATCGTCTCGGCGTTGAAGTCCGCCGGCTTCGGGGGCGACACCTTGGTGGACGCCTTCAACGTGGTGGTCGCAGCGATGAGCAGCTTTGCGACCCTCGAGCTTTCGGTGGCACCCACAGAGGCGTCTGACTCCTGGCAGGACGCGTGCAAGGCACGCATCGACGCAATCGATCCACACAAGCACCCGGCCCTGTACAGCGAACGCGAGGCCCTGCGCAACAAGGCATTCCTGATGCGTTGGTCCGATGGCATGGAGTCGCCACTGGAACGCAGCTTCGACGCCTGGGTCGACGTGATCGTGCGCGGGCTCGAGTCGCGCAGCCGTGCCCTGCGCCGGGCATCGCGAACTGCAAAGTCCTGAGGCCTCCCACTGCGTCCTCGCCTCCTATACTGCCCCGAGCCAACGCCGACAGGACGGCGATGGCTTTTAAGGCATTCAACAAGCAACCATCTTGAAGACCTCGAAGTCAATCCGAAGCAAAGTTGCTGCGCCAAGGAGTCTTGGTGCGAGCGATGGCGTTGAGCGTGATGAGCAGCTTGCGCATGCATGCGACGA
>JAGIAI010000041.1 GCA_017744935.1 Variovorax sp.
CCGCCAGCGCCCGCGCCGGCACCACCGCCAGCGCCCGCGCCGGCACCACCGCCAGCGCCCGCGCCGGCACCACCGCCAGCACCCGCACCGGCACCCGCACCGGCACCCGCACCCGCACCCGCACCGGCACCGGCACCGGCACCACCGCCAGCGCCAGCGCCAGCGCCGGCACCACCGCCAGCACCCGCGCCTGCACCGCTACCGCCGCCACCACCACCCACGGCGCCCATCGCGGGGTCTGACGGACCTTGTGCCGTGATGGTTCGGCGCGGAGAGTTCGTGGGGTTGGGCCTCGACGGTTGTGAATCGATAGAACTCGGGCCAGGCGGCGTTTCGATGCGGACCACGGTTTGGGGACGTGAAATCATGGCGGGCGGAGTTGCCGGGATCGCCGAGGGAGGCGCCATGGCCGTTCGAATCGGCGGGTTCATGGGCTGCCGCATCGCGCGAACGGGCACTGCCTTGCGATCGACAGGCGGCGCGGCTTTCGCGACCTTTGGGGGCGGTGCGACGTTCGCGTGCCTCGGCAACGCCGGAGCGACCGCGTCCCTTGTTTCGACCGGCGCGTCCACTTTGGGCGGCTGCAGTCGCAGCGCATCCATGACCTCGTCGGCTTGCGTTTCGGGGAGCTGCGCGACCTGCGGACTTGCGGGCAATGACGGTATTGCCTTCGCCTCGCTTGCGGCCGAGGGAGCCATCGGCGCATTGGCGGCCGGCGCTTCTGTCGTACGGAGCGGCTGTGCTTCGGCAACGGGCTGCGGCGCGGGTGTTTCCACGGTCGGCGTCGGTGTCTGAGCCACCGGAGCTGGAGGTAATGGCGTCCGTGACGCGGTGCTGCGCATCAGCTCGGCCGTTGGGTTCACCGGATCGAGGGACAGCAGACTGGTGCCCGCGACCGCCATCACCGCAATGGCGAGCGGGAGCACCGCCCAGCGCATCGCCTGGATTGTCAGGGGCCGCCTGACGTCCGTCGTCGCCAGAACGGGGAGGTTGCGCCCCCGGTTCGTCGTGGCCAATGGCCACGTTACGGCGAACGGGGCGATCACCGGCTGCTGCATTGCGATCGCTGGCGCTTCCGGCATCGTGGAAAGCGGCGCGTCCTGCGAGTCGTCGAACGCGTAGGCCGGGGTCAGGATGCCCGAAAACTTGCCCGCGCAGCCGCGGCAATACTTCGCCCGATCCCGGTTCGCCGTGTGGCACGAACTGCAGTATTTGGTCATGACGCGCCCCCGCGGCGTTGCGATCCGACAAAGAGGAATTACTTTGTTACGGGGTTCTGCATCTGCGTTCGGCGGCGGCTTGTCAGACAGAAGCTGATCTGCATGTACGTGCAGGAGCGAGGGGCGCAAAAGAAAACGCCCCAAGCCGTGAGGCATGAGGCGCCGATTCGAAACTTGGGACGTTGGTTTGTCGCCGCTACATGGGATGCAGCATCGATTCGAAGTAGTGAAAGCGCTGCTCCAGCAGGCGCGATCCGGCCTTTGACAGGTGGCCGCCGTCACGGTAGATCGGTTGCTGTTCGAACTCCGTGCGGCACTGGCCGTCTGGACACATATAAGTGGGCAAGTCGATCAGCGTGACCTCGTAAGTCGACGCGACCTCCATCAGGAAGCGGCGTATCGGCGTGTCGGATTCAGCGAGCTTGAAGTCGCAACTGCCGCCGCGGAACGTGGCCAACGAGAACAGCCCTGAATGCTTACGCTTGAGGCAGTTGCCGATATGCTGACCGTTCGCCGGTGGTGGCAACACAAGAATAGGCACGATGTTCATCGACTTCAGCATTTGGATGGTCCGCCCGATAGTGGCTAGACGCTCCTGGTAGCTGGCTTCATAGCCGCCACGCTCAGGATTCCAGAGCCTGCCCGCCAGGAACTGCTTGAACGGGGAGCCCAGCACGACGTGGGTAATGTTCTTGTGTGCCTTGAGCCATTCGAGGATCGATTGATCGAACTCGAAACAGTTACGGGCCCAAGGCTCGAAATACGGTGCCCGCTCCGGCAGGGGCGCGTCGAAGAAGGACGGCCCGCAGACTGATTTGGTGGCCTGCACAAACGGCACGTCCGAGGCCACCAGCCCTTGTGCCAGATGCATTGCGAAACTGTCGCCCCAGAGCAATACGTGCGGCTCTGCACCGCTGACGCATTCATCGATCACCTTGAAATTGTTCTCTTGGTATTCGCACTGGCTGCTGAGGCCGTAATTGATTTCCAGCAGGCTCTCCCAGCGCTCGGCGTCGAAGCCGCTGGACACGCGAGAGGGGAAGCCTTGGTTGAAGTGGGCGGACAAACCCAGCACCCCGGCGATGACCAGTGTCGACAGCGAAGCCGACCACAGCGCAGGGGTTCGGGCGATTCTCAGGCGTTGGCGGCGGAATGGCCGTTCGACCCAGCGGTAGGTGATGAAAGCCAAAATGAATACCGCACCAATCAGCTCATAGCCGATCTGATAACCGGTGTCGGCGGCAACGGCGAGGCGAAAGAACGCGAACAACGGTTGATGCCAGAGATAGGCGCTATAGGACATCAATCCCAGCCAGACGAATGGTCGGGCTGCCAGCAGTCTGCCGGCCCCCCTCTCCTGCGCGGCGAAGAGAATGATGCATACGGCGCCCACCACCGGGATGGCAATGATCAGGCTCGGAGACGGCGTTCCGTGATCGAAGGCGAAAACCGAAGCGACGATCAGGAACAAGCCGCCCCACGCGATGGCGCTCCGGAATCTGTTGGAGCACTTCGCTGCCAGCGCCGAAGCGGCCGGGAACGCGCAGAGTGCCCCAAAGAATAATTCCCATGCCCGAAACGGAAGCAAGAAGAAATTCGCTATCGGGGCGTTTCTCCAGCCATATTCCGCGGCCGCCAGCGAGAGTACCGACAGCAGGGCCAGCACGGCGACGGCCGCGCGTTCCCTGGTGAATTTCCAGCACGCCAACAGCAATACCGGGAAGAACAGGTAGAACTGCTCTTCTACCGCCAAGCTCCAGGTATGGAGGAGAGGATTCAGTTCAGCGGCCGGCTGAAAGTAGTCCACTCGTTTGTAAAAGAAATAGTTGGAGGTGAAGGTGGCGACTGAAACGACGCTCTGCCCGAAAGTCTTCAGTTCGTCCGGCTGCAGAAGGAACCAGCCCGCAATACTGAAGGCAACGATCACGACGGCGAGGGCCGGGAGAATGCGTCGAGCCCGACGCTCGTAAAACTTGAGTATCGAAAATCGCCCGGTCTCTAGTTCAGCGAGGATGATCGACGTGATCAGATACCCGGAGATGACGAAGAAGATGTCGACACCGATGAAGCCGCCGCTGAATGTCGCGATGCCAGCATGGAAGAAGATGACAGGGACGACCGCTACGGCCCGCAATCCGTCGATCTCCGGACGGTACTTGATCCGGTGGTCACTCATGGATTGCAGGACGTACTGATCAGGGTGTGAGGTTGCGACGACCTTTGGTGGTAACGACCCTTTGAATTCTTGTTCTGCAATATTTCAGACATGGAAAATCCCGGCCATGGCCTTAATAAATCCAATCGGAAGGCATGATTTGCATCCTAGCCGAGATGAATGATTGATTTAATGGCCACTATCGCTATAGCAAGCGATTGGCCGAGGCCGGCATCGAGCACTGTTTCAAGGGCATCTGCAACTCGGCCCGCTAGGCCGGTGCACCCGCCTCCCGGTCCTCGCTGCCGTGGCGAAGGACGGCCTGGCCACTCAGTCTGGAGCGCGGGGAGAAGGGCGGGGTCGTCGACTTTGTAGGTGGTCCAGACGGTACGGCAGACCTCAGCGAAGGTGTAGGCGTGCTGACTGGACAAAGCGCGCACCGGCGTTGGCGGGCGCGCCTTGAGGCGTGGGCTGGAATGGACGACGAGCTGAAACCCGCCCTGGAGTTGGTGGAGAGGAGGAGGATCGAACTCCCGACCTCCGCATTGCGAACGCGGCGCTCTCCCAGCTGAGCTACCCCCCCAACGCATCGCGGATTCTAACCAGATCACATGTCCCTTGCGGCTGGAGGCATGCCAAGATGCGCGTCTTGCCGCAACCCACAACAGGAGACCGAGAACCATGCCCTCGTACGATCCCGCCTGGCTGGACCGCATGTACAACAACCGCGTGCTCGTTCCCGAGCATCCGGCGTATTTCGAGCGATGGGCGGCCCAGTCGGCCGTGCTTCGAGATGCGCTGCCCTCGCACATCGACCTGCGCTACGGCGAGGGGCCGAACGAGACGCTCGATGTGTTCCCGGCTGCCGAGCCGGATGCGCCCGTGCTGGTCTTCATTCATGGCGGTTATTGGCGGGCGCTGGACAAGAGCGAGCATTCCTTCGTCGCGCGGGCGTTCCACGAGCGCGGTGTCTGCGTGGTGGTGCCCAACTACGCGCTGTGCCCCGGCACGCCCGAGCGGCCGATCGCCATCGCCGACATCGCGCTGCAGATGGCTCATGCGCTCGAATGGACCTGGCGCAACATCGCGACGTACGGCGGCGATCCTTCGCGCATCACCGTGGCAGGGCATTCGGCGGGCGGCCACCTCGCCGCCATGATGCTGGGCTGCGACTGGAAGGCTGTTGCGGCCGACCTGCCGGCTGACCTTGTGCGCAACGCGTTGTCGATCTCGGGGCTCCACGATCTGCGGCCGATCCAGCACACGCCTTTCCTCGCGTCCGTGCTGAACCTGACGGATGCGGATTCGCTGCGGGTGAGTCCCGCGCTATGGCCGGCGCCCGAGCGCGGCAAGCTCTATACGGTGGCCGGTGGTGAAGAGAGTGCCGAATTCCTGCGCCAGAACGAACTCATCCGCGATGCGTGGGGGGCTGGGGTGGTCCCGGTCTGCGAAGCGCTGCCTGGGCTCCATCATTTCAGCGTGCTGGAGACGCTGGCCGATCCGGCGCAGCGCCTGCATGCGCTGGCCATGGATCTGATCAAGGCCTGACAAGCCGCAGGTCTCGCGGGGGCTACATCAGAAGGTGTTCGCCTGCGTTGTCGCCGCCGAGGGTGACGTAGTTGACCTTGCGGATGTCCAGCAGCTTGCGGCCGCCGGCATAGCTGATGGAGCTCTGGATGTCCTGTTCCATCTCGATGAGCGTGTCGGCCAGCTTGCCCTTGACCGGCTCCAGGATGCGCTTGCCTTCGACGTGGCGGTATTCGCCTTTGTTGAAGTCGCTCGCGGAGCCGTAGTACTCCTTGAAGATCTGGCCGTCGACCTCGACCGTCTTCCCGGGCGATTCCTCGTGGCCCGCGAAGAGCGAGCCGATCATTACCATCGAGGCGCCGAAGCGGATGCTCTTGGCGATGTCGCCGTGGTCACGGATGCCGCCGTCGGCAATGATCGGCTTGGTGGCGACGCGAGCGCACCACTTGAGCGCCGAGAGTTGCCAGCCGCCGGTACCGAAGCCGGTCTTGAGCTTCGTGATGCACACCTTGCCCGGGCCGATGCCGACCTTGGTTGCGTCGGCACCCCAGTTCTCGAGGTCGATCACCGCTTCGGGCGTGCCTACATTGCCGGCGATCACGAAGGCCTTCGGCAGCTTCTTCTTGAGGTAGCCGATCATGTTCTTCACGCTGTCGGCATGGCCGTGCGCGATGTCGATGGTCACGTATTCGGGCGTCATGCCGGCGGCGGCGAGCTTGTCGACCGTCTCGTAGTCCGGTTTCTTCACGCCAAGCGAAATCGACGCGAACACACCCTTCGCATGCATGTCCTTGACGAACTGGAAGTTGTCGAGGTCGAAGCGGTGCATCACGTAGAAGTAGCCGTTCTGCGCCAGCCAGACGCAGATGGATTCGTCCACCACGGTCTTCATGTTCGCGGGCACCGTCGGGATGCGAAAGCTGCGGCCGCCGAGCGTGACGCTGGCGTCGCACTCTGCACGGCTTTCCACCACGCACTTGCGCGGCAGCAGAAGGATGTTGTCGTAGTCGAAGATTTGCATGAGTTCCAAGCTCCTTAGAAAGGTCGCCGCCGAAGGATTTCGGGCGGCGATGGGGCGCTTGGCTTGGTGACCGGAATTGCGGGTGCGGCGTGGTGGCGGCACCGGACCCTGCTTGCGCAGGCACAAAAAACCGGACCTCAAGAAACTTGGGCCCGGTGACTGATTCTACCGGTCGCATTGCATTCGCGTGTTCTGCAAGTTCGTATAACCCGCATACGCCGCGCTTTCTACAATCGACGGATGTTCACCGACCTCGCGGCTCCTGCAGATTCGCCGCTGCTTGACAACCTCAATCCGGAGCAGCGCGCAGCCGTCACGCTGCCGGCCGGAAACGCACTCATCCTCGCGGGCGCCGGCTCCGGCAAGACCCGTGTGCTCACTACCCGCATCGCCTGGCTCCTGCAGACCGGGCAGGTGTCGCCGGGCGGCATCCTCGCGGTCACCTTTACCAACAAGGCCGCCAAGGAAATGATGACGCGCCTCGGCGCGATGCTGCCGGTCAACGTGCGCGGCATGTGGATCGGCACCTTCCACGGGCTGTGCAACCGCTTCCTGCGTGCGCACTGGAAGCTCGCGGGCCTGCCCTCGACGTTCCAGATCCTCGACACGCAGGATCAGCTTTCCGCCATCAAGCGGCTGATGAAACAGTTCAACGTCGACGACGAGCGCTTCCCCGCCAAGCAGACGCAATGGTTCATCGCCGGCGCCAAGGAAGACGGCCTGCGCCCGCGCGACATCGAGGCACGCAGCGACGACGACCGCAAGAAGATCGAGCTTTACCAGCTCTACGAAGAGCAATGCCAGCGTGAAGGCGTGGTCGACTTCGGCGAGCTGATGCTGCGCAGCTTCGAGCTCTTGCGCGACAACGACCCGGTGCGCGAGCACTACCAGCGGCGCTTCCGACACATCCTGATCGACGAGTTCCAGGACACCAACCGCCTGCAATATGCGTGGATCAAGATGCTGGCCGGCAACACGACCGACGGCCGCTTCGTGCCGGGCGACAACAGCGTGGTCGCGGTGGGCGACGACGACCAGAGCATCTACGCCTTTCGCGGCGCACGGGTTGGCAACATGGCCGACTTCGTGCGCGAGTTCGAGGTGTCGCACCAGATCAAGCTCGAGCAGAACTACCGCAGCTACAGCAACATCCTCGATTCGGCCAACGAGCTGATCAGCCACAACAAGAAGCGCCTCGGCAAGAACTTGCGCACCGACCAGGGCCCCGGCGAGCCGGTGCGCGTGTACGAATCGACGAGCGATTTCGCCGAAGCCCAATGGGTGGTCGAGGAAATGCGCCAGCTCGTGCGGGACGGCATCGATCGCAAGGAAATGGCCGTGCTCTACCGCAGCAATGCGCAGAGCCGGGTGCTCGAAACCGCACTCTTCAATGCCGCCGTGCCGTATCGCGTGTACGGCGGATTGCGCTTCTTCGAGCGCGCCGAAATCAAGCACGCGCTGGCCTACCTGCGCCTGCTGGAAAACAAGGACGACGACACCAGCTTCCTGCGCATCGTGAACTTCCCGCCGCGCGGCATTGGCGCGCGCAGCATCGAGGTGCTGCAGGACGCAGCGCGAGCGGCCGGGCGTTCGCTGCATGACGCGGTCAGCGCGGTGGGTGGCAAGGCGGGCGGCAACCTCTCGGCGTTCGTCGCCAAGATCGACGTGCTTCGTGAGCAGACGCAGGGCATGTCGCTGCGCGAGATCATCGAGCTGGTGCTCGACCACAGCGGGCTCATCGAGCACTACAAGGCGGATCGCGAGGGCGCGGACCGCATCGAGAATCTGGAGGAACTCGTCAACGCAGCCGAGAGCTTCGTCACACAGGAAGGCTTCGGCCGCGATGCGGTCGCGCTGCCGGTGGACGAACTTCGCCAGTCACCGGCGAGCCAAGGCCTGGACCCGAATCAGCCGCTGCTCGACGAGCCGCTCGCGCCCGACGCCGAAACAGGTGAAACGCTCAGCCCGCTCGCGGCTTTCCTGACCCATGCCGCGCTCGAATCGGGCGACAACCAGGCGCAGGCTGGCCAGGATGCAGTGCAACTGATGACCGTGCATGCGGCCAAGGGGCTCGAATTCGACTGCGTGTTCATCACCGGCATGGAGGAGGGGCTCTTCCCGCACGAGAACTCGATGAGCGACTACGAAAGCCTCGAGGAAGAGCGCCGCCTGATGTATGTCGCCATCACGCGCGCTCGCAAGCGCCTGTACATGAGCCATTCGCAGACGCGCATGCTGCACGGCCAGACCCGCTACAACCTCAAGAGCCGTTTTTTCGACGAACTCCCCGAAAGCGCGCTCAAGTGGCTGACCCCGAAGAACCAGGGCGGCTTCGCACCGTCGGCGTTCGGCTACGGCGGTGGCTACGCCACCTCGCGAGGTGCCGGCAGCAGCTACGGCCGCGAAACCTTCGCCAATCCGCCCGTTCCGCCGCAGAAGGCCGCGCCGTCGCATGGCCTGCGCTCCGGCATGCAGGTGTTCCACAACAAGTTCGGTGAAGGCACGATTACCGCGCTCGAAGGAACCGGCGACGATGCCCGCGCGCAGGTCAATTTCCCGCGCCACGGCGTGAAGTGGCTGGCGCTCTCAGTCGCCAAGCTCACACCGATCTAAGAGCGGGCAAGCCCTGGGCCGGGCTTACTCGTGGAAAGAATCGCGGAATGTGAACCAGGTGCTGGTGAAGAACATGGCAGCCATGACCAGCGCGCCGCCGATCATCACCGCACCGCCAGCCGCCGAAGCACCGGCGCCAACGCCCATCGCGCCGATGGCGACCAGCAGCGTTGCCAGCAGGCTCAGCACGATGCCGGCACCGATGAAGACGCCTGCCCAGACGAGCCCGAAAACCGTCAACGCGCCGAAATTCCTGAAGCAGGCCACGAAGCTGAAGAACAGGCTCTTGGCCGGCGGCACGCGGTGCCAGTGGACCAGCGCAGGCGCATGCCAGAAGGCCAGCGAAAGCGGCAGATACAAGCCCATCGCGATCCACAGCGCCACCTGGAACTCGGTGGTCTCGGCCATTTCGCGCGTCAGTTGCCCGCCCAGCAGGTAGACGCGCGCGAACTGACCGCCGTCGGCGAGCGCGGAAATTGCCATCACCGCCAGGAACAGCGCGGCGTACATCGCGCCGAGCACCGCCATGGGACGCACGTCGGCGCGCACCGCATGGAGCGCGGCAAGGAACACCGTGCCGGCGGGCGGCTTCTCCGGGCCGGCGGCCTGTGCGGTCGCGGCCATGAGGCCCAACGTCATCGTCGGCAGCAGCATCAACGCGATCGCGGCACCGACCAGCGGCAACTGCGATGCCAGCGATACCACCGTCATGAAAAAGAAGAACAGCGAAATAAAGGCCAGCGGCTGCCGCGCGAAGGCCTGCAGTCCGGCGCGGACCCAAATCACGCCGGTACGCGCCGGCACGAGATTGAGTTTCATCGTGTCGATTCAGGCAGCCAGGGGCTGCACGCTTTCTGGTAACTCGAAGCTTGCGTGGGCGCGTTCGCGCAATACGCGCTCGAAATGGCTTGGGTCGTGGGGCTTGAGCATGCTGGCTTCGCGCGGCAGATAGAAATCCCACAGGCGCGAGATCCAGAAGCGCAGTGCCGCCGCGCGCAGCATCGCCGGCAGCAAGGTGCGCTCGGCGCCCGTCAGCGGGCGCACCGAGCTGTAGGCCGCTAGCAGTGCGTCGGCGCGGGCGCTGTCATGGTGGCCGGTCTTGAGATCGATGGCCCAGTCGTTCAGGCACACGGCGATGTCGAACAGCCAGGTGTCGGTGCCCGCGAAATAGAAGTCGAAGACGCCGGTGAGCTTCGGCGCCTCGGCGTTGGCGTGGGTGTCGAACATCGCGTTGTCGCGGAACAGGTCGGCGTGGACCGGGCCGCGCGGCAGTGCCGCGTAGCTCGACGATTCGGCGATGTGATTCTGGTAGGCGAGTTCGCTGCGCAGCAGGGCGGCTTGCGGGGCTTCCAGGTAGGGCAGGACCACCGGCGTGGTGTCGTTCCACCAGTGGAGACCACGCAGATTGGGCTGGATGCGCGGGAAGTCGCGCGCTGCGATGTGCATGCGCGCCAGCAGGCGGCCGAGCTCGGCACAGTGGCGTGCGTTGGGCGCCAGCTCGCTCTTGCCCTGCAGCCGCTGCACGATCGCGGCAGGCTTGCCCGCAACCGTGTGAAGCAGCTCGCAAGGCGCATTCGCGGGGATCGATAGCGCATGGCCGTCCGGCGGCGCGATCGCGGGATCGGCCACCGGCTCGGGCACCGGCAGGCCGCGCGCCGCGAGGTGCTTCATCAAACAAAGGTAGTAAGGAAGCTGCTCGGCGCCGAGGCGCTCGAACAGCGTCAGGACGAACTCGCCCGATTCCGTGGTTGCGAAGTAGTTGGTGTTCTCGATACCGCCCTCGATGCCGCGAAGCTCGCGGAGGGGGCCGAGTCCCAAGCGCTGGACCAGCGCGTCGGCTTCGTCGAATCCGACTTCCGTGAAAACCGCCACCGCGCGCTCAGAACTTGAAGACGTTCCACCAGACCCGCGAACCGTTGTCGCTGGCGCTCGACTCCGACTGGCCTTCCGTGCGTGAACGTTCGCCGTTGGGCATGACCTGATAGGCCGGCGTGTTGGTGGTTTTGGGCTGCACGGTGATGTTTTGCGTCTGGCCGCCGACGCGAAGCTCGTCGATCTTGTTGCGGCTGTCCTCGATGTGGATGCGCTCGATCTTCTGGTTCTGGCGTCCGGCTGCCTTGTCCTCCGCAGACCGTTCCTGGGTCGGGCGGGCTGACGACTCCGCGGGCGGAGGATTCTGGGCCTGGACGGCCGCGAACGGCGCGATGCAGCCCAGCAGCGCGGCGACCAGCCGAGCGCGGGGGACGAGAAGACGGGTGGACGACATGGGCACGATTGTAGGTCCGCGTTTGCATCAGGGATACCCGCAAATGCGCCTGTGGGCGTACCTTCCGGGTGCGTTGCGCCGGCACGGCAAAATGCCTTGATGACCGACAAGAAAACGCTGCTGCTCGTCGACGGATCGAGCTACCTCTACCGCGCCTTCCACGCGATGCCCGACCTGCGCGCCGTCCCCGGCGACCCCGGCAGTCCGGCCACCGGCGCGATCCGGGGAATGATCAACATGATGACCGCCCTGCGCCGCGAGGTGCGAGCCGACTACGCAGCCTGCGTCTTCGACGCACCCGGCAAGACCTTCCGCGACGACTGGTATCCGGAATACAAGGCCAACCGCTCGCCGATGCCGGACGACTTGCGTAGCCAGATCGAGCCGATCCACCAAGTGGTGAAGCTGCTGGGCTGGCCGGTGCTCTGTGTGCCCGACGTCGAGGCCGACGACGTGATCGGCACGCTCGCCCGCACCGCGGCGAACCAGGGTATCGAGGTGATCGTCTCCAGCGGCGACAAGGACCTGAGCCAGCTCGTCGACGAGCACGTGACGATCATCGACACCATGAACGGCAAGAAGCGCGACATCGCCGGCGTCACCGCCGAGTTCGGCGTGCCGCCCAGCCTGATGATCGACTACCAGACGCTGGTGGGCGATGCGGTCGACAACGTGCCGGGCGTCGAGAAGGTCGGCCCGAAGACGGCGGCCAAATGGCTGGCTGAGTACGGCTCGCTCGATGGCCTCATCGCACGTGCAGGCGAGGTCAAGGGGCAGGCTGGCGAGAACCTGCGCAAGGTGCTCGACTGGTTGCCGCAGGGGCGGCGGCTGGTCACCATTCGCACCGATTGCGACCTCGACGGCCATGTGGCGGGTCTTCCGTCGCTGGAAGGGATTGCGATCGGCGCTCAGCAGATCGACGAACTGAAAGTCTTCTACGAGCGCTTCGGCTTCAAGTCGCTGGTGAAGTCCCTCGAAGCACACGAGACGCCGCCCGAGCTCATCGAGGAGAGCAAGAAGCGCAACGGGCCGGAAGGCGGCACGGGTCTGTTCGACCAGCCCGGCTTCGAGGCAGCCGAGAAGGCGTCCAACCTGGTCTACGACACCATCCTGACCTGGGAGATGTTCGACAGATGGCTCGCGAAGGTCCAGTCGGCGGACCTCGTCGCGCTGGACACTGAAACGAATTCGCTCGACGAGATGGTGGCCGAGATCGTCGGCATCAGCTTCAGCGTGACACCGGGCGAGGCGGCCTACATCCCCGTCGGGCACAACTACCCGGATGCGCCTGCACAGTTGCCGCGCGACGAAGTGCTCGCGCGACTCAAGCCCTGGCTGGAAGACGGCGCGAAGAAAAAGCTCGGGCAGCACATCAAGTACGACCGCCATGTGTTCGCCAACCACGGCATCGAAGTGCAGGGCTACGCGCACGACACCATGCTGCAGAGCTACGTGCTTGAAGTGCACAAGCCGCACGGACTCGCCAGCCTCGCCGAACGGCACCTCGGCCGCACAGGCATCGACTACGAAGACCTGTGCGGCAAGGGCGCGCACCAGATCCCGTTCAGCCAGGTCGCGATCGACAAGGCCGCCGAGTACGCCTGCGAGGACTCGGATCAGACACTGGATGTGCATCGCGCGCTCTGGCCGAAGCTCGAGGCCGACGAGAAATTGCGCTTCGTCTACGAACTGGAGATGGCGACCAGCGAGACGCTCTACCGTGTCGAGCGCAATGGCGTGCTCATCGATGCGCCCACGCTGGCTTCGCAGAGCAACGAGCTTGGCAAACGCATCATGGCGTTGGAGCAGGAGGCCTACAGCCTCGCCGGGCAGCCGTTCAATCTCGGCTCGCCCAAGCAGATCGGCGAGGTGTTCTTCACCAAGCTCGGCCTACCAGTGGTCAAGAAGACGCCGAGCGGCGCACCGAGCACCGATGAAGAAGTGCTCGAGAAGCTCGCCGAGGATTTCCCGCTGCCCGCGAAGATCCTGGAGCACCGCGGTCTCTCGAAGCTCAAGGGCACCTACACCGACAAGCTCGGGCTGCTGGCGCATCCGCGAAGCGGACGTGTGCACACGCACTATGCGCAGGCGGTGGCCGTGACCGGCCGGCTGTCGAGCAACGACCCCAACCTGCAGAACATCCCGATCCGCACCGCGGAAGGCCGCCGTGTGCGCGAAGCCTTCGTTGCGCCCGCCGGCAGCGTGATCGCCAGTTCCGACTACTCGCAGATCGAGCTGCGCATCATGGCCCATATCAGCGGCGACGAGTCGCTGCTGCGCGCCTTCACCGAAGGCATCGACGTGCACCGCGCGACTGCCGGCGAGGTGTTCGGCGTGGCGGTGGACCAGGTATCGAGCGAGCAGCGCCGTTATGCGAAGGTCATCAACTTCGGCCTCATCTATGGCATGAGCAGCTTCGGTCTGGCGCGCAACCTGGGCATCGACAACAAGGCTGCGGCGTCGTACATCGACCGCTACTTCGCGCGCTATCCGGGCGTGAAAGCCTACATGGACGAGACCAAGGCGCACGCCAAGGAGATCGGCTATGTGGAGACGGTGTTCGGCCGGCGCCTGTATCTGCCCGAGATCAAGTCGCCCAACGGTCCGCGTCGCGGCGCGGCGGAACGCGCGGCAATCAACGCGCCGATGCAGGGCACCGCGGCCGATCTCATCAAGCTCAGCATGGTGAAGGTGCAGGAAGTGCTCGATGCCGAGAAGCGAGGCACGAAGATGATCATGCAGGTGCATGACGAACTGGTGTTCGAGGTGCCCGAGAGTGAGGTTGAGTGGGTGCGCACCGAGATCCCGCGACTCATGGCGAGCGTGGCGGACCTGAAGGTGCCGCTGCTCGCGGAGATCGGATTCGGTCCCAATTGGGACAAGGCGCATTGAGAAGATTTTTTTGGAGACGATGAACTGAATGACTGCTGTTTCTTTTGCCCGCAGAGCCTTTTTGTTGACCGCACTGAGCGCCGCATGCGCATGTGCCTTTGCCGCCCCCGATGAACGCCTTGCTGCGCTGGCCGCCAAGGAGAAGCCGGCGCTCCTTGAGACCTTGAAGGAATTCGTCTCCGTCGAATCCGGCAGCCGCGATCTCGAAGGGCTCGACAAGATGGCCAACCTCGTCGCTTCGAAGTTCAAGGCGCTCGGCGGCCAGGTGGAGCTGATCGACGTGTCCGAAGGTGCCTATCGCATGGAAGACACGCCCGAGAAGATCGGCAAGGTGATGCGCGCGACCTTCAAGGGCAAGGGCACGAAGAAGATCATGCTGATCGCGCACATGGACACGGTCTACCAGATCGGCATGTCGAAGCAGCAGCCCTTCCGCGTCGACGGCGATAAGGCCTACGGGCTCGGCATTGCGGACGACAAGCAGGGCATCGCCGTGATTGCGCACACAGTCGCTTTGCTGAAGGCGATGGACTTCAAGGACTACGGCACGCTCACGGTACTGATCAACGGCGATGAAGAAATCAGCTCGCCCGGCGGTCGTGTGCTGATCACGAAGCTGGCCGCAGAGCACGACGTCGTGATGTCGTTCGAGGGCTCGTCGGCGCGCGAAGACAAGTTGTCGCTCGCGACCGCGGGCATCGCGTCGGTCACGCTCAACGTCACGGGCAAGGCGTCGCACGCGGGCTCGGCGCCGGAAGCCGGCGTGAACGCGCTCTACGAGCTGTCGCACCAGATCCTGCAGATGCGTGATCTCTCGGACCCGGCGACCGGGCTCAAGCTCAACTGGACGATCTCGCGCGCCGGCACCAATCGCAACGTGATTCCTGCCACCGCCGTTGCGGGTGCGGACGTGCGTGTGTTGAAGGTGAGCGACTACGACCGCATCGAGCAACTGGTCATGGGGCGTTCGAAGAACCAGCTCGTTCCGCAGGCGAAGGTCGAGGTCAAGTTCGAACGTCGCCGGCCGCCGCTGGAAGCCAACGCAGCATCGCTCGCACTTGCGACGCATGCGCAGCAGATCTACAAGGATCTCGGCAGGACGCTTGGTGCCGACGACAAGGTCGCGGGCGGCGGCACGGATGCGGCCTTTGCGGCCTTGAAGACGAAGGCGGCAGTGGTCGAGCGGTTCGGCCTGCAGGGCTTCGGCGCGCATTCAATGGATGCGGAGTACGTGCTGATCGATTCCATCGAGCCGCGGCTGTATCTGGCGACGCAGCTCATCATGGACGTCTCGCGCGGCAAGGTGGCGGCTCAACCCAAGCCCTGAGCGAGATGCGGCTTCGTCACATCGAGGTCTTCAACGCGATCATGCTCACGGGGAGCGTGAGCGCAGCGGCGCGTTTGATCAACATCACGCAGCCCGCGGTGAGCCGGACGTTGCAGCATGCGGAGATCCAGCTCGGCTTCTCGTTGTTCCAGCGCGCGAAAGGCCGGTTGACGCCCACGACCGAGGCGCTGGCGCTGTATCCGCATATCGAGCGGCTGTTCGCGCAGCTCGATGAGGTTCAGCGTCTCGCGGCGAATCTGCGCGCGGGAACGGATTCGGGCGAGTTGCGCATCCTCACGGTGTTGGCGTTGAGCTACGAGGTGCTTCCGCGCGCGCTGAAGCGTTTTCGCGAGAAGCATCCGGGCGTCGCGGTGACGGTCGAATCGCTGCACTCGCCGCAGATCATGTCGGCGCTGTTGCTGCAGGAAGCGGACGTTGGTTTCGCGTTCAGTCCTGCGGTGCATCCCTCGTTGACGCAGGAGACGTTGGCGGACAGCCGCATGACCTGCATCGCGCCGAAGGGGATGCTGCCACGCGCGCTGTTGCGCAATGGGTCGGTGGCTTTGCATGATCTGGTCAAGCTGCCGGTGGTGGGGCTCGACAGCCGCGATCCTGTCGGGACGAGCTTGAGTCAGGCCTGTCGGCAGGCGGGGGTTGGGTTCCAGGCCGTCGTCACTGTGCAGACCTATCACGCTGCGCTGGCGATGGCACACCACGGGCTCGGTGTTGCGCTCGTCGATGGGTGCACTGCGAAGTCGGCGGATCTGGAGAAGGTGGATGTGTTGGCGCTGGAGCCGCTTATTCCGGTGCCGATTCGGGCGCTTCGGTTTGCTGGGCGGCCGGATTCTGTTCCTGTGCGCAGCATTACCCGGTTTATGCGGGAGGCTGTGGAGGAGATGTCTTCTTCGGTTTAGGTTTAGGGGCGGCGGTGGCGGGCGGTGTGCTTTTGGGCGGCCGACGTCACCGGCCGCTTCGCGGCTGCCCTGCGCTGCTCGCGGTACGCGGGGTCCGCGCAAACTCGCTTCGCTCAAACATGCGCGGCCCTGATCCGCGTACCGCTGCGCTGCTCGGCGGCGCCGCAACGGTCGCCCAAAGGCACACCGCCCGCCACCGCTGAAACGATAGGGAAGAACTGACCGCTCTCGACGCCGTTGTGTGTGGGAAGGATCGCGACGTCGCAGACGAGCCGATTCGCTGCACAGACGCTACGGAGCGTGGGTTGGGGTGTGGGGCTGGGGGCGCCTCTACGCCGCCGAGGAGCGCAGCCTTTCGCGGACAAGGGCTCGCGCATGTCTGAGCGAAGCGAGTTTGCGCGAGACCCCGCGAAAGGCGAGCACCGCAGGGCAGCCGCGCAGCGGCCGGCGTAGTGAAGCCCCCAGCCCCACACCCCAACCCAGGCGGCCCACCCCCAAAGCAAGAGTCAATGGTTATCCCGAGGAATCCCAAACGTAGCGTGAATCCTCTGGTACTTCACAGCAGGCTTAAGCACCATCCCTTGCGACAGCTCATCAACGACAGCACGTTGAATCTCCTGCCAAGGCGTCTGACTCTGCGGATACGGATACCCCCCTCGCTTCTCGAGTTCAGCCCGCCGCTTGGCAAGCTCCTCATCGGAAACCAGCATGTTGGCGGTCCGCTTCTTGAGATCGATCCGCACCCGATCCCCGGTACGCACCAAAGCCAGCCCACCGCCGGTTGCGGCTTCAGGTGAAGCATTGAGGATCGAAGGCGATCCCGAAGTCCCCGACTGCCGCCCATCCCCAATGCAAGGCAGCGCAGTGATGCCCTTCTTGAGAAGGTAAGAGGGCGCCCGCATGTTGACCACCTCGGCAGCCCCCGGATAACCCACAGGCCCAACGCCCCGCATGAACAACACGCTCCGCTCGTCGATCTTCATCTTCGGATCGTCGATGCGTGCGTGATAGTCCTCCGGCCCGTCGAACACGATTGCCGTGCCCTCGAACGCCATCGGGTCCTTCGGGTCTTCAAGATAGCGCGAGTGGAATTCCGGCGTGATCACACTTGTCTTCATGATCGCGGAATCGAAGAGATTGCCCTTCAGATTCAGGAAGCCTGCATTCTTCTTCATCGGCTTGTTGTACGGGAAGATCACCTTCCGGTCGCTCGTGAACTTGCCTTCGCAGTTCTCAGCCAGCGTCTTGCCATTGGCCGTCATCGCCGGCTTGATTTTTTTCTGCGCGACCAGTTCGGCCACCACCGCCGGCAGCCCGCCCGCCCGGTAGTAGTCCTCGCCGAGATACTCGCCGGCCGGCTGCAGATTCACCAGCAGCGGGATCTTGTAGCCGTGCTTCTCCCAATCGTCCGTCGTCAATTCGACGCCGATGTGCCGCGCGATCGCATTCAAGTGCACCGGCGCATTCGTCGAACCGCCAAGCGCGGAGTTGACCACGATGGCATTTTCGAAAGCCTCGCGCGTGAGGATGTCCGAGGGTTTCAGATCTTCGCGCACCATCTCCACGATGCGCTTGCCCGTCGTGTACGCCATCTCCTGGCGGTCGCGATAGGGTGCCGGAATCGCCGCGCCGCCCGGCAGCATCATGCCCAATGCCTCGGCGAGCGAATTCATCGTCGAAGCCGTGCCCATCGTGTTGCAGTGCCCGGTCGATGGCGCGGACGATGCGACCAGCTTCAGGAAATCCTGGTAGCCGATCTTCCCCGCCGCCATCATCTCGCGCGCACGCCAGACGATGGTGCCCGATCCGGTGCGCTCGCCTTCGTGCCAACCGTTGAGCATCGGCCCCGAATTGAGTGCGATCGCCGGGATGTCCACCGTCGCTGCTGCCATCAACTGCGCGGGCGTCGTCTTGTCGCAGCCCGTCGTCAGCACCACGCCGTCGATCGGATAGCCATACAGCACCTCGACCAGCGAGAGGTACTGCAGATTGCGGTCCAGGGCCGCCGTCGGCCGCTTGCAGGTTTCCTGGATCGGATGAATCGGAAACTCGAACGCGATGCCGCCCGCATCGCGAATGCCTTCGCGCACCCGCTCGGCCAGCACCAGATGGTGGCGGTTGCACGGTGCGATGTCAGAGCCCGTCTGTGCGATGCCGATGATTGGCCGGCCTGATTGCAACTCGTCGAAGCCTAGCCCGAAGTTCATCGTGCGCTCGAGGTAGAGCGCAGTCATGTCGGCATTGGCGGGGTTGTCGAACCACGCCTGCGAGCGCAGCTTGAATTTCGGCGTCTTTGCCGACGAGGCTTTTGAGTTCTTCTTTTTCGATTTCATGGGGACATTCCCTTCAGGGTCTGGTCTGCGTTTGGTGCTGCCTTGCAGTCGTCGATGTACTGGCGAACGATATCGGCGAAGTTCTCGTGCGGATGCAGCCCGAGCCGCGCCGCACGCGCGGCCGAGGCACCGCTCGGCCAGTTGGCCACGATGCCTGCAATGCGTTCGTCGCGCTCGAAGCGCACCCGCGCACGCACGGCCGGGCCGGCGACCTCTTCGAGCGCATCCAGCATCTCGCGCACCGTGACGTTGAGCGCCGGCAGATTGAGGGCGGTGCGCCCGCAGAAGGCCTCGCGGCTGGCTTCGTAGACCGCGATCAGCCCCTCCACCGTGCGTGCCGGCGACGACATCGGATGCGACACATCGGGCGATACGGGGCAGATCGCTTCCACCCCCGCCAATGGCTCGCGAATGATGCCGCTGAAGAACGACGATGCCGCGCCGTTCGGGCGCCCGGGCCGCACCGTCACAGTCATCAGCCGCGCCGCGCGGCCGTCGACATAGCCCTTGCGCGTGTAGTCGGCGATGAGGTGCTCGCAGATCAGCTTCTGGATGCCGTAGGACGTCTGCGGAACCGGCAGCGTGTCGTCGCCGACGATCTTCGGCATCGGATGGGCCGGATCGGGCCCGAACACAGCGACCGAGCTGGAAAACACCACGCGCGGCACTTTGCCGCCCGCGTTGACGCGCGCGCGAATCGCGTCGAGCAGTGCGCGCGTGCTGTCGAGGTTGGAACGCAGGCCGAGGTCGAAGTCGAGTTCGCATTCGCCCGAAACCGCGGAAGCGAGGTGGAAAACGCCGTCGAACTCCTCGTCGCGCAGCGCGTCGGTCTGCGCCAGCAGCGGACCGGTGCGCGCTTCGACGCGCGGATCCGCAAGCAGGCTCGCGGGTGGATGGGCGATGTCGGTCAGCACGAGGCGGCCAATGCGCTCGCCTGCGAGCGTGCCGCGCGCCAGCAACGCCTGGGCGAGGCGCGAGCCGACGAAACCGCCGCCTCCCGTGATCATCAGTTTCATGGGGACTCCTTCATGGCTTTCTTGCCCTTTCTGGCAGTGGTGGCCGCGGCGTCGCGAACGGCCTTGGCCGCCGCCTGGCGACGGCGGACGTCGATGACGCCGCCTTCGATCAGGCGCTGTTCGCCGCGGGTGATGTGTTCGGTGGCCCGGCGCCGCGCTGCATCGGGATCGCGCGCCGCGATCGCATCGAAGATGGAACGGTGCTCGCGCTGCACCTCGGTCATGAAATCGAGCCGCCGTGCCTCGTTGCCGCGTGTGATGCGCATGCCTTCGCGCAGGTATTGCTCGAGAAAGCCGAGCAGCAGCCGGAATTGCGGATTGCCGGTGGCTTCGCCGATGACGCGGTGGAAGGCCAGATCCTCGGCGACGCCATCGCGGCCGTCTGCCACGGCCTCATCGATGGCCTTGAGGGCGCGGCGCAACTCCGCGATCTGGGAACGGGAGGCGCGCTCCGCGGCGAGCGCGGCGATCTCGCCTTCGAGCACTCGCCGCACCTCGACCACGTGGACCACCGCCTGCACGGAGGTCAGCACAGTCGGATCGAAAACCAGCGCCTGGTTGACAGGGCGGGGCGTCACATAGACCCCCGAGCCCTGTCGCGAGTTGACCATGCCTTTGGACTTGAGCTGGTGCACCGCCTCGCGCACCACGGTGCGCGAAACGCCGTGCGCCTCCGCGAGCTTCTGCTCGGTGGGAAGACGGTCGCCCGCGTGCAGGGCGCCGGATTCGATCTGCGCGCACAGCAGCGCCGCCAACCGGTCCGACAGCCGATCGACGATCAGCGGAAGGGGTTGGGAAGGTGCCGGAACGCGCACGGCGTTGATGGAAGTCAGCTCGGTTATCTGGTCATCATACAAATTGACCGGGGGTTAATGCGTACCGGTTTGCCCTGATGCGCGAGCCTTTCGCGATGCCAATACTGCGCGGTTGCGAAAGCGGTTTCAACCTTCGCAGTTCCGCGTACTTTCAAGGCTCCAGTGCATGGCAAGTGTCACGATCCAGGCAGTCAAGAAGAACTTCGGTGATGTCCCCATCCTTCATGGCGTGGACATCGACATCCGGGACGGCTCCTTCACCGTCCTCGTAGGGCCATCGGGTTGCGGCAAGTCGACCCTGCTGCGCATGATCGCTGGGCTCGAGGAGATCAACAGCGGCGAGATCCGGATCGGCGACCGTCGCGTGAACGACCTCCCGCCCAAGGAGCGCGACATCGCGATGGTGTTCCAGAACTACGCGCTCTATCCGCACATGACGGTGCGCGACAACATGGCCTTCGCGCTCGCGCTGGCGAAGCTGGACAAGGCCACCATCGAGCAGAAGGTCAGCCGCGCTGCCGAGATCCTCGCGCTTACGCCGTTGCTCGACCGGTATCCGCGGCAACTCTCCGGGGGCCAGCGCCAGCGGGTCGCGATGGGGCGCGCGATCGTGCGCGATCCGCAGGTGTTTCTCTTCGACGAGCCGCTCTCCAACCTCGACGCCAAGCTGCGCGTGGCGATGCGCAGCGAGATCAAGGAACTGCACCAGCGCCTGAAGACCACCTCGATCTACGTCACGCACGACCAGATCGAAGCCATGACCATGGGCGACAAGATCGTGGTGATGCGCGACGGCCGTATCGAACAGACCGGCAGCCCGCTGGAGCTCTATGACCGACCGGCCAACCAGTTCGTTGCCGGCTTCATCGGCTCGCCCGCGATGAACTTCCTGCCGGGCACGCTGCGGCGCAATGGCGGCACGGCGATGGTGGAACTCGCGGACGGCACGAAGCTCGACGCGCCGACGCACGCGGGCGGCGCCGATGGCCAGCCGGTCGTCTACGGCACGCGGCCCGAACACCTGAGCCTCGCGAACGGCGGCGGCATTCCGTCGCGCGTCGTCGTGATGGAGCCGACCGGCATGGACACCTTCGTCGCCTGCCGGCACGAAGGCACCGAGATTTCAGCGGTGTTCCGCGAGCGCCACGATTTCGCGCCCGGCACCACCATCTACCTGCAACCCGATCTTCAGCGCGCGCATCTATTCGACGCAGGCACCGGCCAGAGGCTGGTGGCTTGAGGTTCTTTTTTTGGTCCTTTCAACATCAGGAGACAAAGAATGAGTGACTTCAATCGCCGCACGATTCTCAAAAGCTCGGCGGGCTTCGCGGCCGCCGCGTCGCTCGGCGTCGGCACCGCCGTCTTCACGCCGCTCGCCAATGCCCAGTCGATGACCTTCAAGCCCGAGAAGGGCGCCAAGCTACGCGTGCTGCGCTGGAGCCGCTTCGTGCAGGGCGACATCGATGCCTACATGGCCAACGTCAAGAAGTTCAGCGAGACTACCGGGATCGAGGTGCGCGTCGACAACGAAGGCTGGGAAGACGTCCGGCCGAAGGCCGCCGTGGCGGCCAACACCGGCGCGGGGCCGGACATCATCCTGTCGACCAACGACGACGCGAACCTCTATCCCGACAAGCTGCTCGACGTGACCGACCTCGCCGAGTACCTCGGCAAGAAGTACGGCGGCTGGTATCCGGCGGCCGAGATGTTCATGCGTCCCGACGGCAAGCGCTGGATCGGCCTGCCGCTCGGCGCATCGGGATCGCTGATCGTCTACCGCGAAAGCATGGTCAAGGCGGCCGGCTTCGACACCTTCCCGAAGAACAACGACGACTTCCTCAAGCTCTACAAGGCGCTCAAGGAAAAGGGCACGCCGGGCGGCATGGCGCTCGGCAACGCAACCGGCGACAGCACCTGGACCAACTGGCTGATCTGGTCGTTCGGCGGCAAGCTGGTCGACAAGAACAACAAGGTGGTGATCGACAGCCCCGAGACGCTCAAGGCGCTCGAATACGCCAAGGAGCTGTACGCGAACTTCATCCCCGGCACGCTCTCGTGGCTGGACCCGAACAACAACAAGGCCTTCCTCGACGGGCAGATCAGCGTCACCAACAACGGCATCTCGATCTACTACGCCGCCAAGAATTCGCAGGACCCGAAGGTCAAGGAGATGGCCTCCGACATCAACCATGCGGTGTTCCCGGTGGGACCGGTGGGCGTGCCGACCGAGTCGCACCTCTTCTTCAATCAGATGATCATGAAGTACACCAAGTACCCGCAGGCGGCGAAGGAGTTCCTGCGCTTCATGATGGAACGGCCGCAGTTCGACGACTGGCTCAAGGGCGGGGGTGGCTACGTCGCACAGCCGCTGCGCGCCTACGAGGCCAACGAGATCTGGACGGTGGACCCGAAGAACACGCCATACCGCGATTCGGTCAAGAACCTGCGCCCGGCGGGCTACGAAGGCAAGCTCGGCTACGCATCGGCCGGTGCGGCGGCGGACTTCATCATTCCGAACATGGTGGCCGAGGCCGCGAGCGGTTCGAAGTCGCCGAAGGAAGCTGCAGAACGGGCCCAGAAGCGTGCAGAGCGCTATTACAAAGTCTGAGGGCGTTCGCGCAGGCGAGCGGCATTCCATGACGCTGCTCGCCCGCTTCCAGAACAGCCGCAACGCCCTCGGCTTCGCATTCATGCTGCCGGCGGCGGTGCTGCTGCTGCTGTTCCTCACCTATCCGCTCGGCCTCGGCACCTGGCTCGGCTTCACCGACACGAAGGTGGGTCGGGGCGGAGAGTGGGTCGGGCTGGAGAACTACGTCTTCCTCTGGAACGACGCGGTCACGCGGCTGGCGCTTTTCAACACGCTCTTCTACACGGCGGTGGCGAGCGTCTTCAAGTTCTTCCTCGGGTTGTGGCTTGCGGTACTGCTGAACAAGAACATCCGGTTCAAGACCTTTTTCCGCGCGGTCATCCTGCTGCCCTACATCGTGCCGACCGCGCTGTCGGCGATCGCGTTCTGGTGGATCTACGACTCGCAGTTCTCGATCATCAGCTGGGCGCTGGTCAAGATGGGGCTCATCGACCACTACATCGACTTCCTCGGCGACCCGTGGAACGCGCGCATGGCGGTGATCGCGGCCAATGTATGGCGCGGCGTGCCTTTCGTCGCGATCACGCTGCTGGCGGGCCTGCAGACGATCTCGCCGTCGTACTACGAAGCCTCGGCCATCGACGGCGCAACGCCGTGGCAGCAGTTCCGGCACGTCACGCTGCCGCTGCTCACGCCGATCATCGCGGTGGTCATGACGTTCTCGGTGCTGTTCACCTTCACCGACTTCCAGCTCATCTACGTGATCACGCGGGGCGGTCCGCTCAATGCGACTCACCTGATGGCAACGCTGTCGTTCCAGCGCGCGATCTCGGGCGGTGCGCTGGGTGAGGGTGCGGCTATCGCGATTGCGATGGTGCCTTTCCTGCTCGCCTGCATCATGTTCAGCTACTTCGGCCTGCAGCGCCGTGCGTGGCAACAAGGAGGGTCGGACAAATGAGCGCTCAGTCCGCGAAGATGGACGTCGTCGGCATGAGCTACCTGGAGTCCGTGCCGCGCAAGGTGGTCACGGTCTACCTTCCGCTGCTGGTCTTCCTCATCGTGCTGCTGTTCCCGTTCTACTGGATGGCAATCACGTCAGTGAAGCCCGATGCGGAGCTGCTCTCTCGCGAGGGCAATCCTTTCTGGGTGGTCGCGCCGACCATCAACCACTTCCACAAGCTGCTGTTCGAGACCTCGTATCCGCAGTGGCTGTGGAACACGCTGATGGTGTCGGTGGTGTCCACCTTCGCGTCGCTCGCGTGCTCGGTGTTCGCGGCCTACGCGATCGAGAGGCTGCGCTTCAAGGGCTCCCGGCAGACCGGCCTGGCGATCTTCCTGGCCTACCTCGTGCCGCCGTCGATCCTGTTCATTCCGCTGGCAAACGTGGTGTTCAACCTCGGCATGTTCGATACGCGCTGGGCGCTGATCCTGACCTATCCGACATTCCTGATCCCGTTCTGCACCTGGCTGCTGATGGGCTATTTCCGCTCGATTCCGGCAGAGCTGGAAGAGTGCGCGCTCATCGACGGCGCGAGCCGCTGGCAGATCCTCATCAAGATCGTGTTGCCGCTTGCGGTGCCCGGGCTGATCTCGGCGGGCATCTTCGCTTTCACGCTGTCGTGGAACGAGTTCATCTATGCGCTGACTTTCGTCTCGTCCTCGGAGATCAAGACGCTGCCCGTGGGCGTGGTGACCGAACTGGTGCAGGGCGACGTCTACCAGTGGGGCCCGCTGATGGCGGGTGCATTGCTCGGCTCTTTGCCGGTGGCTTTCATCTACTCGTTCTTCGTCGAGTACTACGTGTCGGGGATGACCGGCTCCGTCAAGGAGTGAAGCGGGCTCCGGGACGGAGCCCAATCCCATCGTTCCCAGTGGTCTTGTTCTCGGCGGGAGATGCCGCTCAGCCGCGGTTCCTGCAAACTGATCTGCTCGCCCGCCGTAGCGAGGTGAGAGGTCGTTTGCCGAGAGGAGATCGTCATGATTCGATCCTGGGCGCTTTCGATGATGCTTGCCACGACTGGCTCGATGGCGAGCGCGGCGGATCTGACCGTCGTTTTCGTCAACCCCGAGAACTTCCGCGATGCCGCGTATTCGCGCTCTTTCCCCAGCGAGCGGGATCGCGAAGAGGTGATGCGCGACGTGCAGCAACACCTGCAGCGACTGGCTGACCGGCATCTGGGGCCGGGTGACGCGCTGCGCATCGAGGTGCTCGACATCGACCTGGCCGGCGATTTCAACCCGTTGCGGCGAGCGGGTTCCGAGGTCCGCATCCTGACAGACGTCACCTGGCCGCGCATGGAGTTGCGCTACACGTTGAGCCACGACGGACAGGTGATCGCGAGCGGCCAGGAGCGCATCAGCGACATGAACTACCTCGTGATGGTCCGGCGCAATTCGGGCAGCGACCGCTTCATCTACGAGCGACCAATGCTGGACAACTGGTTCGCGCGCCGCATCGTTCCGGCCAAGGAACACGGCTGATCCAGACTGATCCAACCGTTTGCCGGCGGCGCTTTCCGTGCCGGCAGGAGGTGTGCGATGAAGCAACTCAAGCACTGGCAGGACGTGGTGAATGCACTGCTGGGCGTGTGGCTGGCGATTTCGCCATGGCTCGCGGGCTACCAGGAGATCCCGTCACCGACCGCGAACGCGGTGCTCGTCGGCGTGGCGCTGGTGGCCGCGGCGCTGGGCGCAATGATCGTGCCGCGCGCCTGGGAAGAATGGACCGAGTGCGCACTCGGCGCATGGCTGGTCATCTCCCCGTGGGTGATTGGCTTCGGCATGCATCGCCAGGCGATGCTGACCGCGGTGATCACCGGTGCGGTGATCGTGGCGCTGGCACTGTGGACGCTCGTGACCGACAAGGAGTACAGCGGCTGGCTGAATCGCCCGGCGCATTGACCGTGCGGGCGCGTCGCCGGCGGCTCAGCCTGCGAGCGGCGTCTTCGGCCGGTCCGCGCGCACCGTGCGCGCCGGCCGCAGTTGCTGGATGAGCGCGACGAGCCGGTCGGCCATGTGCCGGCAGGCATCGCCGGCGCCCGTCACAAAGCGGGCGTCGAACAGGATCGACAGCATGTCGAGGTGGTCCATCGTCGTGTCGATGCGGCGCACCTGCGGGCCGAGGTTCGCCAGCGCATCGCGATAGGCCTCCAGCACCGATGCGAGCGCGGCGTCGCCGGTGTCGTCCGGCGCGGCAAGGCTTCCGTCGCGCAGCTTTTCCACCAGCAAGGCTTCGGGGCTTGCAACCACGTCCCAAGGGTCGCCGTCGCGCGCGGTGGCCCTGGAGATGAGCAGGCCGCATTGCCGCGCGAGCGCCACACCGTTCGACATCGCCTCCGGGACATCCCATCCGTCCAGCGCCATCTGCAGCGCGAGCGCGCGCAATGCCTCGCAGGGGCGGAAGCTGTCATCACCCGCGATGCCTTCGGACCGCGCATAGGCCTGCAGCCCGGTCTGCACCGCATCGCCCATCGCACCGCGCCATCGATTGCGCTGTGCGGCGGTGCCTTTGACGCGAAGCAGGTGCAGTGCGAAGACCACCGCCTTGCGCTCGCAGGCCTCGCCGAGCAGCGCGTAGCGATCCACATTGGGGCGGCAGAGGGGGCCGCCCGCCACGAGGCGATCGAGCGCGCGCAGCCGTCCGATGCCGTGATTGATCAGCGGCAGGCCCTTGGGGATCGGCCGGGGCGGGTACTTGCGGCCCGCCTGCTGCTCGGCGTGGATGCGTTCGATGTCGCGTTCGGCGCGCGCAAAGCCCAGTTCGACCTCGACGGCCGCAAGTTGCTCGATATCGCGGATCGGCACCCGACCCTGCAGGTCCGGGGTCTGGGTCGCGGCGAGGAGCGCGCTGTAGGCCCGATCAGGGCAGCGGATATCGCGCCAGATGGCGCCGAGCGCGGATTGCAGCAGCGGCAGACGCAGCCACGGCGGCGGGCAACGCCGGTCGCGCGCATCCTCGATCGCCTGGATGCGCGCCTGCTGTTCGCTCTCCAGCGCGCGGTCGGGGCGGCGCGCGATCTCGACGCGGGCGCGCGCAAGTTCGTCGAGCATCTCGTCGATTGACACGAAGGGCGCATGGCCCTTGGCGCTGCCAGAGACGGCGTCGGCCGGCTCCGCGAGCCAGAGCGGGTCGCCGTAGGCCTGGAACGCGCCCCAGGTCACGTTGTCGGGCCGCGCGGCCCACAGGGCCTGTCGCGCCTCGAACACTGCTTCACCGAAGGGGCGCCGGTTCTGCAGCAGCGATTGGTAGAACACCTCGCCGAACTGCTGCGCGAGCTTGTCGTCGACCGCCCAGCCCGCGACGACCACGCAGCGCACCCCGATCGCCATCAGCTCGCGCGCGACGCTGCCTGCCAGCTTGTTGCCGTCGCGCACGGTCGGCCCGGCCGCGCCGCCCGGGTCGATCTGGCCGAGGTGGCAGCAGTTGAGGAAGACCAGTTCCGGCACCGATTCCATCGCCTCGATCTCGGCAGCCGTGATGAGCAATCCGCCTGACAGCACGACGCCGCTGCGCCGCAGACCGTCCACATGCTTCTGGTCGAACACGCCGTGCGCGGAGACGTGCAGGACGCGATAGGGCTTGCGATAGAGCTTCGCGAGCACGTCGGAGGCGAGGTTGTCGGCGCCGATGGCCCGGCTCACCTCGTAGCCCATGCTCATCAACAAGCTGGCGACTGCGGTGGCTTCCACCTCGGCGCCGGCCAGCGAATCCGGATCCTTGCCCTGCGGATTGGCAGGATCGGGAAACGCCGCCCCGAAGCCCTGCACCGAAGGGTTGCCGACCACGTAGGCACTGCGCGCCACGCTCTGCCGCACATCGCGCCGGTACGCCGACGACGAAAGCTGTCGCACCACCGGCGTGCAGAGCGCCAGCGGCACGAGAGGGCCATCCGTCTGCGCTTCGGGCGCGAAGAGAGGATCGGTCAGCATCAGCTCCCAAGGCAGGTTGGCGGTCGCGCCATCGACCACCAGCACGATGCGCTGGAGTTGCCGCGCCGCATCCTTGAAGTCGGGCGGCACGATGAGCTGGAACAGCATGCGGCCGAAGTCGGCGTTCCATTGCGTCTGGCTGATCTGCTGGCGTACCAGCGTCTCGATCAGGCTCGGCTGGCGCTGCTGTACCACGGTCTCGGCCCGGGCGCGCTGGCCAACGTAGAGAAAGCGGAGCTTGTCGGCGAGCCGCGTCGCCCCGTCGGGACGCGGCGTGACGGCCTGATCGTCGGCATCGGTGACGATCAGGCGCGGCCAGTAGGTTGCGCCGCGCGCGTCGAACAGGCGCTGGCGCAGCCCGGTGCCCTGAGCCAATTCGGGGTTGCAGGTGAGCAGGGTGTCTCTCGCCGCCGCGGCCGTCTGCAGGCGCGATGTCAGCTGGCGAAGCTCGTAGACCGCTGTGATGGCGGTGTCCACATAGAGCTCGACGATATCGAGTTGCGACACGCGCACCGACAGTCCGGTGGTGCGCCGGAACTTCTCGTTGGCATCCACGACGCCGCGGACCACCGCCTCGACCGAGCCCGCAATCGTCAGGTTGGCCGACGAGTTGTAGCCCAGCAGCAGTGTCGCGAGCGGCACCTCACGGTCTTCGCGGCCCATCACGTCGACCACCTGCAGCAGATAGCGCAGCACACCGGCGCGCACCGCGATCATCAGCGCGTCCTGGCTCAGGTTGCCTTCGTAGCTGCCAAGGCCGGTGACCACTGCACCGGTGAGCACGCCGCGCCGGCGTTCGATCGCACTGGGCGTTCGCAGGACCACGGCAGCGGTACCGAGCGGGCCGGCGTAGAGGTCGAGCGCGCGGCGCTGGGCCAGTTGACCATCCATGAGCTCGGTGTCGATCAGCGCCTCGGTGCCGGCCATCGAGTCGTTCTCGTAGTGGCCGACCATGATCGGGCACGAGAGGAACCGAAGGTCCATCGCCTTGAGGTTCACCTCGAGCCGCTGCTTGGCGCGCGTGGCGATGCGGTTGTCCGGCGTGCCGCCGATCATGGCTGCGGCGAGGTTCGCGTCGTCGACTGCGTTCGGCGGGCCGGGGTCGTAGCTCACGGGCCGGTCTGGCGCTGCGGCACGGGTGGTGGGCGGCGTGCGGTCAAGCGCGCCGGTTGCGCCACTCACGAGCAACTCGCCGAGTGCGGAGAACGCGGATGCGGTCGAGAGCAGGTCGCCATGCACCGCCGGCAGGTAGTAGAAGCTGCCGATTCCGCCGATGCGGCCCGAATCCCAGGTCACGGTGCCGTCGCCGCGTGCGGTGGACACCATCCGCAGGCGGGGGGTGCCGCCGCGCGTTTCCACGCGGACGCCGCACGGCGTGTTCGGCGCGACGCCGAAGACGTAGACGGACTTCGTGCGGTACGCGTCGGGCAGCGTGGGCGTTCCATCGCTGCCGGCCTTTGCGTCTTCCGTCCACAGCCAACCGGCCGACGCCAGTGTCTCGGCGTCGGGCTGGCCGCAGCGCTGGTCGCCGAACCACAGGTCGGTGTTGACCGCCTTCAGCGCCTTCCAGCCTTCGGGCAGCCAATACTGTTGCGGCTCGCCTCCGTCGGGTTGCCCTTCGAATGTGTCGACGAAGCCCGGTCGCGGCAGCAGTTGCAACGCGCCGCGGAATCCGGAGACGATGTCGAGCACTTGCTGCATGTCATGGCTGATGTCGAGCCGCGCGAGCGTACGCAGAGCGTCGCCCTTGCCGAGCAGGTTCTCGACCATCGAGTGGGAGCCCTGGTGCGGCGTGCCGGCCATGACGAGCCGCGCGCCATCGCGCGCCATCAGCCGGTCCATCACCTCGCGCCGCCGGTAGATGCACGCGCGCACCACCAACCCGCCCATGCTGTGTGCGAGCAGGCGGATCGGCTGCGTGGTCTGCTTCAGCAGCAGGTCGAGAAACGTGCCGAGCCGCTCTCCCAGCACGTCGAGCGGCTGGCGCCAGTCGTATGGAAAGGGCACCACGCGATGGCTGCCCGCGAGGTGCTCGCAGATTGCGCTGTAGGTCTTGCCGAAGAGACCCCCGGTCGTCACCTTGTCGGCGCCGAAGGCGATGTCGGTCAGGCCCCCGGCCGCGAGGCTGAGCGGATTGAGCCAAACTCGCTTGCCATCGGCGTCGAGATAGGTGCCCATCACGCCGGGCAGCACGACGACGATCGGCCGCTCCACACCTGCCGCGTCGCGCGATGCGCCGATGCCCGCCGCGTCGAGGCTGGTGAACTGCGGCGGCATCACGCGGAACGCCGCGACATCCTCGAGCCGATCGAGCACCAGCCAGTCGCGCATTGCGCTGCGGGTCTCCAGATTGCCGAAGTAGCTGAAATGCGAGACATCCGACGCACGGTCGAACATCACGCGCGCCTTGGCCTTGACCGCGGCGCCCGCGAGCATCGATGCGGTGTCGACCACGAGGTCGTTGTCGGTGTTCTCGAACAGGAGGAAGTCGGTGAGCAGCGTGCCCATGCGCATCAAGAGGTTGCCGCCCTGCATGTCGCCGGCGATCAACCCCATGCGGATGTCGGGCTGCACCGTCCCGTCGCGTAGCAGTGCCGCCATGGGTGAATCGGGCAGCATCGCCTCGATGCCCGGCACCAGATGCGGATTGGTGCGGTTGCGCGCGATCTCGATCACCACGCGCTTGAACGCCGAATACAGCGGATTGCCGAAGAAGAACGGCACGCGGCCGATCAGCGTGAGCAGGCCTGAGAGGAACACGTCGAAGTTGCCGCTCGCGAGCTTCGTGCCCTGCGAGGGGCTCGCGACGCGCACGTAGCGTTCGACCACTGGCGCCTTGTCGCGCAGCATCGCGAACAGATTGCCCAGTTGCTCGCGATGCTCGGCATGCGCGCGGTCGAGCTCCTTGCGCACTTCGGCTTCACGTCCCTGCGCATCGCCAACGCCGGGGAACGCAAAGCTGTAGCTGTCGATGTGGCGGTCGATGTCCTGCAGGCACATCAGGTCGCCGACGATGCCGCCGCGCGAATGCGTCACGAGGCTGACGCGCGCGCCCCTGGGGAGCGCCGTCGCGAGCTGCAGCGCGTTGTCGATCGGGCTTTCGGACAGCGTCCGGTGCTCGAAGCCGTAGATACCGCCAGGGAAGCGGCTTTCGAGCCGGGCCCAGAGGCCCCGGTCGCTGCGCTGCAGGTCGGCGAAGCTGCCCAGCGTGCTCGATGCGGTGCCGTGGATGAAGATCAACGCCGGCCGTGCCTTGCCGTCCGCGCCGATCATCGTGGCGATATCGTCGGGCGCACCGCCTTCGAGCTTGCCGCCTCCATCGGTCCAGCGATAGAGGTGGCCGGCCGGCCGGCTCAGGCGGTCTTCGATGACCTTCATGAGCGCCTTGGTGGCGAGCCAGCTCACGCCGGCGTCGACGACTGCCGTCTGCCTGCCCTTGCCGCCCTTGTCCTTCGGGAGATCGGCGACCAGCGCCTGCGCTGCATCGGTCAGCGAATCGCGGCCCACGGCCACTGACACCACGCGTGTGACCAGGCTGCCCATCGCGTCGGAGAACACCCCGCGACGCGGCATCGCGCTCTCGGCGTTGAGACGATCGAAGAGCACGCGGCCTTCGTCGTCGACCAGATCGGGCCGGTTGCGCAGCAGTGCGTCGCGCAATCGTGCGGGGCTGGTGACCAGCGTGCCGCCATCGGCGAGGTCGATCACCAGCACTTCGTCGTCTGCTGTGGCGAGTTCGCTGGTGGTGGCGTCGCCCGCACCGCGCGCGGTCGTGCCAAGCTCTACGCTGGATTTGGGCGTCAGCAATCCTTCGGGCAGGAAATCGTCCTCGGGCGAAGGTCCGCCGACGCTCCGCGTCGAAGACCTCAGGAGAGCAGGCACCTCGGGTTTTGTGTTTTCGCGTCCGGTGAGCTTCAGGACGATCGGCGGCGCCATGCGCTGTCCCTCCTCGAGGGCCTCAGGTGAAGATCGCGCGGTCTCGCGCCTCCGCGCTGCCCTGGATCTGCGGCTTCTGCGGATAGCGCGCGGAAGGCAGGTCG
Source organism: Variovorax sp. (assembly GCA_017744935.1). Lineage (GTDB taxonomy): Bacteria > Pseudomonadota > Gammaproteobacteria > Burkholderiales > Burkholderiaceae_C > Variovorax. Next base: position 31,656 of record JAGIAI010000041.1, read on the forward strand.
TCCGCCAGTGCTGTGTGCCACCGTGTGTAGCTCGCATTGGCGGGCAGGGCCCGCAGCGCTTTCAGCGCGTAGAAGGTGAAGGCGCCGTTGGAACGGTTCGCGAACGTCGCGTCATAGCTGAAGTGGTTCTCGCCTTCCTCGCAGCCCGCCATGAGGACGTCGCCGGCATCGTCCTGCTGCGCACTTGCGAGCGCCGCGGAAGCGGCATGCTTCGCATCGGTGGGCACCGGGCCGCCGCCCGGTCCACCTTTGGCGAGGCTCTCCGCGGACATCCATGCCTTCATCGGCATGAAGCGCGGCATCCTCCCGGCCTCCTTGTCCGCGCTGTTCGGCGGCGCGCGGTTCACGGTCCCTGAGTGACAGCTATCGGAAATCAGAACGATGTGCACGCCTTCGCGGCGTGCCATGAAGATCGCGTGGATCTCGTCGTCGATCAATGCGGCGTTGATCAGGCGGATGTCGTGAGGGCACAGCGCCTCGTCGAGCCCATCGGCCTCGTCGCCGTTGGTGTCGTACTGGTAAGTGCCATGGCCCGAGTAGGTGATCACGACCACGTCGCCACTCACCGCCTGCCCGACGATGTGCCTGAAGGCATCGATCATGCCGGCCTTGGTGGCCTGCTCGTCGAGCAACTTGCGCACGCTGAAGCCGCGCGTGGTCAGCTCGGCGGCCCAGTCGTTGGCGTCGTTGACACAGCCGGCGAGGTCCATGTCGGTGCCGGGGTAGTTGTTGATGCCGATGCACAGGGCGAGTTTGGGCATGAGGGCCTCCTCTCGTTTGGGCGAAAGCCGGCTGGCGCGTGCAGTGCCGCTTGGGTCGATTGGACACGCGTGGCGTGCCGGAGTCGTCTTCCAAAGGGTGTATGGCGCATGGCGGGGGCGGCGGATCTCTGGAGGCGGATCACCAAACTGAGATGTTTCTGGTATCCCACGGTTGTTCACGTTCCTAGAGTGCATCGACCGCAGCTCTCGGTCTCTGGGTGCTGCACCAAGGGAGAACTTCAACCATGCCAGCAGGAATCATGGCTGGTCGCGCCCGTATTGAGCGCGATACGCACCAGCCCATCAGCATCCAGGCGGTCATCGCCATGACGGGGAGCAGCCAACGCACTTGGTGGCCGCGCATCGAGGACGGCACCATTCGCAAGCTGGAGTCCGATGCCCGTGGCCGAGCGATGGTTGCGCTGCGAGACGTTCTCAAGCTTGCCGATTGCGGCGTTCCACCCGACGACCTGGTCTTGCTTCTCAAAGCCGACGCGGGCGATGCAGAAGCGCAGGCAGACATCGGGGAAATGTTCATCTCGACCGGACGGCCGGCTGCCGGCCGCTATTGGCTCGAGCTAGCCGCTGAGCAGGGACATCCGAATGCCATGCAATGTTTGGCGCATTGCTATCTGTCAGGCGCAGGAGTTCCAACGGATGAAGATATGGCGCTTCGGTGGCTTGCTGATGCGGCGGTACGCGGCCACGTGATCGCCAGCGCGCAGATGCGCGCGTTGCGGGCAGCACTTTTATTGAAGCTCGTCGGTTGATACCTCAGGCACTCAAAGCCTTCATCTCCGCATACAGATCCGCCTTGCCTTCGAACCCAATCCCCGGCAGCGCCGGCAGATTGACGTACCCGTTGTCCACCCGAACACCATCCGGGAAGCCGCCATAGGGTTGGAAGAGATCGGGATAGCTCTCGTTGCCACCCAGCCCAAGTCCCGCCGCAATAGCGAGCGACATCTGGTGCCCCCCATGCGGAATACAGCGGCTCGGTGACCAGCCGTATTCCTTCAGCATGTCCAGCGTGCGCAGGTATTCGACAAGCCCGTAGCTCAGCGCACAGTCGAACTGCAGCCAGTCGCGGTCAGGCCGCATGCCGCCGTGGCGGATCAAGTTGCGCGCATCCTGCATCGAGAACAGGTTCTCACCAGTTGCCATCGGTCCCGCATAGACCTCCGAGAGCTTCGCCTGCAGTTCGTAGTCGAGCGGGTCGCCGGCTTCCTCGTACCAGAAGAGCGGGTATTGCGACAGCGCCTTCGCGTAGTCGACGGCGGTCTGCAGATCGAAGCGGCCGTTCGCGTCCACGGCGAGTTGCTGGCCGGGGCCGAGGATCTCGAGCACCGACTCGATGCGCTCGCAGTCCTCCGCCAGCGTGGCGCCGCCGATCTTCATCTTGACCACCGAGTAGCCGCGCGCGAGGTAGCTCTCCATTTCCTTGCGCAAGCCGTCGAGGCCCTTGCCGGGGTAGTAGTAGCCGCCGGCCGCGTAGACGAAGACGCGCGGATTGGCCTTGCCGTTGCCGTAGCGTTCTGCAAGCAGTTGGAAGAGCGGCTTGCCCGCGATCTTCGCGACCGCATCCCATACCGCCATGTCCATGGTGCCCACGGCCACCGAGCGCTCGCCGTGGCCGCCGGGCTTCTCGTTGATCATCATGCGCGCCCAGATCTTGTGGGGATCGAGGTTCTCGCCGGTTTCGTCGATCAGCGTCGCCGGATCGGCTTCGAGCACACGGGGGCGGAAGCGGTCGCGGATCAGTCCACCCTGTCCGTATCGGCCGTTGGAGTTGAAGCCATAGCCGATCACCGGCTTGCCGTCGCGGATCACATCGGTGACCACGGCGACGAGGCTCAGGGTCATCTTCGAGAAGTCGATGTAGGCGTTGCGGATGTCCGATTTGATCGGGCGCGTGGATTCGATGATGTCGACGATTTTCATGATGGTTTCGATGGGTGACAGGAAATGAAAGGCTGCGGTTCAGCGCGACAGCGAAGAGCCGCCGCAGATGGCGATGTCCTGGCCGGTGATGGCTGCAGCGGACGGTGACAGCAGGAAGGCGACAAGGGCGGCGATCTCGCTCGGCTCGATCAACCTTCCGATGGGTGGCAGGCGAGGGGCGCTGCCGGCACGCGCGGGGTCGGCCAGCATGCCGGTAGCCGTGGCGGCAGGCGAGACGACATTCACGGTCACGCCCTTGTCGGCGACTTCAGCCGCCCAACTCCGCGCCAGCGCGATGAGTGCTGCCTTCGTGGCGGCGTACTGGCCGCGCCCCGGCATGCCTTGCGCGACGCGACTGCCGATGAAGACGACGCGGCCATGTTTGCGACGCGCCATAGATGGCACGATCGCATCGGCGATGCGCGTGGCGGCATCCACATGCAGGCGCCACATCAGTTCGCCGCCTGCGTGGTCCAGCTGGCCGAGCGGGCCGACACGCAGCACGCCGGCCGCATGCACGAGTGCATCGGCGTCTTGCACTGCGCTTGCAGCGGCCGTGATGCTTTCGCCCCTCGACAGGTCTACTTCAATAGGAGTGAATCCGGAATGCGTGATGGCCGGCTGCGCAACATCCAGCCCACTGACGCGCCAACCCGCGTTCAGCAGCGATTCCGCGATCGCCCGGCCGATGCCGCTGCTGCTGCCGGTGACCACCGCATGCCGCATGTCATTCGACATGGATGTTCCCCTCGGTCACGATCTTCTGCGAACGTGCCATGTCGCCGCCCTGGAACTTGGCGAATTCCTCCGCGCTGCCGGGTGCGAGCAGCAGGCCTTGCTCCTTGAGCTTGTCCTTCATGTCGCCGGCCAGCGCCTTGTTCACTTCAGCATTGAGTCGCTGAACGATCTCGGGCGGCGTCTTGGCCGGCGCCCACAGGCCATACCAGCTGTAGAACTCGAACCCGGGAATCGTCTCCGCCACGGTCGGCACATCCGGCAGGCTGGATGCGCGCTGCGCCGATGTCACTGCGACCACGCGGAGCATGCCGCTCTTGTGATACTGGAGCGATCCGAGGATGGGATCGATGAAGCCGTCGATCTGCCCGCCGATCAGGTCCTGGAAGGCCGGCGCCGTGCCCTTGTACGGCACGATGAGGTAGTCGATGTTGCCCGCGCGCTTGAGCAACTCGGTCGACAGATGGCCGGCAGAGCCGACCGAACCGACCGCGAAAGTCATCTTGCCCGGATGCTCCTTCGCGTACGCGATGAGCGACTTGATGTCGGTGATCGGCAGCTTCTTGTTGATCGCCACCGAAAGCGGCGCCTTGGCCACCAGCGCCACGGGTGCGAAGTCGCGGTTCACGTTGTACGGCACCGACTTCATGGTCATCGGCGCCGTCGTGAAGGTCGATGCATTGAAGAGCAGCGTGTAGCCGTCGGCCGGGGCCTTGGCCACCACATCGCCGCCGATCACGCCATTGCCGCCGGCGCGGTTCTCGACGACGAAGGGCTGGCCCATCTGGTCCGCCAGCTTCTGGGCCAGCAGGCGGCCCACGAAGTCGAGCGTGCCGCCGGGCGGAAACGGGATCACCACCTTCACGGGCTTGCTCGGATACGTCTGTGCAAAGCCGCTGGCGGTCGCCGCGAGGGCGAGGGTGGCCAGCGCGGCGCGGATGAAGTGCTTGCGTCGCATGTCTCTTGTCTCCTGGATCTTTTGATTGGCAGAGCCGGCCGGACCTGCGCCGGCTCCGGGCGGCGAATCAGCGCTTGAGCAGGCCGGCACGCTTGACGGCGGCGCGCAGGGCTTCGACTTCTTCGGCGTTGGGTGCCTCGGTGGGCGGGCGCACGGTCGCGTCGTCGAGCACGCCGGCCAGGTACATGCCGCCCTTCATGCGTGCGTGGGCCTCGCCCGTGGGCTCGCCGCCGCCGTAGACCGCATCCTTGAGCGGCGTGATGATGGCCTGCACTTCGATTGCGCGCTTGAGGTCGCCGGCCTTCACCGCGTTCCACAGGTCGATGATGAGTTGCGGGATGAAGGTTGCGAAGCCGACCAGCGCACCGTCGACGCCTTGGACCATCGAGGCCAGCAGGTATTCGTCATGGCAGGTCAGGATGGCCTTGGAGGCGTTGGCCTCGCGGATCGCCTGGATGTCGCGGGCGTACTTGTTCATGTCGCGCTGGCCGACCTTGAAGGCCTGCACGTAGGGCAGCCGGGCCAGCTCGGCCAGCAGCTTCGACGAGTAGGAAGCGCGCGTCCATGCGGGGTAGACGTGGCAGACGAGATCGAGCTCCGGTGCCGCCTTGTGGATCGCCTCGAAGTACTGCAGCGCGTGCCCCGGCGTGAAGCCGAAGCGCAGCCAGTGGTGGGGCGGCATGACGTCCAGCGCCACGGCGCCGGCTTCCTTGGCGGCGCGGGCGTGATCGGCGGCATCGGCCAGCCCTTCGCAGACGATGGACGAAATCACCGGCAGGCGGCCCTTGAGTTCATCGGCCACGATGCGGGTGACTTCGGCGCGCTCTGCGGGGGTCAGCGCGAACACCTCGCCGGTGTGGCCGTTGGTCATGACCGCGACCACGCCGTCATGGCCGGCGAGCCACGATGCCAGCTTGCGCAGCGCGGGTTCGTCGATCTTGTGGTCACGGGTGAAGGGGCACGAAATGGCGGGAATGATCCCCTTGTAGTTCGCGATGGAAGGCATGCAGTCGTCTCCTGTTGAGTGCTTGGGTGTCGATGGGGCAATCTTCCCGTCGGGGGGCACATACGGTCCAATACCCGATTCGCATACAACTATCTCCACGGAGAAACCGAGAAAGGACGCACTGCATGGGCCCGGGAAACCGACCGCTGGATCTGGAATGGCTGGAGGACTTCCTGGCGCTTGCCGAAAGCGGCAATTTCTCCCGTGCGGCACAGGCGCGGAACATCGCGCAACCCGCATTCAGCCGCCACATCCGCGCGCTGGAGGAATGGGTCGGCGTCGATCTGTTCGATCGCAGCGCGCATCCGGCCGCGCTGACGGCGGCGGGACGGCGCTTCCAGCCCTTGCTGGAGGACACCCTGGCCCGACTGGAGTCCGCGCGCATCAAGGCGCGGGCCGCGCATGACCAGGCGGCGGCGAGCCTGCTCTTCGCGGCGACGCATGTGCTGTCGCTCACCTTCTTTCCGCAGTGGCTGGGCGGGCTGGAATCGCAGTTGCGGCTCGGGCCGATCCAGACCATTTCCGACAGCTTTCATGCCTGCGAGGACCTGGCGCTGCAGCGTCGCGTGCAGTTCGTGCTGTGCCATGGCCACCGCGAAGTGCCGGGGCGGCTCGACGAGGCGGAGTTTCCGATGCTGCGCCTGTCGGACGACGTGCTGCTGCCTGTTTCTGCGCCGCGGAGCGATGGCGGCGGTGCGATGCACTCGCTGGAGGCTGCGGATGCGCCGGTTTCGGTGCTGGCGTACAGCGAGCCCTCGGGGCTCGGCCGCATCATGCGTGCGCGGATGCGTCAGGTGTTCGGTGACGGGACCGTGCCGACGCTACCGCAGGGTGTGGAGATCGTGTTCACGGCGCACCATGCGGCGCTGCTCAAGACGATGGCGCTCGAAGGCCGTGGCGTGGCCTGGCTCCCGAAGAGTCTGATCGAGGCCGAGCTGAAAACGGGCACCCTGGTCCCGGCCGCGTCTGCCGACTGGAACGTACCGGTCGAGATCAGGCTTTACCGCCAGCGCGCGGAACTGGCGCCGGCGGCCGAGGCGTTGTGGACGCTCGTGCAGGAGCGCCCACCGGGCTCAGGCGGGCGCTGAGCAGAGCCGGCGGATTTCCGCCGGGATCTGCACCGCGCGAATGCCGCCGCCTTCGCGCTTGGCCGCGAAGATGCGGACCTCTTCGCATTCGAGGATCAGGTCGTCGCCGCGCGTCACGCGGTAGCGCTGCACGAAGCTCTTCTCGCGCCACTCGGGAATCGTGACCGCGATGGTCAGCGTTTCGCCATAGCTCGCGCTCTTGACGAAGCGCGTGTGCGTGTCGACCAGCGGCGTGCCGATCACGCCCATGGTCTGCGTCGTCTCTTCCCAGCGCGGCACGCCGCGTTCTGCGAAGAAGTGGCGCGAAGCGGCGTCGATCCAGCGGAAGAAGTTGGGAAACCAGACGATGCCGGCGGGGTCGCAGTCGCCGAATTCGACGCGCACTGTGTAGATGACTTCGATGCTCATGTTCTTGTGAAGTTGAAATTCGGAGGGACGATCGGGGGGCGTGGCGAGGACGCAGGGTGGTCCCCTCCGCGAATGTCCCCCGGCCTTCGGCCTCCTCCTTTATTTCGCTGCGGGGACCACCCTGCATCCTCGCCACGGGAGGCGCTCGGGTTGTGCCGGCCGATCAACGACTGCCGTGATGGATCGTGACGATGGTGTGCTCTGCGCAGCGAAATAAAGGAGGAGCCCGAAGGGCGGGGGACATTCGCGGAGCAGAGTACACCGTCGGCGCGATCCCGCCCCAGAAACTAAGTCACCCCATCCGAGTAGGCAACCAAAGCGCAATGATCGGAAACGCAATCAAGATGACGAGCCGCAGGATGTCCGTCAGGATGAACGGCAGCACGCCCTTGAAGATGGTCGTGAAGCTCACATCCTTCACCACGCTCTTGATGACGAACACGTTCATGCCCACGGGCGGGTGGATCAGCCCGAGTTCCACCGTCATCACGATGATCACGCCGAACCAGATCGGATCGAAGCCCAGGTGCACGATGACGGGATAGATGATCGGCACGGTGAGGATGATCATCGCCATCGCGTCCATCAGGCAGCCGAGCACGAGGTACATCAGCATGATGAGCGCGAGTACGCCGTAGCGGCCGATGCCGAGGCCCGTGAGGAACTCGGTGAGCTTCTGCGGGCTCTGCGTGATCGTCAGGAAGTAGCCGAAGAGCAGGGCGCCGATCAGCACCGTGAACACCGCCGCCGCCGTCCGTGTGGCCGAGAGCAGCGCTTCACGGATCTTCGGGCCGTCGAGCTTGCGCCGCAGCACACCGAGGATGAACGCGCCGCTCGCGCCCACGCCGCCGGCCTCGGTCGGCGTGAAGAAGCCGCCGTAGAGCCCCCCGATCACGAAGATGAAGAGCACCAGCGGCGCCCACACGTTCTTGAGGTCGGCCACGCGCTCCGACCAGGGCTTGGCTTCGCCGCCGGGCAGCCAGCCCGGACGCATCTTGACGATCACCATGATGGTCAGCACGTACATCGTCATCGCGAGGATGCCGGGGACGATGCCCGCCATGAACAGCTTGCCGATGTCCTGCTGCGTGAGGATCGCGTAGACCGCCAGCACCGTCGACGGCGGCAGGATCGCGCCGAGCGTGCCGCCCGCGGCGATCACGCCGGTGGAGAACGATTGCGGGTAGTTGAAGCGCCGCATCTCCGGATAGGCCACCGCCGAGAACGTTGCCGCCGTGGCGACAGACGATCCGCAGATGGCCGCGAAGCCGCCGCAGGCCAGCACCGTCGCGACGCCGAGACCGCCGCGCAGGTGGCCGATCAGTGAGTTCGCGGCTTTGAAAAGCTCGCGGCTCACGCCTGACACCGAGACCAGCGCACCCATCAGCATGAACATCGGGATCACGCCGAAGGTGTAGTCGGTCACGGTGCGCATCGAGGTCTGTCCGACCAGCTTGAGCGCCGGGCCAATACCGACGATCGACGCATAGCCTGTGACGCCGACCAGCCCCATCGCCATGCCGACCGGCACGCGCAGGAGCATCAATGCAAAAAGTGCGAAGAAGCCAAGGATGGCGATTGCATCAGTGCTCATGCTTACTCGTCAGCCTTCATCTCGGGCTTTTCGTCGTGAAGAAGTTCAGGGTGGAAGATCAGCCGCCAGGTGCGGATCGCGATCAGCAACACGGCGGAAACATCACCGAGCCATGCGATCGCATAGAACGGCCAGGTCGGGATGTTCATGTCGTAGGTCAGCACATGGTCGACGTAGGTGGCGCGCACCTTGTCGAACAGCGTGGCGGTCTGCACCGTGACCACGAAGAGCAGCACCACGGTGGCGAAGACATCGATCCAGCGCTTCATGCGTGGGCTCGCGGCGGTCCACACGAGGTCGACCGTGATGTGGCCGCCCCGGTAGCTGGTTGCCGCGATGCCCCAGAAGATCAGGATGCCCAGCAGCATCCGGCCGAAGTCGTACGAATCGGGGATCGAGGTGTTGAAGAACTTGCGCAACACCACCGCGAGGAAGATGTTGAGCGCGACGATCCCCACGAACAAGGCGGCGAGCCATTCGATCGCATTGATGAAACGGTCGCCGGCCGCCCCGATTTTTTTCGGGGCGTTGTCGCTTCCAGCCGCCATCACAGCGCCGAGTTGTACTTGACGAGGCTGGCCTTCAGCGAATCCAGCACGGCCTTGGGATCCTGGCCGACCTTCTTCACGCTCTCGGCCCACTGGGCTTCGACCGGTGCCGTGGCCTTCCGCCATGCATCGAGCTGCTCGGGCGTGAGCTTGTAGACCTCATGGCCCGACTGCGCGGCGATCTTTGCGCGGCCGCCGTATTCGAAATCGGCCCATGGCGTGGCGACCTTCTCGGCCCACTCGCTGGTGCAGTGGTCGTCGATCACCTTCTTCTGCGCAACCGACATGCTGTCGTACTTGCTCTTGTTCATCGCCCAGACGAAAGGCGTGACGTAGAGCGGGGCATCCATGTGGTAGCTCACCACCTTGTCGATGCCGAAGAGGATGATCGAGCCCCACGGGAAGGTGATGGCGTCGGCCACGCCACGCTCCAGCATGTCGCGCGATTCAGGCGCCGAGGCCTGCACGTTGGTGCCGCCGAGCGAGGTCACCATCTGGCCGATGGTGCTGGTGGCCGGACGGATCTTCATGCCCTTGATGTCGGTGGGCGAAAGGATCTTCTTGCGTGCGTGGAAGGTGCCGGGGTCATGCACGAAGGCGAAGCAGAACTTCACGTCCTTCATTTCGGTGGCGGCGTACTGGCGATACCACGCATCGATCGCCGCGGAGCCGCCCTTGCCGTTGGCGAAGAGGAAAGGCAGCGATGCGCCCGCCATGATCGGGAAGCGGCCCGGCTGGTAGCCCGGGTTGATGTAGGCGAAGTCGGCGATCCCGTCGCGCGCCATGTCGTAGTGGTCGAAGGCCTTGCCGAGCTGCTCAGATGGGAAGAGCACCGCAGTGATGGTGCCGTTCGATGCCTTCTTGATGTCGTCCGCCCACGCCTGCAGCGAAGGGTTCAGCGGATGCTGCGCCGGCACCCAGCTCGACATCTTGATCTGGACGGGTTTGTCCTGCGCCTGCACGGGGGCGCCGGCCAGCGCCAGCACCGCCGACAGGGCGAGGACGGCGCGTGTGGCGGCCGAGGGCATGAAGCGGGATGTCGACATGGATGTCTCCTTCGAAAGTGTTGTTGAAATCGTCGATGGGGTTGCGCGCGTCTTGTCGTATTTGTGCGGTGCGCAATTAAATTATTTTTTATAAGAATCCGCGTGGTCGTAAATCGGCGTTTTCCTTGAGAGTCAACGCGCATGCGACGCCGGGTTGGGCGTGCGTTTCATCCAGCGGATCGGCTGCTCCTTGATGGGGCGCGGCGGCGCGCCATGGCGCACCAGCGTGGCGTCGAGCGCAGTGCCGGCCTCGTCCTCGAGCGCGGCTTTGCGCGCGGCGGCGATCGCATCGGCCCGCGCCACGGGCGAACCGTCGGGAAGCGGTGCGATCGCGAGGTGATCGATCACGTGCAGCAGGTTGTGCTTGCCGCGTTCGTTGGTGCTGCCGTAGCCCTTGATCAACCGACCGCACAACGCGATCTCGTGGCCGAGCCGCCAGTGCGTCTGCGCGCCCTTGACGACAGCGTCGAGCCAGCGGTCGATCAGCGCCTGTTCCTGCGAGAAGCGCTGTCCGCGTCGGCGCAGCCACCGCAGCGATGCGAGCATCCGCAGAGACGCCATGCCGAACACCGAATGGCTGCCGACCTTCAGCGGCAGCGCCCATGGCGTGGATCGCCGGCGATCCCATGCGGTCACGCGATCGGCAAGCGACGGCGGGAGGAGCGCGGCGAACTCGGGCGCACCGGGCTTGAAGTGGTCGTAGACCTTCACGATGTCGTCGTCGCCCGCCTTGACCTCTTCGCGCACGCGCTGCGCACGGCTCGCGCGGCTCTTGAGTTCCGCGACGCGCACGATGTCGTCAAAGGCCATCCACAGGGCGAGCCAGCGCGCCATTTCGCGCGTGATGGCGAAGCTCTGCGCACCCGCCGGGTCGGCAGCGCGTTCCGCCGCGAGCACTTTCTGGAGCCGGTCTACATAGAGCTGCGCGTAGTCCGCATCCTGGTAGTCGAGCGCCCGGGAATGTCCGAGCGCGAGCATGTCGTGCACCGCCGGCGGAAACAGACTTGCGACCGCTTGCGGCAGTCCGTTCGTGACGGGCGCTTCGTCCTTCGATCCCGCGAGCAGACCGGTGACCATCGCGGCCTGCTGGCGTGGCGTGTTGACTGCGTCGAAAGCCTTGCCGAAGCCACGCAGACTGGCCTCGGCCATCTTGCTGACCTTGTCGCCCTTCCCGCGAACGACCTCTTCGTACGCTTCGCGCGGGAACGGATAGAGCCCGCTGCCGGCAATCGCGCCGAGCATCACAGCGCTCACGACTGTGCCTGCGTCGCGCGCAGTAGCGCCCATGTCGAACACGTGATGCTCGCGGCTGAATGCCTTCACCACATCGAGCAACCGCTGCGCGTCTGCACGGCCGTCGCCGAGTTGCATGCGTTCGGCAGTGGTGAGCGTGCGGCTCGACGAGGTGATGACGAGCGTGCGCTGTGGCGTGCTCATGCCGTTGCCGATCTGGCGCGTGGTTTCGAGCAGTTCCGACGACACGATCGCATCGAGCGCACCTGGCACGGGGCTCAAGCTGAACACGGGGCGTCGACCGTCGAGTTCGGCGAGCGGCACCGGAAATACTTCGACGTAGTAGGTGGTCGCGCCAGTGCGCTGCGCGACACCCGGAATCGAGGTGCTCTGCGCGGCATAGCCGGCATGGCGCGCGATGTCGACCAGCCATTCGGTCAGGACGCCGCCGCCTTCGCCGCCAAGTGCGCAGATGAGGAGGGTGATGGGTTGTGTGCGATTCATGGCGGTCATGCGGGTTGGAGAGCGCGCACCACGGCGCCGCGCAGGCTGTGCAGCAGCCTTTCATGCCACTTCGGGTTCTGCACCACCTCGGCGCGGTAGAAGCTCGGGCACAGCGTCGCCGCGTGCGCATTGGCGCCGCACAGCCCGCAGCCCACGCAGCCGTCGATCACCACCGCCACCGGGTCCACCTTCAGCGGATCGGGGTTGTCCTTGATCGTCAACGTCGGGCAGCCCGACAGACGGATGCACGCATGGTCGCCGTTGCACACGTCTTCATCGACGCCGTACTTCACGCGCACCACGCGCTGGCCCTGGCGCAGCAGGCTCGCGATCCACGGCTTGATGCGACGCTGCCGCTCAAGCTGGCATTCGCCCTCCGCGATGATCACCTTCAGGCCATTGAAGCTGCTGGTGAAGGCCTCGTTGAGCGTCTTGCGCATCTTGTCCACGTCGTAGGTGTGCACGGTGCGCATCCACTGCACGCCGAGTCCCTTCAGCGTGGATTCGATGGTCTGGTTCTTGTCGACCAGGCTCTGCTGCTTGTCGACGGCGTGTGCCTTTATCTCGTCGTCGGGCGTGGAGATGATGTCCTGTGTGCCGGTCGCCGAGGTGTAGCCGTTCTTGAAGATCATCAGCACCGCGTCGTCGCCGTTGAAGAGCGCGCTCTGCACGCCGGTGAGCAGGCCGTTGTGCCAGAAGCCGCCGTCGCCCATGATCGACAGCACGCGTCGCTGCATCATCGGCGAGACGCCTGCGCGGCTCGCGAGGCTCATGCCGTAGCCCAGGATCGAATGGCCCATCGAGAAGGGTTCGAAGGTGCCGAAGGCGTGGCAGCCGATGTCGGCGGCGATGTGTACCGGGCCACTGTCCTGCTGGGCCAGCTTGAGCGCGGAGAACACAGGGCGTTCGGGGCAACCGATGCAGAAGCTCGGCGGGCGGTTGGGCAACGGGGTTTCGAGCTTCGCTGCGACGGCGGCGCGGCGATCGCGGTTGCCGCTGAGCCAGCCTTGGGCCGAATCCTGCGCATGGCTGGGCAGATGGCGCTGCACGAAGGTCGCGAGTCCGCCTGAAAGCGCTTCGACCCCGAGTTCGCCCGCGGGCGGGAGCAGGTCGCAGCCGTGCAGCGCGGTCTGGATGTCGCGGCGGCGCAGCAGGGTGGCGATCTCCTGCTCGATGTACTCGGGCTGGCCTTCTTCCACTACCAGCACCGCGCGCTTGCCGACGCAGAAGTCCGCGACTTCTTCCGGCACCAGCGGATAGGTGACGTTGAGCACCAGCAGCGGAATGTCGGTCGCGCCGAAGGCATCGGCGAGCCCGAGTTGCTGCAGGCTGCGAATGAGCGCGTTGTAGAGCCCGCCCTGCACCACGATCCCGAGTTCGGTGTGCTTGCCGGGCATCAGTTCGTTGAGCTTGTGCTCGGCGATGTACCGCCGCGCGGCGGGCAGCCGTTCTTCGCCCTTGAGCTTTTCATGGCGGAAAGTGACCGGCGGATGCGCCAGGCGCATGTAGTCGAAACCAGCGGGCTCTTCGATCAGTGCGCGTGTGGAGACCGCGGGCGCCAGGTTGTCCTTGCATTCGAAGCTGCCGCGGACATGGCAGGTGCGGATGCGCAGTTCCATGATGCAGGGCATGTTGGACTGTTCGGACAACCGAAAGCCATGCTCGACCATGTTCACCATCACGCCGAGATCGGGGCGCGGATCGAGCAGGCACATGCTCGACTTGAGCGCGTAGGCATGCGTGCGCTCCTGGATCACCGAAGCGCCTTCGCCGTAGTCTTCGCCGACGACGATCAGCACGCCACCGCGCACGCCGGGCGACGAGAGATTGGAGAGCGCGTCGGCGGCCACGTTGGTACCGACGATCGACTTCCACGTGACTGCGCCGCGAAGCGGGTAGTGGATCGATGCGCCGAGCATCGCGGCCGCCGATGCCTCGTTGGAACAGGCTTCGACGTGCACGCCGAGTTCGTCCATGTACGGCTTGGCCTGCACCATGACATCGAGCAGGTGCGAGACCGGCGCGCCCTGATAGCCGCCGACGTAGGCCACGCCGGATTGCAGCAGGCCTTTGGTGATGGCGAGGATGCCCTCGCCGTGAAAGGTGTCTCCTGCGCCGAGGCGTAGCGCTTCGATTTCCTTGCTAAACGAAACTTCCACTATTTACTCCACCCCCAGCCTCGCCCACTCCGTGTGGCTCTGCACCCCCTTCCAGGGGGCGCACCCAGCGGCCCGGCTGAGCCGGTTCCGCGAGTGCCCTCGATGAGCGCGGGGAGACCTTGGGGAAATTTTTGGGTTATTTGCCGGGGACTCTTGCGATGTAGTAGGCGAGGGTGTCGAGATCCTCAGGTGTTATTCCATTCACTGCCTCGACCATCGCCATCGTGTAGCCCGGCCGCTTGCCGGAGCGGAATTCACGCAGCGTCATCTGCAAATAGTCTTCCTTCTGCTGCGCGAGGCGCGCCACCTGCTGACCGCCGCTGAAGTCGGCGCCGTGGCACATCGCGCACTTGTATTGCTGCGCCAGCGCCTGCCCCTTCGTCATGCGGGCCGCATCGGGCGGCGTGGCCGGCGGCGGCGCGGGCACCGGCGGCAGCGTGGCGATGAACTCCGAAAAGCCGCGCATGTCCTGGTCGCTCATGGTCTTGGCGACCGCGGTCATGGCTTCGTTGGATCGACGGCCCTCCCTGAACAGAAAGAGCTGCGTGATCGCGTAGAACGAATGCTGTCCGGCCAGCACGGGCGTTCCGGGCATATCGCTTCGCCCGTTGGCCCCGTGGCATGCCGCGCATAGCGCCGCGTAGCGCTGTGCGTAGGTGCCCGGCCCGCCCTGCGTGCCCTGTGCGCCCGCGGGCGTGCCCGCGAGCCACAGGAGAGCGGCTGTCGCTGCGATGGTGGCGTGTCTTGCGGCGCCCCTCATTTGCCGTAGCTGATCCGGTAGATCGCGCCGGCGTGGTCGTCGCTCACCAGCATCGAACCGTCCTTCAGGATCAGGAAGTCCACCGGGCGGCCGAGGTAGCTGTTGTTCTCGACAAAGCCGGTCATGAAGGGCTCGACCTTGGCGCCGCCCTTGCCGTCAGGCCATGCAACGGAGATGTCCGCGTACTTGGTCGTGCGGTTCCACGGGCCGTGGCGCGCGATGAACATCGCACCCTGGTACTTGGCCGGGAACATCTTGCCGTTGTAGAACTTCAGCCCGAGCGAACCGGCGTGCGGGCCGAGCAGTGCGTTCGGCTTCTTGTAGTCGGCGCAGTTCTTGCCCCAGCCGAATTCAGGATCGGGGATGTTGCCCTGGTGGCAGTACGGATAGCCGAAGTGCTGGTTCGGGCCGGTGATTTCGTTGAGTTCGTCGTTGGGCAGTTCCTCGCTGAGCCAGTCGCGACCGTTGTCGGTGAACCAGAGGTGGCCGGTCTTCGGATCGAAGTCGAAGCCGACCGTGTTGCGCACGCCGGCGGCGATCGTCTCCACGTTGCTGCCGTCCAGGTTCATCCGGTAGATCTTTCCGTACTCGCCCGGGTCGCAGATGTTGCAGGGCGCACCGATCTCGAAGTAGAGCTTGTTGTCGCGGATGCGCAGGAACTTCCAGCTGTGGTCTCCTCCTCCCGGTAGCTTGTCGTAGATGGTGGTCGGCGTGCCGAGGTTGTCGAGCTTGCCGTCGACGTTGTCGTAGCGGTAGATGTGCGTGTTGGTCGCCAGGAAGAGCGAGCCGTTGTGGTATTCGATGCCCGTCGCGAAAGGCATCTTGTCGATGATCACCTTGGCCTCGTGCTTGCCCTTCTCGGGAACCGCGTAGACCTTGTTGCCCACGAAGAGGGTGCTGACGAGGATGTTGTCGTTCGGACCCTGGCGCAGCCCGCGCGCATCGAGCACGCCCGAAGCCCAGGTCTCGACCTTGAAGCCCGGCGGCAGCTTGAATTTCTTGGTCGGGAGCTGGTCTTCCGCGGTCGGGATCGGGAAGGCGGGCACCGGCGCCATCTTCATGGCGGTGTCGGTCTTTGGCCGGCCCTTGGCCCAGCCGGGTTCTTCGGCCGGTTGCTGCTGAGCCCATGCGACGGTCGCCGCGCAAAGCAGAGCGGCGATGACCGCTTGCTGACGGATTCTTGCCATGTTCTGTCTCCTTCTCTTATGGGTTGGCTGGATGCCACCCGGAAGTGTGCGAGACCGGTGAGCGGGCTTCAATAAAATAATCGAGCTAAGCAATATGAACGCCATGCATACTGAAGCCATCGACCTCAATCTGCTGCGTCTCTTCGATGCCGTCTATCGCGCGCGCAGCGTGAGCAAGGCGGCCGAATCGCTGGGCCTCACCCAGCCTGCGGCCAGCCACGGACTCGGCCGGCTGCGCCTGCTGCTCAAGGACGCGCTCTTCATCCGCGCGCCGGGCGGCGTGGCGCCCACGCCGCGTGCCGAGCGGCTCGCGCTTGCGGTGCAGTCGGCATTGGGGACGCTCGAGGAAGCGCTCAGCGAACCCGATCGCTTCGAGCCCAGCGAATCGCGCAAGACCTTCCGCATCCACATGAGCGATATCGGCGAAGGCCGCTTCCTGCCTGCGCTCATGGCGCGGCTCGGCGAACTCTCCCCGGGCGTGCGGCTGGAGACGCTGCCGCTCCTGCCGGGCGAAATCGCACCTGCGCTCGACAGCGGTCGCATCGACTTCGCCTTCGGCTTCCTGCCCAAGGTTCGCGACACCCAGCGCGTCATGCTGCTCAAGGACCGCTACATCGTGCTGTTGCGCAAGGGCCACCCCTTCGCACGCGCGCGGCGCACCGGGCAGGCCATGCTCGAGACGCTGCGCAAGCTCGAGTACGTGGCCGTGCGCACCCATGCCGAGACCATCCGCATCCTCCAACTCCTCAACCTCGAAGACCGCGTACGGCTCACCACCGAGCACTTCATGGTGCTGCCAGCCATCGTTCGCGAGACCGACCTTGCCGTGGTGATGCCCCGCAACATCGCGCGCGGCTTCGCGGAAGAGGGCCACTACGCCATCGTCGAGCCGGCCTTTCCGCTGCGCGATTTCACCGTCTCGCTGCACTGGAGCAAGCGCTTCGAGGCCGATCCGGCGAACCGGTGGCTGCGCGAGGTGATCAAGGACCTTTTCATAGAGAGGTGACCGGCGCTGAATCACTGCGCCCAGCCCAGAAACCCCGCGGAACCGGCTCCGCCGGGCCGCCGGGGTTGCCCCCTGGAAGGGGGTGTCAGAGCCACACGAAGTGGGCGAGGCTGGGGGTGAGCTCGGGTTTACCCGAGCCCTCATACCTCCCACCACATAGCCGATATGGGCATGCCCATATGCATGCAGGGCGTTTAAGGAATAACTTTCGTCTGGCCCGATTCTTGATCGCCCCACGAGCATGAGCATGACAACGAGTACGCAACCCATCCAGTTTTTCCACCGCGGCCGGATCGTCGACGTCAGCGGCGTGCACCCGACCCGTTCGGTGCTCGACTGGCTGCGCGAGGACGCCCGATGCACCGGCACCAAGGAGGGCTGCAACGAGGGCGATTGCGGTGCATGCACCGTGGTGATTGGCGAATTGGCCGAACCGGGGGAGAAGGGCGCGATCGGCGGGCTTCGCCTGCAGACGGTCAATGCCTGCATCCAGTTCCTGCCGACGCTGCATGGCAAGGCGCTCTTCACGGTCGAGGACCTCAAGGCCCAGTGCGGCCACGGCCATGACGCACAGCAGCATGACAAGCATCCGGTGCAGCGCCTGCACCCGGTGCAGCAGGCGATGGTCGACTGCCACGGCTCGCAGTGCGGCTTCTGCACGCCGGGCTTCGTGATGTCGCTGTGGTCGACCTACGAACACCACCAGGAAGGCCAGACGCGCCCGACCCGGCAGCAACTGGCCGACGACCTGTCGGGCAACCTTTGCCGCTGCACCGGCTACCGGCCGATCCTCGACGCCGGCCAACGCATGTTCGACCTGCCGGCGACGCGTCTCGATACGAAGCCGTTCGTGGAAGCGCTGACTGCGCTGAAGCACGACACCACCTTCGACTACGCCGCGCTGCTGGGCCAGCGGCTGGACCATTTCCATGCACCCACCACGCTGGAGGAGCTTGCCGCCCTGCGCCAGGCCAAGCCGGCGGCGCAGTTGCTCGCCGGATCGACCGACGTCGGCCTGTGGGTCAACAAGCAGTTCCGCGACCTCGGCGACATCATCTATGTCGGCGACGTGGCGGAAATGAAGGCGATCGAGGAACGCGCGGATGAGCTCTACCTCGGCGCGGGCGCTTCGCTCGAGTCCGCTTTCGCGGCGCTCGTGCGGCGTGTGCCGAGCCTGACCGACGTGTGGCTGCGCTTTGCCTCGCCGCCGATCCGCAATGCCGGCACCATCGGCGGCAATGTCGCCAACGGCTCGCCGATCGGCGATTCGCCCCCGGTGCTGATGTCGCTCGATGCGCTGATCGAATTGCGCCGCGGCAGCGATGTGCGCCGCATGCCGCTGCCCGACTTCTACATCGACTACATGAAAAACCGCCTGGAACCCGGCGAGTTCGTTCAGGGCCTCGCGATTCCCAAGGCCGCACTGGCGCGGCAGGTGCGTGCCTACAAGATCAGCAAGCGCTTCGACTGCGACATCTCGGCGCTGTGCGCCGGCTTCGCGATCGATCTCGACGGTGATGTGGTGAAGGAAGTGCGCCTCGCGTTCGGCGGCATGGCCGCGACCGTCAAGCGCGCCGCGAATGCCGAAGCCGCGCTGGTCGGCAAGCCGTGGACGCAAGCCACGGTCAACGCCGCCAAGCTGGCGCTGGCCAAGGACTTCACGCCGCTGACCGACATGCGCGCGAGCGCCGATTACCGCCTGCAGGTGGCGCAGAACCTGTTGCAGCGACTGTGGCTGGAAACGCGAACGACCGACCCGCTGCCGGTCGAAGCCACCAGCGTGTGGAGCGTCATGCCGCATGCCGTCGCCGTGGAAGGAGCCTGACATGAACAAGCCGATCGATCCGAAGCTCTTCAAGTCGGCCGAGGCCTTTGCCGACTACGTCTCCAACACCGCCGCGCGCATCGATGTGAACGCGGAAGCCAAGGCGCATGGCGACGGCGCGCGGGTGGGCATCAGCCGCCCGCACGAATCTGCCGCGCTGCACGTTGCCGGCGAGGCGACCTACATCGACGACATTCCCGAACTCGCGGGCACGTTGCATTGCGCGCTGGGCCTGTCGCCCGTGGCGAACGGCCGGCTCAAGGGCATGAAGCTCGAAGCGATCCGCGCGATGCCGGGCGTGGTCGCGGTGCTGACCGCGGCCGATATCCCGGGCAGCAACGATTGCGGCTCGATCATTCATGACGACCCGATCCTCTGCAGCGGCGACATCCGCTACATGGGCCAGCCGGTCTTCGCGGTGATCGGCGAGACCCGCGATGCCGCCCGCCGCGCCGCCGCACGCGCCAAGGAAGCGCTCGACATCGAGGCAGCGCCGCCGGTGCTCACGCCTCAGGAAGCGCACGCGAAAGAGCAGTACGTGGTGCCGCCGATGCACCTCGTGCGCAACACCGACGAAGGCGGCGCCACGGCCGCGATCGCGAAGGCGCCGCACCGGCTCAAGGCGCAGCTTGACGTGGGCGGGCAGGAGCAGTTCTATCTGGAAGGCCAGATCAGCTACGCCATCCCGAAGGAAGGCGGCTCGATGCATGTGTATTGCTCGACGCAGCATCCGAGCGAGATGCAGCATCTGGTCGCGCATGCGCTGCACCTGCATGCCAACGAGGTCCACGTCGAATGCCGTCGCATGGGCGGCGGCTTCGGCGGCAAGGAATCGCAGTCGGCACTGTTCGCTTGCGTGGCGTCGGTGGCGGCCAACAAGCTGAAGCGGCCGGTCAAGCTGCGGCTCGATCGCGACGACGACTTCATGATCACCGGGCGCCGGCACTGCTTCTGGTACGAGTACGAAGTGGGCTTCGACGACGAAGGCCGCCTGCTTGGTGCCGAGATCACGATGGTTTCCCGCGCCGGCCACTCCGCCGATCTGTCCGGCCCGGTG
The DNA here is from genome assembly GCA_017744935.1 of Variovorax sp. GTDB lineage: Bacteria > Pseudomonadota > Gammaproteobacteria > Burkholderiales > Burkholderiaceae_C > Variovorax. The sequence continues at coordinate 51,472 of JAGIAI010000041.1, forward strand.
ATGACCCGCGCGCTGTGCCACTTCGATAACGCCTACTGGTTGCCGAACGTGGAGATGCACGGCTTCTCGGGCAAGACCAACACGCAGAGCAACACGGCTTTCCGCGGCTTCGGCGGCCCCCAGGGCGCGATCGCGATGGAGAACATTCTCGACAGCGTGGCCCGCGAACTGGGTCGCGATCCCCTGGATGTGCGGCGCATCAATTTCTACGGCAAGACCGAGAACAACGTGACGCCGTACGGCCAGACGGTGGTCGACAACGTCATCCATGAACTGGTGGCCGAGCTGGAATCCAGCAGCGACTACCGCGTGCGCCGGGAGGAGATCGCGGCGTTCAATGTGACGAGCCCGGTGCTCAAGCGCGGCATCGCGCTGGCGCCGCTCAAGTTCGGCATCTCGTTCAACGTCAAGCATTTCAACCAGGCTGGCGCGCTGGTCCACGTCTACAACGACGGCTCGATCCTGGTGAACCACGGCGGCACCGAGATGGGGCAGGGCCTGAACACCAAGGTGGCGCAGGTGGTGGCGCACGAGCTGGGCGTGAGCTTCGAGTGCGTGCGCGTCACCGCGACCGACACGACGAAGGTTGCCAACACGTCCGCCACGGCAGCGTCGACTGGCGCCGACCTGAACGGCAAGGCCGCGCAGGACGCCGCACGGCAGATCCGCGAGCGTCTGGCTGCCTGTGCAGCGGCGCGGCATGGCGGCGATGCATCGGCCGTGCGCTTTGCCAACGACAAGGTGGAAGTCAACGGCCGCACCCTGCCTTTCGCAACGGTCGTGGGCGAGGCCTATCTCGATCGCGTGCAACTCTGGTCCGACGGCTTCTACGCCACGCCCGGCCTGAGTTGGGACAAGGACAAGATGCAGGGCCGCCCCTTCTTCTACTTCGCCTACGGCGCGGCGGTGAGCGAAGTGATCGTCGACACGCTCACCGGCGAATGGAAGCTGCTGCGCGCGGACATCCTGCACGACGCCGGCAAGTCGCTGAATCCGGCGGTGGACATCGGCCAGGTCGAAGGCGCGTTCATCCAGGGCATGGGCTGGCTCACGACCGAGGAACTGGTGTGGCACCCGAAGACCGGCCTGCTGACCACCCACGCACCGAGCACCTACAAGATCCCGACCGCCAATGACTGCCCGCCGGTGCTGAACGTGCGGCTCTACGAAGGCCAGAACTTCGAGGATTCGATCCACCGCAGCAAGGCCGTCGGCGAGCCGCCGCTCCTGCTGCCGTTCTCGGTGTTCTTCGCGATCCGCGATGCGGTGTCGTCGGTGGGTGACCACAAGGTCGACCCGCCGCTGCGCGCGCCGGCGACCAGCGAGTCGATCCTGCGTGCCATCACCGCGGTTCAGAACGCGGCCGCCTGAGGGCGCTTCATGTAGCGGCGCTCTGTCTGTATAACTGCCCGCACCTTCCAGACCATCGCGGGCAGTCATGAGAGACCAGGCGCTACTCGACAAGATCGATCTCCACCTTATTCGGGTCCTACACACCGTGCTTACCGATCGCAGCGTTTCGCGCGCGGCCATCCGATTGGGGATGTACCAGCCCGCCGTGTCGGCCGCCCTCAAGCGGCTGCGCGAGCTCTCGGGCGATCCGCTGCTGGTGCGCTCCGGTTCGGGCATGGTGCCGACGGATGCGGGGCTGCGCATGATCGAGCCCGCGGCGGCGATTTTGCGTTCGGCCGAGATGCTGTTCAGCGACGCCCGCGGCTTCGACCCGCAGACCGCGCAGACCACCTTCCGCATCGCGGCGAGCGACTACATGGACCCGCTCTTCCTGCCGCAACTGGTGGCGCGCATCAAGAGCCAGGCGCCGATGTGCCACATCGAGATCCATCCGCTGTCGTCCGACTCGGACTACCACGCGCATCTGTCGCTGGGGCAGGTGGACGTGGTGATCGGCAACTGGCTCAAGCCGCCGGAAGACCTGCACATGGCGCGTCTCTTCGGCGACGACATCGTCTCGCTGGTCAACAAGGACCATCCGGCGGTGCGGCGCGGCTGGGATTTCGAAAGCTGGCTGGCTGCCGAACACGTCGCGCCGACTCCCACGCACCCGGGCGCGCGCGGGATCATCGACCAGATGCTCGATGAGATGGGCCGGCAGCGGAACATCACCGCGCGCTGCGCGCACTTCGGGCTGATCCCGGACATGGTGGCGTCGAGCCTGCTGGTGCTCACCACCGGCCGCCAGTACTGCGAGCGCTACGTCGACCGGCTGCCGGTCGCGATCCTCGAGTGCCCAGTGCCGTTGCCGCGCCTCATGTACTACCAGCTCTGGCACGAGCGCACCCATTCGTCGAGTTCGGCGCGCTGGCTGCGCGAGCGGACCAAGGAAGTGGCCGCATCGCTGCGGCCGGCGGCGGTTGCCGCTGCCAATGCCGCTGCCGCGAGCGGCACCGGATAGACCTGGATTGATTCGCGCCCGGCGTCGCGAAGCAGCACGTACCCACGCCATCGACCCATAAAGACTCGGAGACAAGACGATGAACCGGACAGAACAAGTGCTCGACCTCGGCGGGCAGGACCTCTCACGACAGCGCACTTCGCGCGCCTCGAAAAGCTGGGCCGAGCGCCTCTTCAAGCTGGAGGAACACGGCACGACCGTGCGCACCGAGATCGTGGCGGGGCTCACCACCTTCCTCACGATGGCCTACATCATCTTCGTGAACCCGACGATCCTCGGGGACGCGGGCATGCCGAAGGACGCGGTGTTCGTCGCCACCTGCCTGATCGCGGCGCTCGGCACGGCGATCATGGCGCTCTACGCCAACTACCCGATCGCGCTCGCGCCAGGGATGGGGCTCAACGCGTACTTCGCCTATGTGGTCGTGCTGCAGATGGGCTTCACCTGGCAGGCGGCGCTGGGCGCGGTGTTCATCTCGGGGTGCCTCTTCCTGCTGGTCACTGTGTTCAAGATCCGGGAGCTGATCATCAAGGGCATCCCGCACTCGATACGGGTGGCGATCACGGTCGGTATCGGGCTCTTCCTTGCGATCATCGCGCTCAAGAGCGCGGGCATCGTCGCGCCCTCGAAGGCGACCTACATCACGCTCGGTGACCTGCACACGCCGCAAGTGGTCCTGGCGACCATCGGCTTCTTCCTGATCGTGGTGCTCGACCGCCTGAAGGTGCCGGGCGCGATCCTGATCGGGATCGTCACGGTGACGGTGCTGTCGTTCTTCTTCGCGGGCAACACCTTCCACGGCATCTTCGCCGCGCCGCCGTCGATCGCGCCGACCTTCCTGCAGCTCGACATCAAGGCGGCGCTCTCGGGCGGCATCCTCAACGTGGTCCTGGTGTTCTTCCTGGTCGAGCTTTTCGACGCGACCGGCACGCTGATGGGCGTGGCGCGCCGTGCGGGCCTGCTGGTGCCGGGGCGGATGGACCGCCTGAACAAGTCGCTCCTGGCCGACAGCGGCGCGATCTTCGCCGGCTCGCTGCTCGGCACGTCGAGCACCACCGCGTATGTCGAAAGCGCCGCGGGCGTCCAGGCAGGCGGCCGCACGGGCCTCACCGCGCTGACGGTGGCCGTGCTGTTCCTTGCCGCGCTGGTCATCTCGCCGCTCGCCGGCGCTGTGCCGGCCTATGCAACCGCACCCGCGCTGTTCTTCGTGGCATGTTTGATGCTCAAGGAACTGACCGAACTGGAATGGGAGGAAACGACAGAGGTCGTGCCCGCCGTCGTGACGGCGCTCACCATGCCCTTCACCTATTCCATCGCCAACGGGCTGGCGTTCGGCTTCATCTCGTACGCGGTGCTGAAGCTGTTCACCGGCCAGGCCAGGCAGGTGCACTGGATGGTGTGGCTGATCGGCGGCGTATTCCTCTTCAAGTTCATCTACATCGGAGGGCACTGAAGCCGTCCGGCGAGGACGAACTGACGAGACAATAGGCGATCGCCGAGAGGCGGTTCAGGGCTTGAACCACAACCCACAGGCCAGGCATAGGCATGACAATCCACAGACTCCAGCTGGCGCACATCACCAAGCGCTACCCCTCGGTGGTCGCCAACAGCGATGTGTCGCTGACGGTGGCGCCGGGTGAGACCCACGCCGTCCTCGGCGAAAACGGCGCGGGCAAATCCACGCTGATGAAGATCATCTACGGCTCGGTCAAGCCGGACGAAGGCAGCGTGATGTTCAACGGCAATCCGGTGAACGTGCGCAACCCGCAAGAGGCGCGGGCGCTGGGCATCAGCATGGTGTTCCAGCATTTCAGCCTCTTCGACACACTCACCGTCGCCGAGAACGTCTGGCTCGGTCTCGACAAGAGCCTGTCGCTCGCCGAGGTGGCCCGCCGTGTGCAGGCCAAGGCCGGCGAATACGGGCTGGACATCGACCCTTCGCGGCCGGTGCACACGCTCTCCGTCGGCGAGATGCAGCGCGTCGAGATCATCCGCGCGCTGCTCACCGACCCCAAGCTGCTCATCCTCGATGAGCCGACGTCAGTGCTCACGCCGCAGGCGGTGCAGAAGTTGTTCGTCGTGCTCAAGCAACTGGCTTCCGAGGGCTGCAGCATCCTCTACATCAGCCACAAGCTGCACGAGATTCGCGAACTGTGCACCGCATGCACCGTGCTGCGCGGCGGCAAGGTCACCGGGGTGTGCAACCCGCAGAACGAATCGAACGAATCGCTCTCGCGCCTGATGATCGGCGCCGAGCCGCCGCCGCTTACGCACCGGCCGGTGCATGCCGGCGCGGTGGCGCTGCAGGTCAAGGGCCTGACGCTGGCGCGCGAGGACCAGTTCGGCGTGGATCTCGACGGCATATCGCTCGACGTGCGCTCGGGCGAGGTCGTTGGAATCGCTGGCGTTTCCGGCAACGGCCAGAAAGAGTTGCTCTATGCGCTGTCCGGCGAAGACACCCGTGCCCAGGCCGGGATGATCGAGGTCTTCGGCAAGGCTGCGGCGCACTTCCGGCCCCGCCGTCGCCGCGCAATGGGCCTGCATTTCGTGCCCGAGGAACGGCTCGGTCGCGGTGCGGTGCCGACGCTCGGCCTTGCGCACAACCTGCTGCTCACGCGCAGCAACGCGGTAGGCAAGGGCGGTTGGATTCGCACCCGCGCACTGAACCAGCATGCCGCCGACATCATCAAGCGCTTCAACGTGAAGGCCGGCGGGCCGGGTGCTGCCGCACGGTCGCTTTCGGGCGGCAACCTTCAGAAATTCATCGTTGGCCGCGAGATCGACGCCAACCCCAAGATCTTCATCGTCTCGCAGCCGACCTGGGGCGTGGACGTGGGCGCGGCGGCGCTGATCCGCGGCGAGATCCTCGCGCTGCGCGACGCGGGCTGCGCAGTGCTGGTGGTCAGCGAGGAGCTCGACGAGCTGTTCGAAATCAGCGACCGCCTCTACGTGATTGCCAAGGGGCGACTCTCGCCCTCGATCGACCGCGCCGCCGCCACGGTGCCGCAGATCGGGGAGTGGATGAGCGGCCTGTGGGACAAGTCGCGCCACGCCGCCACGGCAGCGCAGGAGGTGGCCCATGCTTAAGCTCGAACCCCGCCCGCAGCTCTCGCGCTTCTGGAGCTACGGCTCACCGATCCTTGCGCTGCTGATCACGGTGCTGATCGGCATGGCGCTGTTCGCGGCGCTCGGCAAGGACCCGGTCAAGGGCCTGCTCGTCTTCTTCTGGGAGCCGATCAAGACGCCCTACGCGCTCGGCGAACTGATGGTCAAGGCGACGCCGCTGCTGATCATCGCGCTGGGCCTTGCGGTGTGCTTCCGCGCCAACGTGTGGAACATCGGCGCCGAAGGGCAGTTCGTCTTCGGCGCGATCGCGGCCGGTGGCGTCGCGCTCCTGGCCGACAAGACCACAAGCCAGATGATCGTCGTCCCCATCCTGCTCGCAGGCATCCTGGGCGGCATGGTGTGGGCGGGCATCGTGGCCTTTCTGCGCGACAAGTTCAACGCCAACGAAATCCTCGTGAGTCTGATGCTGGTGTACGTCGCGACGCTGCTGCTCGGCTACATGGTCTACGGGCCGTGGAAGGACCCGCATGGCTACAACTTCCCGCAGACCAAGACCTTCGAGGCCGTGACGCAGATCCCGCGCCTGATGAAGGGTTCGCGGGTGAGCATCGGCCTCGTCATCGCGCTGCTGGGCGCGGGGGCCTTGTGGGTGTTCCTGTTCCGCACGCGTGCGGGCTTTGCGCAGCAGGTCGGCGGGCTGGCGCCGGCGGCGGCGCGCTATGCCGGCTTCTCGGCGCGGCGCGCCGTGTGGATCGCGCTGCTCACCTCGGGAGGAGCGGCCGGTCTGGCCGGTGCGCTCGAAGTCGCAGGGCCGCTCGGGCAGCTCACCCCTTACGTGCCGGCGGGCTACGGCTTCGCCGCGATCATCGTCGCCTTTGTCGGGCGGCTGCATCCGGTAGGAATGATCTTCTCGGCGGTGCTCATGAGCATGTTCTACATCGGTGGTGAGCTGGCCCAGTCGCGGCTTGGCTTGCCGAAATCGCTGACGGGTGTGTTCCAGGGCCTGCTGCTCTTCACGCTGCTGGCCTGCGACACGCTGATCGCCTATCGCATCCGGCGCAAGGCCGCGCCGAAGGTGTTGCCGGTTTCGCCGGGAACGTCTTCGCTGCAAGCGAGCACGCCGCTCACGGCACCGGTCGCCCGTCCCGCCACCACGGAAGGAGCTGCATGATGGAAAGCTACGCACTCCTTCTGGGCTCCACCCTGAGCGCCGGCACGGTGCTCGCGATTGCTGCACTGGGCCTCCTGATCAACGAGAAGGCCGGCATCGTGAACCTCGGCGCCGAGGGCATGATGCTCTGCGCGGCCATCGCCGGCTTCGCGACAGTGGTGACCACGCACAACACCTGGCTCGGTTTTCTCGCCGGCATGGCGGCGGGCGCATTGCTCGCGGCTTTCTTCGGCGTGCTGGTGATCTGGCTCAACACCAACCAGTACGCCACCGGGCTCGCACTTAGCCTCTTCGGCGTCGGTTTCTCGGCCTTCGCGGGCATCAACTTCGTGCAGGCCAAGCTGCCGGCGAGCACGAACTACGCGCTGCCGTTGCTGGGCGACATTCCGTTGGTTGGCCCGGCGCTGTTCCGGCATCACCCGATGGTGTATTTCGCGGTGCTGCTCACCTTCGGACTGGTCTGGTTCCTCTATCGCACGCGGGCCGGACTGGTGCTGCGATCGGTGGGCGAATCGCCGGAGTCCTCGCATGCGCTGGGCTACCCGGTGCGGCGCATCCGCTTCACGGCGGTGATCGCAGGAGGTGCGCTGTGCGGGCTCGCGGGCGCGTACCTGTCGACGGTCTACACGCCGCTGTGGGTGGAGGGCATGGTCGCCGGCCGGGGCTGGATCGCACTGGCGCTGACCACGTTCGCCACCTGGCGGCCGATCCGCGTGCTGCTCGGGGCGTATCTGTTCGGCGGGGTCTCCATGCTCGGCTTCCATCTCCAGAGCACGGGGGTCCAGGTGCCCAGCCAGTTCCTCAGCATGCTGCAGTACATCGCACCGATCGTGGTGCTGGCGCTGATCTCGCGCAACCCCGCTTTCATCCGCGTCAACATGCCGGCTTCGATAGGAAAACCGTTCTACCCCGGCTCATAATCGCGTTTCGTTTTGTTTCGTCGCCAACCTGTCCTTTTGAGGATTTCAAACAATGACTGATCTGAACAAGCGCTCCCTGCTCAAGCTGGCCGCCCTGACCGCGGTGGCTTCGGCGGCCCTCCTGGGCTGCGGCAAGAAGGAAGAGGCACCGGCACCGGCGGCAGCGCCCGCCGCCCCGGCGCCCACGGCGGCGGCTCCCGCGCCCGCGGCGGCCGGGCCACTGAACATCGCCTTCGCCTATGTCGGCCCTGTGGGCGACGGCGGCTGGACCTTCGCGCACGACAACGGCCGCAAGGCGCTCGAGAAGGAATTCGGCGACAAGATCAAGACCACCTACGTCGAGAGCGTGCCCGAGGGCGCCGACGCCGAGCGCGTGTTTCGCGACATGGTCAGCCAGGGCAACAAGCTGATCTTCGGCACCACCTTCGGCTACATGGAGCCCATGCTCAAGGTCGCTGCCGACAACAAGGACGTGAAGTTCGAGCATGCCACCGGCTACAAGACCGCCGAGAACATGCGCACCTACGACAGCCGCACCTACGAAGGCGCGTACATGGCCGGCATCGTCGCGGGCTCGATGACCAAGACCAACACGCTCGGCGTGGTCGGCTCGGTGCCGATCCCCGAAGTGCTGCGCAATATCAACAGCTTCACGCTGGGCGCGCAGTCGGTCAATCCGAAGATCACGACCAAGGTCGTGTGGGTCAACGAATGGTTCAGCCCGCCAAAGGAAACCGAAGCGGCCACCGCCCTCATCAATGGCGGCGCGGACGTGCTGTTCCAGAACACCGACTCGCCCGCCGTGCTCAAGACCGCACAAGAGAAGGGCAAGCGCGCCTTCGGCTGGGATTCGGACATGACCGCCTACGGCCCGAAGGCCCACCTCGCCTCGGCCACGATCAACTGGGCGCCGTACTACATCAAGGCCACGCAGGACGTGCTTGATGGCAAATGGACGACCGGCCAGAGCTGGTGGGGCGTGAAGGAAGGCGCGATCGATCTCGTCTCCATCGCCGAAGACGTGCCGGCGGAAGCGAAGGCCAAGGTCGACGAAGTCAAGAAGGGCCTGAAGGACGGCAGCTTCTCGATCTGGAAGGGCCCGATCCTCGGCCAGGACGGCAAGGAAGTCGTGGCTGCCGGTACGGTGGCCGACGACAAGTTCCTGACCGGCATCAACTTCTACGTCAAGGGTGTCGAAGGCTCGGTGCCCGGCGGCGAGAAGAAGTAATTTCATCGCTCCTGCGAAAGGAAAAGGGTTGCCTAGCGCAACCCTTTTCGTTTCAACTGCTTGATCCAGGAATGCCTCGGAACCGGCTTTGCCGGGCTGATGGCATTGCCCCCGGAGAGGGGGTGGGCGGCCACACGAAGTGGGCAAGCCTGGGGGTGATCTGAGACTCCACGATGATTGAAAAAGAACTTTGGCATCCGGTTGCGCTGGCAGATGACGTGGCGGATGCGCCGCTCGCCGTGCGCCTGCTCGGCGAAGACCTCGTGCTGTGGCGCGATGGCGCGGGCGCAGTGCATGCCTGGGCGGACCGCTGCCCGCATCGGGGCGCGAAGCTGTCGCTCGGCCGCGTGGTTGAAGGGGAGGGCGGCCCGCAGCTCGAATGCCCGTACCACGGCTGGCGATTCGAGTCGGGTGGGCGATGCACGCATGTTCCGGCGCTGCCCTCCTTCGTCCCGCCGGCCACGAACCGCGCCACGACTTTTGCGGCAAGCGAAGCAGGCGGGCTCGTGTGGGCGCGTATCGCTGCGCCGGCCGAGGCAGAGTCCCCCGTTCCGGTGTTCGCTGCCGAACGCGATGCCGGCATGCGCAAGATCGACTGCGGCCCCTACGACGTCGAGACCAGCGCGCCGCGCCTCGTAGAGAACTTCCTCGACATGGCCCACTTCGGCTTCGTCCACGAAGGCTGGCTCGGTGCGCGCGACATGGCGGTGATCGACGACTACCGCGTCGAAGCCACGCCCGATGGCCTGCTCGCCACCGGCTGCAAGGCCTGGCAGCCGCAATCGACCGTCAACTCGACCGCCCCCGCGCAGGTCGAATACACCTACCAAGTCACCGCCCCCTACACCGCGGTGCTGACCAAGGTGCCCGATGCCGCGAGCGTCGGCATCGACGACTACCGCGAATCCATCGCGCTCTACATCTGCCCGATGGAGCACGAACGCTCCCGGGTCTGGTTCCGCTTCGCAACCTCGGACTTCACGCGCGACGAAGCCTCGGTGCGCGCGTTCCAGGACACGATCTTCCTGCAGGACAAGCCCGTGCTCGAATCGCAAAGCCCCAAGCGCGTGCCGCTCGACCTTCGCGCCGAACTCCATACCGTGGCCGACAAGGCTTCGTCTCTTTATCGCCGCCAGCTCAAGGCGCGCGGCATCACCTTCGGAGTCTGCTGATGAACACCTTCTCCCGCACCGTCCCACCCGTGTCCCCGGACCGTCTGCCCGACCTCTTGCGCGCGATGCCAAAGGCCGAGCTGCACATGCACATCGAAGGCTCGCTGGAGCCCGAGCTGATCTTCGCACTGGCGAAGCGCAACAGCGTGTCGATCCCCTACGCCAATGTGGAAGAGCTGCGTCGCGCCTACGCCTTCACCAACCTGCAGAGCTTTCTCGACATCTACTACGCGGGTGCGAGCGTGCTGCTCAAGGAGCAGGACTTCTATGACATGGCCTGGGCCTATCTCGAGCGCGCGGCGGCCGACAACGTGGTGCGCACCGAGATGTTCTTCGACCCGCAGACGCACACCGAGCGCGGCGTGTCGATGCAGACCGTGATCGACGGCCTGCATCGCGCCTGCGTCGATGCGAAGTCCAAGCTGGGCGTCGATGCCGAGCTGATCATGTGCTTCCTGCGTCACCTGAGCGAGGAAGACGCCTTTGCGACGCTCGAACAGGCGCTGCCGTTCCGCGATCGCTTCATCGGCGTCGGCCTCGATTCGAGCGAGTTGGGCCATCCGCCCGAGAAGTTCGCGCGCGTGTTCGCGCGCTGCCGCGATCTGGGCTTCCATCTCGTCGCGCACGCGGGCGAGGAAGGCCCCCCGGCGTACGTCTGGAGCGCGCTCGATGTGCTGAAGGTCGAGCGCATCGACCACGGCGTCCAGAGCACCAAGGACGCGGCGCTGATGAAGCGGCTCGCGCAAGACCGCATTCCGCTCACGGTGTGCCCGCTGTCGAATCTCAAGCTCTGCGTGTTCCCCGATCTCGGCCAGCACAATTTGCGCGAGTTGCTTGATGGCGGATTGGTCGCGACGGTCAACTCCGACGATCCGGCGTACTTCGGCGGCTACATGAACCGCAATTTCACCGAGACCTTCTCCGCCACCGGGCTCACGGCGCAGCATGCATGGCAGCTTGCGGCGAACAGCTTCGAAGGCAGCTTCACCGACGCTGCGATCAAGCGTGGCTATGTCGACCGGCTCAACGCCGTCTTCGACAGGTTCGCCTGAGTCAGTTCGGCCCGGCCTTTCTGGGTGATGCCCACCACCTGCGCGGGGCGTTGCAGGAGCATCGCGATCGAGGGGTGGTGAGCCTCCGGCACGAAGGCCACGACCAGTCCGGCAGCGCGCAGGATCCTGACCCTGTCGATATCCGCAGTCTGCGTGAACGACATTGGCAGGGGCGAACCGGCAATCCGGCGCAGAAGGTCGAGGGCCATGGTCATCTCCTTGCCGATGTCGAACTGCACGTTCAGAGGTCCTGCATGCCGAAGGCGGGGTCGCTCACCGTGTGGCGGCCGGTTTCGATGCGCCCCGCGAGCCGGCGGTAGAAAGCCGGGTCCGAATCGCAGGTGACGGCGAAGTCGTACCAGTAGCCCTGGTCCTCGGTCTCCCAGTGCAGCTCGGCTTCGTCGCCGCCCTTGACGCGCACCACCCAGGGGCCGTCCTGGCGGTAGGCCTTGGCCCTCACGGTGAACACGCAGGACTTCTCACCCTCGTTGCGCAGCTTCAGGTGAAGCCGGCCGCTTTTCGCGTGGTAGCCCGTGCGGATCTCGGGATCGGGTGAATTGCCCGCGCGCAGCTTGTTGAGGTCGCCCTTGAACTGCCGATGCCAGCCGTTGGGGCCGAGCACCCAGAGGTCGTACAGGCCGGCGTTGTCAGTCATCGCGGCCCAGGTGTCGTCGAGCTTCTCGTGCGGCTCGACCATGTAGCGATGCGGCGGCCGGTCGAGGTGCAGCTTGTCGTAGACGTGGAACACGGCGCCCGCGTCGCCGGAGTTGGCGAAGATGAGCTTCACGCGGCCCTGGCGCGCATCGGCTCGCAGGCTCGCATGCAGCTCGTAGGGCAGGGCGCGCGAGGGCCGCGTGCCAGTGGCCTGTTGCGGCAGCATCGGGTTGGCCGGCGGCGTGATCTTCGCGAGCTTTTCCTGGTCGGCACGGAGCAGGTCGGCCTGGTCGCGCGTCTTGCGGCCCGCGAGCGTCGGCAGCACTTCGTCATTGGGCCGCTCGAAGTTGAAGGCGCTGGTGAGGTCGCCGCACACCGCGCGGCGATAGCGGCCGATGTTGGGCTCCTTGACACCGAAGCGCTGCTCGAGGAAGCGGATCACCGAGGTGTGGTCGAACACCTGCGAGTTGACCCAGCCGCCGCGGCTCCACGGCGAGATCACGTACATCGGAACGCGCACGCCCGGGCCGTAGACGCGGCCGTCCGGTTGGGGCTGGCCGGTGGTGCCGGGCGGGTTCGGATGGTTGAAGCGCTCGAAGGCGACGTCGGCCTCGGGCAGCGTGGTCTTGCCGGCCGCGGTGCCGTCGGCGTTGATCGACGGTGCGGAAGGCGACGGATGATGGTCGAAGTAGCCGTCGTTCTCGTCGAAGTTGACGATCAGCACCGTCTTGCTCCACACCTCGGGCACGGCGGTGAGCGCGTCCAGCGTCTCCTGGACGTACCACGCGCCCTGCACCGGGCTCGATGGGCCGGGGTGCTCCGAATAGGTGGCGCCGGCGATGAGCCAAGACACCTGCGGCAGCTTGCCGTTCTTCACGTCCTGGCGGAAGCGCTCGAAGTAGGTCTCGGGGTTGTTGAAGTCGCCCGGCATCGTGTTGGCGATGCCCTTGTAGAGCGGGTTGCCGACATCGTCGCTGGCCGGGTCGTAGGCCGGCGAGAGCGCGTCGTTGCTCACCGGCTTGCCCGAGGCTTCGTTGGCCTTGCGGTACTGGCGGAAGCCCGCGAGCGGGTTGTCGCCGAAGTTGTCGGGCATGTTCTGGTAGACCATCCAGCTCACCTTGGCGGCCTGCAGGCGCTCGGGGTAGGTCTTCCAGTCGTAGCCGAGCGTCGATGCATCAATGGAGTCCCACTCGTTGTTCACGGTGGCCACGCCGGCGCCGGTCGGGCCGTTGGTGCCGGTCCACAGGAACATGCGGTTCGAGTTGGTGCCGGTGTGCATCGAGCAGTGATACGCGTCGCACAGCGTGAAGGCATTCGCCAGCGCGAACTGGAAGGGCAGCTCGGCTTCCTTGAAGTAGCCCATCGAGGCCGCGGTCTTGTAGCGCGGCCATTGCTCGATGCGGCCACCGTCCCATGCGTTCTGCCCGTCGGCCCAGCTGTGCGGCGTGCCGCTGAAGCGCTGCGCGTTGCCCTTGCTGCTGTCGAGGTAGTAAGGCAGCACCGGGTTGCCGGTGGCGTCGTTCTGCTGCCAGACGCTGCGGCCCTGGGGCAGCGGAATGGTGAAGCGGTCACCGAAGCCGCGCACCCCGCGCAGCGTGCCGAAATAGTGGTCGAAAGACCGGTTCTCCTGCATCAGGATCACGACGTGCTCGACGTCGCGGATGGTGCCCGTCTTGTTGTGCGCGGGAATCGCGAGTGCGCGGCGGATGCTCGGCGGAAATGCGCCGAGCGTGGCGGCGGCGATGCCGGCGGAAGCGGAACCCTGGATGAAGCGGCGGCGCGAAGTCATGGGAGCTCCTTGTCGTGTGGTTGGTCTGAGCGCCGCAAGACTAGGGAGAGGCGATGACACCGCCATGAACCGGGGATGACCTTCAGGCGACGTGGGCGTGACACGCGTTGCCGCCTAGCGAGAGTGACCCGGGTAAAATTCCGGCCCGGCGCTGGTGCCCCCCAGCGCCGGATTTCGTTTCCGGGGCCATGTAGAGGAACACCATGTACAAAAACCTCGCAGCCGCGCTTGCGGCCGCCTGTTTTTTCCTTCCCGCCTTTTCCCAACCCGCACCGAAGGTCGATCCGCTGAAGATCGGCTTCGTCTACGTCACGCCCGTCACCGATGCCGGCTGGACGCGCCAGCATGACGAGGGCCGCAAGGCCGTCGAGGCCGCGCTGCCCGGCAAGGTGAAGACCACCTTCGTCGAGAACGTGGCTGAAGGCGCCGATGCCGAGCGCGTGATCCGCGACCTCGCGCAGCAGGGCAACAAGCTCATCTTCACGACCAGCTTCGGCTACATGGAGCCGACGATGAAGGTGGCTCGCGACTTCCCGGACGTGAAGTTCGAGTCGATCACCGGCTACAAGACCGCGCCCAACGTCGCGATCGCGAACGCGCGCTACTACGAAGGCCGCTATCTCGCGGGCGTCGCGGCCGGCCGCATGACGAAGACCCATGTGGCGGGTTACGTCGCGGGCTTCCCGATTCCCGAGGTGCTGCAGGGCATCAACGCGTTCACGCTGGGCATGCGTTCGGTCGACCCGAAGGCGCAGGTCAAGGTGGTGTGGCTCGACGAATGGTTCAATCCGCCGAAGGAGCGTGACGCTGCGATGACGCTGTTCAACCAGGACGTCGACGTGATCGCCTTCCACACCGGCTCGACCGCCGTGATGACCGCGGCGCAGGAGCGCGGCAAGCTCGCCATCGCCTACCACTCCGACATGCGCAAGGTCGCGCCCGACGCGCAACTCGTCGCGGTGACGCATCACTGGGGCGACTACTACACCCAGCGCGCGAAGGCCGTGCTCGACGGCACCTGGAAGAGCGGCAACACCTGGGGCGGCGTCAAGGAAGGGATGATCCGCGTCGGCGACTTCGGGCCGAAGGTGCCCAAGCCGGTGCAGGACGAAGTGGGCGCGCGGCAGAAGGACATCGCGAGCGGCAAGCTCAAGCCCTTCCAGGCCGTCGCCGCCGACGTGCGCGACAACGAAGGCCATGTCGTCATTGCCAAGGGCCAGTCGCTCGCCGACGAGCAGATCCTCAACATGAACTGGCTGGTCGAAGGCGTGCAGGGCCGCGTCGCGCGCAAGACGCCCTGAGTCGCTTCAAGCGCTCAGGGGATCAGTGCACGAAGCCGCTCTCGCGGTGGAAGTAGGCGCCTTCGGGGTCGAGGTTCTTGACCTTCCTTGCAGGCTGGCCGGCGTACACCACGTACTCCTCGGTATACGCCTTGTTCAGCAGTGATCCCGCGCCGAGGACGGTGCGGTCGGGCAGCACGGCGCCACCCAGCACCGTGACCCGGGTGCCGACAAGGCAGTACGAACCGATGCGAATCGGCTTGCAGTCCTGGCGGTTCTCGTGGGTGTCGATGCCGTGGGTGATGAGCTGCGAGCCGTAGCCCGCAACGGTGGTGAAGGCACCGATCTCGATTCGGTCGGTGCAATCGATGATGTGCTGCTTCGTGATCGAGGAATGGTCACCCAGGAAGAGCGACGGATCGCGCTCCGTGCGATGACTGAAATGCTCGCCGTGCCGCGGGTGGCCGGTGACCCAGTTGGATCGCCCGATGTACGAATTCGCGCCGCATTCCATCCGGTGCAGGTGGATGGCGACCGTGAAATGGTCGATATGCGCCCCCTCACCCATGACCAGTTCGCCCGGAAAAACGTAGGCCAGGCCGATGCGCGCGCCGTCCGCAAACTTGTAGCCCCAGAAGCGTCGCAATACCCAGCGCTTGATCTTCCAGGGCAGCAAGACGACGCAGAGCGTCAGCAGCCGCTTCATGAGGCGCGTGCCCCTCGTTCGCTGATGACGCGCTCGTAGGCCGCCTTGTAATTGTTCGCCATTTGCGATGCGCTGTAGTGGGCGGCGTTTTCCAGGCCCAGGCGGCGCATCTCGCCGAGGCGTGGCGCGGCGGCTTCCATGGCGGCGGCCATGGCGGATGGGTCTTGCGGATCGACATACACCGCGCCTTCGCCGCCGATCTCGTTCATCGGTGCGAGGTCGGAGGTGAAGACCGGGCAACCGCAAGCCTGCGCCTCGATGATCGGCCAGCCGAAGCCTTCCTGGAGCGAGGGGAAGAGCAGGGCGGTCGCGCTGGCATAGAGCGCGCGCAGTTCCTCGTGGGAGACCTTCTGCACGGCCTTGATCCGGTCTGCGACGCCATGCTTTTGCGCCAGCTCCGCCATTTCGGGCGACAGGTCCGGCCCGACGAAGAGAAGGCGGTCCGCCATCGGCGGGTGACCTGCAGCCGCGGCGCGCTCCTGCAACGCGATGAAGGCTTCGAGGACGCCTCCGCGGTTCTTGCGGGCCATGTCCCAGCCCACATGGATGAGGTACTTGTCCTGAGGCGAGACTCCGAAACGCCCGATGAGCCTCTGGGCCTCGTCGGGCTCCACCGGCGCGAAATTGTCGTTCAGGCCGTTGAGGACCGTCGTGACATGGCGTTCTTCCGCAAGGCCCATGGAGAGCAGTTCGCGGCGCGTCATGGCCGACACGCATGCCACGAGATCGGCGCGGCCCAGACCCTTGGAGATCAGCCGCTGAAACTGCCGCCCGGTCCAGCCGACGTTCCAGCCGTCGATCATTCCGTGCGCGGCCTGCACCGCGATCACGTCGTGACAGGTGATCACGTTGGGCTTGGAATCCACCCACGGGATGTACATGCTGTTGGAGTGATCGGCCACGTGCACCACATCGGCCCAGCGCAGTTGCCGCTTCAGCATGGGGATGAACAGGACGAACTTGTCGATGTAGCCGAGCCACTTCCACCAGCGCGAGGTGACCTCCCCGCGCAGCACCCGCTTGGGGGGTGAGACCACGCGGAGGTCGCAGCCGACGCGGGGCATCTCCCGCTCCAGCATGCGGCCGAAGGCGATCATGCTCGTCTGGCCGTCGGGCATGTAGTTCGCGATCAGAAGGACTTTCATCTTGCAATGGCGCTCTTGGTGGCGTCGCGTGAATTCATCGTCGGAGCGTACCATCGGCCACGGCGGCGACGTGTCAGCCATATGGCACTCATATAGGGCCCATATGCGCAAGCACATCGTGTACCCGCATTGCTGACTTACCCTCCGTGCCCATGCAAGCGTACCGTGCCTCTCTTCTGCGATTCGATCCTGCCGGCCAGCCGGTGTATGACGAGGATGGCCTCCTCGTGGTCGGCCCCGATGCCGCCGGTCGGCAGCGGGTGCAGGATGCCGGCGCTTGCGCCGCGGTCGCCGCCCGCCATCCGCAGGTGCCGGTCACTCACTGGCCGGGCCGCATCGTCGCGCCGGGCTTCGTGGACATGCACATCCACTATCCGCAGTCGGACATCATCGGCGCGCCGGCCGATGGCCTGCTCCCCTGGCTCGAGAACTACACCTTTCCGGCCGAGACCCGCTTTGCCGACCCCGCCCATTCGGCCGAAGTGGCGGAGTTCTTCCTCGATGAACTGATGCGCAACGGGGTCACGACCTCGCTGACCTTCGCGACCTCGCACCCCCAGTCGGTCGATGCCTTCTTCGAAGCTGCGCAGCGTCGCCGCCTGCGCATGATCACCGGCAAGGTGCTTCAGGATCGTCATTCGCCCGACGGTGTACGCGACGTGGCTGAACAGAGTCTGATCGACTCCGAGTCACTCATCCGCAAGTGGCACAACGTCGACCGGCTCGGCTATGCGATCACTCCGCGCTTCGCGCCCACCAGCACCGATGCGCAATTGCGCGGCGCGGGCGAGCTCGCCGCGAAGTACGCGGACACGTGGATCCACTCCCACGTGGCAGAGAACAGGGACGAAGTGCGCTGGGCGCGCGAGCTCTTCCCCCATGCTCGGTCGTACCTCGACGTGTATTCGGGCTTCGGCCTGATGCGCGAGCGCGCGGTCTACGCACACTGCATCCACTTCGACGACGACGACCGCCGGCTCATGCGCGAAACTGGCACGGCGACGGCGGTGAGTCCGACCAGCAACCTCTTCCTCGGCAGCGGATTCTTCGACTTCGAGGGCGCCGACCGCATCGGCTATCAGTACGGCTTGGCCAGCGACGTGGGCGGCGGCACCAGCTTCAGCCCGTTCACCACGATGATGGCCGCCTACTACGCCGGCCGCGAAGGGCAGACCAAGCCGGGTATCAGCATCCCGCCTTCGCAGCTTTGGTGGCGCCATACCGCAGGCGCTGCGCGTGCGCTGGGGCTGGAAGGCGTGATCGGCAATCTGCAGCCGGGGTGCGAGGCCGATTTCGTGGTCATCAATCCGAAGGCCACGCCGCTGCTCGCGCGCAAGACCTCGCTGGCCGCGAATCTGGAAGAACTGCTGTTCGCGATGATCGTGCTCGGTGACGATCGCCTGATCGAACGCACGGTCATCTCGCAGGCCCTGGCAGGCTGAAACCGGCCACGGGCCGCCGGATGCCTAGAATAGCGGCCCGAAAAAGAGGACCTGCCATGAGCATCAAGAGCGACAAGTGGATCCGGCGCATGGCCGAGAAGAACGGAATGATCGAGCCCTTCGAGCCCGGCCAGATCCGCGAGCAGGACGGCCACAAGATCATCAGCTACGGCACCTCCAGCTACGGCTACGACATCCGGTGCGCACCCGAATTCAAGGTGTTCACCAACATCCACAGCACGGTGGTCGACCCCAAGAACTTCGACGAGAAGAGCTTCGTCGACTTCCACGGCGACAGCTGCATCATCCCGCCCAACAGCTTCGCGCTGGCACGCACGGTCGAATACTTCCGCATCCCGCGCAACGTGCTGACCATCTGCCTGGGCAAAAGCACCTATGCGCGCTGCGGGATCATCGTCAACGTCACGCCCTTCGAGCCCGAGTGGGAAGGCTACGTGACCCTCGAATTCAGCAACACCACGCCGCTGCCCGCCAAGATCTACGCGGGCGAGGGCTGCGCGCAGGTGCTTTTCTTCGAGAGTGACGAAGTCTGCGAAACCAGCTACAAGGACCGCGGCGGCAAGTACCAGGGCCAGCGCGGAGTGACCCTGCCGAAGGCGTGAGCCTACAGCCGAAGAATTCGCCAGCGCGTACCATCGTGCGGGCGCCGCGAGAACCGCGGTCAAGGAGCGCGTCATGAGATGGGAAGGCAACGAACAGTCCGACAACGTTGAAGACCGGCGCGACGAGGGCGGCGGAGGCGGCGGCGGGTTCGGCTTTCCCGTCGGCGGACGCGGCATCGGCATCGGGACCGTGGCGGTCGCGCTGATCGCCGGCTGGATCTTCGGCATCAACCCCCTCACGGTGCTCGGCTTGCTCAGCGGTGGCGAGCCCGCTCCGCAGGTGCAGCAGCAGGGGCCGGCGCACAAGCCTCCCGCGAACGACCAGGAGGCAGCTTTCGTCTCCACCGTGCTAAAGAACACCGAAGTGGTCTGGAGCGACATCTTTCGCCAAAGCGGCGGCACCTACACCCCACCCAAGCTGGTGCTGTTCCGCGGTGCGACGCCGACCGCCTGCGGCACCGGCGAGTCCGCGATGGGGCCGTTCTATTGCCCCGGCGACAAGAAGGTCTATATCGACCTCGGCTTTTACGAAACGCTCCGGAACCAGCTCGGCGCCCCCGGTGTCTTCGCGCAGGCGTACGTGATTGCGCACGAGATCGGGCACCACGTGCAGGACGAGCTCGGAATCACCGGCAAGGTCGACCAGATGCGCGGCCGGCTGAGCCAGACCCAGAACAACGCGGTCAGCGTCCGCGTCGAGCTGCAGGCCGATTGTTTCGCCGGGGTCTGGGCCCACCATTCGCAGCAATCCAAGCAGTGGCTGGACCCGGGCGACATCGAATCCGCCATGAACGCCGCCCAGAAGATCGGCGACGACGCCCTCCAGCGCTCCGCCGGCCGCGCGGTGGTGCCGGACAGCTTCACGCACGGCACCAGCGCCCAGCGCCAGCGGTGGTTCTCCACCGGCTTCAAGAGCGGCGACTTGAGAGACTGCGACACGTTTGCTGCACGAGGTCTCTAACCCCCAGCCCCGCGCACTTCGTGTCGCTCTGACACCCCCTTCCAGGGGGCAATCCCACCGGCCCGGCGAACCCGGTTCCGCGGGATTCCCCGCTGGGCAGAGCCCCCCGGAGGGGCTTGGGATTAGGGGTAACCCCATTCCTGCGACAATAGAAGGCTTCATGACAAGCTCCTTCTCCAATCTTTCCCTGGCTGAACCATTGGCGCGCGCTGTAGCCGAAATGGGTTACGAGACGATGACGCCCATCCAGGCGCAGGCCATTCCGGTGGTGTTGTCGGGCCAGGACGTCATGGGTGCCGCCCAGACCGGCACCGGCAAGACAGCCGCCTTCTCGCTGCCGCTGCTGCAGCGGATGCTCAAGCACGAGAACAGCTCGACCTCCCCGGCACGTCACCCGGTGCGCGCCCTGGTCCTGCTGCCCACGCGCGAACTGGCCGACCAGGTCGCCCAGCAGGTCAAGCTCTATTCCAAGTACACCAACCTGCGCAGCGCGGTCGTTTTCGGCGGCATCGACATGAAGCCGCAGACCATCGAGCTCAAGAAGGGCGTCGAGGTGCTGGTCGCCACGCCGGGCCGGCTGCTTGACCACATCGAAGCCAAGAATGCGGTGCTCAACCAAGTCGAGTACGTAGTGCTCGACGAAGCCGACCGCATGCTCGACATCGGCTTCCTGCCCGATCTGCAGCGCATCCTGTCGTACCTGCCCAAGCAGCGCACCACGCTGCTGTTCTCGGCGACGTTCTCCCCGGAGATCAAGCGGCTCGCCAGCAGCTACCTGCAGAACCCCGTCACGATCGAAGTCGCGCGGCCGAACGAAACTGCCTCCACCGTCGAGCAGCATTTCTTCAGCGTCGCGGAAGACGACAAGCGCCGTGCGCTCAAGCAGATCGTGCGCCAGCGCGGCATCACGCAGGCCTTCGTGTTCGTCAACAGCAAGCTGGGCTGCGCGCGCCTCGCGCGTTCGCTCGAGCGGGACGGCCTGAAGACCACCGCCCTGCACGGCGACAAGAGCCAGGACGAGCGCCTGAAGTCGCTCGCCGCGTTCAAGGCCGGCGAAGTCGACCTGCTGGTGGCCACCGACGTGGCTGCGCGCGGTCTCGACATCAAGGACGTGCCGGCGGTCTTCAACTTCGACATTCCGTTCAACGCCGAAGACTACGTGCACCGCATTGGGCGCACCGGTCGCGCCGGAGCATCCGGTCTCGCTGTGAGCTTCGCGAGCGGCGGCAATGACGTCCGCCTGGTGGCCGACATCGAGAAGCTCATCAAGAAGAAGATCGAGCTGGAGCCGGTCGAATTCGACGACGAGCGCCCGCGCGGCCGCATCAACGATGGCCGCCGCCATTGGCGCGAAGAGGGCGAAGCCGGCGACGCACGCGACGTGCTCGACACGCTCGATCGTCCTCGCGACCGCTCAGACTCGCGCCCGACCCGCAATGGCCGTCCGCATCGCGCGCCGGCTGCGCCACGCGATCCCTTCTTCGAGAAGCCCTACGAGACGCCGGAGCGTGAGGCTGCGCCCGCCTGGGAAGCCACCGCCAAGGCGACGCCGGCCCGAGGCGTCTCCAGCAACATCAAGACCAAGCGCAAAGTCGCGGCGCTCTTCAAGTCTCCCCAGTAACCTCAGCCTGGTTTCTGGGCCTGAGGGCACTTCACCTGGATCAGCTCGCGCTCCTGCGGCGTCGCGCCGATCCGCACGGCGCTCAGGCAGCCGCCCCAGACGCAGCCTGTGTCGGTCGAGATCAGGTCCGGCCTTGAAACCCAGCCGAGCGTCGACCAGTGGCCGAAAGCCACCGTCGCTGTCGAAGTCTTGCGGCCCGGCACATCGAACCAGGGCATGAATCCATCCGGGGCTCCGGCCTCTGCGTCCTTGGATTCGAACTCCATCACCCCCTCGGCTGTGCAGTAGCGCATCCGCGTCAGGGCATTGACGATCACGCGCAGTCGCTCGGCGCCAGTCAGCGAATCGCGCCAGCGGGGAGGCTCGTTGCCGTACATGGTTCGAAAGAAGGCCGCCACGTCCGGTCCTCGCAGGGCAGATTGGAGCTCGCCTGCCAGGCGCATCGTGTCCTCGACAGTCCATTGTGGCAGCACGCCCGCGTGCACCGTCAGCAGCGTGCCGCCGCCGATGTCATGGCGCAGCGCCAGGTGTTGATGGCGCAGCCAGTCGAGCATCGCGCCGCGGTCCGGCGCTTCGAGCACGGCGGCCAGCGTGTCCTTGCGACCGGCCTTGCGCGCGCCATAAGCCACACCCAGAAGATGCAGGTCGTGGTTGCCGAGCAGGCTCTGCGCCGCGGCGCCGAATCCGTGGATGCGCCGCAGCACCTTGGCCGAAGCGGGCCCGCGATTCACGAGGTCGCCGAGCACGACCAGCCGGTCGCGGCTCGGGGAGAAGTCGATCTTGTCCAGCAGCCGTTGCAGGGGTTCGTCGCAGCCCTGCAGATCACCGATCAAGTAAAGTGCCATGGTCCCCATTCTCTCCTGCGTTCATGGACGTATTCCTCCTGGCTTTGCTGACCACGGTCAACGCGTTGTTTGCAATGTCCGAAATGGCCCTTTCCACCAGCCGCCGCGCGCGCCTTGCCGCGCTGGCCGAGACGGGGGATGCGGGCGCCGCCGCGGCGCTCAAGCTGATGGAGAACCCGACGCGGTTTCTTTCCACGGTGCAGATCGGCATTACCTCGATCGGCATGTTGAGCGGCATCGTCGGTGAAGCCGCGTTCGCCGAGCCGCTCGGCGCGTGGATGGAGGAAATGGGCCTTGGCCGTGGCACGGCCAGCATCGCGTCCACCGCTGTCGTGGTGACCTGCATCACCTTCTTCACGATCATCTTCGGCGAGCTGGTGCCCAAGCGCATTGGCCAGCTCTACCCCGAGCCGGTGGCCCGCTACGTGGCCACGCCCATGCGCTGGCTCGCTTCCATTGCCAAGCCGTTCGTGCTGTTGTTGTCGAGTGCGACTGCGGCCACGCTCAAGCTCCTGCGCATCGATTCGAACGCCGCCCGCCTGGTCACCGAGGAGGAGATTTCTGCGAGCCTGGAGGAGGGCGTCGATGCCGGCGTGATCGAGATGCACGAGCACCAGATGGTGCGCAACGTGTTCCACCTCGACGACCGCCGGCTGACCTCGCTCATGATCCCGCGCGCCGACATCGAATGGCTCGATGCGTCGCTGACCATTGCCGAGAGCCTGCAGAGGGTGTCGGAGGCGGGTGCGCGCAACCAGGTCCACTCGTGGTATCCGGTGTGCCGCAACTCGCTCGATGACGTGGTGGGCGTCACCAGCGTGGCGCATCTTCTCAAGCTTGGACCGGAGCATCGAGGCACGGTCGGAGAAGCGGTGCAGCCCGCGGTTTTCGTACCCGAAACGCTCACGGGCATGGAACTGCTCGAGCAGTTTCGCTCGCGCGCCGGGCGGCTGGTCTTCGTCGTCGATGAGTACGGCGTGGTGCAGGGCCTGATGACGCCGCGCGACCTGCTCGAAGCCATCACCGGCGAATTGCAAGTGCCGACGCACGCCGAAGCCTGGGCGCGACAGCGCGCCGACGGCATCTGGGAGCTCGACGGGCTGATGCCGGTGTCGGAGCTGCGCGCACGCCTCGGCATCCGCGAGTTGCCGGACGAGGATCGCGGCCGCTACAACACGGTCGCCGGCCTGCTGATGTTCGTCTCTGGCCAGTTGCCGGAGGTCGGGGAGCACATCGACTGCGCCGGCTGGTGCTTCGAGGTGGCCGCGCTCGACGGCAGGCGGATCGACCGCGTCATGGCCCATCCCGACAAGCGGCCGCCCGAACAGGTGTCCTGAGCGCGCAATCGACCCCGCTCCTATACTGGCCGGCCCCTATCCGGAGACCCGCCATGACCCTGCCGAGCAAGACCCTGCAGATCCGTTCCCTCGTTCGCAGCAGCGGCGAACTCGAACTCTCGCTTCAGGAAGACCGCATTCCCCAGCCCGCCGCGAACGAAGTGGTGGTGCGGATTGAGGCGTCGCCGATGAATCCATCCGACCTGGGCCTGCTGTTCGGCGCGGCGGACCTGCGCACCGCGAAGGCCTCGGGCACGCCCGAGCGGCCCGTCGTGACGGCAACCATCCCCGAGGCAGCCATGAAGAGCATGGCCGGCCGTGCGGACCAGTCCATGCCGGTTGGCAATGAAGGCGCAGGTGTGGTTGTGGCAGCCGGTGCTTCGCCGCAGGCGCAGGCCCTGCTGGGCAAGACCGTGGCGGCGATCGGCGGCGCGATGTACTCGCAATACCGCTGCATCGATGCCGCCCAGTGCATGGCCCTGCCGGAAGGCGCGACCGCGGCCGAGGGTGCTTCGTCGTTCGTCAATCCGCTCACGGCGCTCGGCATGGTCGAGACCATGCGGCGCGAAGGCCACAAGGCGCTCGTGCACACGGCCGCGGCGTCGAACCTCGGGCAGATGCTCAACCGCATCTGCATCAAGGATGGCATTCCCCTGGTGAACATCGTCCGCAAGCAGGAGCAGGAAGACATCCTGCGCGGCATCGGCGCCAAATACGTGTGCAACGCCACCTCGCCGACCTTCATGCAGGACCTGACGGATGCGCTGACGGCGACCGGCGCCACGCTAGCTTTCGATGCGACCGGTGGCGGCAAGCTGGCGGGGCAGATCCTCAATTGCATGGAAGCCGCGCTCTTGCGCAACGCGACCGAATACAGCCGCTACGGCACCACCACGCACAAGCAGGTCTACATCTACGGCGGGCTCGATCGCGGGCCGACCGAATTCACACGCGGCTTCGGCATGAGCTGGGGGATGGGGGGCTGGTTGCTGTTCCCGTTCCTGATGAAGATCGGGCCCGAAGGCGCGGAGAAGCTCAAGGCGCGCGTGGCGGCCGAACTGAAGACGACCTTCGCGAGCCGCTACACGAAGGAAGTGTCGATGGTGGAAGCACTCTCGCTGGACGAGATTGCGGTCTATTCGAAGCAGGCGACCGGCGAGAAGTACCTGCTCAATCCGAGCCGGTAATCTATCGGCTCGACCGCCTCAACCCATCGCGAGGCGCGTGCCGCCGCCGGACGTCGTCTTGCGGATGCCGTCCGGCCCGTAGAAGAGCTGCACGCTCGATTGCAGGAACTGCAGCGCCTTCTGCGTGAAGTCGAGGTGCGTGTGGACGATCGATCCGTTGCGCAGGTTCTGCTGGCGGGCCTTCTCGGCCAGCTCCTGCAGCGCCTGCCAGGCCTGGCGGGTCGCTTCGCCGCCGGCCATCGCGGCGGCATCGGCGCCGGCGGCTCCGGGTTCGAAACCGAGTGCTGATTGCGCGGTCTCGCGCTGGCGGTCGATTTCTGCAATGCGGTCGAGCAGCTGTACCTTCTGTTCGGTGATCTGTTCCAGGTCCCCGAAGCGACGCTCGGTCATGGCGTTCTCTTCCTCGGCGAGCAGCACCAGGAATTCCTCGATGCAGGATTTCTCCGCATGAAGGTACAGCAGCATCGTGTTCATGAGTTCTTTCGGGAATCGAGCAGGTCGCGAACGCTGTCCATCAGGCCGTCGGCGATGCGTTCGGGGTTGACCTGGTAGCGCCCGGCGCGGATGTCCTCGCGGATCGCGGCGACGCGGGCGGCATCGAAATCACCGCCGGTGGCGCCCGGCAGGGTGTGGACCTGGGCGGAGACCTGAACAGCATCCTTTGACGACCCGGCGGCTCCGGCGGAACTCGCGGAGGCGGAACCCGACTTCGCGGGGCGGATGAGAGGCGTCGCCGATGACGCTGGTTGATCGATTTTCACAATGGTTCCTCAAAGGGGGCTCGCCCCTATATCGGCGAAACGCAGTGGAACTTTAGGGCTTCGAGGCTGGATTGACGATCCATGAAGACCACTACGCGTCCATACGTACATTTGCGTACCTGCAGCCTTACTGCGAGAGCCGGATCTGGCCCTCTTCGTCGGCGATGCCACTCACCAGACGGCCATCGCGCGTCTTGGCCTGCACGGCGGCACCGACTTCGGCGCGCGTCATGGCCTTGCCTTCGGTGCTGACGGTGAAGCCCGCGCCCTGCGCGACCACCTGCACTGTCTGCCCTTGCTGGATGACGATCATGGTGCGCACGTGTTCCTTGCGCAGCGGTGCGCCCGCGGTGATTCTCTGTGCGCTGGTGACGCCACGCAGGGCACCCGCATCGGTAACCACCGAACGCGGCAGCCCGGTGAGATCGCCGGTGCGTTCGATGAAATCACCCGCTCCCAGAGCCACTCCTGGCTCGATCGCGCGCGCAGCCACGAAATAGCGACCTTCCACCGACACATTGGCAGAAACGAAGCGGGTCCATGGTTTGTCGCCGCGGCAGCGCAGTCCGATGGAGACGCGTCCCCACGGCGCGGTGCCGGTCGGCATGAACGCCTCGTAATCGCTGCAAGGCGGAAGCGCACCACCCGTGGGCACGAAAGTCACCTTGGCCTTGCCCGGCAACCCGGAAGTCTGCACTTGCAGGTAGCGTTCGACGGCCTCCCGTGCCTTTTCAGGCAACTGGGAAGCGGCAAAGGAGGCCACGCCGACGCCCGCCATGCATGCCGGCAGAACGATGCGGAGGAGCCGTGTGAAGGTCTTGCGTGGTTCCATGGGAATCGGTGTGTTGCCGGGGGATTCTAGGAAGACACCCCCGGAAGCGAAGTGCTGAAGTGCTGCCGAAAACCCCCTTTGTTCGACCCATTGCAAAAGCGTCTCGTGCATAGACTCGCTTTCCATCTGTCGCCATGCCCAGTGCGAGCGCGACGCCACAAAGGATGGAAAGAAGATGATCGACAAGCTGGATGCGGCGCTTCGCTTCAACCGCGAAGCACTCAATCTGCGGGCTGAGCGCCAGGAAGTGCTGGCGGCCAACATCGCCCACGCCGACACGCCCAACTACAAGGCGCGAGACTTCGACTTCAGCAGCAGGCTCTCGCAGGCTGTCGAGCAGGGCCGCCAGGCGCAGTCGTTCGCGATGTCGACGACCTCGTCGCGCCACCTCGCGGGCGAGGCCAAGTCGATGCCCGACCAGGATCTTCTTTATCGCGTGCCCACGCAGTCGAGCATCGACGGCAACACCGTCGAGATGGACGTCGAGCGCATCAACTTCGCCGACAACGCGCTGCGCTATGAGTCGAACCTCACGGTGCTCAGTTCGAAGATCAAGACCATGCTGGCCGCGGTCCAGCAATAAAGCACGAGGAGCCATTCGATGCCACTCCCGAGTGCTTCCATGAACATCTTCAGCGTGGCGGGCTCCGCCATGACCGCGCAGTCGCAGCGCATGAACGTGACCGCGAGCAACCTCGCCAACGCGGAAAGCGTCGCGGGCCCCGATGGCCAGCCGTACCGCGCCAAGCAGGTCGTCTTCGAGGTCGCGCCTTCGGGCCAGCAGGACATCGGCGGTGTGCAGGTCTCGGGCGTGGTCGAAGACCAGTCGCCCGCCAAGATGGTCTACGACCCGAAGAACCCGCATGCCAATCCCGACGGCTACGTCGCGATGTCGAACGTCAACGTGGTCGAGGAGATGACCAACATGATCTCGGCCTCGCGCAGCTACCAGGCCAACGTCGAGGTGCTCAACACCGCCAAGACGCTGATGGTCAAGACGCTGACCATCGGTCAGTAATCCAACCGCGAAGAAAGAAGAAAGCCATGGCGATCGCCGACACCTCATCCATCAGCGGCGCGAATGCCGCCAGCGCCGCGGCCAGCACCGCGAGCGTCTCCAGCAGCGACAACGAGCAGCGCTTTCTCAAGCTGCTGGTCGCGCAGCTCAACAACCAGGACCCGCTCAATCCGATGGAGAACGCGGAGCTGACTTCGCAGCTCGCGCAGATGAGCACCGTGAGCGGCATCGAGAAGCTCAACAGCACGCTGTCGGGCCTCGTGAGCCAGACCGGCTCGAACCAGGTGCTGCAGGCCGCATCGCTCATCGGCTATGCAGTGCTGTCGCCCGGCAACTCGCTCACCACCACCGCGCCGGCGGAGGGCGAGGACCCGGCCGTCAAGGCTTTCGCGGTGGAACTGCCAGGCACGGCATCCGACGTGCAGATCAAGATCGTCGACGCCACCGGCAAGACCGTGCGCACCATCGACGCAGGTTCCATGAACGAAGGCGTGAACGCCGTCGCATGGGACGGCAAGGACGACGCGGGCAACGTCGTGCCCGCAGGCAACTACACCTTCACGGTCGCCGCCACCAACGGCAGCACCGCCGTGTCCTCGACCGCGCTCACGTTCGCGCAGGTCGCCGCGGTCAAGCAGGGCACCAGCGGCGTCACGCTCGAACTCGCCACCGGCCAGAGCATCGGCCTGTCCGATGTGCGCATGTATCTCTGACCTCCAACCCAACGCATTGAACTAAGGAATCCATCATGGCCTTTTCCCAGGGCATCAGCGGCCTCGGCGCCGCTGCCGCGAATCTCGACGTCATCGGCAACAACATCGCCAACTCGGGCACTGTGGGCTTCAAGTCGTCCACCGCCACCTTCTCGGACATCTATGCCGGCTCGCGCGTCGGCCTCGGCGTCGCGGTGTCGGGTGTGGTGCAGGACTTCTCGCAGGGCGTGACGCAGACCAGCAGCCGTCCGCTCGACGTGGCGATCATGAACGGCAACGGCTTCTTCCGCATGACCAGTGCGACAGGCGAAGTCATGTACTCGCGCAACGGCCAGTTCACCCAGGACAAGGACGGCTACATCGTCAACGCGGCCGGCCTGCGCCTTACCGGCTATGGCGTCAACGCCAGCGGCGGCATCAGCGGCGGCACACCTACCGCGATCCAGATCCCGACCGCGCCGATGTCGCCCAACGCGACCACCGGCGTGCAGGCCGAGTTCAACGTCGACTCGCGCAGCACCGTGCCGACGAAGACGCCCTTCGATCCGACCGACTCCGACACCTTCAACTACTCGAACGCGATCGGCCCGGTGTACGACTCTCTCGGCAATCCGCACGACCTCGCGGTGTACTTCGTGAAGACGGGCGCCAACTCGTGGGATACGTACGGCACCATCGACGGCACGCAGATCCAGCTGCCCGCGCCCGCAACGGCGGGCTCGCCGCTGGGCTCGATGACCTTCGACACCAACGGAAACCTTACCGCGCCCGCCAGCGGAAAGATCACGCTTCCGACGCTGACCTACACCAACGGCGCAGCCGCGTCGAACATCACCGTCGACCTGAGCGGCACCACGCAGGTCGGTGCTGCCAACGGCATGAGCAAGCTCGCGCAGGACGGCTACACCTCCGGCCAGCTCACATCGTTCTCGATCAACGGGGACGGCACGATCACCGGCAAGTTCTCCAACGAGCAGACCAAGCTGCTGGGCCAGGTCGTGCTGTCGTCCTTCGCCAACCCCAACGGCCTCGAGCCCAAGGGCGACAACATGTACGCCGAGACGGCAGCTTCCGGCGCGGCGCTCACCGGCACGCCGGCCGAAGGCAGCAAGCTCGGCTCGCTTGCCTCGGGCGCCCTCGAATCGTCCAACGTCGACCTGACCTCGGAACTCGTCAACCTCATCGTCGCGCAGCGCAACTACCAGGCCAACGCGCAGACCGTGAAGACGCAGGACCAGGTCATGCAGACGCTGATGAACATCCGCTGACGCGACGCGATAGGAGCCACCAGTGGATCGAATGCTGTATGTCGCGATGAGCGGCGCCAAGCAGGCCATGGAGCAGCAGACCTCGGTCGCCAACAACATGGCGAACGTGTCGACGCCGGGCTTCCGTGCGCAGATCAACGCATTCCGCGCGGTGCCCGTGATGGGCGAGGAATCGCCCACGCGCGCCTTCGTGGCCGCGACCACGCCGGGCGCCGACTTCCGGCAGGGTCCGGTGACGGACACCGGCCGCGAGCTCGATGTCGCGGTGCGCGGCGACGGCTGGCTGACGGTCCAGACACCGACCGGCGAGGCCTACACCCGCGTCGGCAACCTCCAGGTGGCATCCGACGGCCAGGTCACGACCATGGGCGGACGCCCGGTGGTCGGCGATGGCGGCGGGCTGGTGATCCCGCCGGGCTCGTCAGTGACCATCGCCGCCGACGGCAGCATCACCGCACACGCGCCCGGCGATCCATTGACGGGCCTGAACATCGTCGGCCGCATGAAGCTCGTGAATCCGCCGACGACCGACCTGGTGCGCGGCGAAGACGGCCTCTTCCGCATGCGCCCGGGCCTTCCGCCCGCCGAAGCCGACAACGCAGTGACCGTCACGCCCGGCGCCATCGAAGGCAGCAACGTCAATCCCGTCGAAGCCATGGTGGCCATGATCGCCAACGGGCGCAGCTTCGAGATGCAGATGAAGTCCATCCAGTCCGCCGACACCAACGCGCAGTCGGCCAACAAGCTGCTCGCCTACGGCTGATCCGCCCTGACCAGCAGCAACCCCGCAGGAGCCATTCATGATCCGTTCCCTCTACGTGGCCAAGTCCGGCCTCGAAGCCCAGCAGACACAGCTCGACGTCGTCTCCAACAACCTCGCCAACGTCTCCACCACCGGCTTCAAGAAAAGCCGCGCGGTGTTCGAAGACCTGCTCTACCAGAACATCCGCCAGGTCGGCGGGCAGACGTCCGACCAGACGCGCCTGCCTTCGGGCCTGCAGGTCGGCACCGGCGTGCGCGTGGTCGCCACCGAACGCATGCACTCGCAAGGCAACCTGACCAAGACCGACAACCCGAAGGATGTCGCGATCAATGGCTCGGGCTTCTTCCAGGTCACGATGCCCGACGGCACGATGGCCTACACGCGCGACGGCTCGTTCCAGACCAACGCCGACGGCCAGCTCGTGACCGCGAGCGGCTACACGATCGAGCCCGCGATCAACATCCCGCAGAACGCCACCAGCCTCACGATCGGTCGCGACGGCATCGTGTCGGTCACGCAGGCCGGCAGCCAGGCGACGGTGCAGGTCGGCCAGCTCCAGATCGCGACCTTCCTGAACCCGACGGGCCTGCAGAGCATGGGCGAGAACCTCTACACCGAGACCGACTCGTCGGGCGCACCGAATGTCGTGAACCCCGGCGTCGATGGCGCGGGCGTGCTGACGCAGGGTTACACCGAAGCGTCCAACGTCAACGTGGTGGAAGAGCTGGTCAACATGATCGCGACGCAGCGCGCGTACGAGATCAACAGCAAGGCGATTCAAACGTCCGACCAGATGCTCGCGCGACTTGCGCAACTGTGACCATGAGCTCCCCCACGCTGCACGCATTCCGTATCGCTTCGCCATGGCGCATGGCGCTGGCGAGCGTGGCGCTCGTTCTTTTCGCCGGCTGCGCACAGATCCCGCGCGATCCGCTCGTGCATCAACCGATGACCGCGCGCGCCGACGACATCAACCAGCTGCCGAGCCGGTCGCGTACGGGCGCGATCTTCCAGGACAACGGCCGCGGCATCGCGCTGTTCGAGGATCGTCGGCCGCGCAGCATCGGGGACATCCTGACCATCGTCATCAGCGAAAAGCTCAACGCCAGCAAGAACTCGGCTGCGAACGCGAACCGCAACGGAAGCATGACCGCGGCCTTCGATCCGATTCCGAAGGTGCTCAAGGGCCTCCTGAACGACCAGGATGCAAAGCTGTCCGGCACGTCGGCGTTCACCGGCAAGGGCGGCGCCAATGCCACGAATACGTTCAACAGCACGATCACGGTCACCGTCACCGACGTGCTGCCCAACGGCAACCTGCTCGTGAGTGGCGAAAAGCAGATGGGCATCAACCAGGGGACGGAGTTCATCCGCTTCTCCGGCGTGGTGAATCCGCGCACCGTCACCGGCGTCAACACCGTGCTCTCGACCCAGGTGGCGGATGCACGCATCGAATACACGGCCAAGGGCTACATCGACGAAGCGCAGAACATGGGATGGCTCCAGCGCTTCTTCCTGAACGTAGCTCCATTCTGATATGACACACCCCCAGTCTTCGCGCACTCTGAGTCGCTTCGCCGCACTCGCTCTCGCTTGCGCCCTTTCTTTTGTTGCGCCTGTGCATGCCGAGCGGCTCAAGGAGCTGGCGACGATCCAGGGCGTTCGTGACAACCCGTTGATCGGCTACGGCCTGATGGTGGGTCTGGATGGCACCGGCGACCAGACGATGCAGACGCCGTTCACCACGCAGAGCCTGAACAACATGCTCCAGCAGCTCGGGATCACGATGCCGCAGGGCGTGAACATGCAGCTCAAGAACGTGGCCGCGGTGATGGTCACGGCCACGCTACCTTCGTTCGCGCGGCCGGGGCAGGCGATCGACGTCACGGTGTCCTCGATGGGCAATGCCAAGAGCCTGCGCGGCGGGACGTTGTTGATGACGCCGCTCAAGGGCGTCGACGGTGCGGTCTACGCGATCGCGCAGGGCAACATGGTCGTCGGCGGCGCAGGTGCTTCGGCCAATGGCAGCAAGGTCCAGATCAACCAGCTCAGCTCAGGGCGCATCCCATCGGGCGCGATCGTCGAACGCACGGTGGAGTCCGCGGTGGGCGGCGAAGGAGGCAATCTCACGGTCGAGCTGATGCGTTCCGACTTCGGTACTGCGCAACGCGCCGTCGAAGCGATCAATCGGCAGTTCGGCCCCGTGGCCGAAGCGGTGGATGCGCGCGTGATCCGCGTCAGCGCACCAGAGACGCCGCAGGACCGCGTGGGCTTCCTCGCACGGCTCGAAGGGCTCGAAGTCACGCCGACGCAGGCCGTCGCGCGCGTGGTCATCAATGCGCGCACCGGCTCCGTGGTCATGAACCAGGCGGTGCGGGTGAGCGAATGCGCGGTCGCGCACGGCAACCTGTCGGTCGTCATCAACACCCAGCCGGTGGTCAGCCAGCCGGAGCCGTTCTCGCGCGGTCGCACGGTCGAATCGGCGCAGTCGGAGATCTCGGTCAACCAGGGCAGCGGCGCGCTGCAGATGGTGCGCGGCAGCGCTTCGCTGTCCGACGTGATCAAGGGCCTCAATGCGCTCGGCGCGAATCCGCAGGACCTCGTCTCCATCCTGCAGGCCATGAAGACGGCTGGTGCCCTGCGCGCCGAGCTCGAGATCATCTGAGGACGGACATGGCGATCACTGCTACGCCTGCTTCGAGCATCGCCGATACGAGCCGCAGCGGCGCCCTCGACCAGCGCTTCGCGCTCGACGTGCAGGGTGTCGATGCGCTCAAGCGCACCACCCGCACCTCGCCGGAAGAGGGCCTGCGTCAAGTCTCGCGCCAGTTCGAGGCGATGTTCATGAACATGGTGCTCAAGAGCATGCGCGAAGCGACGCCGAAAAGCGGTCTCTTCGACAGCCAGAGCGAAAAGATCTACACCTCGATGCTTGACCAGCAGCTCGCGCAGAACCTCTCGGGGCGCGGCGTCGGCCTTGCCGAGGCCATGCTGGTGCAGCTGCAGCGCCAGGTCGCATCGGGTTCGACCAACATGGATGTCGAGGCGGCGCCGATGTCGCTCCTGCCGCGCGGCGGGTTTCCGCTGAAGGCGGACTCGGGTATTCCGCTGGGCTCGGCACCGGCGCCGTCCACGCGCGTCGATCTGAGCCTCTACCAGGTTAACAACGACCGCGGCAGCAGTTCGGCCGCGACCGCATCGCTGCAGGGCCATGTCGATGCCTTCGTCGATCGCATGGGCGCATCGGCGCAGGCCGCGAGCGAAGCCAGCGGCGTGCCTGCGCCGCTGATCCTCGCGCAGGCTGCACTCGAATCGGGTTGGGGCAAGCGCGAGATCCGCGCCGACGACGGCACGCAGAGCTTCAACCTGTTCGGCATCAAGGCCGACAAGAGCTGGCAGGGCCGCACGGTCGAGACCACCACCACCGAATACGTCGATGGGGAGCCGCAGCGCGTGCGCGCCAAGTTCCGGGCCTACGACTCCTACGAGGAAGCCTTCACCGACTACGCGCGCTTCATGACGCGCAATCCGCGTTACGCCAATGTGGTCACGGCCGGCGACCCGACCGAAGCGGCCCACGGCCTGCAGCGCGCCGGCTACGCCACCGATCCGCAGTACGGCCAGAAGCTCGTCCGGATCATGCAGAAATTCGGCTGATCTGCCGATAGCCAACAAACCCACTCGCACAGCCAACGCAAAGGAACCCCATGGCAGAGATCACGACCCTCCAGCCCCGCACGGGCGGCGCCGCTTCTCAGGCCCTCGCCAACGCGGGACGGCTGGAGGTGGTCACCTTCACCCTCGGCGACGAGGAATACGGCATCGACATCCAGAAGGTGCAGGAGCTGCGCGGCTACGACGCCGTCACGCGCATTGCGAACGCGCCGGATTTCATCAAGGGCGTGGTGAACCTGCGCGGGATCATCGTGCCGATCATCGACATGCGTATCCGCTTCGGCATCGGGGCGCCGAGCTATGACCAGTTCACGGTGGTGAT